>JBATZM010000032.1:0-140943 GCA_049674665.1 Terriglobales bacterium
TTAAGCCGGCGTAACTCGCATACTCATATCCACGGCTGTTGACGAATGTGTCAGCGCTCCGACTGAGATGAAATCTACGCCTGTTTCTGCAAATGAGCGAACATTCTCCAGATTGATGCCGCCCGAACACTCCAGCGGAATTCGCCGGGAATGATGCGAACAAATATCGACTGCCTTGCGAACATTCTCAACGCTCACATGGTCGAGCAGAATCGCCTCGGCCCCGTGGTCGAGCGCCTGTTGCAGTTCTTCGAGCGACCGCACTTCAATTTCGATCGGCTGCCGGCCACGTCGGTTACGGATCGCATGCTCGAGCGCTGGAATTCCGCCTCCGGCCAGCGCAATGTGATTGCTCTTGATCAACACGCCGTCCGAAAGATCCAGCCGATGATTCTGCCCGCCGCCGCAACGCACGGCGTACTTATCGATCACGCGCAGTCCCGGAGCCGTCTTGCGGGTATCGAGAATCCGCACGCGCGTTCCCTCCACTGCATCTACAAACTTGCGAGTGGTGGTAGCGATCCCGGCCATGCGCTGTAGGAAATTCAGGATCACTCGCTCACACGACAGAACTACCCGTGCGTTATGCCGGATCACCGCAATCTGCTGCCCTGCATTCACGCGGATACCATCAAAGATGGAAGGATGGCTGGTCACCTCGTAATGCGAAGTGACTGCGCCGTCGAGCGCCGCATAGACATCGAGAATTCGTGGCACGCATCCAAGACCGGCCAGAATGCACTCTTGTTTGGCAATAATCGTCGCTGAAGCGCGCTGATTGGGATCGATGCAGGCATAGCTGGTCGCATCGCTCGTCGCGCGATCTTCGTGGAGCGCGTTCTCAAGAATCGCGGTAATACGTCGTGAATTCCAGTCCATGTTCGATCCGTACTTAAGCCAGTTCCTTCAGCTTCGCCAGCATCTTCTCCTGCAATACCTTGAGCTCTTCCGCACGTGTCTTCAATCCCTCGACTACCTTTGCCGGAGCCTTCGATAGAAACTGCTCATTGGAAAGCTGCCGCTGCCCGTTGGTCTGTTCTTTCTCAATCTTTTCCAGGTCTTTGGTTAGACGCTCGCGCTCCGCCGCAATGTCAATCTTTTTTTCGTAGACCACGTGTACGTCGAACCGTGACGTACTGCGAGAAGGTGCTTGCCGAGCTTGCGATTCTGTCACCTCGGTGATGCTTTGCACGCCGGCTAAGTGTTCGACCGCCTCGCGATTGCCTTGAATCACATTCCATGTCTCGGGATCGTGAGAAAATATTTCAATTGTCACCTTTATCTTAGGCTCAACCTTCAATTCCGCTCGCAGAGTCCGTACGGCTGCGATTAGGTCCTGCAGGATCGCCATCTGTATTTCAGCAGGAATATCGAGTTGCATCTCGTCCGCCTCGGGATAAGCAGCCAGCGCGATCGACTTCATGGGCGGATTGCCATCGTACATTGCATTCCAGATTTCCTCCGTGATGAATGGCATAACAGGATGCAATAGCCGCAGTGATGCCTCAAAGAGCGTAGTCAGATTCGCAAGTGTTTTGGCGAAGACCTCTGAGTCGCCAATTTCAGGATTTAGCCGAGGCTTGATCAACTCGATATACCAGTCGCAGAAATCTCCCCAGAAAAAATCGTAGATGCGATTTGCTGCCTCGTCGAAGCGATAGGCCTGCAGAGACTCGTTCACATCTTTTGCAGCACGATTGAAGTGCGAAAATATCCAGCGGTCTTCGAGGGTCTGCCCTGCGAACCCGTCGATGCGGAGGTATGGGCTGGCTTCCAATCCCCTCATAGTGGGTCTCAGGCTCGGTTCAGCCCGCTCTACATTCATGAACATGAAGCGTGCGGCGTTCCATATTTTGTTGGCAAAATTTCGATACCCGGCAGTGCGGCTTTCGCTGAACGCGATATCTGTCCCCGGTGCTGCCATCGCTGCCAGGGTGAAGCGCGTTGCGTCCGTTCCATACTGGCCGATGACTTCGATCGGATCGAGCACGTTGCCTTTTGTCTTTGACATTTTCTGCCTGTCGGCATCGCGTACCAGCGCGTGAATGTAGACTTCGCGGAAGGGAACGCTTGCGCGCAGCGCATCTTCATCTGAACCCAACCCCGCTTTAGAATTCTTGCCCGGCTTGTGCGGCGGCATCATGAACCAGCATCCGAGCATGATCATCCGTGCCACCCAGAAAAACAGGATGTCGAAGCCGGTGATCATTAGCGAGTTGGGATAGAACACTTCTTCGTCGCGCGTCGCTTCAGGCCAGCCCAACGTAGTGAACGGCAAGAGGCCCGACGAAAACCAGGTGTCGAGCACGTCCGTATCCTGCTCCAGCTTCGTGCCTCCGCATTTGCACGCCGCCGGAGCCTCGCGCGCCACTACGACTTCTTTGCAATCGCGGTTCGTGCAATACCAAGCCGGAATCCGGTGCCCCCACCACAACTGGCGCGAGATGCACCAGTCGTGGATGTTGCGCATCCAATTCAAATAAAT
Organism: Terriglobales bacterium; assembly: GCA_049674665.1. Lineage (GTDB taxonomy): Bacteria > Acidobacteriota > Terriglobia > Terriglobales > Acidobacteriaceae > Acidiflorens. Next base: position 2,486 of record JBATZM010000032.1, read on the forward strand.
CTGCCCGTAGTTTTCCGGCGTGAAGCGGATGTATCCCTTCTCCACGACTTCAATAGCGCGCTTGGCCAGCGGCGCAATCTTGATGAACCACTGCGTCGAAAGACGCGGCTCGACAATCGTGCCGGAGCGATCGCATTTGCCGATCGCAATCGTGTAATCCTTCGTGCCAACAAGAAAACCTTGTGCAGAGAGGTCTTCGACGATGCGCGCGCGCGCCGCGAAGCGATCCAATCCCGCGTATGGACCAGCATTCGCATTCATCCTTGAATGTTCATCAATCACTTCGATCTGAGGCAGATTGTGCCGCAGCCCAGCCTCGAAGTCGTTGGGGTCATGCGCGGGCGTCACCTTCACCGCGCCGGTGCCGAATTCAGGCTGCGCCAGTTCATCCGCGATGATCGGAATCTCGCGATTCATCAGCGGTAGCATCACATGCTTGCCGTGCAGATGCGTGTAGCGTTCATCCGTCGGATTGACCGCGATGGCTGTGTCGCCGAGCATCGTCTCCGGACGCGTTGTCGCAACCGTAATGAACTCGTTACTGCCGACCACCGGGTATCGAATCTCATACAGCTTGCCAGCGACATCTTCGTGCTTCACTTCGAGATCCGAGATCGCGGTTCCGCAGTCGGAGCACCAATTCACGATGTACTTCCCGCGATAGATCAGTCCATCTTCATACAGACGCACGAACGCTTCCTTCACCGCGCTCGACAGGTTGTCGTTCATGGTGAAGTACTCGCGGCCCCAATCGACCGACGCGCCGAGGCGCTTCATCTGGTCGAAGATCGCGCCGCCGTATTCGCGCTTCCATTCCCAGACGCGCTCCACGAATTTCTCGCGGCCCATCTCGCGGCGCTTCTTGCCTTCTTTCGCAAGTTGACGCTCCACCATCATCTGCGTGGCGATGCCGGCGTGGTCCGTCCCCGGCAGCCAGAGCGACACATAGCCGCGCATGCGGTGCCAGCGCACGATGATGTCCATCTGCGTCTGGTTGAGCATGTGGCCCATGTGGAGCCGACCCGTAACATTCGGCGGCGGCAAGAGCAGCGTGAACACGGGACGCGAATCTTCTTTGGGCGAACTGAGCGGAGGCGTCTCCACATGAAACAGTTTTTCCCGGACCCAATACTCGGCCCAGCGCGCTTCAATCGCACCCGGTTCGTAAGCTTTCGGCAACTCGTGCGGCATCTTTATCCTGACATCCTGACCGTGTAGGGACGGCTGCTCTCAGCAGATCTTGCAGTAAATAGGGAATTATTGATCTTACAGGCGTGAGAAAAGCAGGGTCAAACCCGAAGCTGCCGTGGTTGCCGGATTCCTGCTACAGCCGATCAGCAATGTGATCGGCAGAATATAATATAAGGATTATTGCCCGGAAGCGCACTCGCAAACCGTCACCTTCGACGCGAGGCAATTTTGAATTTCTCCCAATCATTGATTTGAGATTTGAAGCGTCGATGATAGCGCCGGCAGAGACATGCTACCCGCTGCCGTGGTGGAGTGGGAAGCGTGACATGCATTGGCCTTAGGGAATATCAGCGTCCACCTGTCACTCCATCGCCATCAACTGGTCAAAAGGAATTCTCAGCAGGTAATACTCATTGATGGGGTGGTCGTCCGTTAGCGTGGGGGTGGCGGGAGACAGTGCGATGATGGAATCGATTGGCGACTGGTGATCAAGCAGCAGGTTCATCTGCCGTTCGGGCGACGAAGCGGGCCCCCATTCCATCATGTCGGATACCGCACCCGGCGGCATTCTCGCCACCAGTTCCGCGGCAGTGCGGACGGGGATAGGGCGTTCACTCGCTAGGAAGTGCCAGCCCCAACCTTCCATCCCGCGAAACACACGGACGTAGGGAAAGGAACTCTTGATGGCGTGAGCTACCGCGGCCTGGGTGGGATCGTCCGCCTCCGGCAGCCATTGCTGTAGAATTCCTCCCGGCTCGAGCCGCTGTCTGGCTACAGCGTAAAAGTCTTGCGAATAGAGAAGGCTGGAACCTGCCGTCTCTACGGGCGGCGGCGGGTCCACGATAATGGCATCGTATTTGGCGGGGGAACGCTCCAGGAAGCGACGGCCATCGTCAATGACCACGTGAGCGAAGGGGGAGTTCGTCACCGCGCGCGCATCCGCGTGATAGTAGCTGAAGAGCATGGGTACGCTGGGCACGAGCTCAACCGCGGTGCCGGAAATATTCCACGAAATCACGGAACGAAAGGTGGTTCCCATCCCAAAGCAGATAACCAAGGCACTGCGGGGAGTATGGTCGAGCGAGGCGAGCGTCAGGTGGGCCATCATCTTAGTGATGGGAGTAAGTTTGGTCATTCCCATGCCGTTCACCAGGAGTCGCCGTCCCATGCCTTCGCCCTGCGCAATTACGGTTGCGGTCGAGTCGCGCCGCACTCTGCGGACGGAAAACTGGGCTTCGAAATTCTTGGTAGCGAACAAGACGCACAGGGCGAGCACTAATGCGGCATAAGCAAAAGCGCGGCTCAAGGGCCGGAATCCGGGAGTGCGCCGCGAGGAAAATGCCATGACGAACCACGGCAGGGCAAACAGAAGCACGGACCAGCGCTCACCGACTTGAGGCAGTAGCAGGAATCCGCAGAGGAGCGGACCGGCAATGCACCCTGCCACGTTGACGGCATAAGCGCGGCCTGCGCGATCGGGATCGCCTCCCGACCAACGGTCCACGAGCATGGGAGTGAGAAAGCCGATCATTCCCGCAAAGGGCATGACGCCAACGAAGACCCGCGCCACCAGGTGCAGGGGAACGCGGTAATCCGCGGTTAGCAGGGGCAGCATGCCGAGCAGTGCGAGAGATACCCAGGTGAGGCGGTTCTCTTGCGTTCTATATCGACGGCTCCAGTAGCGATAAATCTGCGATCCCACGAAGGTAGCCAGAAGGTAAGCCACCAGGATCATGCCAAAGGAATAAACCATTGGGCCGACATAGGGGGTGAAGAGTCGAATCCAGATCAACTCCATGCCCATGGTGGCTAGTCCGGTGATGAATAACAAAAGCAATAGGCCTATATGGCTGTCGGTTGGGCCATTCGCGGGCAAGGACAATCTAGAGGCCCGCGGCTGCGCGGGACGGGAAACGATTGACATCGCAAAAGCCGAGATGGCGATGGCCACATTCAGGATCGCCCCAATCCGCAGGGTCTTATGAAAGCCGTAAAGCTCGATGAGAAGCAGCGGCAGAAAAGAACCCAGTACCGCACCCAGTACATTTGCAAGATAGAGAAAGCTGAATGACCGGGAATCGCTTTCCCGCTGGCGGGTGCGGATCGCGAACATCGCCACGGGTATAGTCGCTCCCATGCAAGCGCACCAGGGGATCATGGTAGCGGCCAGACACAAGCCGGAGATTGAGTTATAGGCGGCGGAAGCCAATGCTGCGCGATCTGCCAGTCGCTCCAACAGGCGATGCCCCCAAATCAGTTCGGTGGGAACGGCCAGCGCCGACAAACCAATCATGAGCTCAAGCAGGGCGTAGAGACGCAGGACAGGAAAGCGGACGCGATCTCCATAGCGGCGCATCAGCGTGCCCCCGAACCAGGAACCAGCCCCCAGACCTGTCATGAAGACGGAAAGAACGATCGAGGTGAGCGCCGTGGTGACGCCAAACTGCGCCATCGACAGCCGCAACCAGATAAGTTCGCACAGAATGCTGCAGAATCCCGAGACAAAGAAGAACATGAAAACCCACGTCATGAATTTGCCTTTCGTCGCGAAAGAGGCCGCATCATTCCAGAGATCCGAGTATCAGTGGAGAACCCAACGGCTACGGGTTGTGGGACATGGATATTCCAAGACACACCGCAGTACTATACATGCTCCAGCTCCGCGGAGCGGGCTGCGCTGGTTAAGGCTTAGTCGCCGGGATGGGCACGGGCGCATACAGGTGTGTTGGTCAAACGCTTACATTCGATTGTGGCGACTGGGACTTGCCTTCTTCCCTCGTATCAAAGTTGATGGATGCAACGGAGTCGATGGAAGCCCCGGCACTGTGAGTTATTCGTATGGCTATGCAGATGCCTTAGCAAGACGGAGAGGGGAAATCCACGCAGACCGAAACAAAGGTGACCAAATCAGATCTTGCGAACATCCAGATATCGTGTAGAGTGCGACTTTTGGTTATTGCGTCTCTTCTTGGATTTGCCGGTGTACGCAATACCGCGGCAGCGCTGTCTGAAATTCAGGCCTCTACGCCTGCGGCGCGCGAAATGCAGGAAGCCCTGCATGACGATCGGCAAATACACGCTACCCAAAACCTAGATCGTCAGCAGCCATCTGCCATTCCGGCACACGAAACCTGTCCGCGCCCGGAACCGTCCAGCGCGATTCCCGAGCCAGTAGATCTGCGCAGTGAAAATGGTGTGCTGATTGTGGATTTCGCGTTTCGAAGCGACATCGATGCTCACGGCCGCACGCGCTATTGTTACATCTATAAAGACGGGGTCGAGTCACCGAACCTGCGCCTTAATCCTGGCGATCTCCTCATCCTGCGATTGAAGAACGAGTTGACGCCCATCGTGCCGACTTCCGCGTCAACGCTCTTGTCCACGCCTGCACCGACAGTTTCAAAGTCCACGTCAAAGTCGATTTCAATGCCAATGCCTGCGGCGAGCCACACGAATGCTAAGAATGCGGCAACTGTAGCGGACGACCCATGCGTCGGCGCACCGATGAATGCAACTTCAACCAACCTTCATTTTCATGGTCTGACGGTCCCTCCGGTGTGCCATCAGGACGACGTGCTGCACACTTCCATTCAGCCGGGCGATGGGCCTTTCGAATATCGGGTTCGCATCCCGCCTGACCAGCCGCCCGGCTTGTACTGGTACCACCCTCATCTTCATGGCTTCACTCGCGCGCAGGTGGTCGGCGGAGCCTCGGGTGCACTGATCATTGAAGGCATCGAGCGCGTGAACCGCGAAGTGGCTGGATTGCCGGAACGGGTCATCGTGATCCGGGACGAAGATCTGCTGAACCCGAGCGCAGCGCCGTCGATTACCGATCAAAAGGCTCCGTCTGCAATTCTTGACCGCGACGGCGATGCTCGGAATACGGCGAATGGCTCAGGAACGCCGGCAAAAGACCTTGCGCTGAATTTCGTTTCCGTTCCGTACCCGGGATATCAACCAGCCACAATACGAATGCGACCGTCGGAGCGCCAGTTCTGGCGTATCGTGAACGCATCTTCCATCACCTACCTTAATTTGCAGCTGTTGATCGAGGGGAAACCGCAGGCGCTCGGAGTTGTCGCCGTAGATGGCGCTCCAGTCAATGACAATGGACGCGGTGGCAATTACGCGCTTTGGCAGAGCCATCTCGGTGTTCCGCCGGGTGGAAGAATCGAATTCATTGTGAAGGCGCCTCCGGAGGGAACGGCTGCGACTTTAATCACTCGTAGCGTCAATACAGGGTCAGCGGGTGAGAACGATCCCACCCGCCCGCTGATGAGTATCGTCAGTTCCACGAACGCGCCCGAACCGAAGTCATCCTTGCCCGCCGCTGTGGTCGCAGGGACCAAGCCTTCGAGTTTGCCATGGCTGGGAACCGTAACTCCTGTACGGACTCGCAAACTTTATTTCTCGGAAAAGCCTCAGAATCCGAGTGACCCGAACGGCCCAATGAATTTTTACTTAACCGTCGATGGCCAAACTCCCGCCGTGTTTAATCCCCACTCTTCCGTGCCGAACATCGTGGTGCATCAGGGAGATGTGGAGGATTGGATTATCGAAAACCGTTCGCAAGAGGTGCATGATTTTCACATCCACCAGGTGCATTTCGTAATGCTCGAATGGTTTGGGATACCGATTAACGAGCCTTTCCTTCGTGACACCATTCCAGTTCCGTTCTGGGATGGCAGAACCACTCAATATCCGACCGTAAAGTTGCGAATCGATTTCCGCGATGCCAACGCCATCGGTCTTTTTCCCTTTCACTGTCATCTGCTCGAACACGAAGATGGCGGCATGATGGGGCTCATACGCGTCGAGCCAGCGGAAAAACATCCTGTGACTGCGCCAAAGGGAGTTACTCCACTCAAGAAATGACACTGGCTTGCCTTCCATTAGCAAATCTTTGCACTTGTGGCGCCCTGCTTCATCCTAATGTTAAGGGAATGTGAATTTTGTGTTACAGGAGTGTAAACAAATGGAGTATAAGGATTGGGCATTGCAGGCGTGACCGATCTGTTTTTGCTTGGCTTGCTTTGTCCAGAGCCGAGTATGCGGCATTGCTGATCGTTACAACCATCTCCGAGGGGGGACTATGAAAACGTTTCAATGGTTAGCAGCATTGTTGTTCGCAGCGAGTTTGTATGTTGCGTCTCCAATGCTGGCGGCCGACGGCAATTCTGCGAAAAGCGCCCAGACTAAGACGCCCATCACACATGTGGTAATCATTTTTCAGGAAAACGAGTCTTTCGATCACTACTTCGGGACCTACCCGGTGGCGGCGAATCCGCCAAATGAAACACAGTTTAAAGCGAGTCCGCGAACTCCCGCGGTCAATGGCCTCAACCTCGGGCTACTGACATTGAACCCAAACGGCAGCGCCGCGCAGCCCTTCCGTCTCGATCCCAGCCAGAATTACACCTGCGATCAGACCCACTACTACACGCCTGAACAGCAGGCATTCGACGCAGGACTCATGGACAAATTCCCTCAGTTCACCGGCGTGGCTTGCTCGGCAACTACGTATCCTTCGCTGGCGCCATACGGCACGAACGTAGTGATGGGATATTACGACGGCAATACCGTAACTGCGCTGTGGAATTACGCGCAGCATTTTGCCATGAGTGATAATTTTCACGGCTCGACTTTCGGGCCTTCGGCGGTGGGCGCCATTAACCTGGCGTCGGGCATGACCGGCAACGTGAGATACACCGCTGACGATAAATATGGCGATCTCGCCTCCGACGTGGTGGACAATACCATGATCGGTGATCCCGACCCCTGGTATGAAGATTGTTTCAGCTACGATCGAGTTTCATTCAGCGGCAAGAACATCGGCGATCTACTCAACGCGCAAAACGTTTCCTGGGGCTGGTTTCAAGGCGGGTTTACTCCGTCGTCACCGTACAGCCCGGGCCATCGTGCACAATGCAATACCACGACCAACCGCCTCGATGGCACACCGGAAGTAGCCTATGCTGGCTATCACAATCCGTTCCAGTTCTATCGCACCACGAACAATGAGCACCACATTGCTCCGGCCAACGTTGCGGAGGTGGGACACAACGGCCAAGCCAACCACATTTACGACCTGAGCTATTTCTGGCAGGCGGCATCGTCGGGGAATCTGCCGGCAGTCAGTTTCCTGAAGGCAGCTCGGGCGCAAGATGGCCACCCCGGAAACTCCTCTCCTCTGGATGAGCAGGGCTGGATTGTCAACACTATCAACCAGCTCCAACAGTTGCCGGAATGGAGTCAGACCGTTGTGTTCATCGCCTGGGACGACTCCGACGGCTGGTACGACCATGTGATCGGACCGATTATGAACCAGTCATCCAGTTCCGCCGATGCACTCACGGGCGCAGCCGCCTGCGGCAACGGCGCCGACTCACTGGCCGGCCTTCAGGGCCGCTGTGGATACGGTCCGCGGCTGCCGCTGGTCGTTGTTTCGCCCTACGCGAGGGAAAATTTCGTGGACAGCGGCGTGCTCGACCAAACTTCGGTTACCCGGTTCATCGAAGACAATTGGGGATTGGGTCGCATTGGCGATGGATCGTTTGACGTGATTGCGGGGGATGCTTCGCCCATGTTCGATTTCACGCATCTCCGTGCAGATCGTGTCTTTCTGGATCCTTCGACAGGAAGGGTTACGTCAATTACGCACTAATGGTGAGGCTAGCCAAGCTTTTACAATCGGACAGGAGAAGGTAGCCATCGGGATCGGTGGGTAGATATAACTGTTTCATGCTATCTGACGAGACTTTTGGCTCCTTCACGTTTATCCCCGTTCCCCGCAGTGGGGCGCAGGCTCCATCACGTCGGGACATCCGAAGTAGATTACGACGTCCTGGTGGGTGCCCATACGCGCGGGATCGGGAGTCGGTGGGCGCTAGCCATCATCGTGCGATGTGTTCAGCATGAGTTCGCTCCTCAGCCGGAGCATTACCCAATCGGAACTGCGGCGCAGGCTTCCCGTCGGTGCTGACGATTCCGTTCACTTTAAGTTGACAAAGTTTTTACAATCCTTGGACATCCCTTCGCAGTAGCCTGGGGTACTCTTCCGCCCGTCACGAACCCTTCGCCAATCTGGCATTTTGTAGCGCCAATTACCAAGTCACTAGTGCGAGTGCTGGCAATCCAGAGCGACGGTAAGATCCGCAGACCGAGGAGAAGCATGATCGCAAAAAGATTGGTCACATCGATCGCCAAAATAATGACCGGCAGAACTCTGATTGCTATAGCGATAGCCTTGATCGTCGTGCCCAGTTCCTGGGCAGCTGCGTCGGAAAAGGTGTACGCGTTTCGAGGTGTGCCAGACGGCTTTGAACCCGCTGGTGGTTTGGTTTCCGACGGAGCTGGCAACTTTTACGGTACAACGGACGGCGGCGGCCTCAGCATTTGCGGTCAGAGCGCGCCTTTTTGTGGAACTGTGTTCAAAGTAGTCCTCGGTAAAGACGGAAGTTGGACAGAGAGTGTGATTTACAAATTTCGGGGTGGTAACGACGGCGCTGCTCCGTCGGGCACTCTGGTATTCGATGCCGCCGGTAATCTCTACGGCACGACAGTGACAGGTGGTAATGACGATTGCGAAGAAGGCTGTGGCACAGTGTTCAAGCTCTCGCCCACCGAGAAAGGGACTTGGAAAGAAACTGTCATCTACAGATTCGTGGGCGGCACAGATGCGGAGGAGCCAGGGTTAGGGGTTATCTTTGACGCAGCTGGGAATCTTTACGGCCCAGCTGGCGGCGGGTGCATTGAGGAGTGCAACGGCACATTGTTCAAGCTCTCGCCGAACCCAGACGGCACTTGGACAGAGACTCTTCTCTACACCTTCATGGGTGGCACCGATGGGGGATTTCCCAGCGCTCTGGTTCTTGACGGTGCCGGAAATCTCTACGGCGCCACGGCCAGCGGCGGCATTACCCAAACTGCCTGCGACTACGGTACCGTGTTCGAGTTGAGTCCATCCCAGAATGGAAGTTGGACGAAGAAAGTCCTTTACGGTTTCAACGATGGTCTTGACGGTGGATCTCCAAGCGGTGGGCTCGTATTTGACAGCGCTGGCAATCTTTACGGCGAGACCTTCGACGGAGGATCCTTCGCGTGCCCGGAAAGCGGTTGCGGCACGGTTTACAAACTCACACCCAAATCGGGAAGTTGGAAATTCAGCGTGGTGCACACATTCAATGGCGTTGACGGATCAAAAGGAAGCCAGCCCTCTGGCGGATTAGCGTTCGACACCCTTGGAAATCTGTATGGCACAACCGGCGGCGGCGGCGACTTAGCCTGCGACAATGGCAATGGTTGTGGGACGATCTTCGAACTGTCTCCCAAGGCCAAGGGAGGTTTCACTTTCAGCATGATAGATGCGTTCAATGGTCCCTTGGGGGCGAATCCTGCTGAAGGTGTCATCGTGGATGCGGCCGGGAATCTTTACGGAACGACCTTTGCGGGAGGAACCGGTAACTGCACACTCACCGGTTGCGGCGTGGTATTCGCGGTTATACCCTAGCCGTGCATCATCGATTTCGCCTCGACGCGGCCCGCTGCCGACCCCGCAACGGGCGAAGCGCATCAAGTGTGACGCATAGAGTATGAGACGACGGCTGATGCTAAGAGCTGTCTTACTTGCCCGCCAGCTTCTTGGCAATCTCTTCCACGATCTTCGGGCGAAGGTCGGCCATTACGCTATCCACAATGCTGGCAATCGTGCTGGCGTCGGTTGCAGACGCTGAACCTTCTGCCGCTGCTGCTGCTGCCATGGCCTTCGGAGCTTCTTCGGTGCTTGATGCGGCCTCTTTTGCCGCTTCCACTAGGTTGCTGTTTGCGGCAGCGCCAGTTGGCGCGGTTCGTATCTGATGCCAGTTCGATTTTTTCCCATCCTTGCCCATGGAATCCTCACCCCCAGAGTCTGAACTTGAATCTTGATTCTCTTCTGCCACCACAGTTGTTGCCGCCTCAGCTGTCGTTGCGCTAACGGGATCTGCGCTCTGTTCCACGGTAGTTTCGGCGTCTTCGTACTCGTTGCGGTTGCCCACCGCGTCCGCAAAGGTTGCTGTCGCAACCTCTTCTATCGGTGCTATCTCCGCGACTTTCGCCGGGGGATCTTTCTGTTCCGCTTCTTGCTTCTTTGTTGCAAACTCGTCCGTCGCAATTTTCGTATTTGTTGCGATCTCGGTTGCGTTCTCTTCCACCACCGGACTCACAGCGTTTGAAATCGCCCTCACGCCTTCTGTAGGCACTGCCACGACCGATGCTTCCGTGAGTGTCGCCTCTGCATGACGTTCGGCCCGTGGCTCTGCCAACGCTCTGGCGGTGGCCGCTATTTCCGCTTCTACAAGCCGGTTCTCAACCGCGGCTGCAATTGCTGAAACTCCGGTGATCCGCCCCGATTCCCGTTGGGGGACGGGTGCCAACGTGGCCGTTGTCGCGGGCGTTGTCGCAAAGGTGCGGAACATTTCCGCTTCCAGCGAAATTGCTGCTTCTTCGGGGCTCAACGCCACTGACTCCGCTACCCAATGCGGACCGGCTGCCGCATTGCGGGCCACTTCTTCCGCCAGCAACTGGCCGGCTGCCACCAGAGTTCCGTGTGACGGTACGATAGAGATATCCGCGTGCCCGGTAGCGGGTGTTAGCAAGCGCAACGCTTCGGCGAGTTCCTCATCGCTTGGCGCAGGCTCGTCGGGTTCAGGCGCGTTCGCCGCCGCAGGAACCGGCTGTGCAATTTTCTCGGCCTTCAACTCCTTCGTCTTGACGTCTTCGGCTTTTGATCGTTCCGCGGTTGATTCCTGGCCCTTGGATTCCTGGATCTCGGACTCTAGGATCTTGGATTCTTCTTTCTGCCCAGCAACTGCTTCGGCTGACGCGCTCGCCTCGGCCTTTTCAGCTTTGGCGCCGGCTTCGGACAGCTTCGCTTCCGCTTGCATTTGCTCGACCGCGCTCACGGTCGAGGCAAATCTCGGTTCATCGGATTTGTCTATCGGCGCAGGGTCTTGTGCAAGGGACGTAGTATTCACGGCGACTGCGTCCGCCACCAAGGTCTCGGTACGCTCGCTTGCCGGAGACTGAATTTCGGAACTCGGAAGACGCTCAGTTTCTGCCTTATCGATTTCTGACGAAGCTGACTCGGCAACTGCAACTTTGCTCGGTGGCTCTACGTGCTCGACTTGAATTTCGACTTCCGGCTTACTTTCAACGTTCTTGCTTTCGACTGCTGGCGCCGGGGAGTCAACACCTGCCGCAATTGCAATGGCCGCCGCAAGGACAGGAACTTCGACTTCAGCCTTTGCCAGTTCAGGCTGGGCTGCTTCAACCTTAGCCGCTTCAATATTAGCCGTTTCGATCTTGGCCGCTGCGGTCTGGGCTGCAGCAATTTCTGCCGTCGCAGCCTCAACCGGGCCCATCTTTTCGGCCAGCGGCGAAATATTTTCAGCCTCTGGGATCGGTCCATCGAGTTTCGCGGCCAACGCGCTGAGCGCGTCCAATTCTTCCGGCGTAATATCACGCGGAATATCTGGAACCAGTCCGGGTTCCTGCCCCGGTGGCGGCGGAGCCTTCACCGTAAACGCCGGACCGCTACCTGGCTTGCCCTTTCCCTTCCGGACAACCCCGAAGGTCGCGGCTTCCGCAACTTCTTCTGGTTCAGGCTCTTCTTTCTTTTTCTTCGACGGAAAACGTAGCCGGCTTTTCCATCCAGTATCGGTCTCCCCGTCACTTTCCGCTTTCCGGCCTCTCTCCTCGCCACCAAATCGCTCGAGTCCAGAAACCGATGTACTGAATCGTGCCTCGGACTGAGGGACCATGCGGTCTTCGAGTCGCGTGATCGCCGTCAATAACTCGCTGGCTTCAAAAGGTTTTACGATGTGGGCGTCGGCTCTGACGCGGCGCGCTTCTTCCGGTTTGAAAGGCTCCAGCTTGCCCACCGTCAGCAGCACGGGAATGTGCGCTGTCTCGGCTGAATCCTTCAGCCGCTGGCAGACTTCCAGCCCGCTATAACCGGGCATATACACATCCAGAACGATCAGATCGGGCTTGATTTCGGTAATCCGCTTGAGGGCAGCAGATCCGTTATTGACCGTGACGACGTCATACCCGGCATCGGCCAGGATTTTTCGCCCCATGTTCTGGGCTGTAACACTGTCATCGGCGAGCAGTATTTTCCGCGCCAAGCGTCGTTCCTTCGCACACTAAGGAGAGATAACGCGAAAGTACCTTGTCCTCTAACCTAAGTCAACGATTCCCGTAGGGGTAACAGGTTACGACCGTTCCTAGCCCGTTGGTGAGGGGTGAGAGATCAGAGGTCTGATGGCAGAGGTTGGAGGTCTGATTGCTGCCGTCAACGGTCAGATTGCAAAGGTTAGTCATAAAGGTCGGAGCCGACCCCGCACTAAAACCTCTGCCCTTTGACTTAAACCTCTGACTCCTAGAACGGATTCAGCTTCGCCAGCCCCTTTTTCTTTTTCTTCCTGCTCGAAGAAATATCAGCCATCTCTTCGGTTTTCGCTGGAGCAGCAGAAGCTGAGCTCGATGTCCCACCATTGCTCTCCAGTTCATTGTTCTGCTGTAGCGGAGGTAGAGCGTTTGGGTCGGGCTCAACATTCGGCTTCAATTCATTCGGATCGGCTACGTTTGCCTTCAACTCCGCTGTCGCCGCCGGACCCGCCGCCGCAGGCTGTTCCGTAGCCGGTGCCGCCGAGTCTGCTGCCGCTACCGGAGTATCCGACCGCGGAGCCGGCTGATTTGGCGCTGGGTTCCCGTTAATTGTTTGCACTCCGACGAGTTTGCTGTCGCCGCCCGGTTTTCCCATCGCACTGGCCAAATCTTTTACTACGCCCGTGGCGGTCACTGGCTCCGGATCCGTCATGGTTGGCTCGCCGGTATGCGCAGCCTTGGCTACATCCGGATGCTTCTCGAAACCATTCAACATAGTCTGCATGGTGCCTGCTTCATGCCGGCTGGCCACTTCTTTCTTGTTCTGTTCGAGCATGGCTCTCGTCGGCCGCGGCACGGGCTGATGCAATGCCTCCAACCGGGCCTTCGCATCGAGCGCCCGGTCCATTGCCGGATACCGGGTGATGATCTTTGCGTATGCCTCAGCCGCGTCTTTGGTTAGTTCGTCGATCATCTTGCCCTTGTACACTTCATTCATGCGCGGGTTCTTGCGGACCACCTCGATCTCGCCTTCATAAGATTGTCCGAGAAGGTACAGCGCCTGGTCCGCGCCGCTATACAACGGATACCGCTCCACCAGCGTCTTCAAGCGCGCAATGGCCGCCGGATATGCCAGCCGCATGTAATAGAAATGACCGATGCCGAATTCACGGTCGGCCAGCACTTCCTGCACTTCCCGCAGCCGCTGTTTCGCCTTAGGGACGAATTTGCTGTCGGGATACTCCTGAATCAGCGCCCGGTATTCATCCTCGGCGCGCATTGCGTGCGTGAAATCGCGATCAGGCTTTTCCATCTCTTCATAATGAATGTTCGCCACCTTCAGCTGCGCCTCGGCCGCCTCCGGCATGTTGGGGAAGAACGTCTTGAAATCCTTGTATTCAATCTCGGCCTGCTGCATCGCCGTGGTGCCGCCCTCGGCATACCATGAATCGGCAACCGCCAGCTTGGCGCGCGCGATAAATTCCGAATCCGGATAGGTGTTGATCAGCGTCTGCAGCGTCATCCGGGCCACGTCGAACCGGTTGTGCTTCATGGCATCCATGGCGCGGTCGAATAGCACTTTGTCGGGCTGTTTCGAGCCGAGGTTCGCCAGTGGATTGTTCGATTTTTTGTTGGTGCATGCCACCGTTAACGCCAGCAGCAACCCGAGAAGTAACACAACTGAATTCCGACGCATCGTTTGCACCTCAAATTCTAAAACTACGCTCGCTTCTTGAACCTACACTCGTTGCAAACTCGCGCTCCGCGCCGCTTCGAGCAGCGTCTGCGCATTTGTTTTTGGATCGCCCTCGCCGAACACGGCACTCCCCGCCACCAGAATCTCCGCTCCGGCGCGTACCACATCCGTCACCGTGTCCAAAGCCACGCCACCATCTACTTCGATGCGAAATTGATACCCGTTCCTCGCACGAATTTCGGCCAGCCTGGTCATCTTATGCAGAGTCGTTGGGATAAACTTCTGTCCCCCAAACCCCGGGTTCACGCTCATCACCAGCACATAATCGACAATATCGAGCACTTCAGAGAGCGTCTCCACAGGCGTCGCCGGATTAATCACCACCCCCGCCCGGCAATTGTGCTGCTTGATCAGGTTCAGCGTGCGATTCAAATGCCGGCACGCCTCCTGATGCACCGAAATCCAGTCCGCCCCTGCGTCGGCAAACTCTGGGATGAAAAGGTCAGGGTTTTCTATCATCAGATGGCAATCCAACGGAAGCCGGGTTGCCCGGCGCAAAGATTTAACCACCGGAGGCCCCAGCGTTAGATTAGGCACAAAATGCCCGTCCATAATGTCCACATGGATCACGCTTCCGCCGCCCGCAGTCGCCCGCTCGATCTGATCCGCCAGATGGGCAAAGTCCGCAGCGAGGATGGAGGGTGCGAGGTCGATCAAAACTAGGGTCCAGGATGGCGCTAGGGTCACAGGCTGTGGAAATTTTAGCACGGGGGACGGCAGGAAAGGACCGTGACATGATTGAAGTTCGGTCAGGGATCGGTTCTTCGTCCAACGCTGATTACAACAGTTGAGGCACGTCAAAAAACCGCTAAAATGTTAACCGGTATTTGATTGCGGTTGCTAATCCGATGAATCGTGAAGAATTCTCGACCTTTGTTTCGACGGCGCTCGACGAAGTCGTCCAGTTCGCTGAAGAGAAAGCCGGGCAGAAGTTGCCTCGTACGTTCGCATTCCAGTGGTTGGGCCGCTCAGACCCACGCATAACTGAGAACATTGTTGAACAGATTGTCAAACGTGTGTTTATGGATGAAGAGCATTTCTACACTTGCAATTTAACAGTCGTCGACCTTCTCGAAGACGGCTCACTACTCATCGTCGGAGACGTGGAAGATCATGCTTCTCGGCCATTCAAAACAAACTGGACGGGGCGTGAGTTACCGTTCATTCCGCACGTTGGTATATCTTTTCTGAACAAACTGGCGGGCGTGAAAGACAGTCGATCACCCGATAAACCTTTCTCATCGATTAGTCCACACATGAGCAATCCCAGAGGACCTTGGCTAGTAAGGCCACACATCCCAAAGTTTCCAGACAAGCTCCGAGATGACCTCGGTGCGATCACTCCTAGCAAGGCTGGGGACCTTACTTATTGGCCCTGTGCTGCACGTATGAAGGACGGGACCGTTCTCGTCTGCGTCTATGTCGTATCCGAGGGGCCGTACATCAGGCACTGGGGTGTCTATCCACAGCAAGATCGTGGGAAGAGTTATATTTCGCTTTCGGATGTGGATGCACTGGCTGAAAGTCCGACGCGTTTGCCAGCGGAATTTGCGAACAAACTGTATGAAAGCGGGGAATCTGGCATGGGTTACACGATCTTCACGGTTGTGTTTGCGGATGGCTCCCGTCAAGCATACGGTACTGGCAACGCTGTCGATTTCATTCGCTATCCAGAAGGGAAAGGCCAGAGCGATGTGGTTGATGTTTTACCTCACGTGGGAAGAAACGCAGAACCAGTAAGCTGTCCAGAATATTACTGGTGCCTCTTCTGCGAATGAAAGTTTTCGCCGCTGCCGTAAACATCGACATCACACTAACAATCCCATTCGCAGAGCCGCTGTCCAATCTAAGCGCCGAAACGAGAAATCTTCGTTTCTTCTGCCTGCGCTGCCAGCGCCTTCCGCACCTTATCCACTTCCTCCGCCATAGCAAACTTCAGCTTTTCAATCCCCTCGCCGGTAACCGCCGAAATCGGATAAAGCTTCAGCTTCCGCCGAGTAGCCCATTGTTTAAGCTTCTTAAGTTTCTCCGGATTCGCTACATCGATCTTCGACGCGACCATCAGAGTAGGCTTCTTCTCCAGCCCGGCGCCGAAGCTGGCCAGTTCGCCAAGGATTACCTCAACATCTTTCACCACATCAGGACGCCCGCTTCCGTCCGAGACATCGACCATGTGCACCAGCAACCGCGTGCGCTCGATGTGCCGCAGAAATTGCGTGCCAAGGCCCGATCCGGCGTGCGCGCCTTCGATCAAACCCGGAATGTCGGCGACCACGAAACTTTCTTCTTTTCCCTTGTCGCCCACGAGCACCACGCCGAGATTTGGTTCAAGCGTAGTAAATGGATAATCCGCAATCTTCGGACGCGCCGCCGAGATGACCGAAATGAGCGTCGACTTGCCCACATTCGGATAGCCCACCAGGCCGACATCGGCGAGCAGCTTCAATTCCAGGCGGAAGTTGCGGTCTTCTCCGGGGCGTCCATCTTCGTGCTCACGCGGGGCTTGATGCGTGGAGGTAGCAAACTGCGCGTTACCGCGTCCACCGCGCCCGCCGCGAGCGATCACAACGCGTTCGTCGGGACGCGAAAAATCGTGGACAATCTCACCCGTGTCTTCGTCGTAGACGATCGTGCCCACCGGCACCTTCAGGACAATCCCTTCCCCATCGCGGCCAGTTTTCTTCGCGCCCTCGCCATGCCGTCCGCGCTCGGCCTTATATTCAGGATTGAAACGGAAATGCACCAGCGTGTTGTGGCGCTCGCTCGATTCCATCCAAATATCGCCGCCTCTACCGCCGTCGCCGCCCGAAGGTCCGCCGCGCGGAACGAATTTCTCCCGCCGAAACGCCATACAGCCGTTGCCGCCATCTCCAGCCTTGACTCGAATTTTGGCTTCATCGATAAACATGTTGTGTAGGATCTATCTGGCGCGGGCGCCCTCGCCCGCGAAAAGTCAGCACCAAGACTCCCGTCGGAACAGCCGCTCTCGGCAGTCCGACAGAGCGAACCTCCGCAAATTCGTCGCAACGAAAAAGCCTCGACGCGAAGCCGAGGCTAGCAGCACCGGCATCTTGCCGGCTAAGGTTCGTATCAGGGTATCGCTTTAGCGATACCGCACATCGCGCGAAATAAACCGCCCTTTTAGGGGCTGGACATCGAAATCGCAGCCAACATCCTACTTCGCTTCGACGGCCTCGGGTTCGACCATCACAAACTTCCCCATCGATCCCTTATTGATGAACTTAATCCGTCCCGTAATCTTGGCGAAGAGAGTGTCGTCCTTGCCGCGTCCGACGTTCAATCCAGGCTTAACCCGCGTACCGCGCTGGCGAACGATGATCGTGCCGCCCGGCACCAGTTGTCCGCCAAAAGCCTTAAAGCCAAGCCGCTGCGCGTTCGAGTCGCGCCCGTTTCGTGAAGTGCCTTGTCCTTTTTTATGCGCCATAAATCAGTTTCCGATTCTCAGTGGCCAGTTGCCAGTAAATCCCAATTTCTCAATGATCCAACCTAAAATGATCCAACCTAACTTGTCATCCTGACCCTGAGCGGAGCCGAAGGACCTCATGCTCATGCTCATCCTCAGCGCCCAAAGAAAGCTGCTATTTCTTTTTCTTCTTCGCCGCTTTTTTCTTCGGAGCCGATTTTTTCGCGTGCGGGTGCGCTACGTGCTTCGTCGCCTTTTTCCCCGGCCGCTTCGAGCGCTTCACTTCGCCGTGAGTCTCGTGTTCGCTGCCCTCGTGCGCCTTCTTGACCTTCTTCTCTTTTTTCACAAGCTCCGGGGCCTTAAACGACTGCCCATCAAAAGCAATCTCGGTGATGCGGACCGCGGAGTAATTCTGCCGATGTCCACGCAGCTTCTTGTATTGCTTCTTACGCTTGTAGTGGAAGACCAGGATCTTCTCGCCGCGTCCCTGCTCGACGACCTCGCCGCTCACGAGCGCTCCCGATCCTGGAGGCAGAACGCTGCCCGCCTCAGCCGAGACAGCCAGCACGTCGCCGAACTCAACTTTGCCGTCCTTGTCTTCCTGTGTTTCTACCCGGATCACGTCGCCCGGGGCGACGCGATACTGCTTTCCACCTGCGCGGATCACCGCGTACATAAACTCTCCTTGGACTCGTGTTCCTTAATCTCGTGTAGGGACGGGACTTTGCCCCATCCAAGCCGAGTACAGCTCGGCAGATACAATCTTGTGCTTGCTGTTTTCCCGCAACGGCTTGTGACCGGAAACGCGGCGCGGCCCCAGAACGGGTCCGCAAGTACAGGCAAACTCAACTAGTCTATCGTGCGCTGTGGAAATCGGTCAAACGGAAGTCTGCACTCCTGAATCTTCGGTGCAGTCCTTCTACAATCAGGCCAACGAACGCATAGGTAGCCGCATTGGCTAGAAGAACCCAGAAGAAATAAAGCCCGAAATGGAAATAAAAACTAGCAAGCACAACTGGGCAAGTTAAGCGGACGAGAGCCCACACCATCGGTTCGGCTGAAGCTACCTGAACTGGGGACACTGCAAGGACATAAAAATTCCAGCCCGCCGCAATCAGAAAGCCTGCACTCGCCCACATGGCAATTCGGTATTTCACGCCGCTGCTCCCAACTGCTCTCTGCCCGAATGATCTCACTAATTCCCCTAAAACTCCAACGTCAATTCCAGTGGTGGGAGTGCCACCAGATTTTCTGGATGTCGAACTTGACGCCGCGACAAAGATAAATCGGCGTGTTCTCCTCGCCCATGCCAAAGCGCTCATGGTGTTCGAAAGCCTGAAATGAAGTGCAGTTGTCGCGCACGTCATCGAGGCTCCATTCGAGCACGATGAGGTTCTTGTAGACCTGCGGAGGCGGACCCCAATACCAATGGTTCTGGTGGCGGGAGTAGGCGCGCGGCAACCCGTATTGCGAGCCGAACTCATTAACCGCTCCAGCTTCACCATAGTTACCGGCCCAAATGCCGGTATTGGCACGGTCTTCCGGTGATAACGAGTTGTAGATGCCGGCGACCTCGCTTACCATCTCGGGCCATCCGAACTGGTCGGCGATCGCTTGCGGTAAGAGTGATTCGTGGTGCACCTCTTCCTTGGCAGGCTTGAATCCAATCGCACTCTGATAGGCGAGAAGCCGCTCTGGAGGCAGAATCCAAACCATCATCGGCAGTAGCGGAAGCGCCGCAAGAACGATGACGATGACGACCGCCGCTCGTGTCCAATTGGCGCGGTGGGCCAGCCAGATTTCGAAAACGACAGCGCCGCTGGCAAGCAGCATCGGATAAATCGGGAACACGTAGTAGTCTTTGCCGTGCGCGACCTCCATCAATACGAAGAAGACAACAAAGGTCAGGCCCAGCACGCGCCAGCGGCGCTCGCGGAGAAACCAAATCAGCCCTGAGAGCCACACCGGAAACAGGATCGGTTGCATGGCGAGGATCTGCTGCTTCACGAACGCCAGCGGCCCGAGCACCACGTTCTTGCCTTCGCGGCGGACATTGGCCAGGTCTTCGATGGTGGGAAAGTGATGGCGGATTTGCCAGATGAGGTTCGGGAGAAAGAGCGCGACCGCGATTCCCCCCGCAATCCAGATCCACGGCTTTGCAAACTCGCGGCGATGATGCGTCAGAAGCAGAGCGACGGTGACGGCGAATCCGAAAGACAACGTGGAGTGCTTGTTCTCAAGTCCCAGTCCTGCCAGCACGCCAAACCATAGCCAGAGCCGTGAGTCTCCGGTGCGCAGGATGCGCGCGACTACCCAGATGCAGCCCATCCAGAACAGCGGTTCGAAAGCATTCATGCTGAGGAAATTGTCCAGGACCAGAACGGCGGGGCAGAGCAGAATGCAGAGCCCGGCAAGGAATTGGGCGTAGCGTCCGCCGCCGAGTTCACGCGCAATCGCCATCGTGAGCGCAATGAGTGCTGCACCAGCGAGTGCGGGAATGATGCGCAGCGCCGCCAGAGAACCGCCCATCCACAGCGCAATCTTGGCGTAAACGGCGATCAGTGGAGCGGCGTCGACATAGCCCCAGTCGAGATGGCGAGCCATGTCGAGGTAATAAAGCTCGTCGCGAAAGTAGCCGTAGTGGCGGACGCTGGTGAAGAGGTGCAGCAGGAGCTTGGCTGTACAGAGGCCGATCAGAATGCCGACTGCGAGAGGCGGAAGCGCCTGATTGCGGCGTTCATTATCGGCAACAGTCGTAAGCAGAGAACCTCACCCCCGAAGTTGGTTCTTGGAGAGTACTCTTTCAGAGTATCTTTCAGGATAACTCTCAGACTATCTCTGCTGAGTCCAGCAAAATCCGCGATCCAATGACGCGGGCTTTCTCGAAAAAAAATCGTACCTAATTTGCCCATCCGAAGAACAAGGCGACGACTCCAACCGTGTCAATTAATCCATGCGCCAGAATGCACACCCACAGGTTGCGTCCAGACAGCAGATAAGCGGTACCGAGAACCAACCCGGCCATGCCGGAATCCACGATTCCCGACGGGCCTTTGTAATAGTGTCCATATCCGAAAAGCACCGACACCATCAGGACCGCAATCCAGTACATGGTTTGGGAACGCGCGCCCACGTCTGCCGCGCGCGTGACCAGGTAGCCGCGGTAGCTGATCTCTTCTCCAAATGCGGCAAAGGTCCAGACGATCAGAAGCCAGCGCAGAGCCACCATCCAGTGGCCAGTGATTCCCTCAAAACCGCTTGGCCCGACTGCGGGCGGCCAGAAGTGGGCCGTAATCGGATCAGTTACAAACTGACCGAGCAGAATTCTTACAGCAGCAGCCGCAAGCGCGAACAAAACAGTTCGCCGCCATGAGATCGGCCAGCGCAGTCCAATCACTCCCCAGCCGCCGTCGCGCACGCGCAGTGAAATCAATCCGATTACAAAAAGGATGGGCACTTCGTTGGGAATAACGTGATAGACGTTGTGGCCGATCACAATCGCGCCGCCCATTACAAATTCCGCCAGGGAAATCCATCGCTGCGTGGGCGTCAGTCCATTTCTCGGCAACGGACTTGATTCTGTTGCGCTGGGAGCCAGCGTCCCGCTTACGTTTGTCATTTCTATCGACGTCATCAAAGTTCTATCCATTGTTTCTCCTTCCGTTCCGGTCTTGGCCCAAATAAGCAATCAGCCTTTAGGGAACACCAGCGATCTCCGATATTGCCGCACGAACCAGACCGCAATATGCGTGGTCAGCATCACGAGCCCGCATCCCACGACCGTGCCGATGGGTATGATCCACCAGCCCAATACGTCCCTGCCACCCGCCGGCACAGTCCCAAATCCAAGTCGAAAAGACATCTCAAAGTCGCCGCTGCCATTAGGAAAAATCCACAATCCTGCTGTGTACGGATGCAATGGTTTCAACACTGCCACTAGAATGAAAACAACTCCGAAGAAATATCCACAGATGGAACCGAGCAACACAAAGAAGCCGGCAACACTCAGGCTTGCCCAGCCGAATAAGCTCCTCAGAATCTGAACCGGCGACCTGCTCACCTCGGCACGCGCCAGCAGGTTATCGGTCAAGTATTGGCTGGCCAGTTCTTCCGGAGAGCCCAGCGCCGCCAATGCCGCATCAACTCCAACAGCCGTGATTTCTCCGTTCGCTTCTCCGGAAGCAGCGGCCTTATCCATAACATGGCTGCGCAGCTCCTCGACGATCTCACGGACCTCTTCGTCGTTAATGCCGCGCAATTGCCCACGCAGCCTGCCCAGATACGCATCGATTTTCTGCTGCGAATCGCCTGTTATGGTCATCTGTTCTCCTTCACGAGGGGAGCGAGCAGCTTGGTCATGCTCGACGAGAAACGCGCCCAGACCGCGGTCATCTCGACAGCCCGTCGTTTCCCAGCAGGAGTGAGCGCATAATATTTCCGCGGATGTCCGGCATCAGACTCGACCCACTCGCTGCGCACAAGGCCAAGCGTCTTTAACCGGCTAAGCAGCGGATAAACCGTTCCCTCCGATACGATCAAATCGGAATCGCTTTCCAGCCGCCGCAGAATTTCCAGCCCATAACGTCTTCCGTCCCACAACGCAGCCAGAATGGCCAGTTCAAGACAGCCTTTGCGAAGTTGGACTTCCCATTTATCGCCAGCCTCTTGCTCGCGCGTTTCGCGCTCCTTCATGTCGATACTATGTATTGCAAGGTATAGTGTTGTCAATAGCTAATACTTGGCAACTGTGTACTGAAAGTCCGGAAAGGTTTTCGAATGAATCGATGGAAAAAGCGGGCTTCTCCTCCATTTGGCCGGGTGGGGACGCCCGGCGCTCTACTGGCAGAGCGAAGGGCAATTTTCTCTTAGAACACTTTGGCCGAATCCAGCAGGATCGTGACCGGCCCTTCGTTCACCAGTTTCACCTGCATGGTTTCCTGGAAGCGTCCAGTTTCGCAGCGCAGACCAGCAACGCGGATTTTCTCCACAAAATATTCGTAAAGTTCGCGCGCCTGCTCGGGCGGAGCGGCCGCGTCGAACGATGGACGCCTGCCCCGGCGCACGT
Organism: Terriglobales bacterium; assembly: GCA_049674665.1. Classification (GTDB taxonomy): domain Bacteria; phylum Acidobacteriota; class Terriglobia; order Terriglobales; family Acidobacteriaceae; genus Acidiflorens. The sequence goes on from JBATZM010000032.1 coordinate 25,073, forward strand.
CTCCGTAGAGGGTAAATTGCGAAACCACGAGTAGCGCGCCGCCAACCTCGATGACCGGCAAATTCATTTTGCCGGAGGCATCTTCAAAAATGCGCAGGCCAATTATTTTCTCAGCAAGGTAATCGGCATCGCTGCGCGTATCTCCCGCTCCCACCCCGAGCAGCACCAGCAGTCCGAGGCAGATCTCGCCTGTGGTCTCTTCGCCCACGGTAACTTTCGCGCGGCTAACACGCTGCACTACGGCGCGCATTTAATGGCTGGCCTCAGTGAGAGTGAGAAGCGATTCCTGTCCAACTAGCGCTTGCCAGCGGCCATCGCGATATGTGTATACGTCGGTGAAGCGGACGCGAGCCACGACCTTACCGGACCCGTCAACCAGCGTGGCAAGTCCACGGGTAAATCCCAAATTGCCTTCGATGTGCGCGCGCATTTCTGAGAGTTGATTGGTGCCGGGTTTCTTGTGCGGAATCTGCTCCAGCGTCTGGCTGCGAGTATGCAACGAGCCATCGGGGGCGGCATCTTCAAATTCGTCGGCTAACATGCAAGCTACGGTGTCAGCGTCCTTGCGGCTGAGGGCTGCGGCCCAGTTCTGTTCCAGTTCGATGAGCGTGGCCTCGGTCTTCGGCTGGTTCTTGGGGCAGTCGGCGGCCAGTGCGGACAACGCGAGTGCCAGTGTAACGGCAAGCAGGGTCAGGATTTTCACGTCCAAATCGTGACATGAGTTCGACGAAGTGAGCAAGTGTGGTGACGGGGCTGTGCCCTTTCTGAGCTGGGCCTAGACTCGCTGCCACACAATCTAAAGGCTCGGTCAATGGTCATTGCATTTCGCGTTGACCCTTTTCGCCGAGGCTCCTACAATCCGGAGTTCTCTGCAAGCGAACTTTTCTGGAGTTCAAAACAATGCGACTAATCCCGGCAAAGAGACTCGCGCTTCGGTGCGTCTTGCTAACCACGATTCTGGCGGCGGCTGCGTTCGCGCAATCCACACCCGCCGCCCACCACGACGTCGTGATCAAGAATGCCACCATAATGACCGTGACCCACGGCAACATTACGAATGGCTCCATCTATATCAAGGACGGCAAGATTGCCGCGGTCGGTGAAAATGTAAACGCGCCCTCGACCGCCATCATCATCGATGCCGAAGGAAAGTACTTGACTCCGGGCATCGTTGACTGCCACTCGCACATCGCGCTCGATGACGACGTCAACGAAGCCACCAGTCCCGTCACGCCACAGATGATGATGAAAGACGCCTTCGATTATCAGGACAAGGCCATCTACCGTGCGCTGGCTGGTGGCGTTACCACGTCACTGCTGTTGCATGGCTCGGCCAACATGATCGGCGGCCAGGCAGTCGTTATCAAACACAAGTACGGCGACACTCGCGATGAGATGCTCTTCCCCAATGCGCCCGGATCGATCAAGTTCGCGAGCGGGGAGAATCCCAAGCGCGTCTACGGCAGCCGCGATCAGCTGCCTTCGACCCGCATGGGCAATTTTGCTGTCCAGCGCCAGGCCCTCGTGGAGGCGCAGGATTACATGCGCGAGTGGGACAACTATAACGAGAAGGTCAAGCGCGGCGATAAAGATGCCACGCCTCCCAAGCACGACCTGAAGCTCGAAGCTCTCGCCGATGTTCTGCGCGGCAAGCTCATGGTGCAGATCCACATCTATCGCGCCGACGAAATGCTGACCGAAATCGCGATGGCAAAAGAATTCGGCTATAAGATTCGTGCCTTTCATCACGCGCTCGAAGCCTACAAAGTCTCCGACCAGATCGCGGCCAACAATATCGGCATTGCAACCTTCGCCGACTGGTGGGGCTATAAGACGGAAGCGTGGGACGCGATTCCCTGGAACGCCACAATGGCTATGCGCAAAGGCGTGCGCGTCGCGATCAAGAGCGACTCCGAGGATTACACCCGCCGCCTCAATCAGGAAGCCGCCAAGACCATTCGTTACGGCGGCGCCACCGAAGAAGAGGCCTTGAAGATGATCACGCTGAATCCAGCCTGGATCGTCGGCGTAGATGATCGCGTCGGTTCGATTGATGTCGGCAAAGATGCTGACCTCGTGATCTGGGACGGATATCCGCTGTCGACTACCGGTGCACCGGAAAAAGTTCTGATCGATGGCGACGTCTACTTCGACCGCGCGCTACCGGGTCTAGGAACCACGCACTATACGGAGGGAGAATAATGCAACCGTCAGCCATCAGCAATCAGCAATCAGCTAAGCCCGTGTGGAGCGGGCGCCCTCGCCCGCTGCCTTTGACTTTGGTTTTGATTTTTGTCTTCTTGATGCTCTCAACGTTTGGATTCACTCAGGACAAGCCCGTAGCCCTCAAAGGCGGCAAGTTGTTAACCGTCACTCACGGCGTGATTGAGAACGGCGTAATCGTCATGCAAGGCGGAAAGATCACTGCCGTCGGTGCGGCAAGCTCCGTCAATATCCCGAGCGGCGCGCAGATCATTGACGCAACCGGAATGACCATTTACCCCGGCCTGATCGATTCCGAAACGCAGCTTGGCCTCACGGAAATCTCCGCTGAAAACATGACCAACGATCTGGTTGAGCTAAGCGACGAGATCATGCCGCACATGCACACTGCCGAGGCGTTTCACGCCGAGTCCGCCTTGATTCCAGTCGCGCGTCTGAACGGGATCACCAATGCCATTGTCGCGCCCGTGGATGGAGACACTCTGCCGGGTCAGGATTCTTTCATCCAACTCGAGGGAACCAACGCTACCGAGATGCTGCTGATCCGCGATAATGCCATGCCGCTCAATTTCACCGGCGATGAGCGCCGCAACAAAGGTGGATTCGACAAGCGCAAATTCCCGTCTACGCGCATGGGACTGGCTGCACAGCTGCGCCAGGCTTTTATCGATGCTCAGGACTACAAAGCAAAATTAGCCGACTACGACCGCAAGAAAGCCGACGCCGCGCAAAATAAGAAGCCCGAGCCGCTAGCTCCCAAGCGCGATCTCAAATTGGAAGCGCTAATCCCCTACCTGGAAGGCAAGAAAACGATCGTGCTTGCGGCCGAGAGCCCGAGCGATCTTCAAACTGCCGTCAGTCTCGCCAATGAGTTCAAGTTGAAGTTCGTACTGAACCACATCGCGCATTCGCAGCCAGTCCTCGACTATGTGGCCAGCCTCAAGGTGCCAGTAATTGTCGGGCCCATCTACGAAGCTCCGAAAGAAGACGAACGCTATGACGCGGTCTACAGTCTTCCGGCACAACTCTACAAACGAGGGGTCAAGATCGTCTTCGCGTCATATTCGGCGCATAACGTCCGCAACCTGCCCGATCAAGCTGGATTCGCAACCGCCTTCGGCCTTCCCTATGATGAGGCGCTCAAGGCCATCACCCTCAACGCCGCTGAAGTGTGGGGCGTCGCCGACCAACTCGGCTCCCTCGATACCGGCAAAACCGCTAACGTAGTAATGGCGAATGGCGATCCGCTGGACGTGAAAACCGATGTAAAACAAGTCTTCATCCAAGGACGCGCGATTCCGATGACCAGCCGGCAGACCCAGCTGAGGGATGAATACTCGAAGTGAGGTGTCCGTCATGTGTCTGAGAGCGTTTGCGGATAGGAAACCAAGATGACGTTCTTAACTCCCGAAGAGGTTCGCGAGTGGTGCGAAGCTCGGGGCTTGAAGGTCACCCCCGACCGTTTTGTTTACTATGACACCGAGCAGCTTTACTGCTTCTCTGTCGGACTTGAAGACAAAGCTTCGAGCGTCATTGCTTTGGCGGACTATCTAGTGCCAACGTGGCCGGATGTTTCTTTTGGAGGAGCGCTCCTTTGGATCAGGCAGCAAGGTATCTGGGGCGACTTCTCTGAGACCACCGGAGCCGTGATCCTAGAGCAAATGCGCCTTGCGAAGGGCGAGACCGCACCTGTGAAAGAGCGCCCAGGGCATCTCTTTCGATCCGAAGAATTGTTCGAAATGCATTCCTATTTTGTATTGCCTCTGCTGTTCGGATGGGATGCCTTCTTGATTCCTGAGGGGAAGGATTACCTTCTATTTGTCAGCCACGACGGCGTCGTAGGGGTAGTGAGCCGAACCCAAGAAAGTTACGACGAACTCTACCATCGGGTACGCGATTGGAAACCGCGAGAAGAAAAGCATTGGTATTCCAAACATGTCTCGCCTAGCGAGCGGAAAGATTGCCGAGGTTAGCGACGCTCATGTTTGACCCCGCTCCCCGCCGCCAGTTAGGATTCGATAGTGATCTCCCCACACACCAGTTTTCTTCCAGTAGTTCCTTTGCATACTTTCCCGATCCCTTTTAGACTACTGGTTTCGACTTCATTCGATCCATTGAGCAAGATGTGACCAACATGCAGTCGTAAATAAGTAAACGACAATCATTAAACGCCGGCCCGGAACCCGGACCCGCGATTCCCAGACTTGAAACGAGGAAAAACATGGCAGCCGTTGATGAAAAAGTGAAACAGATTATTGTCGAGCAGTTGGGTGTGGACGAGGGCGAGGTTACGCCCAGCGCTTCATTCGTGGATGATCTGGGCGCTGATTCGCTCGACACCGTCGAGCTTGTGATGGCCTTCGAAGAGGCCTTCGATATCGAAATCCCCGACGAGGATGCGGAGAAGATTCGTACCGTGTCGGATGCCGTCGACTACATCGGCAAGCACGCTAAGGCAGGCAAGTAATTTGGCAAGTGATTCGGCAAGACGAGTCGTCATTACCGGAATCGGCCTGATCTGCTCTGTGGGTAATACCACCGGAGCGGTGTGGCAGGCGCTGCTCGCAGGCAAGAGCGGCGTCGATCGCATTACCCGGTTCGACGCTTCTGCCTATGCTTGTCAGATCGCCGCTGAAGTCCGCAACTTCGATCCCTTCCAATTCATCGAAAAAAAAGAAGTGAAGAAGATGGGCCGCTTCATTCACTTCGCCATCGCCGCCGCCGATGAAGCAATGAAGATGTCGGAGCTCAAAGTCACGCCGGAAAATGCCGAGAACGTCGGCGTGCATATCGGCTCGGGCATCGGCGGATTCGATGTAATCGAACGTGAGCACTCCGCGCTAATTGAGGGCGGCCCGCGCAAGATCTCTCCTTTTTTTATTCCTGCCGCCATCGTCAACCTTGCCGCCGGACACGTTTCCATGCGCTTCGGAGCCAAGGGTCCAAACGAAGCGACAGCCACGGCCTGCACCACCAGCGCCCATTCCATCGGCGATTCCTTCCGTATCATCCAGCACGGTGACGCCGACGTAATGATTGCCGGAGGCTCCGAAGCTGCGATCACTCCCATGGGCGTCGGTGGATTCGCCGCCATGCGCGCGCTCTCCACTCGCAATGACGATCCCGCGCGCGCCAGCCGTCCCTGGGACAAAGATCGCGACGGCTTCGTGATGGGCGAAGGTGCCGGCATCATGGTTCTCGAAGAACTCGATCACGCACGCCGTCGCGGCGCTCCCATTCTGGCGGAGATCGTTGGCTACGGCATGTCTGCGGATGCTTATCACATGACGCAACCCGCTCCCGAGCACGAAGGCGGATTCCGCGTCATGCGCAATGCGTTACGTGACGCGAAACTCGATCCGAGTGTCGTCGGCTACCTCAATGCCCACGGAACTTCGACGCCCATCGGTGACACGCTCGAAGCACATGCCATCCGAAATTTATTTGGAAAGAAAGTCCCGGTCAGTTCCACCAAGTCGATGACCGGCCATCTCCTCGGCGGAGCCGGCGGTTTAGAAGCGGGAGTAACGGTGCTGGCCCTGCGCGATCAGATTCTGCCGCCAACCATTAACCTCGAGAGTCAAGACCCGGAGACCGAAGGCATGGATTTCGTACCCAACCACGCGCGCAAAACTGGATTCGAATACGCCATGTCAAATTCATTCGGCTTTGGCGGCACGAACGGCGCCCTGCTGTTTCGCAGGTGGAAAGAATAAAAATTACAGATTCAGAAGTTCTTCACCTCTACAATCTGACCTCTGACCTCGCTTATTCCTTCTTCATCGCGTCGATCATTACGTAGAGCTGGTTTGTGTCTTTCACCTCGACGTACGGCGTACTTCGCTTATTGCTCACGATCCAGATCGTCGGGGTGTGATCAATGTGTAAACTTATACCCAAATCTTTATCTGCTTTCACTAGCCCCGCGAGCTTGCCATCGGGATCGACCACAAACGGCAAACTGATCTTGTGTTCCGCGGCAAACTTCTCCTCAAATGCGCGAAGATTCTGCGGATTGATTTCCATCTGATGCGCGAACACAGTCTCGCGAAACTCGTTTCCAAGGTCTTTGGAATGCGTATCAAAGTAGCGTGCCATCACAGCGGCGTCAAACGACCAGTTATGCATCGGCAACGGGAAATCATGCTGCACCAGGGGAATCTTATACGTCCGCGAAGCCTGGGCCAGCAGCGGCGCGACTCGCCCACACTGTGGGCATTGCAGATCTTCGAAAACGACAATCGCCATCTGCGCGCCCTTCGGCGGCCGGAGAGCTTCCGGCACATCCTGCGCAAAAACCGGCAGGCAGAGCAGAACCAGTGACAACAGTAGACGCGGCAATAGCCTTTGAATCTTCATAATTTTTATTCAGATGCATGTTGCAGTGAGAATATACCTATGGTAACGGAACTCGGCCCGTTCGCGCACCTGAGGAGCCTCTCCGAAGTAATGATTCATTGACGGTTCATTGGCGCAAGATCGGGACGCAAGGTCGGGACGCAAAAACGGGTCGTTAAAAACCGGGCACAAACCGGCCCATAGCTACCGCCACTCACGCACGCAATTGCACGTTTGCCACCCACACCATTCACCTGTACTGTTTCTTTTCTGCTTTTCGACCCGAAGTTCTGAAATAATCAGGCCCCGGAGGCTAAGCCTTATGAAACAACTGCGATTCCTTGCTCTGTTTTGTCTTTTTGTGGGCACGCTGCCCACAATTTTCTACGGACAAACCAATCCCGATAATTCGACGGCGCCTGCCTCCACAACGGCCAGCAGTTCTTCGGAGTCAACGGAATCCAACGCGGCGCCTGCGCAGAGCACGATTGTCGAGTATGCGCCTCCTCCAGCGCAGTACGCTCGGGCTAAGACTTACTCAAACACCAAATATCGCCACATCTTCATCGGCGCATTTTACGGATTCCTGGTGTTACTGGTTATTTTGCGATGGCGGATCGCACCCGCGTTTCGCAACCTGGCCGAACGCGTCTCGTCCAACCGCTTCGTGCAGCTGATTATCTTCGCTCCGCTGCTACTGCTGACGATTGCGATCATTGGAATTCCTTCCGATATATGGGATGAGTCGCTATCGCGCGCCTATGGGCTCTCCGTGCAAACCTGGACAGCGTGGACCCGTGACTGGATCTTGAACCAGGCCCTGATGCTGGTCGTGGGCACGCTTTTGGTTGGAATCCTTTATTTCGTCATCCGGCGCAGCCCGCGGCGCTGGTGGTTCTACTTCTGGCTCGCTTCGATTCCTATTTTACTCATAATGTTTTTTCTGCAGCCGATCGTCATCGATCCCTTGTTTTACACTTTCAAACCTCTCGCCAGCGTGCAGCCAGAACTAGTAACAGAGATGCAAAAAGTAGTTCATCGCGGCGGAATGGAAATCCCCGACGACCGCATGTTTGTAATGAATGCCAGCTCGAAGACAACCAGCCTGAACGCGTATGTCACCGGCTTCGGCGCATCGAAACGCGTCGTGGTTTGGGACAACACAATCGCCAAGGCCACCGTCCCGGAGACGCTTTTTGTCTTCGGACATGAGATGGGGCACTACGTTTTACACCACATCCCCAAAGAGATTGCCATCGACGCTACCATTCTGCTGTTCCTTTTGTATCTAGGCTACCGGCTGTCGAACGGGATGCTCGCGCGATGGGGTGCGCAGTGGGACATTCGCGATCTGCAAGATTGGGCGTCGCTGCCAGCCCTCATTTTCGTGATTACGCTGCTGGCATTCTTTGCGACTCCTGCATTCAACGGAGTAAGCCGCCATTTTGAACACGAGGCCGACCGCTATGGCCTGGAAGTGATCCACGGAATTGTGCCGAACCCAAACCAGGTCGCTGCCCATTATTTCCAGAAGAGTGGCGAGAAAAATCTTTCCGATCCCGACCCGAATACGTTTATCAAAATTTGGTTCTTCGATCATCCGACGCGGCCGGAGCGAGTGCATTTCGTGGCCACGTACGATCCCTGGTCCCCAGGCAACACGCCTAAATATGTGAAATAGATCGACGAGCTTTATTTCAAGTCGGCGCCGGGCTCGAGGTTATAAAAATAAAAGAAACGCAGGCCGAGCATCTGGCCAGGAAATTCTTTCGGCAGCGGTGGGAAAGGTGTTGATGCGGTAATACTTCCCCACGCAGCGCGGTCGAGCGCCACGTCGCCCGACGAGGTATGGACCACCATGCCGGTGGTTTTACCATCTTTGAGAATGACGAATTCGATCGAAAGCTTTCCCTGTTTCCTAATCGGCGGATACACCGACGGCGGCATGATGCTATACCAGTTCTGGCGCACCACTTGCAGGACTCGCGTCAGATAAGGCCCGAAATCCACGCCCATCGTGTCGGTCAGGATTTCCGCCTGATCCAGCGCCTTGTAAGGGTTCCGGCCCTGACTCAATCCGTAATCGCCAGTGTCTCCAGCACCGTAGTGCCCACGGCTCTCGGCTGCGGCCCGTTCCGCTTGTTCGATCGCCGAGCCTGCCGTCATCGAAGTATTAAAATTCGGCTGCTGCGGCCGGTTCTGCGCGGGAGTTGGCAAACGTGGAGTTTGATCGCTCGGCTGCGGCGTGAATGCCTGTTGATTTTCCTGTGGCGGAGGTGGCGTCTGATTCTGCGCCACCTGATTCTGCGGCGGCTGACCTGTTGCCGGCGGAGCCTGCACGTGCTCGCCCGGCCGTCCCGGATGCGCGCTTTGCAGTAACTTCTTCAAATCTTCGTGATTAATTTGCGGCGCCTTACTGGTCGCAATGCGATCCTTATCCGAAATCGCTTTTGCATCGGGACGCCGCATCAATTTCTGCGCATCCGGCGGCAGCTCCAAAAATGTCGCGTCCTTCGATCGATTCGCATCCGCATTAGTCCCCAGATTCACCGCGCCATGCGGCAGCAGCATCATCAACTTCTCGCCGTTCCACAACAGAATGATTACCAGCAAGTGCAGAATGACGGACAGCCACAACGCCTCGCGCTTGCGTGTCCGCGACAGATCATCCTGCAACTGGATCAGAAGATGAGGAACATCGTCGGGATTGAAGCCTCGATAGGCCGTCTCCCAGTGCTGCGCTTCGAACAAATCGCGCTGCTCCACCGGGTCGGAAGGAGGAGTGAGCGGATCGCGAGACGGAATTTGGGTAACCGGCATCAGGCAGAGACTATACTGCTTAGAGACACGGCCAAGCTCCTTGGTTGCGTAAGATCACGCGCAAAGTTCCATCGTAAAGTTACGTAAAGTTATGGAGTTGTGACCGCTTTAATCTATTGTCGCATTTTTCGCGTTCGACGAGTGAGTACCTGAGTAATGCCGAGCAGCAGGACAATTCGCAACAGGACAATTGGCAATTTAAAAGACCGGATCACCGATTTGAATCTGTCTGCATCAGAATTTTTTGTTGTTCGGTAGTTCTGCGGTCTTGTTCCAATCGTAAAATGTGTTTGGAGATCTAGTGTTATGTTCCACCAAGGAACTCGACGTCCTGGCTTATTTGTTCATGATGCTTCCACCGTTCGTGCGTCTATGCTCTCTGTCTCTGTGTCAAGTCTGCCAAGACTAATGATAGCGATTGTCGGAATCGCTCTTCTAACCAATCCGCACAGCGTGTTCGCGCAGCATGGTGGTGGTGGCGGCGGACGCGGCATGATGAGCACTGGTGCCGGCGGTGTTGTCGGTGGCCGTCCCGACGGAGTCGACGAGAAAGACAGTCTTAAGGATTTTCACCGCGCCATGGCCTTGCAAGCGACCGCTGAGCAGCGCGCCGCATTCGCCAAGGTCACCCAATACACCGAGGCCGCCAGCGATCAGCTCAAAGCTTTTCGTGAGTCTCTACCAAAACCACCGGCTTCTTCATCGCTGTCAGATCGTGCCACCGCTCTCGATGAGGCCATTGAAAAAGCTCGCGCCAGCAGCAAGAATTTTCTAACTTCGTTTTCTTCCGCCCAAAAGTCCGGATTAAAAGACATCACCAATAAACTGGAAAAGGCGGATTCCGAGGTCGACAAACAAATAAAGATTCTCGATCCAATCGCCAAGGTCCCCACGCCAGAAATCGAGCAGATCGCAGCGTCCGCCGCCACTCTCGACAAAGAGTTTGCCGGCTTCCAAAATGAGCAACTGGCGCTTGGCCGGGAAATGAGCATCCTTTTCCCCGCTCCCGGCGAGAACGTCACTTTCAGCCTTCCCACAGTGACGAACTCAATTAGCGTCGCCGACCAAGCTATCGCCTTCCCGGTATCGGGCGCCCTGTCGCAGACCTCGGCTGCTAATAGCGAGAATCTCTTCAGTGTCAAAGTAGTTGCCGATCTTTCCGACTTGCAGCAACACACAACCGGTATTCTCCGCTCTCAACTCAACCGCTCTCCCCGTTGCGGCGAGCGCATTACCATTCAAGAAGCTACTCTCACTCCTCTGGCGCCCTCTAGCCTGGTGGCGATTCAATTTCACTTCGAGCGCTGGACCTGCCCACTCGGTTCTGGAGGCGTATCCAGGGAACTTGTCGACGCCGAAGCCGAGGTCGAGATCAAGCTCACTCCGTCAGTCGATCCAAAATCCGGCTTGGGTCTCGTCTCTGAGATAAGCCACGTCGAGGCCGAAGGCGCCCTTCGTGACTCTCTGCTCTCCGGCGACCTCGGCGTCATGATGCGCGAACAAACCGCAACAGCACTCGTCTCCGTCCTGCAGAAAGGAGCAGGCTTCGAAGCGACGCTGCCCACGGCCGCGCACGAATCCGCCAGTCTTCAGAAAGCGCAATTCGAGGATACCGGAGCCGATCAGTTGAGCCTGATCCTTGACGGTCAGGTACAGTTCTCTGACGAACAAACTAAACAGTTTGCCGCTCAGCTCAAGCAACGGCTATCCGCCCAAGGAACGTCGCCACAGCAATAGACAAGCAATAGACAAATAGTGAACGCACAAGAGCTGTGCAAAAACAGTCTCCGCAGTCTAGGCCGAGCCATCTTTAATGTTTTTAGCCAAGCTTTGTAAAGTTAGGCAAAGATTTGTCCTAATGCTGTTCCTCGCGCAACTTCGGGCGCATAATTCCGTTCATAGGTGTAGACAGATCGCTTTGTAAAGGAGATTTCTATGCTCAAGCAGTGTCTTCTCGTTGTTCTCGCGGCCAGCCTCATCTCGATCGCCGCGCCTTTCGCGGCGGCTCAGGATAGCCAGTCCGCGCCCCCACCATCAGCTAACGATCAGCAAGCTCCACCCTCGCAAGGCAACGGCCGCTGGCGTCACGGCCAACCCGATCCCGCCGAGCGGACCAAGGAACTGACCAAGAAACTCAACCTCACCGCTGATCAGCAAACCAAGGTGCTAGGCATCTTCCAGTCTGAAAAATCACAAATGGAGAGCCTGCGCCAGGATAGTTCAGTTCCGCAGCAGGATCGCCGCAGCAAGATGATGGACCTCCGCGAAAGCACCAACTCGCAAGTTCGCGCTGCGCTCGATGCGAACCAGCAGAAGAAATGGGACGAAATGCAGACCAAGCGCGAAGAGCGAATGCAAAACCATCGTCAGGGCCCACCGGATGGCGGTCAGACTCCTCCGCCGCAGCAGTAGTGAATGCTGGAGTAAATTAGCGGTAGGAAGAGGGTTGTGAAACGCAAAAAGCCGGTCGCCTTCTCGCGGTGACGAGATGAGAAGCGACCGGCCTTTTTGCAATTTATTTTTTGAGAGCAGAGCTTCAGCTCTTATCTTTCCCTACTCCGATTCGACCCGCGTGATTTGCAATCTCGGCCAGAATAGCCAGCCCAAGCTCCAACGCTCTTCGCCCATCCTCCAGCGACACCACCGGACGCGACCTCTCCCGCACCGCACGCAGAAACGCTTTGATCTCCGCCAGCAGCGGTTCTTCCGCCGTGATCGTCGGCTTCGCCATTCGGATCTGCGGATTCACGCTCGGCTGGGTGCCCCATTCATCCACGTTTTTTGCGAATGAGTGGGCGGCTTCGGCCGCACTTCCCACCGAGAACACCAGCACATCCTGCCGCCCATAATCGATCGAAATATATTGCCCTGCCTGGAAAAACCGCAGCTTACGCACCCGCTCCGTCGAAACGCGGCTGGCGGTAAAATTGGCCACGCAGCCCGATTCAAACTCGATGCGCACATTCGCGATATCCACCTTGTCTGAAAGAATCGGGAGTCCCACTGCCCGAATTTCTTTCACCTTCGACTTCACGAACGTCAGCACCACATCGAGGTCGTGAATCATCAGGTCCAACACCACGTCCACATCAAGTGCCCGCGGAGAAAACACGCTTAGTCGATGCACTTCAAAAAACATTGGCCGGTTAATCAGCGGCAGCGTAGCCCGCACCGCCGGATTAAAGCGTTCTAGATGCCCAACTTGGACCACTCGCTTGTGCGCGGATGCCAGGCGAATCAATTCATCCGCCTCGCCGAGCGTCGCCGTCATCGGCTTTTCGATCAGCACGTCAACCCCGGCTTCCATCAGAGCGCGCGCAGCCTCCAGATGTAAAACAGTAGGCACCGCAACCGAAGCCGCCTGCACTTCGCTATGCGTGGTCAGCATTTGCTCGACCGAACCAAACGCTTTGCAGCTGAACTCTCGCGCGATCGCGTCAGCCCGCACCGTATCTGGATCGACCACTCCCACCAGCCGCACGCTTCCCGCTTGCTGCAGCCGTTGATAGACACGCGCATGATTGCGCCCGAAAGCGCCGACGCCAATCACCGCAACATTGATTGGAGATACAGTGATTGGAGATACAGTGATCGGAAATTCGTTACTCAGATAAGTGCTCCACTACGAAGAAACAACGCGCTATTGTCGCAGTTTCAGACCCAGATAGGAAAGCGCAAAACCAGAAACCGTCTTTTTAACGCTGTCATCCTGAGCGGAGCCGGGCCATGCGCGAAGCGAATGGCTCGGCGGAGTCGAAGGACCCCATATGTTCTCCTCACCAGTGCCGTCGCAGGGAATTCTTACTCCGCTGTCGGTTGTCTACAAGCACGTGCTGCAGTCAAACTCTTCACATCTTCTTTTTCAGCAGCGCGATCTGCCCCGCATGATACAGCTCGTGCTGCACCACACCATGAAGCATGTAGTAGAAGGTGTAATGTGCGCCCTCTTTGCCGGGAACAATGTCATCCAGTCGCGAATCCGGAAGAGCAGCAACGGCCGCTATCAGTTTCTCGTGGACACGCCTCACCTCTGCCCGCACCTTGCGCCATGCAGTCTCGCTTGCGTCCGTAACCGCCGGAAAATTTTCCTCATCGGAGAGAGTCACAGCAACTCCGCCCAACCGCCGCAGCACCGCACCGTCCCACGCCGCAATGTGCAACATCAACTCCCAGATCGTATGGGCATGCTTAATCGGACGCGCCGCTGCCTGCTCCGCTGTAACGCCCTCCAGAATTTCAACCACAGAATCGCCATGCCACGCATCTCCATCAAACGCGCGGCGAAGTTGGTCGGCAATGCGTGCTGTTTCAGACATTCAGTACTCCTGATCAAACCAGCCTATTCCGCGCACACTGCAATTCCCGCTGCATCCGCCGCTCGTATGATCTCATCGCCGTCCAGCAACAGACATCGCCCCGCGTCCACCGCCAGACAACTCGCCCCTGCCCGCGTCATGGTCTCAATCGTCTTCACCCCAATCACCGGAACATCAAAGCGCATATCCTGTCCCGGCTTTGCAACTTTCACCACCGTGAGCGCGCGGCTCAGCGTCGAAGCTCCACCCTTCAATTCCGATTCTGATTCTTGTTTCAACGACTGCATCAGCACCCCTGCGCGCTCGATAGTCGCATCGGTCCCTTCCATCGCCTCAACCGCCACGCATGCAGCTTCCGCAATCACCACGGTTTGTCCAATGTCATGCTCCGCCAGCCGCCGCGCGACCGTGCGTCCATACTCGATGTTTTTGCGCTCCTGCTCGCTAGGAGCGCGTTTGCTGAGCACGCCAGATTTTGCCAGCAGCGGTTCGAGCAGTGCAGTCGAGCTTTCAAGTTTGATGCCTTCGTCCGCGAGCACTTTCGCGACTGCGCCCAGCAGCGAGTCCGTGTTGCGAATGCCGAGCGAGAGCAGCAGCTTTGCCAACCGCCAGTCCGGCTTGATAGCGGAAAAAATCTGTTTATGCTTGACCTGCCCCGCCATTACCGCGCGAGTGACACCCGCAGCTTTAAAAGTGTCGATAAGCTTCGACAACTCGCCCAGAGAAAACCAGTGAACGGAAGCGGCGCCTTACGATTCAATCTCAGGAAAAGCCTCTTCCTTAATAGCCGCGACAACCACGTCAAAACCCTGAGCCCGAGCCGCATCCAGCACAAGAAAAGGGAACTTGCCATTACCCGCGATAAGGCCGAGTTTCATAAGCTGTGGTCGGTGGTCAGTGGTCGGTGGCCAGTTCTTAACGGCAAGATTTGTCCAGGGATTTTATCAAGCCATTTAGTATCCGGCCCAATTCAGCCGATTGCCCGATAAGTACTTCCATTGTTTTGTGATCCAAATACTCTAATCGCTCCGATAGCAAGATCTGCGTTTCCGTTTCCAGCAATGATCCACGAGCATGCCCCAGAAATTGGCGGAACTCGCCGGTAGTCTGCCGCCCTTGACCTTCTGCAATGTTACTCGGTATAGAAACCGCAGCGCGACGAAGTTGGCTAGTAATCCCGTACATCTCCTCTTTCGGAAACGCGCGAGTAGCACTATAAACCGTAGTAACAAAGTCCATAGCCTTTTGCCACGCAATAAGTTGCCGATATGACTGTACAGGCATAATCAACATCTTAGGCTTTAACTGCCCACCGACCACTGCCCACTAGCCACTGTTACTTAATCACTCCGCGTTCCGAAGCCTCAATAAATCGGATGAGCATCTCTACGTCCTCACCAATATCCGATTCCGCCTTCAGTTTCTCAAGCGCCTGCGAAGTGTTCAGTTTCGAAGCCAGCAACACCCGATACGCATGATGAATCTTCCGAATCCGCGCTTTCGTGAATCCCCGTCGCTCCAATCCCACCGCATTTAATCCATAAGCCCGGGTCCCGCGCTCGGCGGATGTCTTAGAAAATGGCAGCACATCGCGCGTGATGGTGGTACCGCCGCCGATGAATGCATGCGTGCCGATGCGCACGAAATGATGCACCGGACACAACGCCCCAACCGTCGCCCAGTCTTCCACCGTAACGTGGCCGCCAAGCGTAGCCGCATTCGCCATGATGACGTGACTTCCGATCTGGCAATCGTGCGCAATGTGCGTGTAAGCCATGATCAGGTTGTGATCGCCGACTCGCGTGCATCCTCCGCCCTTCACCGTGCCGCGGTTGATGGTGACAAACTCGCGAATCTCGTTATGGTCGCCGATCTCCAGCCGAGTCGGTTCGCCCGCATAAGTGATGTCCTGCGGACCCATGCCAATCGAAGTGAAAGGGGAAAAGCGGTTGTTCGCCCCAATTCTCGTCGGCCCTTCAATCGCAACGTGCGATGCCAAACGGCAATCGGCACCGATCTCCACCTCGGGCCCGATCACACAATAAGGCCCAATCTCGCACGATGAATGTACTTTGCTTTTCGGATCAATGATCGCCGTGGGATGGATCGCCGTAGGATGAATGGACATTGTCAAATCGCTCTTCCCGTGTCATCCTGAGCGGAGTAACTGTTTCGCGGAACGCGAAGCAATTGCGAAGTCGAAGGACCCCTACTCATTCCCAATCTCCCGCGTTGCCGCAGGGAGTTCTTACCATGGACCATGACTTCGTGGGATGCAAACTTACGCTTCCTCGACCGCAACATCGGCTCCCGCGCTCATCGCACGCGGCACCAGCCGGCAAGTCACCGTAGCCTCGGCCGCCACTTTACCGTCCACATACGCCTTGCCTTCCAGACGAGCCGCCGTAATGCGCCACGCCTTCACCACCACTTCAATCCGCAACTGATCTCCCGGAACCACTGGACGCCGAAATCGCGCCTTCTCGATTCCCGTGAACACCATCAACATCTCGTCCCGGTTCGGAACCTCCGTCAGCAGCAGCAATCCGCCCGCCTGCGCGATCGCTTCCACAATCAGCACGCCCGGCATAATCGGCTTATCGGGAAAATGTCCCTGAAAAAAAGGCTCGGTGATGGTCACGTTCTTCAACGCGACAATACTCTTCATGCGCACCAGTTCAATCACCCGGTCAATCAAAAGAAACGGATAGCGATGCGGCAGAATCTTGAGAATATCGCCAATATCCATTGCCGTTTTCACCGGCTCCGGCTCATAAGTCGCAGTGTGTGTTGTGTCAGTCATCTCAATTCCAGCCAAGGCGAAGATTATACTGTAGCGCACGCTTTGCCCGACAAAGTTCCTAATGCAAAACTATTCCATCATTGTCATCCTGAGCGGAGCGAAGGACCTCATGCACCACCGAGCTGTCATCCGGACCGAAGCGCAGGCGAAGCCAAGCGCAGTGGAGGGACCTTGTGTTTCCCTCGCGCCACCACACCGAAAGGACCTATGACGACGAACTCATTCCGACTGTGCCTCACTGCCCTTCTGCTGATGCTTCTCCTGTCCCTTGCCGTCGCTCAAACGCCGCCACAATCCGCCGCGCCCGCACTCCCCGCCGACATTCCTGCCAGCGCCGAGCGCTACTCCATGTTGTTGATGGGCACTCTGGCCGGCCAGCAAGCCGTCTGGACCGCCTCCGACGGCACGCTCCACATCTTCTTTCAGTTCAACGACCGCGGACGCGGCCCCAAAACTACCAGCGTCCTCAAGCTCGATGCGAACGGCATCCCTGTCTCCGAAGTAGTCACCGGCAACGATTATCTGAAGTCACCCGTCGACGAAAATTATTCGCTCGAAGCAGGAACCGCGCACTGGAAGAACACCGCCGAACAAGGCGAAAAGAAAGTCTCAGGTCCCGCCTTCTACTCAGCGCTCAATGGCGGACCATCCGAGATTGCTCTCCTCGCCCACGCCGCTCTGCAACATGGCGGAAAAATTGCGTTGCTGCCCGAGGGCGAAGCTCGGGTCCAGCGCATGACCGAACTTGATCTGGAAGCTGCGGGAAAAAAGAAGCACGTTGCCCTCTACGCCGTCGCAGGACTCGATTTCTCTCCTACTTATTTTTGGGCCGTAGCTCCCGACAAGTTTTTCGCTTCCGTGGACGAATGGGGCTCGATTGTTCCCGAAGGTTGGGAAGCCTCGGTTCCGACCCTGCTCGTTGCCCAGAGAAAGGTCAAAGATTCCCGCGCCGCCGATCTCGCCGCCAAACTCGCCCATCATAAGCCCGGCGGAATCCTGTTCATGGGTGCCAATATATTCGACGCCGAGTCCGGAAAAATCATTCCCGATCAGGAAGTTTTCATCAAGAACAACCGCATTGTCAGCGTTGGGCTAGCTCCGATTTGGTCTGAGAGGATTCCAAGAGTCACCTCAGGACCCCCAATCGAGGTCATCGACGCCACCGGCAAAACCCTCCTCCCCGGTCTTTGGGACATGCACGCCCACGTAGGTGATAACGACGGCCTGCTCAACCTCGCCGCCGGAGTCACCACCGTCCGCGATCTGGCCAATGACACCGACTCGCTGCTAGCCCGCCGCCAGCGCATCATCGACGGAAAAGAAATCGGCACCCGCATCGTGCTCGCCGGAATCATCGACAGTCCCGACGCCTATCATGGCCCCACCAAAGTTCTCGTCTCCACCGAAGCCGAAGCCCGCGCCGCCGTCGACAACTACAAAAAACTCGGCTATGTGCAAATAAAAATCTACAGCTCGGTCAAGCCCGAGCTGGTCCCCATCATCATCGATGAAGCCCACAAAAACGGCCTCCGCGTCAGCGGACACATCCCCGCCAACATGATCGCTTCACAATGCGTCGAAGACGGCTACGATGAAATTCAGCACATCAACTTTCTAGTCCTCAACTTCTTTCCCGAGATCAAAGACACCAACACCATCACCCGTCTCACCAAGCCCGGAGAAATCACTGCCGGACTCGACCTCAACTCCGCCCAGGTCGAGTCCTTCATCAAGCTCTTGCAAGCTCATCACACCAAACTTGATCTCACCCTCACCGTTTTTGAAGACCAGTACATGGCACACCCCGGTCAGATCTCTCCCGGCTTTTTGCCCGTCGCCAATCGTCTCCCCGCGCAAGTTCGCCGCGGTCTTCTCACCGCCGGGATGACTCCGCCTCCCGGCATGGAAGACACCTACAAGAAATCTTTCGCTAAGATGATCGAATTCACCGGAATGCTCTATCGCGCCGGCCTCTCCATCGAAGATGGTACTGACAACATGGCCGGCTTCGCTCTCCATCGCGAACTCGAACTCGACGTCAAGGCCGGCATTCCTGCCGCGCAGGTTTTGCAAGATGCCACGCTGAATGCCGCACGCATTATGAGCATGGATAAAGACCTAGGTTCCATCGCTCCCGGTAAACTGGCCGATCTGGTTCTCGTCGATGGAGATCCCACCACCAACATCAGCAACATCCGGAAGACCGTCGTAGTAGTGAAAGATGGAGTTCTCTACAAGCCCGCAGAACTCTACACCGAATTGGGAGTAGCGCCGTAAGCGAATCGCTCGTGGAGGGACGGGCGTCCTCGCCCGTCCAAGCCGAGCGCAGCTCGGGCCGATCCTCTCCGTAACCGTCTTCGTCGTGAAGCCCGCTAATCTCGCCCAACTTCACCGCCGATCATCACCCCAGAGCCTCTGTAAGCACCAGAGATTCCAAGAGCCGATTTATGCCTTCGATGAATTCACCTAATGATTATTCCTCCACGCCAGTTGCAGCCCCACCAGATCGACGCCACCATCCCCGCTACACCGTCCAGGTCCCAATCGAGATCCACCCGGAAGGCACCGACGTTCCCATGCGCTTCGAAACCACCGACATTAGCCGCAGTGGTTGCTATGTCCAGATGATGATGCCCTTTAAAATAGGTTGTTCAGTTCGGATTACACTCTGGCTTGACGGCCATGCCGTCGTCATTCGAGGAAGGGTCGTTACCCACCACCCACAATTCGGCAACGGCGTCATGTTCGTGGATTTTGAAGGTGAGAGAGAACAACTGCTGAAGCAATACCTGGAAGCCGTCGTAACCGAAGATTCTAAAACCGCAGCTTTCGGGAATTAAGATTTCACGAATCCGCTGTGTCCTTGCCCATCCGCACGATCGGCAGCGTCAACCCATCGCCTAGTGGAACCTCCGCAGTCTCCAACTCCACATATCCCTTCGCTCGATAAAAAGGAACACCCGTCAACGTCGCTCCCATCTCCAGCCGCCGGAAACCCGCTGCCCGAGCCGCCGCTTCACAAGCTTCCAGAATCATCCCGCCAACTCCACGCCGCGCCCATGCCGGATGCACGAAGAATGCCCGGATCTTAGCCGCCTCCGTCGCCGGATCCAGCAACGAATCCTCCCGCCCCTCAAACTGATCTCCGCCATACAAAGTCTTACGCTTGCTCCACCCACCACAACCGACAAGTAAAGGCACTCCCGGGGATTCCGCCCCCGCAGCATCCATCTCCTCCGCAGCAAAGTAAGTTCTATCCGAAATTAGCTGCGTGTCCACGCCATACACTGTCCGCAGCGCGCTCTCCAATTGCACCGCGGAATAATCCCCCGCCTGCAATCCCCGCACCGAAGTGTCGATCAATTTCCGGAGAGCCGGAATATCGCAAGTCTCGGCCAATCGAATGCGTATCGTCATCACCAATAATTTGTCGCAATAAACAAGAATTGTCATCCTGAGCAAAGCGAAGGACCTCATGCACCCCAAAGTCGTCGGTGCCGTGCCGTCCCGTTACCGCGCCGCAGCGCACTCCGTACAAGGACAAACTTCACGTAAGTAAAACCACGAATAAATGCCGAGTTCGTGCTTATCGCTCCACAAAAACTTAAGCGCGTACTTGCCCACAGCCTCCGCCGCCAGCGCTTTCACCACCGGCTTGAACATTGGCAAAGCTCCCGGAGCCAACTTAGCCACCTCGCCCGCTTTGCGTCCCGATTTCGTTCGCTCATCCTCGCAAAGCGCGCAAGGACAAGCCTCCCGCAAAAACGCGAACGTATAGACAGAACGATGCCCATCCTTCCACTCAATCTCCATGCCCGCCCCAGTCGTCAAATGGATCACCACCGACTTAGGATCGTTTCCCACCCGAGGCGTAAAATCCGGCAGCGCCATAAATTTCAGTATCTCACGCAGAAAGCATGCAGAAAGAACGTGTTGCGGCAGATGCACCGACGCGCCGCAAGCACACCCAAACACACGAAAGACCAATGCGCCAGTAACTCCGGTGAATACCCGGGAAGCGCTTATCCTGCGCTATAATAACTATGGCAATTCAATGATTTCTGGCCGCATTGGATGCGAACTGGCTGTGCTGGCAGTGGTTTGCATCCTGATGATTTTTCTCTTCCCAGCCATGCAGGGTCCGTACTGTGTAGTCCACGGACCAGCTACTGCCCTTCTGGCCGCGCAAGCAGCATTTCGCCTGCGGATGGGCATAGTGCAGGCCGCCCTGAGTTCGCTGGGCAATGGCCTGATTTCATCGCTCTTATTTCTACCCTGCGTTCTATCCTGGTTGTCATTCTCGAATGCCGGGCTGCACTCGCTTCGGCTGTCTGAATCCAGCACCATCCTGCGCTGCTGATTCTCTCTACATTTTCACTCTAGAAATCAATCTCTATCGCAGTCGCCACATGGTTTCGCGACTTAGCCGGAGGTTGTATCCCATTCATTGCTCCATCAAACTCAACGTTTCTTCCAAGTGAGGAGAACTAATAAAATGACGCACAGAATTACACATAAAAGAGTAAAAACATTAGCATCATTCGCAGCGCTCGCGGCCGTGTTGGCCCTGGCAGGATGCGCCAAGAAGGCGGCCAAAGTGACGCCGCCACCTCCGCCAGCGCCAACCCCAGCGCCAACCGCCACTCTGGCAGCCAATCCCAGCGTGGTTCAGCAGGGACAATCCAGCACGCTGACGTGGCAAACCAGCAATGCCAATGAAATCACCATCGCCGGTTTAGGCACGTTGCCGCCGTCCGGCTCCAGAACAGTCATGCCAAGTTCATCGACTACCTACGACCTTGTAGCCAAAGGCCCCGGAGGAACTAACGAAGCTTCCGCCCGCATCACCGTGAACACTCCAATCGCCGCTGCCACACCTTCACCCACGGATGAGGAACTATTCGCCAAGAATGTCAAAGACGTTTTCTTCGACTATAACGAGTCCGCCATCCGCACGAACGAAGTTCCAACTGTGCAAAATGACGAAGCCTTCCTCTCCCAACATCCCAGCATCAAGGTTCTAGTCGAAGGCCACTGCGACGATCGCGGATCCGAGGAATACAACATAGCCCTCGGAACCAGTCGAGCAGAAACCGTAAAACAGACGTTAGAGCAAGAAGGAGTTACAGCTAATCGCATCCGAACCGTCAGCTACGGCAAAGAAAAACCGTTCTGCACCGAAGACAACGAACAATGCTGGCAGCAGAATCGTGTAGACCATTTTGCACTCGACCGCTAATTGATGGTTTGATAAGACACAACGTAGAGTATGTTCGCCGAAGGCGGCTCGCATCCCGGGCCGCCTTTGCTCGTGTGGCGCGGGCGCCCTCGCCCGCGTGCGTGCGCCACTAATCGTTGCAAGCACACCTCAGAAGATGTTTCGAAATCCCCAGAACAGGAATCCCGCCAGCACCATCGAGGCCGGAAGCGTCAGTACCCAAGCCAGTGCCAGATTCCTTACCGTGGACCACTGCAACCCAGAATGATTCGCCGCCATGGTCCCGGCAATCCCCGACGACAGCACGTGCGTAGTACTCACCGGCATTCCAAACCAGTCCGCCGCGCCGATTGTAATCATCGCCGTGATCTCCGCCGCCGCTCCCTGCCCGTAGGTAAGGTGATCCTTCCCAATCTTCTCTCCGACCGTCACAACGATGCGTTTCCATCCGATCATGGTTCCGAGGCCCAGCGCCATCGCTACCGCGACCTTCACCCAAGTCGGAATGAATCGTGTGGATGCGTCCACGTGCTTTTTATAATTGTCCAAAATCCCCCAGTCGGTCGCGCTGATCTCCGGCTTGCCGGTCTTCTTCATCAAGCGCAGAGCCTCGCTGGCGATATACATGTCATTGCGGAAATTTCGTACCTTGTCATTAGGAACCTTCGCCAGCTCCCCGTACAGCGTCGTCTCGTTGCCAATGCCGCTCACCAATTGACGCAACGCCAGCATCGTATTGGGAGTGAACTGCTTGGTGCGAATGTAGTCCGTAACTTCGTCGCGCTCGTCGCCAATCACCGCATTCGGGCTCACATAGTTGGACAACGTATTCGCAGCCTGCTGCGACACCGCGATAAAGTCATCGGAGTCTTTGCGCGTGATCGCGTGGTTCAAGGCATAAGCTGTAGGCACCGTTCCGATCAGGATCAACATAATCAGCCCCATGCCTTTTTGCCCGTCGTTCGACCCGTGCGCAAAACTCACCCCAGTGCAAGTTAGTACCAGCAGCGCCCGAATCCAGAATGGCGGCGGCTCCGTTCCCACCGGAGCCTCATACAGCGCCCGATTCTTGACCACCGCCTTCATCAGCCACAACAGCAGAAACGCGCAGACAAATCCGACCAGTGGCGACAGCAGCAGCGACTTCCCAATGTTTGTGGCCTGTCCCCAATCCACGCCGCTCGTGCCCGTCTTCGGAGACATCAACTGATTTGCGATCCCCACGCCAATAATCGAACCAATCAAAGTGTGCGAACTGGAAGCTGGCAATCCGAAATACCACGTTCCCAGGTTCCAGATAATGGCCGCGACCAGCAAAGCAAAAACCATAGCAAATCCGGCTTTGCCTCCAACCTGCAAAATCAGTTCCACCGGCAACAGCGAAATGATTCCAAACGCCACCAGCCCGCTCGAAGCCAACACTCCCAGGAAATTAAAGAAGCCCGACCAAACCACCGCAATATGCGGCTCCATCGTATGCGTGTAGATCACGGTAGCCACCGCGTTCGCCGTGTCGTGGAATCCATTCACAAATTCGAACCCCAGCGCCACCAACAGAGCGATGCCCAGCAAAATGTAAGGCATGATCGTTGGGCTATGTACGGAGGAGAGGTCCGTCAGGAGATGGAACGCTGAGTAAATGACGCCAATCAGCAGAACAATTCCAAACCCCAACATCCCGATTTTTCCCGGATTCCGATTAAGCTTTGCTTCGAGCACAGGCGTAGCGGTAGCCATATCAAAACGTCTCCTAATAAAGGCGGAACTATACGGAAGGATTGTTAAGAGAGTGTGAAAACCAAGCCCGTGTGGCGCGGACACTCCTGTCCGCGTGCCGGCAGCAAAACCGCTCGTCGAAGGAAGGGCGTGTATTTGTAACTCAGCGGAAGCTCAGCCTCTGCTTTTGCTAACCAAGTCGATCTAACTTTGGCTGGCCGTCCGCACATGCTCAGGCCGAAATCCCAACCCAATCGCACGCGCTGGAATCCGCCGCAACATCGGAAACTGCTGCAACAGCCGAAGCGGCAGCGGGAGCCGCTGAATCTGCGTTTTGTTGCTCAGCGCGGGAGCTAACATATTCTTGTGCGCAAACACCTGAAGCCGCTGCGTCATCCGCGTAGGAAATTCGCGCCGCTCCTGCACTTCCCTCAACTGGCCGTCGCTGACCAGCCCCCGCAACAATGCCGGCCCCAGAATATTCGAAGCAGCCACCGCGTCCTGAATGGCCAGATTAATCCCAACCCCGCCCACCGGAGACATAGCATGAGCCGCGTCTCCCAGACACAAAAGTCCGCTCCGCCACCACTGCCGCAGCCGATTGACTGAAACCGTCAACAACTTGATATCTTCCCAATCCTTCAGCTCATCCATACGCTCCCGCAAAAAAGGAGCGATCTCGGCGATGTCTTCGCGAAACGCCGCCAGACCTCTTTGCCGGATCAATTCAATGCCGCCCTTGGGAATCACATACGCGCACTGCCAATAGTCGCCTCGGTTAATCGTCACCAGAATTTTCCCCGGGCGAAAACGCCCCAGGGTCTCGTTTGGATCGCCCGCAAACCGCGGCAGTCGCATCCACAGAACATCAATGGGAGCGCCCAGATCGATGACCTCCAGTTCAGCCTTCGCGCGCACAATGGAATGCCGCCCATCCGTCCCCAGAGTCAGATCCGCGCGTACCTCCAGATCGCCGCGAGAAAGATTGCCCTGAGAAGTCTTGACGCGCACTCCCGCTATGCGCCCGTTTTCTTCGATCAGGTCCGTAACCTCCGACCCCATACGCAAATGGAATTGCGGATAAGCTTTAGCTTTCTCGGCGATAAAATTCAGGAATTCCCACTGCGGCATAACTGCAATGAACTTGCAATGCGTGGGCAAGTGAGAAAGGTCGGCGATCGTCACGGACACGTCGCCGATTTGACCGCCAATTTCCACCAGTTTCTGATGCGGCCGTCGCAAAAACTCATCCAGAATTCCCAACTCATACATCAGTTCCAGAGTCGAAGGATGAATCGTGTCTCCCCGAAAATCACGCAAGAAATCCGAGTGCTTCTCGAGCACAACCACATCCACGCCAGACCGTGCCAGCAGGAAACCGGCAATCAGCCCAGCCGGTCCTCCACCCGCCACGCAACAACGAGTTTTCACCTTCTCAATTGGGGAGTTTGTTAGTTCCATCAGGAGTCCAATTTAGCTTTTTTCTACCGATCTCCACCGTCCCTAGCAGAAACGAAAATGCCAGCATCAGAAAAATCGTAAAACGTATCTGGAACATGAGAGTCTCTCCTTGAACTATGTGAAGTCGATATCATGTAAAGTCGATCGAGCCGAAAAGCGTCAGTATCTTATAACAAGTGCTACGACATGAACATCGCCCGCATCGCCGCCCTGCTTGAGCCTTTTCTGGAGCGATCACTCGATCCCTTTCAGCTCGATCAAATATCGACATACATCGATCTATTAAAACGCTGGAACGCCCGCATCAACCTGACCGCCATCCGCAAAGAAGAAGAAATAGTAACCCGCCACTTCGGCGAGTCTTTCTTCATGGCCCGCCACCTATTCCCTAAAGGTCTCGAAGATGCTTCAAGTATGAAAGATGGTTTAAGTGTGGCACGGGCGCCCTCGCCCGCAAAAGCCGGCAGCGCCCAATTGCCAGCCATTCCCCAATCCCCAATCCCTTGTCATCCTGAGCAAAGCGAAGGACCTCATGCTCCCAAAACGCGTCATCCTGAGCGAAGCCGAAAGAACCACAGCTCGGGCTCTCAACCGCACGTGCTTGACATAGGCTCAGGCGCCGGATTCCCCGCCCTCCCTCTAAAAATTTGGGCGCCGCAAATCCACCTGACGCTGATCGAATCGAATCACAAGAAAGCCACTTTCCTCCGCGAAGTGTCCCGAACACTTATATTGACGGACATCAATGTAATTACCGACCGAGCCGAGGTCGCGGCCAAAAGCCCCGACATACCCGGAGCCGAAGTAGTAACCCTGCGAGCCGTTGAGCACTTCGAAACCATCCTCCCCCAAGCCGTAGCCTTCCTGGTTCCCAACGCCACCTTAGCCCTACTCATAGGAGCCACCCAGCTCCCCCACCTAAACGCCCTAACCACACTGAACTGGAACCCTCCAATTCCGATCCCTCAGTCACAATCAAGAGTCTTGGCAATAGGCCGTAACAACGAAGTGGATATTAATTGATATAATTAGCAGTAAAGTGGAATTTTAAACCTTAATATTGTTTAATATAAATAGTATAGTGGTATATTTTTCGCATATTCTCATTATGAGAACATTAGCTTAAGAGTGTTCCACGTGAAACACTTCTCAATTTTTTCTGTTTCGCGTCCTTCGAACCTCTTCCTTGCAAGATGCAAAGTCACGGATGTGTTTCACGTGAAACATAACCGCATCGAAAGCTACGTCTATATGCAGAACTGCGCTGAGTGTTTCACGTGAAAAACTTTCCACATATGCACAGAAATCCGTCATTGATTTCGCAAACGCGTTCGCATATTCTGGCGCGCAATACTCTTAAAGAAGAAAATATGGGACGTGTTATCGCAGTTGCCAACCAGAAGGGTGGCGTCGGCAAGACTACGACCGCCATCAACCTAGCCGCATCCCTTGCCGCCGCCGAGGTCAATACTTTGCTCGTGGATTGCGATCCGCAATCGAACTCCACCAGCGGATTGGGTCTGGTGAAGAATCCGGAACGCATCAGCATCTACGACGTGATAATGGGCATCGCCTCCGCCGAGGAGGCGCTACAACTTACTGAACTTGAACAGCTGTGGCTGATTCCATCGCACAAAAATTTGATCGGCGCAAACATTGAACTGGTGGCGGCGGAGCGGCGCGAGTATCGTCTCCGCGATGCGCTCGCAGGCTTGCTTGATCGTTTCCAATTCATCGTGCTGGACTGTCCGCCCGCTCTTGATCTCCTAACATTAAACGCGCTCGTCGCCGCCGACGGTATCTTGATCCCGATGCAGGCGGAGTACTTTGCTCTCGAAGGTGTGTCGGAGTTGCTCGACACCATCGAAAGGATTCGCGTTGAACTGAATCCAAGACTGGCGGTTGAAGGAGTGGTGCTTACTATGTTCGATGAGCGCACCAACCTGGCTCAACAAGTCGCGGAGGAACTGAAGAAATATTTTGGCGACAAACTTTGCACTACCACGATCCCGCGGAATATAAGGCTCGCCGAAGCTCCCAGCCATGGACAGCCGGCACTGGTGTATGACGTCCGTTCGCGTGGCGCGGAGAGCTACATACGTCTGGCTAAGGAGATTCTGGACCGCCAGGCGGCCGCGGTTAGCGGGTCGGGGGAAGCAGCTTAAATCGATTGATATAAATATTTATGTTAATCAATATATGTTGGGCGGAAAGCGGTTCAGGCCGTAGGAGTCCTTCGACTCCGCCAGGATGACATTTTATAAAGAGATGACACCAAGAGAGGGCACAGTTGATGACTACATTGAATGCGGCGGTGGACAAGACGGCGGAGAAGGGACCCGAGAAGCTGGCGGAAAAGCGGCGGGCTTTGGGCCGGGGATTGGAGTCTTTGTTGCCGGGACCGCGAGTTGTGCCGACGGCTCCTACGCTTCCTGCGAGTTCTCAGTTCCCGGTGCCCGGTGCCCGGGAAACTGACTCTTCTTCAGCCGCAAACCCTTCTTCCGTCGCCAACCCAGGGCAGCCGGGAGTGATTGCGGAGCTCCACGCAGCCGGGCGGACGCCGGAAGGCGAGCCGATTGTTCTGCTGGACCTCGATCAGATCGGCCAGAATCCGCACCAGACACGGCAGGAGTTCGATACGAAGGCGCTCACGGACCTGGCCGGTTCGATCCAGGCGCAGGGAGTGCTGCAGCCGATCGTAGTGCGGCCGCGGCCGGCTGGCCCGACAGCGTCGGAGAACGTAACGCCAGCGAACGTAACAGCGGAGAAGAAGGAACGTTTCCTGCTCATTCTGGGCGAGCGGCGTTTCCGCGCGTCGAAGATCGCGGGGAAGACGACGATTCCGGCGATTGTGCAGCGGGTTTCGGAGCAGCAGGCGGCGGAGATGACGCTGGTGGAGAACCTGCAGCGGCAGGATCTGGATTGCCTGGAGCAGGCCACGGCCTTCGCCAACCTGAGCACGGAATTCAAGATGACACAGGAAGACATTGGGAAACGGGTGGGAATATCGCGGGAACAGGTATCGAATTATCTGCGCCTGCTGAAGCTTCCGCCCGAAGTGCAACTGGCACTGCACAGGAAAGAGTTGACCTACAGCCATGCGCGATTGTTGCTGTCCTTAGAGAGCGACGAGCAGGTCCTGAAAGTAGCGCGGGTGGTGATCGCCAGGAAGATGTCAGTGGCGCTGCTGCAAGATTTGGTGATGGACGTCCACACGCCGAAGGCGTTCCCGACAGAGCCAAAAGAGGGCGGGGCTCGCTGGGTGGACCCGAATGTAAAAGCGGCGCAGCGGTCGCTGGAGACAGTGCTGGGGATGCGAGTGCGTATCCGGGATCGGAAAGGGAAAGGGAAGATCACGATTGAGTATGGAACGCTGGAAGATTTTGACCGGGTGGTAACGATGTTGAAGGGGAACTAGGGCAGGTTTCAGAGTTTCAAGGTTTCAAAAAAGCGGCTTTCTTGACGGTTTACGCATGTCCGAGTGATAGTTTGTCCCATTTTTTACTTTTCTGATTCTTCCTGGCTGAAGTCTGGGCGCCACCCGCCGCTTACCTCAATTCAAACGAATCCAGAAATGAATCTATGCCAGAACGGTCCTTGCCCTCGATCGCCAGGCCATCGACCAGGTAAATGCGTTTCTGACGCTTGACGAAGATGAGTTTTATATCTACGACGACAACAAACGAGACATGGTCAGTGTATCGATCAGAGTCTCTTCTGGTGAGGAAGGTCGCGGTTGCGACAAGAGTCGAATGCCCCTGAAATTTGGTGTAAGAACTGACACCTGCCTGGGTCATGCCGCCGCTCTCGAGGACTTCTGCGAGTTTCGCTTCCATGAATGCTTTGCTGATCTCCTCCGGCATCACCACATTTCTGAATACTTTCACCTGCGCTTCCCACGCCCCGCCTGGAGGACTGGCGCGAAAGAGAGATACGTCCGGCGCTATTTGTGAATGGGCGACGTCTGCGGGAAAAGAAGCAGCGAAGCCGAATTCGTTAGAGACGTACCTGTCGGCAGCCGACGCAAAAGTGGCGATCAGTATCACAAAGAGGGGGAGTAAGATTTTTGCCTTCATTGTCGCCTCGCGGAAATCCCCGGACGCATCGTTCGAACTCGATGCTCCTACGAGCATATGACGCTGGCTGGGCAAGGAAAAGTGACGAAGGTTTGTCAGCTGGCGAAAAATCGTCATTAGACACTCATTGATTTGAAGCCTTGCGGTAACGCTGAAGCGATACCCTGATGTCCCGATACCCCGTACCCTGATATGAAGACTGAGTTCTTTTGCGGCTGCTGAGCCACTTCCTCTTCCAAAAAACCTGCCTTTGAACGTCTGCGGTGGGAGATTGCGCTTGTTCATGACTCTTTTCATTACCGGAGCACTGGGGGAATCTACGACGTAATAAGTGGGATCCTGGTAGAGGAATGAGGCACGGCGGCAAACGTCGGTTTGGGAATGGTGGGACCTCGCGTTGATGGGTGGGATTTTTTCACGGGATCTATCACGGGGACGCGAGAGCATCTCTGGAGTAATAAGTGGGAGTCGGCGGTTGGGAAGGTTTCCCAGCGCTGAAGCGCTGGGCTATGCTTGGTCGCCCCTCCGGGGGCTGGTCTGGGGTGCTTTCGAGCGTGAATTTTGGCCTTTTGTTCAGTGCTCCACTGGCCTTGTTCCGCTCCACGGCTCCGTCGATGGCGATCCTTTCCCACTTGTAGCTTTGCTGATTCTCCCCGTCCGGCGGTGAATTTCTTTTTATCATGCGGCGCTCCAACGGAGCGGCTGAAGCCACTCGCCTTCAAAATAAAATCAAAGATTTGAGTTCTCCTCTACAAGCTTGGCTGTCGCGGGTCGCTTGGCGGCTTTGATTTTGGTATTGTCGCTTGGGCTGACTTCTTGCGCGGATTGGTGACGGCGATATGGGAATTTTTAATGTTTTGTTTGGGCGGCCTTTGGCTTCGTCCGAGGATGAGGGACAGCGAATTTCGCCGACTCAGGGAATCCCTACTTTTGGCCTGGATGCTTTAAGTTCCGCGGCGTACGGTCCCGAGGCGGCTTTAACGATCTTGCTGCCTTTGGCGTTGGTGGGAGTGCGCTACATTGTGCCGCTTACTTTTGGAATCATTGCGCTGCTGATAATTGTTTATTTCAGTTATAGGCAGACGATTGCGGCTTATCCCATGGGCGGTGGATCGTACACCGTCGCCAAAGAAAACCTGGGGAACGGCGCGGGCTTGCTGGCAGGCGCGGCTTTGATGATCGACTACCTGCTAAACGTGGCGGTGGGAATTTCGGCGGGAATTGGAGCTTTGGTTTCGGCGGTTCCTTCTTTGCTGCCCCATACTTTGGCCATGTGTTTGACGGTCCTGGTCATATTGACGGTCGTCAATCTTCGCGGAGTTAAGGAGGCGGGCACGGCTTTTGTGGCTCCTACTTATTTGTTTGTAGGAACTTTGATAGTGGTGATTCTAATTGGGTTTTATAAGGTAGTCGTTTCGGGAGGACATCCGGTAGCAGTGGTCTCTCCCCCGCAGGCGTTGCCGTCGGCTTTGCAGGCTGTCGGACTTTGGATTCTGGTTCGGGCATTTGCCTCGGGCTGCACAGCTTTGACCGGCGTAGAAGCGGTCAGCAATGGCGTGCAGGCTTTTCGCAAGCCTGTGGTTCCAGCAGCTCGGGCTACTTTGACGGCGATCATTGCGATTCTGGTTGTGCTGCTGGGTGGAATCGCGGTGCTGGTGAAGTATTACGGAATTATGGCTACGGATCCGGGCGCTCCGGGTTATCAGAGTGTGTTATCGATGTTGACGGCGGCAGTGGCCGGCAAAGGGTTTTTTTACGATGTGACAATGTTCTCGGTTTTGCTGGTGCTGTGTTTGTCGGCGAATACTTCGTTCGCAGATTTTCCTCGGCTGTGCCGCATGATCGCTCGAGACGATTTTCTTCCCCATTCTTTGACTACGCGCGGACGGCGGCTGGTTTTCTCGCAGGGAATCTGGGCTTTGGCGATTCTTGCGGCGTTGTTGCTCACTCTGTTTGGCGGCGTGACGGACCGGTTGATTCCCCTATTCGCAGTCGGCGCGTTTATGGCTTTCACCTTGTCGCAGGCGGGAATGGTGGGGCATTGGCTTAGAACTGCGAAGGGATGGGAGGCTTGGCACAGCATCCTGGTAAATGGGCTGGGAGCTTTTGCTACGGGCCTCACGATGCTGGTGATCGTGGTAGCCAAATTTGTCGAAGGAGCTTGGGTGGTGGTGCTGCTGTTGCCGGCGGCGCTGCTGTTTATGGGACGGGTGCGGCGTCATTATGAACTCGCAAATGAAGAAGTAGCTCTAAAGGATGGAATGGTCCTGCGTGCGGAAAATCTGACGCCGCCGATTGTGCTGGTTCCGGTGGACCGATGGAACGCCGCCACCGAGAAGGCTCTGCAGTTTGCTATGACGCTGTCTCCGGATGTGGAGGCGGTGCACGTGACGTGCGACTCGGACGAAAACAAGCCGCCGTGGCAGTGGGCGGAGCAGCCACCGGCGGGGATGCGCCCTCCGAAGCTTGTAACATTACCTTCGCCGTTTCGACTGGTCGTGCATCCGATCGTGGATTATGTGTTGAAGGTGGAAAAAGAGAATCCGAAGCGGACAATTGCGGTAGTGATTGCGACCATGGTGGAGCAGCACTGGTATCACTATTTTCTGCACAATCAGCGGGGACAAATGCTGACCGCGCTCCTGCTGCTCGGTGGGGATGAGCGCATCAATATTATTAATGTGCCTTGGCATTTGAAGGCGTGAAGGCAGCCGTCAGCCATCAGTAAGTGCAAGATCAAAAACTTGATCGTTTACCGCTGACGACTGATCGCTAAGGACTTGGCTGACGGCTCTCTAGCGCCCGCCGGTTACGTCCAGGATAGCTCCGGTTACATAGCTGGCTTCTTCGGAGAGCAGCCATAGGATGGCGTTGGCTACCTCTTCGGGTTGTCCTCCGCGCTGCATGGGGACTTGGACTTTTACGCGTTCGATGCGGTTGGGCTCGCCTCCCTGGGCGTGGATGTCGGTGTAGATGAAGCCGGGGCGGACGGCGTTGACGCGGATTTTTTCTTCGGCTACTTCTTTGGCCAGACCAATTGTCAGAACATCTATGGCGCCTTTGGTGGCAGCGTAGTCGATGTATTCGTTAGGCGAGCCGAAGCGGGCTGCTCCCGACGAAACGTTGACTATGCTGCCGCCTTGGCCCCCGTACTTGGTGGACATACGGCGAACCGCTTCGCGGGCGCAGAAGAAACTTCCAAAAACATTGATCGCAAAAATGCGTTGAAGGCGGGCCGCATCGATGGCATCGAGACGCGTCTGGCGTTCGACGGTGCCGGCATTGTTGACGAGTGCAGTGACTGACCCTAGTTGACTCGTGGTGGAATCGAAGAGGCGAACCACTTCGGCTTCATTGCTTACGTCCGCTTGGATGGCTACGGCAGTGCCGCCCTTTTGTTGGATGGCGGACACTACTTCGTCGGCGGCTTTCTGCTGACTGAGATAGTTGACGCAGACATGGAATCCGCGGGCTGCAGCGAGGTGGGCGGTGGCCGCTCCTATGCCGCGGCTGGCGCCGGTGATGATCAGAACTGGGGAGTTATCGGCGGCCATGGTGAATTGGTTCACACTCTCCAGTTATCGGGACGCCAGTGCTGGATTGCTTTCTTAATCTCGAGTCCCGAGAGCTTTTCATTGAGTGCCTTCGTGGCCAGCGCAGGTAGTTCAGCGTCAGACGCAAAGCGCAAGGCTATGAGTTGCGACTCTGTGAATTCTGGGATGCGAGAACGAAGGGATGCGTCGAGCAAGGTCGCGAGGCGCAATCTTTCCTCCAGGCGGATTACGCGATCCTGCACCTTGATGGGATACATTCGGACTTTGAAGATAGCAACTATTACCGCGATCACTACTACGATCAACCATGCTGAATGCAGTCCCGGCCTTCTGACCAGATGGACGATGGTCAGGATCAGCGTAATCGCGAATACAGGCAGAATGAAGAAGTGGAAGAGCGGATCGTAACGCGTGTAATTCGAAAAATTCTGGGGATCGGCCATTGGGGAGTAGCTCCTTGATGAAACTCACCCCATGATCGCACAGACACACCGGCCTCATCATTTAGTACAGCGTCAATACAGGTGGAAACTGACTTCGATGTTGACCTGAACCGCCACGGGATGACCGTCCAATATCGCGGGTTCGAACTTCCATTGCTTAACTGCCTCGATGGCGTTTTGATCGAGACCCATGCCTACCGAACGTATTACACGGATATCGCCCGGCCTGCCATCGGACCCGACTACCACCCAGAGCATTACTGTTCCCTGGAACTTGGCGTGGCGAGCCTCTTCGGAATAGTCCGGGTCCGGAGAGTAAATTGCTTTGGGTGCAGATACCCCGCCGCCCACGCGAAACGCGCCCCCACCAGTGCCACCGCCAGATCCCGGACCAAAGCCGGGCCCTTGTCCGCTGCCAACTCCTCCGCCATGGCCCCTCCCGATTCCACTACCGATTCCAGTTCCATTCGAGGGCGCTTGAAGAATCGCGGAGAGTGGATTACCGATTTGAGACGTCGGCGGAGCGGTCAGTTCGGGCGACCCCACAATTGTCGGACCCGCGGGAAGCTTCGGTTGCTCATTGTGCACGACTATTGCCGGCGGTGTTATTTGCTCTCGCGCGAAACGCGGCAAGCTGCCTTTTGATTCGGACAACTTATCTCGGTCACCACCGCCTCCTCCGCCTCCGATCTTATTTGTCGATAGCGGCAGCGGATAGGCACTGATGTCCGTCAACAAAACGCTGGTCGCATGTGGCGTGAGTTGCGGTTGCCTCGCCATCCAAAACCCCGCAGTCGCAATCAGTACAATCAGCGCCGCGTGGAGCGCTGCTGAAATCGCGGAATTTCCGCGATGGACGGGATAGTTTCCATCGCCTGCTCTAAAAAGACTGGGCAGAATATCGCCGAGCTTCGCATCTCGCTGCGCTTGTCTTTGTTGCAGCTGTGGCACCTGCGGACGCGTATCAGTGAGCACCGCCCTGGGCGTCGCATGATTTTGTCCGAGCAATTCTGCTTTCAGCGCAGCCCTGAAATTGGGAGCTGGAAACAACCGCAGCTCGGCCGCGATCCCCAATAGCTCGCCGATCTTCAAATCGACCTTTGGTGGTGCAGCATCTGGTTCCGCGATCATCATTTCGATCGCATCTTCGAGCTGATCTGCCAGAGAAATGTTAGCCATGATTGCTCCTTACAGTCTTTGGTCTTTATTCGTTCACAGTTTCATTCGGTCACGAAGATTTTGCAGTGCCCGCAGTTGAAGCTGCTTGATGGCGCCTTCGCTGCGCCCAAATTCCGTCGCAATCTCGCGCAGACTTTTCTGGCCGACAAAGCGCCGGATAATTACATGGCGCTGATCGGCTGGTAGCGTATCCACTAGTTGATAAAGCATGGCGCGCTGCTCGATGTCGTCTTCTATTCCGATCTGATCCAGGTCGTCAGCAACAACTTCCTGCTGCGTCGCGACCCGTTGCCAGCGATCCGAAAGCACGTTTGCAGCAATCCCCAGAAGCCATGCTACGAACGGCAAGCCACGCCATTCGAAGCGCGGAAGGCTGGCTAGAGCCCGATGGAAGACATCCGCGGTCGCATCCTGCGCCTCTTCGCGGTTTCGAATGCGACAGGCGATGTAAGCGTAGACTCGGTCAAAATTGTTTTCGTAGAGCTCGGCGAAGCGTGCTGGATTCTGCCGCGCCGCCTCTACTTGCAGCTGTTCGTCATCCTTATTCTTGTTTTTATTTTCCAGGTTCTGGTTTTCCAGCGCCTTCAAGATGTTCTCCGCGGCGTTCTTAATCACATAATCCCGAAAATAGATGGAAAAGTTACGGCCCAAGTGAACTATTTTGTCGAAGGGATACCCGCAGGACTAAATCCTGCTTAGAAGTGAGATGCGGGGAAATCGGGTCAATCATTTCACCCGTTCCCGGATGAGCTTATTCGTCGAGAAGGGTGCGGATCTTGCGCGCCAGAGTCTCCAGCGGGAAGGGTTTTTGCAGGACAGCGGCAGTATCTTCGACCAGTTCGCTGCCCCAGGTGGCGTGATCGGGATAGCCCGACATGAACAGCACTTTCATCTCACGCATCTGAGGCATCCCCGGCATCTGGGGCCGTGTCTGCGTCAGGCGATGGGCTAACTCCCGTCCCCCGACATTGGGCATCACTACGTCGGTCAGCAACAGGTGAATCGGACGCTTGTAGTCGTCCGCAATCTGGAGGGCTTCGTTACCGTCTGCCGCGGAGAGCACGGTATAGCCATTTTTCTGGAGGAACTCGCACACCAGATCGCGGATTCCATCCTGGTCTTCCACCACTAGAATGGTTTCGGTTCCACGAGCGCCGGACGTAGACGCGGGAGATATTTTTATTTTGGAGATGGGCTCTTCGACGGCCTTCTCTACTTGGACCTGCGGAAAATAGATATCGACGGTCGTTCCGTTTCCTAACTCGCTGCGAACCGTGATCCAACCTCCGGTTTGCTTCACTACTCCGTAGACAATGGCCAAACCCAAACCAGTTCCTTTGCCCGGTTTCTTGGTGGTGAAAAAGGGTTCGAAAATCTTGGCCTGAATGTCTTTGTGCATCCCGATACCGGTGTCGTTCACGGTGAGCACTATGTATTTGCCCGGCGGGATTCGAGCATGGCTTCCGGCGTAAGTTTGGTGAAGTTCGACGTTCTTGGTCTCGATTGTCAAACGGCCGCCTTGGAGCATGGCGTCGCGCGCATTGACCGCGAGATTCAAAATCACTTGCTCCATTTGTCCGGGATCGGCCTTGATGCGATTGGGCGACGCGGCGGGCAAGATTTTCAACTCAATGCTGGCGGGAATGAGTCGATCCAGCATTTTCGCCACTTCGCTGAGGACGGTATTTAAATCGAGCGCCTTCAACTGGAGCACTTGCCTGCGGCTAAAAGCCAGGAGCTGTTGAGTGAGGGCCGTGGCGCGGACGACAGCTCGCTCAATTTCAACCGCATCCTTGTGCGCGGGATCGCTCGCGGCAAGCCGGCCGCGAAGGCGGTCGTTATGAGCCTGAATCACCATTAAAAGATTGTTGAAGTCATGGGCTACGCCGCCCGCCAACTGCCCAACCGCTTCGAGTTTCTGCGAGTGGTGAAGCTGTTCTTCCAAACGCTTGTGCTCGGTGATGTCATAGAGCACACCCTGCATCAGAAATCGGCCGTCGCCAGACGCAGCAGGCAACATGACGCCCTCGTCACGGAACCAGAGGAGCCTTCCGTCACGAGCAAACATGCGGTACTCGGCCTGAAACAATTCTTGCGTTTCCTGAAAACGCTTCTCCGCCGCATAGGCAATTTCACGATCTTCGGAATGGATGTGATTGATCCAATTACACGAGTCGGAGAGCCACTCCGCCGGCGAGAAACCAAGAATGGATTCGATTTGAGGACTCACATAATGCCACGGACCGTCGGCGCCCAGTTCGGCGACATAAGTGATGGCCGGCAAGCGCTCCACCAGCGTTCGATAGCGATCTTCGGCAGCACGAAGCTGGGACTTATCTCGATCTCGTTCAATGGCCAGAGCGACCAGATGCGTAGCCCGAGCAATGAGTTGTAGATGCTCAGCATCAGGAGAACGCGGCTCGCGGTAGTAAATGGCAAAGGTCCCAAGCATGCTCCCATCCTGCGCTGGGATGGGCGTCGACCAGCAGGCGCGTAGGCCGTGGGGTAGCGCCAAGTTGCGATAGTCTGCCCACAATGGGTCGGTCGCAATGTCGGAAACGACGACTGCCTGTTTACGATAAATGGCAGTGCCGCACGATCCCACGCAAGGCCCACTCTTCACCCCGTCGATGGCTTGAACGTATTCTTGCGGAAGACTGGGGGCTGCCCCATTTCGCAAAGTTACGCCGTCGGCTTCAAGAAGAAGAACGGAGCACAGCATTCCGGAATGATGCTGCTCGATGTCGGCGCACAGAGCGTCCAATATCTTGGGGAGTGGACTCTGACCCATGATCATGGCCAGGATCCTGTCATCAAGCAGCGACAGAGCCCGAGGAGCCTCTGGTTGCCCCGCGATTGATGCCTTTTGAACTCCCGTGGACATGACGACTTTCATCATTATTCATTGCCTACTTCATTCACTGCGTACAACTACGAGTCACTAAGTTACGGTGGTAACCGAAAGTTGCACGAAGAGACGCTGAATGCATACTTTACTTCCCGATGCAGAAAGTGCCGAAAATCAGGTTCAAGATGTCGTCGGTAGTGGTGGCTCCAGTGATTTCGTCGAGGGGCCGCAGGGATGCGTAGAGGTCGAGAAGGAGCATCTCGTGGGGAACTCTGCCAGCCACGGCTTGGGTTGCGGCATCAAGCGCAGTTAGCGCGTCGTTGACTAATTTCTCGTGGCGAACATTGGTCAGGAAACCTGATTCTTGTTGGGTGGCGGCGTCTCCGGCTACATGATTCAGGATGGCGGCGCGCAAAGCGGGGATGCCTTCGCCGGTTAAGGCGGAGGTGGATATGTGCTTCAGAGAATTGGGCTCCGCAGGCGAAAGCCCGCGCGAGTTCGGCAGATCGGATTTGTTTTCGACTACGATCGCTGGGCGGCCTTCTACCTGGCGTAGTAACTCTTTGTCTTCTTCGTCTCGGGGCTGCGTTTTGTCAATTACTACAAGCACTAAGTCGGCGTCGGCCAGCGCCTCCATTGATTTTTTTATGCCGATGCTTTCGGCTTCATCGAGAGCGCGGCGGATGCCAGCCGTATCCACCAGTTCCACAGGAATTCCACCGATGGCGACGGTTTCGCTGACCAGGTCGCGCGTGGTGCCCGGCTGAGCGGTGACGATCGCGCGCTCGCGTTCAACCAGGCGATTGAAGAGACTCGATTTGCCAACATTCGGACGACCTACAATCGCTAGAGTCAGTCCCTGGTGCACGATTTTGCCGTAGGTGAAGCTCGCGGACAATTGCTCTAGTGACGTTTTGATTTTCGCAATGCGATCAAGGATAGTTGCGTCTGGAGCCACTGAGATATCGTCCTCAGCGAAATCGATTCCGGCCTCAAGAAGCGCAATTAGCTCGATTAATTTCTGCTTAATGGGTTTGAGACGATTGGAGAGCGCGCCTTCCAGTTGCTGGGCAGCTACTTTAGCTTGGAACAAAGTTTGCGAGTCGATCAGGTCGCGGACAGCTTCGGCTTGAGTTAGATCGAGGCGTCCATTGAGAAAGGCGCGCATGGTGAATTCTCCGGGCTCGGCCAGACGCGCGCCTCGGGCTAGGGAGAGTTCGACTATGTGGCGGAGAACTACGGGTGATCCGTGGGCGGAGATTTCTACGATGTCGTCGGTGGTGTAAGAATGCGGCTTGGCAAAGTATGTGACGACTACCTCGTCAATCCGGCTGGGAGCTCTGGTCGTGTGGTGACGGGGCTCTGCCCCGTCTTGGCGGGACGAAGTCATGGATGTGTCGCCAGTTTCGCTGACAGAAGTCTCCCCTGCACACGGGTCAATCAGATCGCAGCGAATGGCTCGACCTGGTTCCAGCTCACGACTTCGGCCTAGCATGGGCTCGGCTATAGCTCGCGCTTCGGGCCCCGCTAAGCGCACTACACCTATGCCGCCGCGGCCTTGCGGAGTGGCTATGGCTACTATGGTGTCATCGAGATTCATGACGGGCAGTGGATCGAAGTTAGCCGACGGCGATCAATCATTCGACCTAATCATTAAGCTATTTAGTCGACAAACTATTTAGTCGACCACAAAAAGCTTGGCTCCGGTTTTGGTTGAAGACCGATGTGAAGATTCGCCATCCGCAACCTGGTAGCTCCTGCCCGAAGTCAGAGTAAAGCTCTTGCCGTCCGAGAGGATCGTTTCAAGTTCGCCTTCGAGACAGAGAATCACGTGTCCTTTGGAGCACCAATGATCTGCGGAATAGCCAGGCGAGTATTCCACCATGCGAACGCGAATCTCACCGAAATTTTGCGTTCGCCACAGGGCCACGCCAGTCTCCCCAGGATGCTCGGAAGTCGCCACTTGATCCCAATTCGTTGTGGATAGAGGAAATCCGGTCATCTTCATTAGTCGATTATGTCAGAAGTTCGCAGCGGCGGATAACGACGGCGAAATCCCCGTGAGAATTGAGCCAGATAAAAAATAAAGGATTCGGGAACCTTCCCTATTCTCGAACCCCTCATTTTGGGCTCAGCCGGCTCGCTTGGAGCGGTGAGCAAAACCTGCAATGTGTGGAATCATGCTCCTGATCTCAGCGTCCGTCCATGGAGCCAGTCTGAAGCGATATGAATTGATCTGAAGAATTTCCCGAGCGCCTGGAAATCTACGTGCAAGCTTGGTTTTGCCGGTGGAGGTCAGTTAGTGTAGTGGGGGTATATGCCAACTATCTTTGCTGGTCAGATTTCAGCGCCCAACTTGCGAAAATGTCCACCAGTAGGAATACGGCGAACACAATACCTCCAAGAACGTCGCCCCATGGGTAGCCGGGAGATTTCAAAGCGCTCGGAATGATGCTAATGGCCGGATTACTTGGGTCGTACGCGATGGTGACGAATGCACCGGGCTTATGCTGGGCCACAAAGTCATAGGCATCCGGGTAGCAGACAAAGTCAAACACGCGGTTAGAGCCGACATAGGTTTGTGTCTGCACTGTGTATTCGTAGGCCAGAATCGGACAAAATTGGTTCTGTTTTCCGCTCCACGTATAGCTAGTTGTATGGACCGTACTAGAACGTATAAGTGCTTGCGTCACAGGCCATTTTGCAACCTGCTTGAATTGTCGACTAGCCTTGAGTTCGAGTGGCACAGCGTGGAAGCAGAAGATAACTCCAAGCGCGATGATCGTCCGGCGAAAAAGTTGTCCGAAGAAGCCTTGCGTCATGTCGGTAATCATTGTGTCATGCTAGAGTCCTAGTCAACTGCTGAAATCACGCGATTACACTAACTGAGCACTTCCTTCCCACCAATTTCATTTGCAGTAAAAACGCCCGCTTGCTCGCGTGCCCCGCGCCTCCCCATAAGTTTTGTGCTCCAAATTGGTTCAAGAAGAGGGTGAGAGCATTCTTGCCATCCCTATACGCCGCCCCAACCTCGGTTTGCTGCATCTGGTGCGCGTCATTTATACTTACGGTTTGCCTTAAGCCATCTGATTCAATCAGGAGCAGGGATTTTTCGATGCCGAAACGTACATTTCAACCCAACAAGCGCAAGCGCTCGAAGAAGCACGGGTTCCGGACTCGTATGAAGACGAAGAACGGAGCTGCCGTGCTGTCGCGCCGCCGGGCCAAAGGGCGCAAGCGTGTTTCAGTGGCGCCGGGTTTCCGCGATTAGTTTTCCAACCACGGACAGTAAAGGCCGTCATT
Source organism: Terriglobales bacterium (assembly GCA_049674665.1). Taxonomy (GTDB): domain Bacteria; phylum Acidobacteriota; class Terriglobia; order Terriglobales; family Acidobacteriaceae; genus Acidiflorens. Next base: position 65,371 of record JBATZM010000032.1, read on the forward strand.
ATTACTAATTATTGTGCAGGATTGTGAGCTGGTGAGCACCGATGCTCCGAAGCCGAGTGTAGAGCAGCCCGCGGCGCAGGCGGGGGCCAGCTTTCCAAGCTCAGCGCGGCTGCTGAAACATTCCGACTTCGATCGTGTGTACAAGCAAGGACGCAGGCACTTTTCCTCGCACATGACCGTGTTTTATTTACGGCGGTCGGAGGTCCCTGCGCAGCAAACTGCCTTACCGGAACGAAGCGCGCGTGTCGGCTTCACAGTAGGCCGCGTGCTCGGCGGTGCGGTACAGCGGAACCGGATCAAGCGGCGTCTGCGCGAGGCGGTCCGGCTGCGGCGCTCGACGCTTCAGAGCGCGTGCCCCGTGGATGTGGTGATCAATCCGAAGAAGTCGGTGCTGACTTTGGAATTTTCAGTGGTGCTCGACGAAGTAGGGCGTGCGCTGGAAGCGATCGCGAAAAAGCTGACGGAGAAATGAAAAAAATGAAGTCTACGGCGCTCTGGGTGCTTCGGATTTATAAGCGGTGGATTTCGCCCGCGTTCCCGCCCTCGTGCCGCTATGTGCCAACTTGTTCCGAATACGCTATGGAGGCGGTCGAACGGTATGGCGCGGTGCGCGGTGGTGCAATGGCGGCTTGGAGAGTTTTGCGATGCCATCCGTTGGCAACGGGCGGCTTAGATCCGGTAGTAAAGGTGAGTGCGGTTCGCGCGGGGTGCGGCACCTCTAAGCCCCTGAACGGTCCCCTGGCCGCGGACGGTATTCAGGATCGCTGAAGCTACTGACGAAGAAAAGATGAGTTACTGATTTGGCTGAATTTAATAATCCTCAACAAGAACCCGGGATGGAGCGCAAGCTGCTGTTGGTCTTTGCGCTGACCTTTCTGGTCATCATGCTTTTCCAGCCGTTTTTGAAGAAGTATGGGCCGCAGCCTCCGGCGAAGACGGAGAACCCCCAGACGGCGCAGAATCAGGCGCAAGTTCCTCCGCAGACCCCTTCGCAACTTCCTGCAGAACTTCCTGCGAAACCCGCGCCGGGAAATCGCGCTGCGGGCGCGAAGGTGGCGCCGGCATCGGCTCCGCAGCAGGCGGCGAGCGAATCGGAAACAGTGATTGAAAACGATGTCTACCGCATTGTCTTCACCAATGCCGGCGGACGGGTTAAGTCTTGGGTGCTGAAGAAGCAGACCGACGATAAAGGCGGCCAGCTCGAGCTGGTGAACGCGGAGGCCGCGAAAAGATATGGCTATCCGCTGACCTTGTGGTCGTATGACGAAACGCTGCGCGAGAAACTCAACTCGGTTTTGTATGTGGCAACCAGTACCGGTACAACGGCTCCGGCTGAGATTAAATTCGCCTACGACGATGGCGACGTCTCAGTAAAAAAGACATTCACGTTTGATCGCAGTAGCTACGTCGTCGGAGTGCATACCGCGGTTGAAGTAAAGGGCGCGCCGGTCACGGCGTTTCCGATGTGGCCGGCAGGCTTCGGCGCGGATATGACCGGCTCTCAATACGCGGCTGGGCAGATCGTCTACCAGTACGACAGCAAAGTCGAGCGGCTGGCAATCAAAAAGATTAGCGGCGACGGAACGTTGCCGGGACCATTCCACTGGGCGGGAGTTTCGGACCAATATTTCGCGGCGGTGTTCTTACCACAGGATCCGCAGAACACATCCATGGTAACGCTCCGCAATGCGATTGAAATTCCGCATGGCGGATCCGATACCAATCAGAAGGACAAGGTGGACGTGCTCGGCGCGGCGGTTGGCAATCTGAAGGGCGCGACCGATACGCGGCTCTATGTAGGCCCGAAGGCCTTGTCAGACTTGGAATCGGTGTCCGTTCCAGGCATCACGGGTACGGAACCGGATCTGCGGCAGCTCATCGACTTCGGCTGGTGGGGAATTATCGCGCGGCCGCTGTTTGTGTGGTTGAAGTGGATGCACAGCCACATCGTGGCGAACTGGGGCTGGGCAATTTTGCTGCAAACGCTGGTCATCAACCTGGCACTGCTGCCGCTGCGGCTTTCGCAGATGAAGTCGATGCTGAAAATGCAGCGCGTGGCCCCGCAGATTAAGTCGATTCAAGAAAAATATAAGAAGTACAGTCTGCGGGATCCGCGCAAAGCCGAGATGAACCAGGAGATTTCGGCGCTGTATAAGAAAGAAGGCGTCAATCCAGCGGGAGGATGTCTGCCCTTGCTGATTCAGACGCCATTTCTGTTTGCATACTATCGCATGCTCAACGTGGCGATGGATTTGCGTCATGCGCCGTGGATGTGGGTTCACGATCTTTCGGCGCCCGACCCGTGGCATATTCTGCCGATTGCGATCATCATTACGATGTTTTTGATGCAGCGGATGACTCCGCAGGCCGGAATGGATCCGGCTCAACAAAAGATGATGAACCTCATGATGCCAGGCATGTTAGGGCTCATGAGCTGGAACTTGCCGGCTGGGCTGGGCTTGTACTGGGCAGCAGGTCAGTTGATCGGGATCGTACAACAGTCGGTAATGAATCGAACATCGCTGGGGCGAGAGATGCGCGAGATGATGGCGAAGCGGGCGCGGAAGAAAGAGAAATAGCCGTCAGCTCTCAGCCATCAGCCGTCAGGTAAAAGCGCTCCTGAACGAAAGAGTTTTTTAGTGTAGTGATACCGAGCCGTTAGTCGTCATCCGTGATCCGTTAGCGCGCTCATGCGCAAGGTTTACCTGATGGCTGACGGCTGATGGCTGAGGACTGAATGCCTATTACTGACAAGGTTGTTGCTGCTAAACAAATTGGGGAATTCCTGCAGGCTGTCATTTCCAATGGCGGCTTCAAGCTCAAGTACCGGATCACAGTGGATCCTCCGATCGCGCAGAATCGCGAATGGGAGCATCCGGAGATTCTGGTGGAGTTTGCGGGGCCGGATTCGGCACTGCTGCTGGAACGTGGCGGAGAATTGCTGCGGTCGTTTGAGCTGCTCGCATCGGAGATTCTCCACTTGCAGGGTAACGAGCACGAGAAGATCTGGTTCGACTGCAAGAATTTCCGGGCGATGCGCATCGACGAGTTGCAACTGGCGGCGCGTGTTGCGGCAGAGCAGGTGCGCCGTACCAGCGAGCCGTACCGGTTTGGGCCTATGTCATCGCGCGAGCGGCGGATCGTACATCTGGCTCTGCGCGAGGAAAAAGATTTGCGCACCGAGAGCGATGGCGAGGGTGGACGACGCTCAGTGGTGGTGTATCCAGGAAATTACAAGACGACTGCGCCGGTACGACGGGAACGCCGCATTTCGTAGTTGCACACTTTGCGCGGCAGTTAGTTTCTCGACACTTGACAGCGAAAAAAATTCGCGGTTCGATTAAGTGCTCGCGTCAAAAGTTTTTTGTTGAAGTCACCGACGCGGCGATTTTTTTGTGCTAGTATGCCGTTCGTCTCGTAATAAATTTCACAGACAACCCGTACGGCAAAACTGCTCATCAACTACGGACTTATAATTTCAAGATTGGCTTTGCCCGGACGCTTCGCGCCGGCGTTTTTAACATTCTGGTAAAAAATGTCTCTCTCCAGTTCCGCCATCATCCCGAATCCGTGGGCGCGCATTCTTGACGCTCTGGAAAAGAAAATCAATCGACACTCCTACGACACCTGGTTGAAGCCCACACGCTACAGTCACGCCAGCAATGGGATTCTCTTCGTGCGCATTCCAACCGCCGAGTTCCGTCACGTTGGCGATAAATATGCCGACCTGATTCAGGAAGCTCTCGACAACCTTGGGCTCGGATACGAGGATGTGAAATTCGTCACCGCCGAAGACGATCCTTCAAACACACCGATACGGCATAACGGCGGCCTCTCGGCTCATTCCTTAAACGGAAATATGAGCGGAAGTACGAGCAGCGGCCCGAACGCCGGTGCGGGTTCGCAGGCGGCAGGGTTGCATCCGTCGCAAGGTCGATTCGATTGGGACAGTGCCGCGCAACTGAATCCGCGCTATACCTTTGACGCGTTCGTGATCGGCAGTGGCAACCAGTTCGCCCACGCGGCGTGCCAGGCGGTCGCGGAGCGCCCTTCAAAGGCCTACAACCCGCTGTTCCTCTACGGTGGCGTCGGCATGGGCAAGACGCACCTGATGCAGGCGATCGGCCATGAGATCAAGCGTCGGACGCCGCAGGCGGCAATCTGCTACGTGTCGAGCGAGAAGTTCACCAATGAGATGATCAACTCGTTGCGCTATGACAAGATGATCAGCTTCCGCGATAAATTCCGCACCATGGACGTCCTGCTCATTGACGACATCCAGTTTCTGGCTCAAAAAGAGCGCACCCAGGAAGAATTTTTTCACACCTTCAACGCCCTCCACGAGTCGATGAAGCAAATCGTAATAGCGAGCGATCGACCGCCGAAAGAATTGGCGGACTTTGAAGATCGCATGCGCAGTCGGTTCGAGTGGGGCCTGATCGCCGATATTCAGCCGCCGGACCTGGAGACGAAAGTCGCCATCCTGCAAAAGAAGGCGGAGCAGGAACGCGTGACTTTGCCATCGGATGTAGCGCTGTTTATCGCTTCAAATATTAGGTCGAACGTACGTGAGTTGGAAGGCGCGCTGATCCGTCTGGTGGCGCACTCCTCGCTGATCGGCGCCGAAATTACCCTGCCCTACACCCAGCAGGTACTGAAGAATTTTATCGATTCGCAGGCCCGCAAGGTAACAATTGAATCCATTCAGAAAGCCGTCGCCGAGCAGTTCGGCCTGCGCCTGGTGGAGATCAAAGCAAAAAATAATTCGCGATCGATTGTCTATCCAAGACAAATTGCGATGTACCTGGCCAAGCACCTCACTGAAGCTTCGCTGCCTGAAATTGGACGCCAGTTCGGTGGCAAGCACCATACCACCGTGCTGCATTCCGTGGATAAGATTGAAGGCGTTCGCAAAGACGACAAGGATTTGAACAGGTTGCTCAATAAACTGACCGAGCAATTGGGCGCGTAGAAGGCGGTTTCCCCCGGTTTATCCACTCTTTAGGCTCTTCTTCCTCCACTCTAACTGTGGAGTGTTTGTGGAAACTGTGGGATACCGGACAGAAACCTGAGAATGGGCCGCAGGTTACGACGGCTTCCGCTGCACTCGGGAGTGATTGTTCACATAAAGGGTGGACGTGGAAGCCACTGCACCGCTGGGACCTGGAACGATTTTCCACTTCTCCGAAGCCCCTACGGTTACTACTAGTTTTATTGCTTTTATATTTGATATAAGAAGAGAACAGAAGTAGAGTCGGGAGACCCTATATGCCGGTCGCAGTCGCACCCGAGGTATCCACCACGACCATGGAAATTACGGTCAGCAAATTTGACCTTCTCCGCGAACTGACAGCCACTCAAGGCGTGGTGGAGCGCAAGACCACGATTCCCATTCTCTCCAACTATCTTTTCGAAGCCGCCGGAGACAAGTTGTCTCTCACCGCGACCGATCTCGACCTAAGCCTGCGCACGTCGTGTAATGCCAAAGTAAAAAAAGAAGGTGCATGCACGATTCCGGCACGCAAACTTTATGACTACGTAAGGCTGTTGCCCGACGCCGACATCACCATACGGTTGCTCGAGAATCATTGGGTCAGCATTCGCTGCGGCAGGTCCAACACAAAAATGGTAGGGATGGCGAAATCGAATTTCCCCGGTCTGCCAGTGTTTCCAGCAGCGGGAGCAATCAAGATTCCAGCTGCCGTCCTGCGATCGATGATCTCGAAGACCGGCTTTGCCATCGCCAGCGAAGAATCACGCTACACGCTGAATGGCGCATTGATGGTGCTGAAGCCGGAGTCTATCACTATGGTCGCAACCGACGGCCATCGCTTGGCACACGTAGAGCGCGCAGGGGAAAAGTTTGAAGGTGTTTCCGGCGAGATGAAGACGCTGATTCCGAAGAAGGCGATGGACGAATTGAAATCGCTGCTCGATTCGGATGTCGAGACCATCGACTTTGCCAAGGATGAGTCCACACTGTTCTTCCGCTTCGGCCCGCGGCTGCTCACGTCACGTCAGCTTACCGGACAATTCCCCAACTACGAAGCAGTTCTGCCGAAGGATATTTCGAAGTCGATCACGCTCCAGGGCGAGGAACTCGGAGCCGCAATTGCCCGCGTGGCCCAGTTCGCCGACGAACGCTCGCGCGCCGTGCGCTTGCGTCTGGAGAAAGGCGAGTTGAAGCTTTCCGCATCGTCAACCGAAACCGGCGAGTCCGAGGATTCCATCGAAGTCGCCTATGACGGCGAGCCCATGGCAATCGGATTCAATGCGCAATACTTGATGGACTTCATCAAAGCGACCGGATCCTGCGAAGTAAAACTGGAGCTGAAAGACGCGCAGTCCGCTGGCCAGCTTCGTCCAGCTGAAGGCGAAGATTATAAGTACCGGTATATTGTGATGCCGATGAGGATCTGAGACTGCGTGGATGCAACTCTTTGCACTCCTTCCAAACCTGTTCGCAACATATTGCACCTTGACCTGAAGCCACTGAGCATATACATTTATCGGCCATTCTAGTAAGTGGAGGAAAATGTTATGTTATCCGGCTTTAAGCAGTTTATTTTGCGTGGCAATGTTGTCGATATGGCGGTGGGCGTGGTGATTGGCGCGGCCTTTGGCGGCGTGGTCACGGCGCTGACGGCGGACTTGTTGACGCCGTTCATCGCGGCCATAGTAGGCAAACCCGATTTCTCAGCCATTCATTACACGATTAATGGGACGTTGTTTCCTGTGGGCCATTTCATCAACGCCCTGGTGTCATTTGTGCTGATTGCCGCAGCCGTTTATTTCTTTGTAGTGACGCCGGTGAACGCGCTGGTTTCGCGTATGCGCAAAGCTCCGGCGCCAGCCGATCCAACAACCAAGAAGTGTCCGGAATGCCTGAGCGAAATTCCAATCGACGCACGGCGCTGCAGCCATTGTTCGCAGCCGGTGATGAGTAAGGCCGCGTAGCAGTCGATTCGCCACTCCACTAAAATGGAGTCTGATTTCCCTCGAAGTCTTTTGGTAGGGGGGCCATTCAAAGCAGCCCCTACCGCTCTTTCCACCGTGGCGAAATTCTCCCGATTCCTGTAAAATCAAGGCTTCGGCAACAGGCCTGGAAGGATTTCAGAGTTATGGCACGAGTTTGTGATGTCTGCGGCAAAGGGCCGCAGTTTGGAAATACCATCAGTCACGCCCACAACGTGAGTAAGCGGCGCTGGAATGTCAATCTGCGCCCGGTGCACGCCAAGGTAGGAGCCGCTAACAAGCACATGCGCGTCTGCACCTCCTGTCTGCGCAGCGGCAAAGTAGTTAAGGCGTAAAGAATCAAAGCCCGTAGGGATTTAAGAACTTAGAAATCCTGCGGGCTTTACTCTGTCTGCTGATTTTCTTGGGCGGAACGCCGCACAATCTGCTGCGTTAACCTAACTACTTCACATCCACCAGCCGTACATCGAAGACCAGGGTTGCGTTGGGCGGAATCACCGTGCTAAAGCCCTTTTCTCCATAAGCCAGATCGGGCGGAATGTGGAGTTGGCGCTTGCCACCTACCTTCATACCAACAATCCCTTCGTCCCATCCCTTGATCACCTGGCCAGCACCCAGCATCAACTCAAACGGTTTGCCCGTACCAACCGAGCTGTCGAACTTCTTTCCGTTGGTAAGCCATCCGGTGTAATCGACCGTGACGTGCTGTCCGGTTTGTGCCACCGCGCCTGTGCCCACTTTGATATCCCAATATTCCAGGCCGCTGGCGGTCTTAGTGGGCTCCCCTGTGACTTTCGTGGGACCGCTGGCTGCCCTGGCCATCGGTTTGTGGGCCGGAGCTGTCTGAGCGACAGCCAGAGTGCTTACTGCAAGAAGTGTAATGGCGAAGATGAGAACCTTCATGGTGATCCTTTCTTTTACCTAAAGTTTAGTGGAGCGGCGGACAGTCCGCGCCCGTCTCCGACAGCAGTTTCGATCAAGCCAGCGCAATCACATCGATTTCAACCAACACATCCTTCGGAAGCCGCGCCACTTCCACCGTGGAGCGCGCAGGCGGCGACTGCTTGAAATACCGGCCATAGACTTCGTTCATGGCGGCGAAGTCTCCCATGTTCTTGAGGAAGACAGTGCAGCGCAGAACTTTCTCCAGAGTACTGCCCGAAGCCTCCAATATCGCGGCGAGATTCTTAAGCACGCGGTCAGTCTGCGCGCTAACATCGCCGGCAATGACCTGCTGAGTGGTGGGATCGATGGCGACTTGTCCGGAAGTAAAGATCAAGCCTTGGGCTCGGATGGCCTGCGAATAGGGACCGATGGCCTTCGGAGCGTGCTCAGTGGCGATTACTTCGCGCATGATTTTCTCCCGTGCTGCTGCGTTTCTCTGAAATGAATGGCGAAGAGTGATTAACGCAGATTGTGGCAGCGGAAGTCAAACTGGTTAGTGGAGAGACGGGCGTCCTCGCCCGTCCAAGATGCTCAAGTAGGGTCGGACGCATTCGTCCACCCGCTCTCTCTACAAATTGCCCTAGAACAGCGAACTCTGCCGCCGGTTAGGAGTAATCCCGAAATGCTCATAAGCCAGTTGTGTAGCCACCCGCCCGCGCGGCGTGCGATTCAGAAAGCCGATCTGGATCAGAAACGGCTCGTAGATTTCTTCGATGGCATCCGGCTCCTCAGCCAGCGCAGCGCCTAAAGTACTCAGTCCCACCGGCCCGCCCTGATATTTCTCGATGATGGTGAGCAGAAGTTTGCGATCCACTTCGTCAAAACCGTGACGGTCAACCTCCAACATGCTGAGAGCAGATTGCGCGGTAGGCAGATCGATGGATCCAGCCGCACGCACCTGCGCGAAATCGCGTACACGCCGCAACAGGCGGTTGGCGATACGTGGCGTGCCCCGCGAGCGGCTAGCGATTTCAGTCGCTCCGGCACGATCGATCTTCACGCCCAGGATCTCGGCCGACCGCTCAACAATAACGCGCAGATCGTCATGCGTATAGAACTCAAGCCGCAGCAGCAGCCCAAACCGCGAGCGCAGTGGAGCGGAGAGCAATCCAGCCCGCGTAGTAGCGCCGATAAAAGTAAACGGCTTGACGTCCATCGTATGCGTGCGCGCGGACGGTCCCTGCCCAATCATAATGTCAAGTTTGTAGTCTTCAAGCGCGGAGTAAAGAATCTCTTCAAGCGCCGGCTGCAGCCTGTGCACTTCATCAATAAATAGCACCTGCCGGTCGCGGAGATTGGTAAGGATCGCCGTCAGGTCGCCCTTGATCTGCAGCGTAGGTCCAGAGGTCTGCTGAAAAGCAGCGCCCAGTTCGTTAGCGATAATATTGGCCAGAGTAGTCTTGCCCAGCCCCGGAGGCCCGTAGAGCAGCACATGATCAAGCGCCTCACCCCGAGACTTGGCCGCCTGAATCGCAACATCAAGATTCTCTTTGACTTTGTTCTGCCCGATAAATTCTTGCAAACGCTGCGGCCGCAGCTTGAGCTCAAAGGAAGAATCGTCCTCGACCGGCGCGGCAGAGACAAGGCGGTCTTTAAGGTTCGGCAAGTTAAGATTGTCTTTGGCGGCGGACACTGAAAGCGATGTTAGCAGTAGTAGGTGGCGAGTGGCCAGTGTGGAGCGAACACTCCTGTCCGCTGCCGTTGAAGTTGATTTTGCCGTTGATCTTGAAGTTGATTCTGAAAGTCAAGATCAAGCGCGGCGGACAAGACTGTCCAAAAGAGAGTCCAAAAAAGTATCCGCCCCAAACAACCTACTGCCCAATCACGCCCAACCGCACGCCCTTAAGTTTCCCTATGTCAAACCAAGCCACCTTCTGCCCGAACCAGGTTTTAGTACCGGAGAGTCTGTACTTCTTGACAGCCGCAGCAAAGTCGCGCGCGTTAAGCAGATACGCAACCGGAGACTCGCCAAACTTCGCCAGGTGTTCCGCGAGCCAGCCTCCGCCCGTAGGAGTTGCCAGAATAACCGGCTCACCTGGAAAATACGCGAGTTTGCCGGTGTCTCTCTCAGTCTCGATGATCGGAGCGGCCCAGCCGTAAGCCCTGCGGAACAGGGCAATCGACGCATCAAGATTATTGACGCCGATCACAACGTTTTCTACCCCGCTCACCGGCGCCCCTTGCACGCTGGCCGAAGTCTGCACGCGCCACGCGCGCGGCGTCTCATCTTCAATAATGAAGGGCAGCGTGGAGCCCGGCGTTCCAGAGCCAACATCAGCGGTCGTCCACTCGACCGACATGCCGTCTGGCCGCTTGCGACTGCCACGCTCGGGCGTTGTGACCGGAATTCCGCTCTTCTTCAGCCGATCGACCGCCTGCAGCAAGACATTTGTCCCCACCGCCCAGGCGCAGGTGATCGCATCCTCGGACATAAACTTTGCCCAGTCGGAACCCGCGGTCACGCCCGGTTTTACCGGCGCGATCAGTTCAATGTACGACCCGTCATCGAAGCCGACGATGGCCATCTGTGTAATGCCATTGCTATGCAAACCACCCATGTCTGGAGTCAGGCCCACCTCCGTGAAAGCCTGGCGAAGCGTGTCAAGGTTCGATCCGCACACCGACACGTGATCGAGTTCCAGCGTTATGTCCTTGCTATCCTGGGTCATTGCAGACTGAGTGGCGAGTAATAGAATGAGCGTGACGAGCGATAAGCGGCAGTAGATCGGGGACCTCCGCTTAGACATGCATGCCTCCCTGGAAGGAACTAATACGAAAGACGAATGTTACGCCAGAATGCGCGATCTGTGAACGATTTCCTACAGGCGCAAGCTTACCCCTTATACCTACTCCGCGACACCCACCGCATGAGGGTAGGCGGCTTGGTAGTAATGGCACATCCGGAATCCACCGGCCTTGAACTCTGCTTCGATCTCCGCTTTGGCGAAACAGTGGTGATAACCGCGGTCCGTTACGTGGTCGCCAGGCTCCAAGGATCCGGCACGCCCGCGCAGAGATCGAAACCACTTCGCGAGCTGGAAGGCTGCGCCCTCATCGGGCGACGCTTCGTCTCTTACCCAAAACGAGACGAGGATGGGGGCCCCGGGCGGCACCAAGGCGTGAAGTTTTCGAAGAAATGCGATCCGGCGGTCGCTCCCGGAAATATGCCCGTACGCCGCCCACCCAACGATCAGGCCGTCGCGCGGCGTCAATTTCTCAGGCACATCATTCGGCGGACAGAACATAACAGTTGAGGGGATGCCGAGTACCTCCAAGAGCCGTCGGCTGGTTTCGACAAGGCGTGGGGTGCAGTCAAAGCCATCCGCCGGGAACCCAAGGCCGTGCAGGGCGATAAGTTCCCTGCCACCACCGGAAGCGGCGACCAGAATCTTTGAGCTTGGCCGGAAGAAGCGGTGGATGGTCTCCCGCTCCCAAGAGAAAAGGCCAAACTGGTTGTGTTCTGTGCCGTTGTACATGTGGCTCCGCTGATAGCTTCGAATCGTTACGGCGGTCAGGTCTTCGGGGTCGAGACATCCAAGCCAGAAACCCTCGTGCAGAATGCCGAGCAGTCGCATCCATCGCTGGACCCAGCGATCGAACCAAAAGTACACCCGGACGCGCAAACGATGTGCTTGTCGCGGCATAGTTGGCGTGAGCTTCAAAGGGTCAGAGATTCACAGTTTACGCCGGGCAGTAGGAAGCGGAGACAACCTGTTGGTTGTTGCAATCAAGGCGATCATCGTCGCGCTGCACTTAATTTAAATATGACTCCGCTGCCCCTCGATACGTGCATTTCCATACGTACAATTGAGCAGTACAAAGTGTTCCACGAGCCAGCCAACTACTCTTCCTCTTCCTTAACCTCTCCCCTCTCCGCCTTAGCCTTCTCAATAATCTTGTCCTGAAGTTGTTGCGGAACCGTATCGTAATGGTGCATCTCCATCGAGAAGCTCCCGCGCCCCTGCGTCATGGAAGTAAGATCGGCGCCGTAGGTAAGCATCTCGGCCATGGGAACTTCGGCCTTCACAATGGTGTTACCGGCCTTGTTATCCATCCCCTGGATGCGGCCACGACGGCTGTTGAGGTCGCCCATAATCGTCCCAGCGAATTCATCCGGGATGCTGATCTCTACATGCATGATGGGTTCCAGCAGCGTCGGTTTTGCCATTTCCATGGCCTTGCGGAAGGCGATGCGCCCCGCCATCTGAAACGACAGATCGTTCGAATCTACGTCATGATATGACCCGTCGTAGAGGCTCACGCGGAAATTCACTACAGGATATCCGGCAAGATAGCCGCGAGCAGCGGCGTCTTTGATCCCCTTTTCAACCGCGGGAATAAAGTTACGCGGAATCGCGCCGCCAAAAATATCGTTCACGAATTCGAATTCCACTTCGGAGTTGCGCGGCAGCGGCTCCATCTTGATTTTGCAATCGCCGTACTGGCCGTGGCCACCGGTCTGCTTCTTGTGCCGTCCCTGCACATCAGCCTTGCCGCGAATGGTTTCGCGATACGGTACCTTCGGCGCCTTCAACACGACTTCCGCGTGGTAGCGCTTCTTCATCTTCGAGACCACGACTTCGATGTGCTGCTGTCCCGTGCCAGCGATCAGAAATTCTTTGGTCTGTGGATCGCGGAAGAAGCGCAGCATGGCGTCTTCTTCCATCAGCTTGTGGAGACCGACACCCAGCTTGTCTTCATCGGCACGGCTCTTGGGCTCGATAGCGAAAGTAATCGCCGGCTCAGGCAACTGCACCGGCGGATAGCGGATCGGCGATGATTTGTCGCCCAGCGTGTCGCCGGTGAGAGTTTCTCTAAGCTTCGCGACCGCGCCGATATCCCCCGCATGCAGCTCCGGGATTGGAACCGCCTGCTTGCCTTGGATCAGGGAAATGTGCGCGAACTTCTCCTGAATATTGCGATTGTAGTTCTGCAGCGATGCGTCGTTCTTCAGCACTCCAGAAAAAACCTTGAAATAAGAAATGCGCCCGGCAAACGCGTCAGACATGGTTTTGAAAACATAAACTGACGCCGGCTCGTTGTCGGTGCCTTTGCGCACGGCCGGCTCGCCGTTGCCACCCGCAGGCTGACCGGTAATGGCGTGATGTTCGCTCGCGGCGGGAGTGTAGTCCACGATGAAATCCATCAGCTCGTCGACACCGATGTTACCGAGTCCAGAGGTAAACAGCACGGGGAAAAGCTTGTCTTCGCGAATCGCCTCGTGCAGCGCCGGAACCAAATCTTCTTCGGGAATCGTGCCCTTCTCGAAGAATTCCTCCATCAGCTCGTCTTTGCCTTCGGCAATCAGTTCGACCAATCTTTCGTGGGCTTCTTTGGCGACATCGGCCATATTCGCCGGAATCGGGCCTTCCTTACCTTTGCCATTTCCGCCCATCTCGTAGGTGTAGGCCTTCATGCGAACGAGATCGACAATGCCGCTGAGACTCTTCTCGCTGCCGATAGGAAGCTGTAGCGGAGTGACGGCGCGGCCGAAAGCGTTAGTCAGCGATTCGAGCACGCGATTGGCGTCGGCGCGATCGCGGTCCATGCGGTTGACGACAATCATGCGCGGCAGGTCGATATCGTTGCAGTATCCCCAGACCCGCTGGGTCACGACCTCGACGCCAGCGACTCCGTCCACCACAACGAGCGCGGCGTCCACCACAGGCAGCACCATCTTGGCCTCGTGGACGAACATGTTGAACCCGGGAGTGTCGAGCAGATTGATCTTGACCTTTTCCGTAACTTTGGAAGCATCGGTCTTGCCCCACTCGACAAAAGCAATGCCGGTCCCAATCGACATCTTGCGGGCGATTTCCTCTTCATCGTAATCGGTGGTGGCCGAGCCATCGTCGACGCGTCCCAGGCGCGGCGCGGCTCCGGCGGTGTAGAGCATGGCGGACACCAGGGTAGTTTTGCCGGCATGCCCGTGTCCGATCAGGGCAAGGTTGCGGAGATTGGCTCCTTCGTACACTTTCACGGGTTGTCTCCTTCCGCAGGCTTACGGGAAGGGTGATAAGGCCCGGAATGAGGATGAGTACAGGCTACAGGCCAGCCCAACAACGCCTGCGAAACTTCCGATGCTAACACAGGGGGTGGGAGCGCTCAAGGAAGGGGTGGCTTGAAGCATCTCCTCAAAGAAAATTGACGACAGGTTTATTCTTAAAGGCGCTCGGAGAGAATGATGACCGTATTCGCCCCAATGTTCTGGTCGCTTGTTGTTCTGTTAATTGTGATCAACAACTACGCCGACATTTCAATGAAATCCGAGTCAACAACCGGCTCCGCGAAGAAGAGCGGTTTTCTTGGTGGAACCGAAATTCATGGGAGGTTGGCCGAAAATACAGAAAATTCTATCCCGATAGCTATTTGCCGCTGATTAGCCAGTACAGCTTTTGGCTCTGCATTGTTTTCGGAGCAGCCTTGTTGGTCGTTACCTTGCGGAATCCAAATTGAGTCAACTCTTTTGCCCACCATCGACCTGTCTGTGACTACTTTGCATTCACAAACTCCGCCAGCGGGATAACGTCGACTCTTTTCCCCAATGAATACGACTTCTCGCCGGGATACAGAACGCACAGTCGGTCGAGTTTCAGGTCGGTAAGCGCGATTCGCATGGAAGGAGTGAACACCGGCGCATCGGCACGTTTGCACTCGATGCCGATGCGGCGCCCGTCTTTGAATAAAAGAAGATCAAGCTCCGCTCCGTTGTGCGTGGCCCAATAGTAGGCCTCGTCAGGGCGGAAAGACTTGAGCACCTCCTCGACGGCATAACCCTCCCACGAAGCGCCCACCTTCGGATGAAGCTCAAGATCCCGATGATTGGCAATGCCGAGCAACGCGTGCAGAAGGCCGCTGTCGCGCACATAAACTTTCGGTGCCTTCACTTGGCGCTTGCCGAGATTCTCAAACCACGGTGGCAGCTGCCGGAGCATGAAGACATCGGCCATGAGGTCGAGATAACGGCGCACTGTAGCCTCGTTAACAGTCAACGCGCGCGCGAGCTCGGCCGCATTCCAGATTTGGGCGTGATAGTGGGCGACCATGTTCCAGAACCGCCGCAAGGCAAGCGCCGGAATCGTGATACCTAGTTGGGGCAAGTCACGCTCAAGAAAAGTTTGCAGAAATTGACGCCGCCAGGAGAGCGAATCTGTCTCGGTTCTTGGCGTGTAGGCTAGCGGAAAACCACCCCGCAGCCAGTGTCGTCCTTGGGCCGTGGCACCCAAATCGGAAAGGCGAAAGCCCTCCAAGGGAACGGTCTCGATGCGCCCGGCAAGTGTCTCTGAAGATTGCCGGAGCAGATCGGGCGAAGCGCTGCCGAGAACGAGAAAGCGCGCTCGGAGCGGTTTGCGGTCCGCCAGTACACGTAACAACGGAAACAGATCGGGGCGGCGCTGGATTTCGTCAATCACCACCAACTTCTTGAGCGGACGCAGGGCCGTATCGGGCTCGGTCAACCGGGCGAGGCTTCGCGGGTCCTCCAGATCGAAGTAGTTGAGGGAATCGGGCGGAACAAACTCGCGGGCGAGCGTTGTCTTGCCGCATTGACGAGGTCCCAGAAGGGCAACCACGCGGCTGCGCCGCAAAGCGGCGCGGATCAAGGCGATATCAGCGAAACGGACAATCACCAGGGAATTGTACACCATGAAAATCCCGCTGTCGATGCGGGATTTTCATGGTATATTTTAGGAACCACATATTGCTAACAGCGAGGATTTTCGGACAGAGATCGTCGAACCCGGCATCTTCCACCGAGACAAAAACTTATATACACCTACAGCGTTGCGCTCTTCTCGGCAATCAGCTTCTTGATCTTCTCGATGAACTCCGCCGTACCCATGTCTTCCGTTTTCTCTTTTCCGCGAGTGCGGACGTTGACTTTATTCGCCTCGGCTTCCTTATCCCCGACCACCAGCAGGAACGGAACTTTCTGCATGGCATGTTCGCGAATTTTAGCGTTCATCTTTTCGTTGCGGGAATCGACTTCCACGCGCACGCCCGCAGCCCGCAGCTGCGCCGCAACTTTCTCCGCGTACTCCGAATGCCGCTCAGCGATAGGAATCATCGCCACCTGCACCGGCGAGAGCCACACCGGGAACGCCCCAGCATAGTGTTCGATGAGCACCCCGAAGAAGCGCTCGACCGATCCGTAGAGCGCGCGGTGCACCATAAGCGGCTGCTTGCGGCTGCCGTCTTCAGCGACGTATTCAAGATCGAAGCGTTGCGGCAGGTTGAAGTCGAACTGCACAGTTGAGAGCTGCCACAGGCGTCCGATGGCGTCTACCAGTTTCACGTCGATCTTCGGCCCGTAGAACGCGGCTTCACCGGGAATCGTCTTGTATTCAATGTTCAGCTTCTTCAGAGCGCTTTCTAGAGAGTGGTTGGCAAGATTCCACTGCTCTTCGGTGCCGAGGAAACTTTTCTTGTCGTTCGGATCCCAGGTGGAAAGCTCGGTCTGGAACTGGTCGAAGCCAAAAGCTTTCAGCACGGCAAGCGCAAACTCCAGGCAGCCGACGATTTCATTTTCAATCTGGTCTGGAGTGCAAAAGATGTGCGCATCGTCCTGAGTAAAGCCGCGGACACGCAGCAGGCCGTGCATCACTCCCGAACGCTCATAGCGATAGACCGTGCCGAGCTCACCCAACCGCACCGGCAGATCACGGTACGATTTCAGCGAATCTTTGTAGATCAGGATGTGGCCTGGGCAGTTCATGGGCTTGAGGCGATATTCGGCATCGTCAAGTTCCATGGCGTCGAACATGTTTTGCGAATAGTAGCCCTCGTGGCCCGAAGTAAAAAACAACTGGCGACGCGCCACATGAGGCGTGACGACAAGCGAGTAGCCGCGGCGCAGATACTCTTCGCGCATCCAGTCTTCCATCTCCTTGCGGATAATGCCGCCCTTCGGGTGCCAGAAGATCAGCCCCGGTCCGGCAAGTTCCTGGATCGAAAACAGGTCGAGCTGTTTGCCGAGCACGCGATGGTCGCGCTTCTTGGCTTCTTCAATGCCGGTCAGGTAAGCATCGAGATCCTTCTTCGAGAAAAACGAAGTTCCATAAATGCGTTGCAGTTGCGGATTCTTCTCGTCACCCAGCCAGTAAGCACCAGCAATGTTGAGCAGCTTAAAAGCCTTGATCTTCCCGGTCGAAGGCAGGTGCGGACCCCGGCAGAAGTCAAGAAACTTGCCAGTCTTATAGATCGAAATCTTTTCCTCGGGCTTGGTGAACTGCTCGATGAAATGGCACTTCATGAAATCGCCTTCACCCTTGAACTTCTGAAGACCTTCCGTCCTTTCCACAAATTCGCGAGCATAGGGCAGGTTCTGCTGGACGAGTTCCTGCATTTTCTTTTCGATCTTCCCGAGATCTTCTGGAGTGAACGGAGTCGGCCGATAAAAGTCGTAAAAGAATCCATTCTCGGTCGCGGGACCGTGCCCAAGTTTGGTCTCAGGGAAAAGTTCAAGCACTGCCGCAGCCAGCAGGTGCGCGGATGAATGCCGATAGACTTCGAGCGCCTCAGGATCGCGATCAGTGAGGATGCGAAGGTCAGTGTCTTTGTCGAGCGGCCGCGTAAGATCGATCAGATCGCCATTCGTCTTAGCGGCAAGAGCAGCGTCGGCAAGACGCGGACTGATCGACTTGGCAACATCGAGCGCAGTGGTGCCCTTCGGGACTTCCCTGGTGCTGCCGTCGGGGAGATTGAGATTAATGTTGTCTGACATGGATTGGGCCTTGTATTCTGCTGAATTTCTTCAGTTTATCATTTGCTCACGAGGGCGAGCCGCCCTCGCTGCGAGAGCCGAAAGCACTGTCCTACGCGCTTCTGGGTGCGGATTGCAGAACCTCGATAGCCGCCTTCACCTTAGCCGAAACCGCATCCATATCGCGCAAGCTAAGGCCTACCGTCGACACCGGCTCTCCAACGCGCATTTCCAGCGGCTGGCACTTGATGTGATAGGTATCCATCGGAAGAAGGTCGAAGGTGTCGACGAGTGCAATCGGCACGATGTCAGCCTGCGCTTTGATCGCGAGGAAAAATGCGCCCGGCAGAAAAGGTTGAATCTTTCCATCTCGCGTACGGCCGCCCTCGGGAAAAATGACCAGCGGCATGCCGCTGCGCAAACTCCGCAGCGCTGACTTGACCGCGCCAATCGAAGCCGCGGGGTTCTGCTGGTTAATGCAAACCTGCCCCGAGCGCTTCAGATGCCAGCCGACAAATGGATAGACCAGCAATTCACTCTTGAAAATAATGCGAAATTGAAATGGCAAATATACATAGAGGATCGGAATATCGAGCGCCGATGCATGTGTGACCGCATAGACGCGAGGTTTCGAATGATCGAGTCTCACCGCACCGCTGCCCGTGACTTTCACCCGCGATAGGATTGTCTTCATTACAAGCCACGACCACAGGCGCGCGAACTTGTGCTGGATGCGTCCGTTGCGATCGAAGAGCGAGCAGATCAGCGAAATCGTGCCCAGAATCAGCGTGTAGGCCCAGATCAATGGGTCAAGAATGAAATAAGAGCGCAGACGGCTGAGCCAGCCGTGGCGAGTTTTGGGGTGAGTTGCGGGGCGTTTTTCGTCCCATGGAGCAGCAGACCCCGGCTGTTCAGCCGAGCGCAAGCCGGCTCGTTCTTTTTCCGGCTCAGCGGTAGTGGCGATCTTGTTCAAGGTTGCCTGTCTGCAAACTTTTCGCGGGCAAGAGTCCCCGCGTCACACGTTCTTAGATGCGGATGCCGAGCGTTCGCATCGCTTCTCCCACAATGTAAATCGAACCAGTAATGACGACTAGGCCAGCCGATCCCGCAACCGCGCGCGCTTGATTCAGGGCCGACGCTACATTCTCGGTCGCTTCAATATCAGTGCCCACTGCCACACGCGCTGCTGCCTGCCGAATCTCATCCGGGCTCGCCGCGCGCGGATTGTTGGCGTGGGTCACGATCACGTGTCCGGCGATCGGAAACAAAATCTCGGTGATTTCCCGCATCGACTTGTCGCGCATCACGCCAAATACCATCGTGATCTCGCGGCCATTTCCCAAATCCTGATAAGCCGCCGAAAGCGTTGACCGCAGCGCCCACGCCCCCGCCGGATTATGCGCGACATCGAGCACATACTCAGGATTGTCTCCCATCGCTGGCAATACTTGAAAGCGCCCCGGCCAACGCGTCTCGCGGATGCCCTGTGCAATCGTCTCCGGCGTAATCTTTGCGATCCCTTGGTTATCCAAACCCTGATTATGCAATTCCTCAGCTGCCGCAATCGCCAGCGCTAGGTTGCGAAGCTGATGACGCCCCACGAGCGGCGACTCGACCATGATCTGCGTCCCCATAACGTCCAGCGGATACCGTTGTAACTGGCCACCGACCACTGGCCACTGACCACTTCCCGGAGACATCGGAGGCACATACGGCACGGCATTCACCGCGCGCGCGTCTGCATCTAAAATTGCGTTTCCGATCACATCGTTCGCTTCGGGCAATTGCGGCAGCGTAACCACAACTCCGCCCTGCCGGATAATCCCCGCCTTCTCCCGCGCAATCTCGCCAATCGTTTCGCCGAGATATTTCTGGTGATCGAGCGCGATGTCGGTAATGATGCTGAGGCGCGGCTCAACCACGTTGGTCGCATCCAGACGCCCACCCATGCCCACCTCGAGCACAACCATGTCGGGACGATTCCGCGCGAAATATTCAAAAGCCATCGCCGTCAACATCTCAAAAAAGCTGGGATGCCACGGCAGATCGCCTTCTCCAACCAGTCGCTCGACAGTGCGATCAACCACGTCGTGGAGCATCGCGAAATCATCATCGCCGATCGCTTCGCCATTGAGGCTGATCCGCTCATTGATGCGAACCAGATGCGGCGAAGTGTAGAGTCCCGTCTTCAGCCCTGAAGCTTGCAAAATGGACGCCAGCGTAGCGGCCGTCGAACCTTTGCCGTTTGTGCCACCAATTAGCACAGTCGGGAAACTGTTTTCCGGATGCCCCAGTGCCGCAAGCAGTACGCGCATGTGCGCCAGATCGAACTTGTGCGACGGCGTCTGCGCCAACTCGTGGCCCAGCGCATACATCTGCGCGACTGCGGTTTCATAGGACAAAGGCAGCTCTCGGCTCTCAGCCAACAGTCTCAATCTTTATTCCGATGCTATCTAGAAAACCCCATTCAAGTGTCAAACCAAGCACTGAGCAGGGAATAGCGCAACCTGGCAGATGTCCTTAAATCCTTGTCGGTAAGCGCAAGGTGCGTTGGCATCGGCACGGAAACTGATGGCTGAAAGCTGACTGCTGATGGCTTTGTTACGCTGCCTGCGCCATAAAATCCAGCGCCCGCGCAATGTACGGCTTCAACTCTTTGCGCGCAACCACGGCATCGAGCATGCCATGTTCAAGAAGAAACTCGGAACGCTGGAACCCCGCCGGCAGCTTCTGCCGGATCGTCTGCTCAATCACCCGCGGCCCCGCAAAACCAATCAGCGCGCCGGGTTCGGCGATGTTCAGATCTCCCAGCATGGCAAACGATGCCGTCACACCCCCGGTCGTGGGGTCGGTTAAAACCGAGATATAGGGAACCCGCGCCGCATCCAACCGCGCCAGCGCGGCGGAAATCTTTGCCAGCTGCATCAGGCTAACCATACCCTCCATCATCCGTGCCCCGCCCGATGCCGAGACGATGATGATCGGCGTCCGTGTTGCAGTCGCCTTCTCAATCGCGCGGGTAATGGCCTCGCCCACTACCGCTCCCATGCTCCCACCGATAAAAGAATATTCCATCGAGCTCACAATCACCGGGCGGCCGTTTAGCTTGCCATGCGCATTGATGATTGCGTCTTTCAGCCCGGTAGCAGCTTTCGCTTGCTTCAGCCGCGATGAGTAGGCTTTCAGATCGACAAACTTCAGCGGGTCTGTGGAGGCCAGATTACTGTCGAAAACTTCATACTGATTGTCGTCGAGAAGCTGCGCCAGGCGTGCGCGGGCGTCGATGCGGAAGTGTTTGTCGCACTTTGGGCAAACATTCAGATTATCTTCAAGATCCTTCTTCCAGATAATCTGCCGGCAGTGATCACACTTCACCCACAGCCCTTCCGTGCGCACCGTCTTCACGCCCGAGGTGTCTAACTCACCGGATTGTCGCTTGAACCAGGTCATAAAGCAGCTCTCAGTTCGCAGCTGTCAGTTCGCAGCTGTCAGTTCTAAGCAATACCCAGAACAGAACAAGCCTGCACTGAGAACTGAGAACCGGGAACTGGATTTTGAGAACTTCAGTATTCAATTCCTCTCTGCGCCATCACGCCCTTCTCATAAGCATGTTTTACCTGGCGCATTTCCGTCACCGTATCGGCAAGCTCGACAATTGTCGGATGCGCATTCCTGCCGGTCAAGATGACATGCACCATCTCCGGCCTTTGCTTCAGAGACTCCGCCACTTTCGCCGGATCGAGCATTCCATAGCTGATGGCGTAATTGATTTCGTCAAGCACCACCAGATCCCATTCGCCCGACTGAATCGCCTTTTCCGCTTCCGCCCAGGCCTCTTCGACCATGCGCACATCTTCCGGGTCTGGGTTCTCGGCCCCGACTTTTACAAAGCCGCGCCCCATCTGCTTCATGATGAACTTGTCGCCAAAAGCCTTGACCGCGTCAAGCTCCCCGTAATGCCACGAGCCCTTAAGAAATTGCAGCATCAGGACCCGCATCCCCTGCCCCACCGCTCGCAACGCCGTCCCCATAGCCGCAGTAGTCTTCCCCTTGCCCGGCCCAGTGTTCACGATGATCAGACCACGGCGTATATCCGACATAAAGACGAATCTCTAATTGTACGCGGACAGGAATGACCGTGCCATAAAACTGAGCCACTACCGAAGGTGGATGGCTTTCTTTCTAGTATCATAAAGTGCAATGGGTCTCGACCAATGGAACAATTTCTTCCTTATGGTAGGAGGCGGAGCGGCAGCTCTCGCGGGCTTGGTGTTTATAGCCATGTCGATCAATCTTCCGATCATCACTCGGGATGCAACCCATAAAAATCGTGCCGTAGCAACGATGACGGGCTTCACCGCCGTCTTCATGATCTGCGCACTCGCCCTCATGGGAAATCAAAACTATCAATGGATCGGCGTTGAATGGTTGGTCGTTTCGCTCGTTCCGACGATTACTTACATACGGGTATACATCCGGGCCAAAAAAGTGGGCAGAAGCTCCGTGGGGCTCAGCATCGGTCGCTTCATCGCGGGCACAGCTTGTTATGTAGCTCAGATAATAGGTTCTGTCTTACTTATATCGGGACATGTTGCCGGACTTTACGTGGCCTCCGTAGCGATGGTGCTTTCCTTCGCTTTTTTCATTTCCGGCGCATGGCTCCTCATCACTGGCATTCACGAGAATCAGGTTTAGACAACTGCCGGGTGCCCCACCTTTCGCGCTTTTCGAAAGGTGGGATTCCACAGGCGGGTGACCCTGATCTCGCTGGCATCAACAACACTATGGGGCGGGTGCCCCATTCTAAATTTCGCGTTCTTTGCGAAATTTAGAGTGGGATTTGCGAGTTATGCGAACGTCCGAAGGCCCGGAAGTAAAGAACTTTCACCACTATTCTTTACGAGAAATCGGAATCGTCGAGATCGAATCGGAGTGGACAGCAAGAGATCGGGAAGCAAAAACCTGCGACGGACCAGCCCGAGTGTTCCTCCACCCAGAGCCTGCCCTGAGCTTGTCGAAGGGTTAGCGTGCAAAGAACGGACGCGAACTTAGGATACCAGGCAATCGTCAGGTCAGTCGAGGCGTTTTCACCTTGGACGCTGATTCCTTGTTGTCGTTCCGCGCATCGATTAGGACAATGCTTTGATCCTTTTCGAGACCAAACTTTCTCAGAATCGATTCCACTCGGGCCAACTCTTCTTCACTGTAATAAACGATCACCTTCACCGACCTCTTGGTTCGATGAGCTTTTTGGTAAATCTGAGTCTGATGTTGCAGATTGTCAGCAAGCTGTGAATTGCTTGCCAGCTTAAATTCAACAAGGGCCTTATTCGCGCTTCCCTTGGAAATTGCGAAATCTGCTGGACCCCTCCCGCTGTTCGCCTCGCTGTTCACGTCGAAGCTCGTCGCACACCATGTGAGACGATAGAGGATATGAACATCCCTTTCACGCGTTATCGGCTGCCCATTTATGTAAAAGATTCGCCATCCGTCATTATGCTCGACGACGTCCTTCAAGTACAGCGCCCTCTTTAGCGCGGCCTCGTAGCTATCAGTCGGCTCAGAGTAGAAATTGGAATGTTCTTCGAGAAGAGAAACCAGCCTTTCAACGTTCTTAATAAACTGCGTCTCGATTTGGCTGACATTCTCCCGGCTTACCTGATCCGCCTTATCGCCGTGCTTCTCCTTCAATGCGAGGTAGTAATCAAGAATCTGCGGAAATCTGTGGATCGTTTCTCGCCCAACTGTACGGCGGTCTGATTCGGTCGGCTCAAGTGGCTGCAAGGAACGAAGGGGCCTCCTGCTTTTTTTCCTTTTTCTCGCCAGCGCTTCTTTTCGCTTCCTCTCCTTTTTCTCCAGTATTATGCTCAATTGAAGAGTGAAATAATTGTTAATCTGTGCCCGTAACTGCACATTCTCAATGCTGTCTACGATCTCTGCATAATCCCCGACCAAATCACGCTGGTTAATCCAGAGCTCATCCTTCGCAAGAAGGTCTTGCGGAGTCAAAAGGACGAAATCATCAAGGAACACAGGTAGGCGATACGTCTTGCTGACCCACGTTTCCGTCTTGTAATTGAAATAGACACGTTCTACCGCGAAGTTTTTGGTTAAGGCTGGATCGACGTGCTGACGTGCGAACTCTTGCGTATATTCCAAAAGATATTTCTTGATGAGGTTAGTCGTAAAATCGCTAACGTGATCCCGGCCGACGCCTGAATCGAACAGTGTGAGCTTTTCAAAGTGCGGGCTTTCGGTAACTATTTCCTCCCCGAAGTCCTGGAAAGTGGTACTGAAATTCTTGTGCAGCGCTCGCGCGAAATCCGGTCCTAATCCGTTCCCACTATTTCCAGAAAGACAAAATCCGAGCCAGTTTTGCTTAACCTCCTTGAAAATATACAAAGCATACATGCTACCGGTATCGAGGACGGAGTCGGCTGATTTGTGCTTCAAGAACCTCACGTACCTAATCATTTCAGCATGTAAGGATCGATATTCGGGCTTTGCGCTGTTGAAGAGCAGAAAAGGATCAATGAACATCGGGAGATCATTGATAAGCGAAATGTCAAACGCGCCATAGGCTTTCAGCACGTCTCGGCTGACACCAAAAAAATCCGAGAAATAGATGGGTATCTTTCGCATAGCTATGTGGGGAGGCTGCTGATCGTACTACAAAACATCTTTACCGCAAGAACTTTATACCTCTAGATCCCGCACTAATATAGGCCAGCCGATGCCCCAGGTTCGCGCCCGTTTTCTGGGCGCTAACCTGGGTCCCACTGTACTCAGGAGGGCATGTCAGGAGCGCCACTTCTCGCGCACTCTGCGAAGCGTGGAATTCCACACTGCCAAGACCACTCCCTTCCTCTCAATCTTTTTCATCACATTTTTCTCGTACGCTCATCACAGACATACACCCCAATCGTTGAGACGATAGCTCGACAGTGCACCATCGAGAAGTGCGCCAGTCTCCAGAGACGAACGCGTTTCCGGCCGCAAACTTCCACGTGCTATTTGACAACATATGGCCCCGACTAGCACCCCCGCAACTGTACGCCAAACAGCAAAAATCACCGCTAAGTCCAATATTTTGAATACTTTGCCTCTAACTATTTTACTATCAATAACTTAACTCATTTAGGGGGGAGGGGGGGTACCCCCATGAATTAGCCGGTTTTTCCTGCGGAAGAGCCCGCCGCAATAAGTGGAGTACTGCCCAGTCCCGCTGACTCTGAGAAAGCCTGCGCACTCGCCTTCTCGCGCTCTTCGAGAAGTAGGTCGAACAGCCGACACCGCTGCCAAAATCCTGAGCGAAGCGGAGGATCTGACATCTTATCGCCCCGAGGACATCGGGGGATGGTGGTGGCAATCTCTCCTAAGTCATTGTTTCTCAAAGACCTTAGCTATAAGCCCTTTAAACCCAAAGATTTTGCGGGAATTTCCTCCTAATCCCATGATTCCAATAGGCAGGGGGGAGGGGGGGTACCCCCTTCACCGATTGATTATCGCTTCTTTTTGTCACCGGGTTTCCTGATGGCTGATGGCTGCAACACAAACAACAAGGCGGACGGTTTTGGTTTCCGTCCGCCTCAACTCCAACCGGGGGAGGTAGATTTTCTAGGGCATTTCGACGACCCGTTGCAGCTTAGGCTGACCTTCGCCGTTCGCTGCGCCCGGATCTTCGGCGCCCAGCAAGCGCGCTGCGATCCGCAAAGCGTCCATCTCTTTACGAACCCGCAACAGCTCTTGCTCTTTCATTCGTAGTACATCGTACGGGTTTTTCATTGGGGGAGGGCCTCACCTACAAATTCAGGCTTCTTTAGAATTTACTTCTTTAGAATTTAAACAAGTTCGCCTGTTAAGAAATACAGTAAGCCTTTTTCGCGCTCCCGTGAAGCTGCCAGAGGTGCATCGAGGCAATGAATCGAGTCACGCAAGAATTGGGTCTGACTGGACGCTGTCCCGTTACCATAAAGTTAATGTCCCAAATGATAAGGATGATTCTTAAGAATGGTGAAAGCACGGTAAAGCTGTTCGACCAGAACCACGCGCGCCAACTCATGCGGCAGCGTCATCTTTCCCAAAGACAGCGTAAACCCGGCGCAGCGTCGAGCTTCTTCGCTAAAACCATCGCTGCCCCCAACGGCGAACACTAACGGGATTGCATTGACCTGCTCGCGCTCTAAAAACTCGGCAAGCTCTTCGGATGAAAGTTGTTTTCCGTGCGAATCGAGGAGAACCAACTTGTGCCGCTCTTTGTTATTTCGACTCTGCGACCGTTCGCCGCTCGCCAGCGACAAAATTGCAGCTTCGTCTTTCACGG
This sequence comes from Terriglobales bacterium, assembly GCA_049674665.1. Taxonomy (GTDB): domain Bacteria; phylum Acidobacteriota; class Terriglobia; order Terriglobales; family Acidobacteriaceae; genus Acidiflorens. Next base: position 91,314 of record JBATZM010000032.1, read on the forward strand.
CCAAGCCCGCTATGTCGGCGAAACGCGAAATGCGTTTCAAGTACTCGTCGGTCAGAGCTTCAATCGCCGGCTCTTTGGTCTTCCCAATCCACGCCACTTTGATCTTCACAGGAACTCCACGGGGCTGGATTAACGGCGAATACTTCAGGCTTTCTTTTTTCGCGCAATCTTGGTTGTCTCAGAATCGGCTTTCGGAGTCACGGTTTTCGTGGTCGCAACTCGCCGGATCTTCGGTTTCGCCATCAATTCCGCTGGTTCCAGCCGCTTGGCTGACTTCCACAGCCGCTCCAGATCGTAGAACTGGCGCGCTTTCTCGGAGAAAATATGGACCACGAAATCCACGTAGTCAAGCAGCACCCACTCAGCCTGTTTGTAGCCTTCGGCATGAGTCACGCGGAGGCCAAGCGCTTCCAGGCGCTCATCCACAGCGTCGGCGATCGCCTGAATCTGTCGAGGATTGGTCCCACTGCACATCACAAAGTAGTCAGTGAACGCTCCCGAATCTTTTTCCAGTTCGAGCACCGTGACGTCTTCAGCTTGTTTATCTTGGCAGGCGAGGATGGCTTCAATAACTTGTTGTTGGAGGTCGTTCTTTTTCTTCATACGGGCTCATTGATTGTAACCCGGATTCTAACTCGCCTCGCCTGCAGCCCGATACAGTCCCTGCTTCCGCACATAATCCGCAACATGAGGATCGAGCCATCGTGCCAGCGGCTTGCCCCCCGCTGCTGCTGCCCGAATCGCAGTAGCCGACACGCTCTGGTGAACCCCTTCCAGCAAGTGCAGCGTGACCCCGGGCAGAACCAGATCACCTGTAGCTGGTTGCTTATGAAATGGACGAGTCACCGCCGCCGGAGGCCGCAAATCCTCCGGCAACGACTCGGCCACGTCGCGCAAAGAATACCCGGGACGGCTGGCCACGATGAAATCGCATTCCGCCAGCAGCGCGCGCGCCTCGTGCCATTTCGCGATATCGCGGAAGGCGTCAATTCCAATCAGAAAAAAAAGCCGATCCGGTTTCTTCAGAGTTTTTTTCAACCGCCGAACCGTGTCGATCGAATAATTCGCGCGATCAACCGCGGGGACAACCGCTTTGGACCGTCCTGCAGACGGAAGCTCCGCCGAAGTCCCCTCCGGCGCTTCCAGCAGCGACGGCACGAATCCACGTTCATCCTGGGTCGCAAGCGTCACCATGGCATAACGATGGATGAACGCTGTAAGCGGCTGTTTCTGTTTGTGCGGAGGAACATTTGCCGGTACAAATAGCACTTGCCGCAGCGAATAACGGCTAGCGGCCGCCTGGGCCAGTGCCAGATGTCCGCGATGGATGGGATCGAAGCTGCCGCCGAAAAGGCCTATATTCATTCCGTTATTCTCGCCGTTTATTTCCCGCGATGCCCCGTTAGTTTCCTCGTTTGCGGCCTCTGTTGCAAGACATGTTGCATGACTATGTTCCCCATCGACTTTTTGTACCTGCAAGTTTTGCGGAAAACGCCATATAAGATTAGGCTGTGGACAAGGCTTTTGATCTTCTCTACATAAGTCGCCCCAGGTTGTGTCTGGTAGGTGTACCTCTGGCCACTGTGCCGCCAGGAAAATGCGGTGGACTAGCGTAACTCGCTCTGCGCGTGACCCGCGCATAGCATAAGCCTATGCGAATGAAACTCCCCCTCATCCGCAGTTTGGTCGTAGCTCCGGCGCGCGCTCCCATACTGCGCTACGGAGTTGCTCTCCTCAGCACGGTCCTCGCGCTGATCCCAACCCTATTTTTCTCCGATATCGCTGAGAGCCGGCTCGTGGTGTTCGCCGTTGCAGTGATGGTCAGTGCCTGGTACGGCGGATGGAAGCCCGGTCTTGCTGCCACCTCTTTTGCGCTCACCGTCAGCGCGTATTATTCGTTTTCCCGGGGACAAACTCCACGCGAGTATCACAATGCAATCGCGCATCTAGCCTTGTTCTTCGCCGTGGCCCTGCTGATCTGCTGGTTCAACGCTGCCCTCCGTGCCACGCAAGAGAGCTTGCACCGCTCCGAGAGTAACTTTCGCTCACTGGTCATGAACGCGCCCTACGGCATTTGTCGCTGTGATGCCCTCGGAATCCTGCAGGACGCAAACCCCGCACTGGTGGCCATGTTCGGTTATGGCAATGCTGCCGAACTCAAGGGCCAACATCTGGGAAGCCTGTACGCCGATGCCCAGCAATGGTTTCAAACCGCCGATTATTTCCACTCCCGCAAGGAGTTCAACGACCTGACCACCGAATGCGTTCGTAAGGATGGCGCAGCTATTGTGGCGCGTATTTCCGGGCGTTCGATTCCGAACGGTAAAGACGGAGGCAGTTTCGAGATTTTTATGGAAGACGTTACCGAGACCCGCACCTTGGAACTGCAACTCCGTCAGGCTCAAAAGATGGAAGCGATCGGCCGCCTCGCCGGCGGCATTGCCCATGACTTCAACAACCTGCTCATGGTGATCTCCGGCTACGCCGAATTTCTGCTCGAACGTGTCGGGCCAGATCCCCGTCTGCGCGGTCCAGCCCAGGAAATTTCCAATGCCACACAACGCGCCACGTCGCTCACCCGGCAATTGCTAGCCTTCAGCCGCAAACAGATGCTGGCTCCCAAAGTGCTCGACCTGAATGAAGTGGTCGCCGAGAACCTGAAAATGCTCACCCGCATGATTGGCGAGGATATCGATCTCGTAATGGTTCCCGGTCCCGCGCTCGGCTCGGTTCGTGCCGATCCCGGACAGATCGACCAGGTCATCATGAACCTCGCTGTGAACGGTCGCGACGCTATGCCCCAAGGTGGCAAGCTGACGATCGAGACCGCCAACGTAGCCCTTGACGAAAGCTTCGCGCGTACGCACACTCCGCTCGCCGCCGGCGATTACGTCATGCTAGCCATCAGCGACACCGGCGTTGGGATGGACGATGAAACCCAGACACGTATCTTCGAGCCGTTCTTCACTACCAAGGGTGCGAAAGGTACAGGCCTCGGCCTCTCAACTGTGTACGGCATCGTAAAACAAAGTGGCGGGTTTATCTTCGTCGATAGCCAGCCGCAGCGCGGCACTGCCTTCCGTGCGTATTTTCCGCGAGTCGATGGCCGCGAAGAAACGGTCGCCGCGCAAGACTCTCTCGGCCTTCCCCGCGCCGAACATGGGCAGGAGACCATTCTTCTCGTCGAAGATGAAACCAACCTCCGCCGTCTCGCCCGTCAGTATCTGGAAACGCAGGGTTACAAAATTCTGGAAGCCGAAGACGGTGCAGCAGCTCTGCAAATCGTGGACGGCCACCAGGGCACCATCGACCTTCTGCTCACCGATGTCATTATGCCCGGCATGAATGGGCGTGAACTCGCCACGCACGTCATCAAGCTGCTCCCAGACGTCCGCGTTCTCTACATGTCGGGTTATACCGAGAATGCCGTTGGTCATGACGGTACGCTCGATGCTGGTATTAACCTACTCCAAAAACCATTCAGTCTTCCCGCACTGAAAGACCGCGTTCGCGAGGTGCTGGATTCCGAGCCCATCCCCGTGGAGGTCGCAATGCAACATCAAGGCTCAAGCGTTCTCGAAAAGAAAGTTCCACCATTCCGTGCTCGTCGCTTCAATCTCCAGCTTCCATTGCGCTATCGTCCACTCGGAGAAAAAAGCTGGCGTCCCGGCACCACCGAAAATATAAGCCGCTCAGGATTGCTGTTCCAGGCGCAGGAACTGCTCTATCCCAATGCGCAACTGGAGATCAGCCTCGTGCTGCCTGCAGAAATCGCCGGCCTAGCGGCCACAGAAGTCATCTGTCGCGGAGAAATCGTCCGTTCCATAGAAGCGCAAGGCAAAAGCGTGAACCCAGCCTTGGCCGCAAAGATTCTGCAATACCATTTCCAGCATGGAACTAACGTAGGCGAAGCGTAAGAATAGCGTGTAGTGACGGGCGTCTCCGCCCGTCTAGCCGAGCAAAGCTCGGCAACACCGCCCGTCAGCGATCCGTCATCAATCTGCGGTTACTTTCGATACGCCATTGCTGCTTGGATAACGTCCGGCGCAGTGTTACATTGCGGCCAGTATGTTTCGAGTCAATTAGAGTGCCTTAATTAGTGAGGGAGCCATGTCCCTGGTTGTGAAGTTGGAAGACGATCTCGGTGAGCGCAGCGAATGGGTGATGCTGCACGGTGTGGTTCCGGCCACCGGCCATGCGGATTTCATGCTGCTCAGTGGTATTGATCCGTTCGGCAAAACCGTATTCAATCACCTGCAGATGGGACCCTTTCTCAAAGAATGGGATCGCGCGAAAAATCGCGTCCACGATGACAGCCAAAAAGAAGCGTGGCAAAAAGTAAAAGAAATGGCTGAAACCTGCCGCCATGACCGCGACCTCTACCTGCGCTTCGTTGGCAATTAATTCATGGTGACGAGCGCAGCTCGGTATTCCTTTACCGGATCACATGAATCCTGACGCCCAATTTCAACTTCTTCCAAGATTTGTCGGCCGTATATATAGGGGCCTTCAGCGCGAGTCCCAGCGCAAGGCAGGCCCGGTCACCCAATGACAACCCGAGTGCGCGGGTTTGGGCAACCAGGCTTCCTGCCATTCGCGCGTGCTCGTCAGTAAAGGGTGAGGCCTCACGAATGGGGCTGAGCGTGTCTTCCCACGCTTCATCGGGGGTGCCACCCGCGCTTACAAGTTTGGTTTGTACTTCGGCAAGGTTGACCGTGCTGCAAGTTGCGTCGCTCAACAGTTCGGAAGTCAGCTTCTCCGCCCCAGGCTCATCGTTGAGCAAAGCCAAGACCGCAGAAGCATCCAGCACCACTCTACTCACTCTGGGCGGCCTCGCGGCGTTCGGCAATTAGTTCATCGGCAAGGGATCGTCCGGATTTTATATAGCGTCGGACGCGTCGCTGGGCCCGCTCCACGCGGTGCTTCAGCGTCGTAATCCGCAATTCGTCATCTTCGATTCGTAACACCACTTCATCGCCGGCATTGATCCCCAATGCCTTGCGAAAAGAAGCCGGGATTACCACTCGTCCATTTTCATTAACCCGTAGCCGAGTTTCCGCATCCATTTGTCATATTCTCCAAAATATGGCACAATCATATCATAATGCCATTTTTACTAAAAAATGACAATTCAATCCAGTATGGATCATAGCTCCGGTCCTTAGCCCATCACTTCGACAGCGATTGCAGCGCCTCGCGAAACAACACTTCAAAGCTCTGAGGACCTTTGCCGCCTCGCGCCGCCAGCAGCGCCTTATCTGCCGCCGCCCGTTGATAGCCCAGATTGACCAGCGCGGAAATAACATCCTCTTCCACCGGGCTCGCCGGTGCGGCGCTTATTTCGGACGCTCCAGGCATCACTGGCAACTTGTCGCGCAGTTCCAGCACCATGCGCTCCGCCGTCTTCTTGCCAATTCCGGGAATGCGAGTAAGTCGCGCCAGATCGCCACTGCGGATCGCGCCGACCATCTCGTCTACCGGCATGCCGCTCAGAATCGTTATCGCGAGCTTCGGGCCAATCCCGCTGACCGTCAGTAACTTTTCAAAAAGCTGCTTTTCCGCCAGGCGCAAAAATCCATAAAGGCTCAACGCGTCTTCACGAACATGCGTATAGATGTGCAGTGCGATTTCAGCGCCCGCCGCTGGCAGTTCCGTAAATGTCGGAACGCTTATGGCAACGTCATAGCCGACTCCGTGCGTTTCCACGATCGCCTGATTCGGATGTTTAGCCAGTAAAGTCCCGCGGAGATGAGCAATCATCGCAGGTATTGTACGGCTCGCCGGTTCTTCTGCCGCGCGCGGCGCAAATAAAAATACACTTTTCCTTTCCTTTCCACAGGAAGTTTCTCCGCTCCACAGTTTTTACACAATGGAGCCGCACTTTGCCGTTGCGTTAATTTCTCCGCTCCCGCAAAGTGCCTACAGTCAAAAGCGTGAGATGTTCTGAATCTGTACCGAACAATGATTCAGCGTTGCCGGTGATTTTCGAGAGTGAGTCATCGGGGGAAATTCGACGCATGTCCAGTGCGCCGGTGCCCGGGCTTAACGGCCTCCTAAAGTTCTTCTTCCAAGAAGGATGGAAGCGCTGGATCGTAACCCTGAAGCGCAAGCCTCAGGTGAGCGTCGATGCAGAGCACTCTTCGGAGTGCAGTTGCGCGATGATCTTTTGCGAAAGCGAAAGACGGCAGTCAGAATGTCCGCGATAACAATGCGGCTTGGGTGGCTGGCCCAGGCCGCATTTGTTTTGAGATATTCCCCTGTGTTTCCTCCGTGAACCCCTGCGACCTCTGTGGATGAGCTGTCATTGACTCCCTCAAATTATTTGCTTTTTATTCGCCCTATGGCATACTGCGTACCAAGCACCAAATACTGGGGAGCTGAGTTGCCGAAAATAAAATTAATTTCGGACGAGTTTTCCGTCGCCGTCCTCATGTTCGCACAGCCGGAATAAAGGTTACGATGCAGCGCACTCACCTAAACATCGTGGCTACCCTCGAAACCACCATCGGCCGTTTGCCGTCGAATATTGAAGCGGAGCGCTCCATCCTCGGCGCCGTCTTGCTCGACAATCACGCCTTCAACGATGCCGCCGAGCACCTCAAGCCCGAAGATTTCTCCATCGACTCGCACCGCCGCATCTATTCGCGCATGATGGATCTGGCCGAATCTTCGCGACCCATCGACATCATTACACTGGTCGAAGAACTGGATCAAAAGAAAGATCTACAAGCCGTAGGCGACGTAGGCTACATCTCCGGATTGCTCGAGGGTGTGCCCGACCGTCCCTCCATCGAGCACTATGTAAGAATCGTCCGTGACAAAGCCATTCTCCGCGGATTGATCAGCGTGGCCAACGCTGCCATCGCCAAAGCCAGCGAGCAAGCAGATCCCGCCGACGAAATTCTCAATGAAGCGGAAGCCGCCGTCTTCCAGCTCTCCGAGAAGCGCATTGGCAAGGGCTTTCAGGGCATCAAGGAGATTGTCCGCAACTCTTTTGGATCGGTCGACGCGCTGCTGCAGCGCGGCCAACGCATTACCGGGCTTGCCACACACTACAGCGATCTCGACGAGATGACTAGCGGCTTCCAGAAGGCCGATCTCGTGATTATTGCGGCCCGCCCATCCATGGGCAAGACCGCGTTCGCCATGAACATCGCCGAGAATGCCGCCATAGACGATGGCAAAGTTGTCGGTGTCTTCTCGCTCGAAATGTCGAGCGAGGCTTTGCTGCAACGGCTACTGTGCTCTCGCGCCATCGTCGATGCCCAGAAGCTGCGCACGGGCTCGCTCTGGGGCGACGATATGAAGAAAATTGTTCGCGCCATGGAGGAACTCTCCAACGCCCCGATTTTCATCGACGATACGCCCGGCATTTCCCTTAGCGAAATGCGAGCCAAGGCTCGACGCCTGAAACAATCTCAGGGACGTCTTGACCTGCTGGTCGTCGACTACTTGCAGCTCATGTCCGGTGGCAGCAAACGCTTCGAAAATCGCACTCAGGAAGTTTCCTCCATCTCGCGCGGGCTGAAAGCTATTGCCAAAGAACTCAGCGTTCCCGTTGTAGCCTTGTCGCAGCTCAGCCGCGCTCCCGAAAGTCGAGGAGGCGATCACCGTCCGCAGCTCTCCGATCTCCGCGAATCGGGGTCAATCGAGCAGGATGCCGACGTCGTAATGTTCATCTTCCGCGAAGAGATCTATAAACAAGACGACCCCGACCTCAAAGGCCGCGCCGAAATCATTATCGCCAAGCAGCGCAACGGGCCCATCGGCAAGTTCAACCTGGCATTCCTGCACAATTCGACCCGCTTCGCCAACCTTCTTGAAGGCAACAACGAGCCCAGCGAGTAGGCTGTATATGGTTTGTTCCGCTCTCTCCGCTGCCCGTACCCCCTTTGAGCGGGATTGCGTGGTAAAATCCGACCCCGAGACACCTGTACCCTGTGGAAAAGTTTGTGGATGCGAAGGACGGGTTCCGGAATCCAGCGATACCGACCGGCCGGTGAGAAGATTTCGGCACTGCAGCAACCCTTCTAACGCTATGTTTCTAAGTTGGTTACCTCTCGCTCAAAGGCCAATCAGCGGAACCGCTTGAGAATCAGCACTTTCGTCACAAAAAGTGAGATTTGCACATAATACAAAAGGCTGTTGCCCGTATCGTTAGCGGACGCGAACCTCGCCAAGTAGTCGAATGTGAGCAGAATTAGGGGTTTACCGCATGGTCCGGTCTTCAATTTCCGAGAAGCTGCAAAAACGGCCGGTTCTTTCCCCTCCAACCGGGATTGACATCCCGGGCTGTCACTTAGTACCCAACGGAGGAACATCGTGTTATCGATGTTTAATCCAAACAATTTCATCTTGACGCATCCGCTACAGAGGGACAGAATGTTGCACTGTCCGCCTGCTGTACGCGTCCCACCCTCCCCACGAAAGGCGGCGAGCACCAACTGTCCGTTCCAAGCCCTAGTAATTTCAACAATTTTCGAGGAGTGGAGAAAATGCGATTCTGCAAAACTAGCTCTAGCAAAAGAGTATTCAATTTGGCCGTCTCCGGAGTTGCCATCGTGATTTTCACCATGATGGCTGCGGTCGGTTCGGCTTCGGCTACAACTTGCACTAATGCCACCTTCAAAGGTGTTTACGGATTTTTCACCAGTGGATTCGACAATTCGGAACCCGTCGCGAACATGGGCCAAGTCACCTCGGCCGGAACCGGTACTATTACCGGCACAATTACGCACAGCTTAGACGGAAACGTAGAAACAGCCTCGATCTCAGGCACTTACACTTTTGCCAAAGGCTGTACCGGCACTCTCACCTACAAAGAGGGCTCAGCCACCTATAACTACAGCTTCGCTCTCGATAACAGCAACAAGGCTGTGCAGGCGATCGAGACAGACTCCGGTGCAACGGTCGTTGGCTTCGTACAGCCGTTAGATACCGCGACTTGTGGTCTAAGCGGCACGTCAAAAACGTATGCCTTCAGTGCCTTCGGAGCCGACAAAAGCGAAGCTGTCGGTTATGTTGGACAACTGGTGCTGAACGGCAAGGGATCCGTCACCGGCACGATCAATGTCAGCACGAAAGGAACAATCGACACGGCGGTTCCCGTCACCGGTACCTACACCCAAGCCTCTAACTGCATCGGAACACTTACCATCGCACCGACAGGGTTTTCCACGATGGATTTTGCGACGTATGCAGTCAACGAAAACAAAGAACTGCTGATGGCCGAGACCAACGGCGGCGCAACGGTTGGCGGAAACATTCAATAGCCGGCCGAGGTTTCAGGGTGAAATCAAGGGTGGGCTTGCCCGCCCTTTTTTGTCACAAAGTAATGACTCTTGCCAGAAATAAGGAATTGTGAACCCAATCGCACTTACGGTCGATTAGGAATCGATGTCATGCATTCCACATGTCCACTGGCCCCATCAGCAGTTATCTCTGTGGAAAAGTGAAATCCCAGCTCGCTCTCGACTCTCGCCGGAGTTCCGTTGACCAAGTACGGGCGGAAGCGGAAGGTTTGTAGCGCATTCTTACTGGCATCAACAAGCAGCGGGGCGCCTTCGACCGGCACGCTGGCTGTGATCTTTCCAGTTTCATCGACGTCGATTTTGAAAATTACGTTCCCTTGAATTCCCTTCTTCATGGCTTCGTCGGGGTATACCGGCATCGTTTTGTGCTCGACCAATCCAAGCATTACACCGGTCGAAACGCGAACCGGCTGCGGACGAGCAGGCTGAACATTACCAGGAGCAGTTTCTGATGGACTGGGAGGGTTGGATTGAGCGAAACCCACGAAAATAGAAGTTGCGAGTAACACAATGATCGTCGGTGTGGCGATCATTCCGATCCGTAACATATAACCTCCGATTGGGCGGCTTCTTGTGAAATGAGTGTTGATGAAAGCGAGCTCTTGAGTTTTAATTACTGCCCTCGCCCACCTTCAACACAGCCAGAAACGCTTCCTGAGGAATATCCACGCGTCCAATCCGCTTCATCCGCTTCTTGCCTTCCTTCTGTTTTTCCAGCAGCTTGCGTTTGCGCGAAATATCGCCGCCGTAGCACTTGGCGATTACGTTTTTACGGATTGCCGGCACGGTTTCTCGGGCAATGATCTTGGCCCCAATCGCCGCCTGAATCGCAACTTCAAACATCTGCCGCGGGATTAGTTCTTTCATCTTGGCCGCCAGTAACCGTCCGCGATCGTAAGCAAAATCGCGATGGATGATGGTAGACAACGCATCGACTGGTTCGCCCGCCACCATGATGTCAAGCTTAGCCATGGGCGACACCCAGTTGCCGGAGAGATGATAATCGAGGGAGGCGTAGCCGCGTGATACCGACTTAAGCCGGTCGTAAAAGTCGAGCACGATTTCATTTAACGGCAGCTCGTACTGCAGCATCACCCGCGATGCGCTGACATATTCAAAACTCTTCTGCTTCCCGCGCTTCTCCTCGACCAGCTTTAGAATTCCGCCCACATATTCTTCATTGGTTAAAATCACAGCGAGAATTACGGGCTCTTCCACCTTAGCGATCTCGCTCGTATCCGGCCAGCGTGAAGGATTATCCACCTCAATCACTGAGCCATCCGTCTTGGTGATCTGATAGCGCACCCCGGGAGCCGTAGTAATCAGGTCAAGATTGTATTCGCGCTCCAGCCGTTCCTGGATGATCTCCATGTGCAGCAGCCCCAGAAAGCCGCACCGGAAGCCGAATCCAAGCGCCACCGAACTTTCCGGCTCGAAAAAGAACGACGAATCGTTCAACTTCAATTTTTCCAGTGCCTCGCGCAATTGCGTATGCTCGTGCGCGTCCACTGTATACAGTCCCGCGAACACCATCGGTTTGATTTCTTCAAACCCCGGCAACGCCTGGAGCGAAGGCCGATCATCGTCCGTAATCGTGTCGCCGATCTTTGTATCTGCGACATTCTTGATATTTGCAATGATGAATCCAACTTCGCCCGCAACCAGCTCCTCGATTTCCGCCGGTTTCGGCGTAAGCACACCCAGAGTTTCTACCTGAAAAACGTGCCCGTTAGACCACAACCGGATCTTCTGTCCCTTGCGCAACCGTCCCTCGAACACGCGCGCCAAAACCACGACGCCCCGATATGGATCGAACCAGGAATCAAACAACAAGGCCTGAAGATGCCGCTCCGGCGCGCCTTTCGGCGGCGGAATCCGTTTCACAATCGCTTCCAGAACATCCGGCACGCCCTGACCCGTCTTAGCGCTGATCAGCAAAGCATCGGAAGCATCCAGCCCCACCGCACTCTCGATCATTTCCTTGGTGCGCGGAATGTCGGCGCTCTGCAGGTCGATCTTGTTAATCACCGGAATAATTTCGAGGCCGTGATTGATTGCCAGGTAAGAGTTAGCCAAAGTCTGCGCTTCCACGCCCTGCGAAGCGTCAACCACCAGCAGCGCCCCTTCGCAAGCCGCCAGCGAGCGCGAGACCTCGTAGGAAAAATCGACATGCCCCGGAGTATCGATCAGGTTGAGCTGATAAATCTGGCCGTCCGACGCGGGATACAGCATGCGCACGGCGTGGGCCTTGATCGTAATGCCGCGTTCCCGCTCCAGGTCCATCGAATCCAGAACCTGCGCCTGCATTTCGCGCATGGCTAGCGACCCGGTTAGTTCCAGCAGCCGGTCAGCCAGCGTGGATTTCCCATGATCAATATGCGCAATAATCGCAAAATTGCGGATGCGAGAGGCTTCCATGAAGATACTAAGATTCTATCAGTCTGTGGCGCGGGCGCCCTCGCCCGCGAAGCCGTCAGCGCAACCGAAACTGCCCGACAAACTTCGCAAGTCTGCATCTTCCCGGCCATCTGCTTTTGCAACGCCAGAAACAATCGACAGGGATCGATATCGTTTCCTACGCTCACCAAACAATCTGCTCCACTCGGCGCATGCCCAGCGCCTTCCGCGCCGCCATAGCAATCACCCGTTTCTCCTCCGCACCATAATCGTCCGAAATCACATTATTGGAATTAGCTGGATCTACCACCCGAGCCCGGCTGAAATCCTCCGCCAGATAACGCAGCACCTCCCGGATATTCCTCTCCAGCCCTTCGCCGCCCGCCCCAAGGCGCGCACTTCTCGAACCGCGTAAACACTCCATCACTGTAAGTTCTAAATAGAAAGAAGAAATATTAAGTCGTTGCCGCTCCCGCCAGATTTTCAACGCCCGAATCTCCTGCGTTCTCCCCGATCCCGTAACCAGCCGAATATGTTCCGCGAGGTTCGTCTGTACCCAACTATCTTTTTTCCGCCAATAAAGCGTGTGATCGCCTACCGGAGGCAACAAGGATTCGGGCAATGATGTCCCACTTTTCGCGCCTTTCAAGAAGCGGGATTGCACCGCGCCTCCACCAGCCGCCCGAAGCTGTCCTGGAACCACATCGATTGCAATCCCGCGTCGTTCCAAGCGCAGCGAAACATTCTGTGCATGCGGACGCAGTCCCCGATGCGCCAGCCAATGAAACAAACCCCAGAAAATATCCTTTATATTCTGTCCCCGAAAGTCACTTAAAGAGACAAACACATCCACATCCGTCCCCAAACAAGTGGCCGTCTTTTTGGCATAAGATCCCGACAAGCAGATGTCCACCAGGTGCGGCCCGGCCCACTCTTGCAAAGCCGGGAACAAATTCCGAGCCGCCCGAACCGACTCCGGCCCAATCTCATATCCCTCCAGCACCCGCAACAAATACTCCGACCCAAAATCCCTAGCTACGCTCAATCCAGCTCTCATATAAGTCATAAAAGAACAAAGAACGCCGTTATGCTGTTCCACCAAGTTGCACCAATTATGGGGCAAATCGCCTCCGCAAAGCGGTGATCGGTAAACAATGAATTTGTGATGATTCCTGAAAAGGAGTGGAACGGTGAAGCAGGAATGTGAAGTGGAATTGTGTGGCGAGGACACCCTCTGTGAACTTACTCTCCGGATTTCTTCGAGCCGAAAATGTACCCGAGAATCGCAGTGAACGCCGGAAGGATCGTAGACGCCACGACTAACTGAAACAGTTGTATTGCACGGTCAACCTGAGCCTTCGCCATCTGCTGATAAATCTCTGACGACTCTTTATAGGCGTCTACGAACTGTTTGTAGTGCTCGGCATCTCCAGAACTCGAGGGTGATGCTGGAACAGGAGGAAGCCGTACCAGATAGAAGGACACAATGAAAATTGCGATGGATGCTATGAAAATGTACCCAAGAACGAAGAGGGCCAGCCTGTAGCCAACCCTCTGTAACGGTTCCAACACTCGCCCCGACGCCTTGTCTAGCCCAAGAACTCGATCACCCAAGCCCTTTTGCAAGATTTCGTCCGGCTGGACCTGTTCCACATGGTCGCTGCCCGCGCCGTGTTGTACCTCCTCATCCTTCATGGCAGCACGATGTCCTTAACTACCTTGTTGTTTTGCGTTATGGAGACCCTTTGGTTCTCGCCTTCCTTCTGCTCTGCGTCGAGATAGTTATACAAAGCAACCGCTCTTCGCAAAACATCGACCTTGGTCGTTCCTTTTTGCTCTGCAAGCTGTCCCAAAATGTTGTTCATCTTGTCGTTAAACTCAACTGTTAGCTTTGGCACTAGCCACCTCCGAAACCCATATTTAATACACTCAATATACACTAAAAATACATATTGTCAACGCACTTACGGTGTATCGACAGCAACAATGCCCCTCAAACCCAGCAAGTGCCAATGCTGAGTGCAATGGGTGAAAGCTCGCAACAAAAAAAGGGCGCGATCACTCGCGCCCACTTCTGCAATCTGACTTTACCCTCTGCCCTAGTCTCTCACCCCATCCATAAACGCCCGCAACTTCCGCGACCTCGATGGATGCCGCAGTTTCCTCAGCGCCTTGGCCTCAATCTGCCGGATGCGTTCACGAGTCACCGCAAACGATTGTCCGACTTCTTCCAGCGTGTGCTCCGAACCGTCTTCCAGCCCAAAGCGCATCTTGATGACCTTCTCTTCGCGCGGTGTCAGCGTGCGCAGTACCTGCGAAGTCTGGTCTTTGAGGTTGACATTGATCACCGCCTCGGCAGGCGAAACCACTGCCCGGTCTTCGATGAAGTCGCCCAGATGCGAATCTTCCTCTTCGCCAATCGGCGTTTCGAGAGAGATCGGCTCCTGCGCAATCTTCAACACTTTCCGGACCTTCGCCACCGGAATGTCCATTCGTTTGGCGATTTCTTCTGACGTTGGTTCGCGTCCCAGTTCCTGCACCAGCTGCCGCGACGTGCGGATCAGCTTATTGATCGTTTCGATCATGTGCACCGGGATGCGAATCGTACGCGCCTGATCGGCAATTGCACGAGTAATTGCCTGCCGAATCCACCACGTGGCATAAGTCGAAAACTTGTAGCCGCGGCGATATTCGAATTTGTCGACCGCCTTCATCAGGCCGATGTTGCCTTCCTGAATCAGGTCGAGAAACTGCAATCCGCGATTGGTGTACTTCTTCGCAATCGAAACCACCAGGCGCAAGTTCGCTTCAATCAGTTCGCGCTTGGCATGCTCCGCATCCATGTCGCCCTGGATGATCTCGCGCTGTGTGCGCTTGAGTTCCTGGAACAACAGGCCCGCTTCCACTTCAAGTTTTTCCAGCTCTCCCCGGACCGCGCGCGACTGCTTCTTATATTCCTTTTTCTGCTCGTCGCTGCGCGTCGCTTCGGCCCGCTTCTCCAAATTCTGGATCTGCCGGTCAAGCGAGCGCATCCCGTCAACCGTGCGGTTTACGCGGTCGATGAGGCGTTTGCGTTCGTTGTTAGTGAAGCCCAGCTTCCGCACCGCGATCGAGGTGCGCACAATCGCATGTGACAATTGGAAACGGTATCGCCGATGATCGCGCGGCCGCTTCTTGAGGTTCACCGCCGCCAGTTTTTCCTGGAGCGGAGCCACCTTCTTATAAAGTTTGTCCAGCGCGTAAATCTTGGCGAGAAATTCTTTCAGACGCTTCTCGACAATTTCTTCCGTGATCTCCTCTTCGTCGAAAGTCACCAGCTCTTTAATCGAGCGGACACCCTTCTCCAGATCCTCGCCCAAAGCAAGGAGTTCACGAATGACAATCGGCGACCGCGAAAGCGCCTTCAGCACGCGGTTCTGTCCCCGCTCGATCCTCTTGGCGATTTCAACTTCGCCTTCGCGGGTAAGCAGCGGAACAGTCCCCATCTCGCGCAAATACATGCGGACGGGGTCGTTGGTTTTTTCCAGGGCTCCTGGGGTTAGGTCGAGTTCGACGTCGTCGGACCCTTCTTCTACTTCCTCGAATTTTTTTTCCAGATCGGTCGTCGGCCCTTTCGAGCCTTCGAGTACATCAATGCCTTGCGTTCCGATCGTGGTTAGCAGATCTTCCAGGTCTTCAGGAGAGTGCACATCGTGCGGGATAAGGTCGTTGACCTGATCATAGGTCAGATATCCCTTCTCTTTGCCTGCGTCGATCAGCTTTTTTATGTCGTCGTACTTGTCATCAAGTGCCAAATCAGATTATCCTCAAATCGTTCGCCGGTTAGCGGACGCCAAATTATTCAGCGGTGGGAGTTGTTACGGAGTTGTGCGCGCAACGCACAAACTTCAGAAGTATAGCACGCCGATTACTGTTCATGTCGGCGCTGTGCCAGTTTCATGTCCGCTTGCCGTTTGCGCTCAGTTGCCCGTATCTCTTTTTCCGCTAAGTCTTTAGATGACGCTCGAACCACTTTCGTTCCAACCTCTCCTCGCAATTTCAAGACGCCTTGCTGCCCGCTTCTCCAAGCCCCGGATCCATTAAAGCCCGCTTCAAACGCACCATTTCCTGCAAAAGCGCGTGTTTTTCCTCCTTCGAAGACCCCGGACGCTCCCGCTCCAATGATCGCTGCACCTCATCCAGCCGCCGCCGCAAGTAAATCCGCCGTAGAGCCCGCACCGCGCCTTCTACCGTCTCCGGCGTAAGCTCTTCCTCCTCAGACATCAGAATCGAGGCCAGCAGTCGGCGGTCTTCCTCCGTCTTCGGCAGTGCCATGACATCCGCAGTTTCGCTTCCAGCTTCCAGCAGCGCTTCGATTAACGACTGCGCGGCCAGGCCTTCATACAAGTGTTCCGATTGCAGCGCGTATTGCGCCTGCCTTGCCGGATCGAATTCCACGTCCGTTCCTTCTCTGGATGAACTTCGCTCGCCGCTCGCCTGCATTTGCGTCGCCGACGCCAACGCCCGGATCAAAACTCGCTCCGCTCCCGTGATCTGCGCCTCTGCCGTGGCTTTGACCTGTGTGGCAGCGCGCGTGGTAGCGGCGTGCTTCAACTCCTGCCGCAGGACTGCGGAATCAATTCCCAGCTTCTGCGAAATCTCCATCGCAAGTTCATCGCGCACAATGCGACTCGGCACCTTTTGAATGTGCGGGAGCAGATGGTTGACGGCTTTAACCTTGCTCTCTGAATTCCGCATCGGAAACATGGCCCGAGCCCGATCGATCAGATAATCGAAATATTTTTGCGAAGTCTTGAGCGCCGCGCCGTATGCGTCCTTGCCTTTGCGGCGGATGAACAGATCGGGATCGAATCCCGTCTCCAGCGTAAGCACTCGAATTTCAAATTCTTCTTCCACCAGCAGTCCTAAAGTCCGTTCCGTGGCTCGCGCTCCAGCAGTATCAGGATCGAAGTTAACCACCACTTTCTTCGAGAATCGCCCCAGCAATTTTGCCTGTAATTCTGTGAACGCCGTGCCTGAACTGGCAATCACATTGTGGAAGCCCGCGGCATACACCGAGATGCAATCCATTTGGCCTTCAACCAGAATCGAGTACTCCAGCTTGCGGATCGCTTCTTTGGCATTATCCAGATTGAAAAGCACGCGTGACTTCGAGTAAATCGCCGTCTCTGGAGAGTTCAGATATTTCGGTCCCGCTTTTTCATCGGAAGAAAGTGTCCGTCCGGTGAAAGCAATCACCTTGCCCTGATCGTTCGCGATCGGAAACATCACGCGGTTGCGAAACTTGGAATAAATCGCCGCTGTTTGTTGGCCAGTCTGAGGCTTTTCCTGATGGCTGACGGCTGAAGGCTGAGATCCGCCTTCCTTCCAGGAAAACAACCCACTCTCCCGCAACAACTCCTCATCAAACTCACGCCGCAAAGCATCCCGGAGCACGAATCCAGAATCGGGCGCATAGCCAATCCGAAAGCGCGAAATCGTCTCCGCATCCAGGCCTCGACTTTTCAGGTATTCGCGGGCGTTAGCTCCTTCAGGCCGTCGCAGACACTCCTGGAAAAACGCAGTCGCGCGCACGTGCACGTCCAGCAGAGCCATGCGAACCTGCGCATCCCGCGCCTCTGCCGGACTGGAGAAGCTGATCTTCGGCATCGGCACGCCCAGCTTCTGCGCAATCAACCGGACGGCCTCCGGAAACGTTATGTTCTCGACCTTCTGAATAAAAGTGAAGACATCGCCCGATTCTCCGCAACCAAAGCAGTGAAAGAACTGGCGCGTGGCATGCACTGAAAACGACGGCGTCTTCTCATTATGAAAAGGACACAGCCCCGAGAAATTCTGCGCCCCAGCCTTCTTCAGCTTGACGTAATCGCCAACAATTCGGACGATATCCGCCTGCTGCTTGAGAGACTCTTTGAAGTTGTCAGAAGAAGTCGAAGTCATCGAGGGCGCACACAGGTCCCGTAGTGATTATCAGGGCTGCACTAAGGTTCGGGGAACAAAAATGAAGCAGCATTGCTGTGGGAAAGGTGTGGAAGACTGGGTTCGAGTGTTAATACCTTCGAGAAAGTACAGCCCCATCAGGCGGCTGAACCGCGGCAACTGGAGTTAGGGTCGGGTATTCGAGCTCGGGTCAAATTTCTCCAGAAGGGACTTGATCTCCGTTTCTGCAAATGCTTGGCAATCAGAGTAGAGTTTGGTCAACAACGCTGGCTGCGTCTCCATGAGGGACGGCAGAACCTGTTGAAATTCTGAAAATGCGCTCCGAAAGGAACTGATTCTTTCTAGATTCTCTTTCAATCGGAGTCTTCGTTCTGTTTGATCCGCCCAGATACCCTCCCAATACCGGCATGTGAGGCAGGGCGTAGCGCAACGGGTGCCGTCGTGGGATAAGAAAGATTCCCAACCTGACTGGGCAAGCGAAAGAATTCTCAATGAATCGTCCCGACGTTTTTCGCCGTTACATCGTTTGCAAGCCACTAGCACATTGCCTGGAACGTGAAGGCCAGCGCGATAACGATTCATGCCGTCGAGATGTTCAACCACAGATTCGGAAATCGTCAGATCGCGAGAGCAATACGGACACTGGTTATTAAACTGCTCGCGGACAAGTTTTTCATACTCTTCGCTACCAATTTTCAACTGCCAGTTTTGGCTGATCCTGCGGCTCATTTCGTGAAGGCACATACTTACCAGCTTATTCGCCACGTCTGACTTGGCCCGTAGCGTGGCGGTGCGCAGTTTAGAGATGGGGTCTTTCACCTTTTTCCATCCCCAAGAAGCCAATTGACCCCGACCCCCAACACCTCCGCGAGCGCCTTAAGTTCGTAGTCAAGGACGTGGCGCAGATTGTTTTCGATTTTGGCAACCGCGGCTCGGTCGAGTTGAATTCCATGTCGAGCGAGCTTGCCGGAAAGGGCATCCTGCGTAAGAGCTGGCGTACAACCTTGGCGCGCCTCAGCCACGCGCCTGCCAACAATGTTTTTCCGCGCAGGCTGTTTTTTCACATGGAGAGAGTACTTTGCGAACAAGGCGGATGTGTTCTAAACTAGAACATCAGAGACGATAGCGGCTCATGAGGGGACCCGGCAATTTAGCGTTTCTCCACCGAGCCCTTCAAACATTAAGGAGAGAAAATAAATGGGAGATCGGCCTACAACTACCGAGATCAGAAACCGGATACGCGGAGTGAATCGTCGTTTGGCAAAGTTCGATGCAGACCCTCGTAACACCGACCGTGCGTTATGGGCCTCATTGGCCGCGGTCAGTTTTGCCAGTGTCACCGGACAGAGCCACGATGTGCATGTTGACCCCGAAACGGTGCTCGGCGATCTACTTGCTGGTCTCATGCACTGGTGCGATGTTCAGAAATCTAGCGAGAGGCGCATAGAGTCAATTGATTTTGAATCGGCCCTTAAACGAGCCCGTAATCACTATGACGAAGAATGCGTCGATGAACGGGAGCAGTTGCACGATGCCGAAGCTGGCGAACAACAAGAAACGAGATAAGAAAAACCGCTCAAAGTTGGCAGTATTGGGTTGGGAATGTCTTGAGATTTGGGACTGCCAGACAGGCGACAGTGAGAACTTGAAGCGACTGCTGAAAGCGTTCTTAGGATCTTAAGTCAGACGCCGGTTGCCCCATCCTTCGTTTTTTTGAAAGGGTCGGATTCCACGTCCAACCGTCGTTCGGTATTTTTCGTTGACTGCCGCAACCTTCGTACCCTCTTTCATCACAAACACCCGGGCCACGCGTCACAGATTTTTAACCGGCCCGTCGGCGAGAATGGTGATCGACCTGTGTCAGGGACGAGGTATACCCGTCACCAATAAAGACCCTCAACCCTGCCACTTGCGAGTAACTCTTTGATAAACTTTTAGCGGCAATTTTGTAACAATGAGAGGGCATCAGCAAGT
Organism: Terriglobales bacterium; assembly: GCA_049674665.1. Classification (GTDB taxonomy): domain Bacteria; phylum Acidobacteriota; class Terriglobia; order Terriglobales; family Acidobacteriaceae; genus Acidiflorens. Next base: position 110,936 of record JBATZM010000032.1, read on the forward strand.
CGTCGAAGCTATGAATTTTAAGAGAGTAAAGCGAAGAATTTAGCTAAGTCCTTATTGTGGAATATTTTGAAAATAAGTCCTTTGCACTCTAGATTTTGGCGCCTCGACACGCGCTAACTCCATGATTCCAGAGATTAGGGGGGTGGGGGTAGTGGTAAACACGGACTAATAGCTCAATGGTAAACAGCACCGCGAGTCGTTTAGACCCGCAACTCGACCACAGTCGCTCCGCCACCGCCCTCATTGGATGGTGGTTCGGTGACCGACTCCACATGCGGATGCTTCTGCAAGTACTGCCGAAGCGCTTTGCGGAGAATTCCCATGCCGCTTCCATGGATGATGCGCACACGCGGCATTCCGGCCAGAAAGGCGCGGTCAACGAATTTTTCGACTTCGCTGGTGGCTTCGTCGACGGTACGGCCGATCACGTTAATTTCGGTAGGCGTGTTGAGGTCGCTTGTTTCGTTTTGCAGAGACACAGTAATACCTCTAGCTCGTGCGGCTTCAACGGGCGTGGCTTGCGGCTGCGCTTTTGCTTGCGGGCTTGACAAGACTTCGGCGATATCTTCTCGCGCGATGCGCATTTTCATCGAGCCGATTTCCACGTCGAAATGATTGTCGCCGATTTTCTTTTTCACCACGGCGGCTCGACCCAGGGATTTTAATTTGACGGTATCGCCTTCACTTACGTGCTTTACCAGGCTAGGCTGGGCATTTGGATCTCCTCGGTCCGCTCCTGTGTTGTGGGCGACTACGGTGGAATCGAACTGCTCGCGAAATTCGCGGCGCATTTTCGCGATTCGGCGTTCGGCGTCTTTAGATAATTTTTGCGCCGCAGCTCGATCCTGCACAGCGTTGACGGTCTCACGAGCCTGGTATTCAAAATCACGGAAAAGAGATTCGAGCTTGCCTTCCATCTCGCGAATTTTAGACTGCTGCTCCTTGCGGCCTTCTTTGGCTAAGGTTGCCTTTTCTTTTTCTAGTTCTAGTTCTCTGGCTTGCATTTGGACGCGTTCTTCTTCCAGCTTCCGCAGGTCTTCATGCAGCCGATCGAGGAAGCGGGCAATATCTTTTGTTTGCGAGCCCAGTCGTGCTCTAGCGGACTCGATTATGGCGGGATTGAGGCCCAGCCGCTGCGCGATGTTAATTCCGGCGGAAGCTCCGGGAACTCCGATCTTGAGTTCATAAGTCGGCTGTAAGGTGGATTCATTGAAGCCAACCGACGCATTGATCACGCCTTCGGTATTCGATCCATAGATTTTTAGCGAAGTGTGATGAGTGCTGATGACGATCATGCATCCGATCCGGCGAAAATGGTCAGCAATGGCTACCGCCAGCGCAGCTCCCTCTTCAGGGTCTGTGGCGGAACCGAGTTCGTCCAAGAGGACTAGTGAATCCTTGGTCGCTGTTTGAGAGATGAAATCTATGTTGGTTACGTGAGCTGAAAAAGTGGAGAGATTCTGCTCGATAGATTGATAGTCGCCAATGTCAGCCAGAATGGCGTCGAAGACAGGCATCTCCGCTCGATCGGCGGCAACAGGGATTCCCGATTGAGCCATTAGAGCAAGCAAGCCCAAGGTTTTCAGGGAGACAGTTTTGCCACCAGTGTTAGGCCCCGTGATTACCAGCTGACGATGGTCGCCTTCCAGCTCTATGGTGATCGGGACTACTTTCGCATTCTTTTGTTTTAAGTTGTGCTCAAGCAATGGATGTCTAGCGCGATGGAGAAGTAGGCTCGCGGTTGTCAGGGTAACGGCCACACAGTTGTAGTCTTCGGCGAAGCGGGCTTTGGCGAATTGGAGTTCCAGCTCCGCCAGGACTTCAGCTGCCGCTTGGATAGGCTCGGCATTTTCTCCGATTTGACGAGTCATCTCTAGCAAGATCCTATGGATTTCGGCTTGCTCTTCATCCAGAAGCCGGACTAACTCGTTGTTTTGCTCTATGGTTTCGAGCGGCTCCACAAAGACGGTTTGTCCGCTGGAACTGGCTCCGTGGACGACTCCCTGGACTCGACGTTTCTGGTCCACTTTTACAGGGATTACGAAACGCTCGCCTCGTATGGTGATGAGTTCGTCTTGTACAGTGCCGCCTTCGGCTAGTTTGCGGAGGTAGCCTCGCAGGGACTCTTGGATTTGACGCTTTTGTTTTTCTATCTCGCGGCGAATGCGGCTGAGCTCTGGCGAGGCTTTGTCGTCCAGCGTGCCATCAGGGAGGATCTTGTTGTGAAAGTGTCGGAGAAAGCTGTTGAAATCCTGAATGGTAGAGGATAAAGCTTTAACAGCGGTCCAATCGCTGCGCATGGCAGCTGGCGGTTGACTTACGATTTCGCGCCACTCGGCGGCTCGATCGGCGATCAGAACTACGTCTCGGATTTCAGTGGTCTCTAGAGCAGCTCCAGTTATGCGGGATTTTTCCACTAGCGTTTTGATTTGGGGCAGACCGGCGAATTCGAAACGTCCGCCGACTCGGCGATAGTCTCGGATTTCGGTGGTTAGTTGTTGCTGGGTCTCGATCCAGGCTTGGTCCAGCGACGGGACAAGTTCGGCTATGCGGCTTTGGCCTAAGGGCGATGAAGCGTAGCCAGCCAGCAGGTCGCGCAAGGTTTGGAACTCCAGCAGGCGCGAGCTGGTGTGGGTAACGGGCTGGGGGACGAAGGGCATGCGGTTTTGCGGCGCGTTTTTATGTTACAACGCTGCTGTAATTTGCGCGGGCTAGGGTGATTCAGGGCGACCTCGCGGTGTAGAATCGAAATCGCCGGATCACTGCTAGGTGAGTTTGGCGGATGGCCCCGTAGCTCAACTGGATAGAGCATCAGTCTTCGGAACTGAGGGTTGGGGGTTCGAGCCCCTCCGGGGTCACCAGTTCGACTGACAAAATTTCGTGACGATCTTTCTTTGGACTTTCTTCGGACGATTAGCCCTCAGACCATCTCTAGCAGCTGTACTCTGGTTACTTGCCGATGATTCGTTTTCGCGGTGCAATAACACTGCGGAGCGGAATATGGGACGTGCTTTTGGGTTTCTGGGGACGGTCATCACCTTAGCGATCGGAATGTACATTTACTCGTTGCAGGTCAAAACATTGACTTCTGGCGCGGGTAGCGGCAATCCGGAAGAAGTTGCGACCATCACCGGCGTGAAGAATGACCTAATCGGGATCGCGAATGCCGAGCGCGGATACCTGGCTTCGCAGGGGAAGTATGCTTCACTGGGCGAGCTGACTTCTGGAAACTACCTCACCATCAAGGGCGAGCGACCTCCTTATGTCTACGATGTCGAAGTCACGGATAGTAGTTTTCGGGCCACTGCCACTCGCACCACCAAAGGGGCTCCGGCGCAGCTTTGGATTACGGAGAACATGCAAGTACAAGCTTCGGACTAAGGGTTTTCTATACGAGGCGTGATCCAGCAAGGGTCAGGTTTTTTTCCAATCGGTCAATGACATTAACTCGTCCATGATTTCCTGCAATCTCTGCAATCGGCGCTCCTGATCGGAAGCTCCGATCATTTTCTTGCCACCTTGCAGGTACAGGCGATTGGCTTCGCTGATCTCGGAGATTTCTTCTCGCAACTTTCCAACGCGTTCTTTCACGGACTGCGGCATAGGGATAGGCTAGCAGAGCATTTCATACCTGTGAAGTTTTTCGGCGGGCAATTAATGCTAATTGATGGGGCGAGAAGATGCCGGCCGTTTGCTCCCGCTCCCTAACGGGCTATATATTTACTTGGGACTGATTTTCGCTTCTTCTGTGTCCACTGACTATGTTCACTGACTTCACTGCCACCGACCGCTGGACCAAGAAACAAGTCCACTGCCTTTATCAGGCCCTAATCGTTGCTATTGCCACACGACATGCCGATGCGGTAGACATCAAGTTTCTGGTGGATGGGCATCCGGTTTGGGTTGCCCTTCCGCACCCTGCCTGGGTGGAATACAAGAAGCGTACTGGGAAGCTGATTACCGATCCTTTGGCTAAGGAAATAGCCGGCCATTTTTTGAAAACGGCGCTGGAGACAGGCGAAGGTCTCGGTCGTGAAATGTATTCACTGACCGTCGATGAGACGCTCAAGCACCTGGAAGGCGTGGTGGCGCACGTCGAGCCAGCGGTTGCCGCCACTCGCTAGCGGACTGGGGAGCCTCTGGTTTGAAGGCTCAGCAAACCTATCTCGACGCATCGCTAGCGTCATTCCGGATACAAATCCCGCTCCCCGTACACTGCCTGCTGGAAAGAGCCCCCAAAATGAGGGACAATACTAAGTCCTGTGCCCTGGCGGGCAAAATCCCCCGCAGCCTCGCGTTTCTAACCGTGGATACCCATTTAATGGCACGGTGCGGGATTGTGCGGGTTGTTGTTTGAAGAGAGCGTCCTTATGTCCAGCCTAACCTCCGATATGGAAACCTTGATTGAAAATAAAACTGAAACTAAACATCAACGGCTGATGGCGTGGGTGGAGGAAGTTGCCCAGCTCTGCAAACCCGATCGAGTGCATTGGTGCGATGGCTCGACCACCGAATATCAGGCCATGCTGCGGCTAATGGTACTGACTGGGAGTGCCATCCCCCTGGTCGACGAGAAGAGGCCTAACAGCATCCTGGTGAGATCGAGTCCGGGCGATGTGGCACGCGTCGAAGACCGCACTTTCATCTGTGCGCGGACGCAAGAGGAAGCTGGTCCTACCAACAACTGGGAAGATCCGGCGAAGATGAAGCAGAAGCTGCGGGGGTTGTTCGCGGGTGCTATGACGGGGCGCACAATGTATGTCATTCCTTACAGCATGGGCCCCGTTGGATCGCCGATTGCGAAGATTGGCGTCGAGATCACCGATTCACCTTATGTTGTGGCCAGCATGCACATCATGGCTCGTGTCGGGACTCGGGTGCTGGCGGTGCTGGGCAGCGACGGGGATTTTGTTCGTGGGATGCATTCGGTCGGTTCTCCGCTGACTGCTAGTCAGGCGGATTCAACCTGGCCCAACAATGCGCAGGAAAAATATATTTGCCACTTTCCGGAGACGCGTGAGATCTGGTCCTTCGGCTCCGGCTACGGTGGCAACGCGCTGCTGGGCAAAAAGTGTCACGCTTTGCGCATTGCTTCCGTGCAAGCCCGTGATGAAGGCTGGATGGCGGAGCACATGCTCATCCTGAAAATGACGAGCCCGTCCGGCCAGGTTAAGTACCTTACCGGAGCGTTTCCTTCTGCATGCGGTAAGACGAATCTTTCGATGATGATCCCGACTATTCCAGGGTGGAAAATTGAGACCATTGGCGATGACATTGCGTGGATGAAGTTTGGCGCTGACGGTCGGCTCTATGCTATCAACCCCGAGCACGGTTTCTTTGGCGTGGCTCCAGGAACCAGCATGAAGTCGAACCGAAACGCCATGGTGATGTCCACCAAGAATTCCATTTTCACCAATTGCGCGATGACTCCCGACGGCGATATTTGGTGGGAGGGGATGACTGCCGAAAAGCCTGCCGAATTGGTCGATTGGCTGCGTCGTCCGTGGACTCCGGCTTCATCTCGCAAGGCTGCTCACCCGAATTCGCGGTTCACTTGTCCGGCTAGCCAGTGCCCGGTGATTGCCCCAGAGTGGGAGGACCCAAAGGGTGTACCGATTGACGCCATACTTTTTGGCGGACGACGCGCAACCATTGTTCCGCTGGTGACGGAGTCTTTCAATTGGCAGCATGGAACTTTTTTGGGTGCGACAGTCAGCAGTGAAACCACCGCCGCCACAACCGGCAAAATTGGAGAACTTCGTCGTGACCCCATGGCAATGTTGCCTTTCTGCGGTTATCACATGGGCGATTACTTTGCCCACTATTTGAAGATCGGCGCCCGGCCGGGCGCAAAACTGCCTAAGATTTTTTATGTGAACTGGTTTCGCGCCGGCGACGACGGAAAATTCCTGTGGCCCGGCTACGGCGAGAACAGCCGAGTGTTGAAATGGATCTTCGAACGTTGCGATGACAAGGTACACGCGGTGGAGACGCCGATTGGCAGGCTTCCCGAGGCTGCGGATCTTGATACTAAGGGACTCGATCTTTCACCCGCGGATATCGCCAAGTTGCTTGACGTCGATGTGACGGGATGGCTTGCCGAAATCCCGCTGATCCGGCAGTACTTTGCCAAGTTCGGCAACCATCTCCCCGATGGCTTAAATCGCGAGGTTGATGAACTCGAAGCCCGGCTGCAGAAGGCAAAGAAGTAGGTATGTTCGCCCGGAAAGTCCGTGTGGAATACCAGGACAACGGGCAGCTCCAACTTTGTCCGCTGAAATGGCTGGATAATTTCAGCATGCGCAACTTCACTAACGCGTCGGTCTTTGACGACACGCTTCCGGTGTCGGACGGGTGGATGGAAATTGGGACGCGTGTTCCGCTCGAACAGCTGCGGGATTCTATGGAAGACTGGTTTCGGCGGAAGAACTATCTACCTAAAGATGCGACGCTGGTGCTGACGCTGAGTTAAAGGGTGTGGGTGCGTGGCTTTGACCCTTCGACTTCGCTCAGGGCAGGCTCGCGAGGAGCCTGTCTCTCCACTGTTCTACGTCGGGCCGCCGAAGCTGGTGGCTCTTTCCATTTTTAGCAGGCGGGCGAATAAACGCACTATCATGCCGTCGAATCGGGTACCACTCTGTTTTCCCAGCTCCGCCATGGCTTGCTCGTCGGTTTTGGGCGGAGCGAATGACCGATCGCTGGTCATGTTCACATAGGCATCGGCTACGGCGACGATGCGGCCGTAGAGCGGAATGTTTTCTCCCTTTAGTCCCTTAGGATAGCCGCTGCCGTCGAAGGCTTCATGATGCGATTCGATGGCTTGGGCCACCGGCTCGATTTCAGGAATCGCCCTTAAGACCTCTGCTCCTACTTGCGGGTGTTTCTTGATCACCGCGAATTCATCTTCTGTCAGTGCGCCCGGCTTGTTCAGCACTCGATCGGGGATGAAGAGCTTGCCTACGTCATGCACCCTTCCTGCGAAAGTGATGTCTTCGACTTCTTGCGCAGAGAGGTTGAGACCGCGGGCGATCATGCCGGTATAGTGACTGCACTGCTCGCCGTGTCCGGCAGCGTTGTGCTCGCGGAGTTCGGCGGCTCGCGACAGGGCTTCGACGGCTTCCTTGATTGCCTTCCGATCCTTTTTGTCTTCGCTGTCGCGTCCACACAGCTTGCGGAGCGTGGTGACGAGTTCTTCGAGGTGCTCGGGTCCGTTATGCTCGCGCTGTAAGAAACCTTCGATGTAACCGGAGACCAGCTGGCGCTGCACTGCAGACCCCTCGCCGAACGCATCCGAGGTGGAAACCTGATTGCCACCCGCGTGCTTGGCTACGTACATGCCGGCATCCGCTACTCGAATCAGATCCTCCATGGAGAATCCGTGAACGGGGAAACTGGCTACGCCGAAGCTGCCGGTGATGTGGTGTTCTTCCAGCATGGGATCGGTGGCCACCCAGAGGCGCAATCTCTCAGCCAGCACCTGTGCCTGCTCGATTCCAGTCTCGGGCATCAGGATGATGAACTCATCTCCGCCGTAGCGGGCAACAACGTTTGACTGGCGGCACTTCTGCTCGAGCAGCCGGCCTACGCGAGCCAGCACGAGATCGCCTTCGAGATGGCCCAGTGAATCATTAACCTCTTTGAATTTATCTAAGTCGACTAACACCACCGAGAACGGGCGGCCGGAGCGGGATGCGCGTTTCCACTCCGAACTCAGCGCCTCCCAGAAAAAGCGCCTGGTCTTGATGCCGGTTAGACCATCGGTGATCGATTGCTGCTGCAGCTTTCTAAAGACGAAAGAGTTGTGCAACGCCGTTGCCAGAAGATCAGCTAGCGTGTTGAGAATCAGAACATCTTGGGGAGCAAACGCGTTTTCATCGCGGCTCTCAACATTAAGCACGCCGAGCAGCGTCTCACCATAACTGATCGGGAGGCAGAGGACGGCGCGCGATTCCGACAGCACACCCGCGAGCTGACCGGGACCCGCATTTTGCACCAGCGCGCTTACTCCGGTGCGGGCAACCTTGCCTAGAACTCCGCTGCCTACCGCGATGCGGCGGCCCAGCGTTTGCGATGTGGTGCCTGCTTCGGCTTTGATCTCGATATCTTTAGTGGCGTAATCCATGATGCCGATACCGATGTGATCGTAACGGAAGTTCTTTTGGATCTCGCGTACGATGTCGGCCATCATTTGCTCAGCGTCTTCGCTGGAAATGGCCATCTTCGAGATGTTGTTGAGAAATGCGAGATGCCTGGCGCGGCGCTGCTCTTCGGTGAACAGGCGTGCATTCTCGACCGCCACTCCCAGTTGACCGGCTGCGGTTTGCATGACCTCAAGATCCCTGGCCAGGAACTGTAATTCGCGTTCTGTACTCAATGCCGCCATCACACCGGCGGGTTTGCCTCCGAGGAAAATAGGCACGGCACAGAACGAGCGGGCTGGACGAGGAGGCACGAAATCGACTCCCAGTCTTGCTCGCACCTGTTCAAGATCTGATTCGATCAGCAGGGGATCTCCTGTCCTGAGGATGTACTCTGTCAATCCATTGCCTACCCGGCGCGAGCGCTTGGGCAGAAGAATGCCGCCTTCGATCTCGAGCTCGAAGTGAATTTCATCTTCTTCCTGAAACGCGATATAGAAATTGCTGGTATCGAAGATCTGGCCTAACTCTTCCTGCACCGTGCGCAGCACCTCGTCCTGATTGAGATGAGAACTGATGGCCTGCCCGATCTCAGTGAGCAGTTCATATTCCTTGGTTCGCCGCTGCGCCTCGTGCATGACGACATAGTTTTCCAAGGTCAGCGCGATTTGCAGTGCCAGGCCGATTAACAACCGCAAATTGGACGAACCGAACATGCGGCGTTCCGCGTGTGGAAATAAAAGGACTCCGAAGTTGTGCTCGCGCGTCTGCAGGCTCACTGCCATCAAGTCGTTGATTCCTTCGGCGAGCAGTGTTTGCTTACAAGCCTCAAACCTTCCCCCCGACAGTGCTGGCAAAGGTTCTTCCAGTTCTTTCAGGCCTCTGAAGGTGACTACTCCACCGCGCCGGTAGGCGAGTTCGGCGATGTAATCGCCAGCGTTGGTCTTTTGCAGCTTTTCCAGGAACTCCGCTGAAAAGCCCTTTTGCACCGAGGGCACAGTGCCACGCCACTGCTGGGAAACAAAGAGGACCGCCCGACGCTTAGGCAGAGGCGCCACTAACCTCTCCACAAACGTCTGCAAACTGGGTACGAGGTCAGATGCCGAGAATAATCGACGAGGATCGACGCCCAGAGTCGAGAATGCTAACGCATTTTCTTGCACCGCATTACGCTCGTTTTCGAAGAGCACCATCACCATGGCGATGGCCAGCAGCATCTGCGGAATCGGACCGAGAAAACCTCCGAGTTGACCGACGATATCAAGGAAAGGTTGATGGAGCTGGCCCGCACCCATCAAGGCCGCCCATAGGGCCAGTGAAAACGCAAGCGTCCGGAAGGCTACTGAATTTCTGCGAAAAGCGTAACGGTAAAAATGGAAGGAGCAATAGAGCATTGTTGCGGCCAGCCCTATTTCCAGCTGCAGATAGATGGGGGGCGGAGTCGCTGTCTCAATGAACACTCCACTCACCATATGTGCGCGCAAGCTCACATACGCGAGCAGGGAACCGAACACCGCCAGGGCAACGTCATACCACTTCAGTTGGAACGGCTCTTTCATCAGCCGGGTGGAGACGAAGATGCACAGTGCCATCGCCACCAACAGCAGCGAGCTCAGCAAAGACAATAAAGGTGACGCGCCATGAAAATACTCGACCGCCTTCAACACATAGTGCAGCGTGTATGCAGCCCATGCCAGTAGCCAGGCACGAAAATAACTATGACGATTTTGTTCGTACAGGTACCAGAAGACGAAAAACACCAACAGTGCCACGGCCCCGGGAATCAGCACCAGACCTGTGGCAACGGTGTTCATGGATTAACGTTCCTCAGCATTCGTATTCAGCAATCGAAATTGTGGCCCGGATGGAACTCTCGCTGGCCTTATCTGTTACACCAGAATCCTGTCACACGAGACAGATCAAAACAATAGGTGTCTTCTGGTAGGTTCCGTCCCTGGGTACGACGTTTCCAACAGTATCTTCTTATAAGATGCGATGGCGCTATGATGATCTTCACGCGAAAGGTTACCTCCGTAACCCATTGGTAACCAGTGCCCTTCGCGGGATCGCCCGGAGCCTAGAGCGAAAACCTCGATCCCGCTATACTCAAAAGTTATGCTTCGCGTTCGATTTGCGCCGTCTCCTACTGGTTTTCTGCACGTTGGCAGTGCCCGCACCTTTATTTTCAACTGGCTTTACGCGCGCCGCAATGGAGGAACTATGGTCTTGCGTCTCGATGACACCGATGTCGAGCGCAATACTGAAGCCTCCGTGAGCTCCATTTTCGAAGGGCTGCGCTGGCTCGATCTCGGATGGGACGAGGAGTACAAACAATCCGAACGCTTGGCCCTGCATCGGCAGATCGCCGATGCGATCTTTCAAAAAGACTTGGCGTATCGCGATTTTACCCCCGCTCATACAGGCGAAAGTGACAAATCCAGCGCCAGTCAGACCTGGCTCTTTAATCCCGGTATGCGTGAACTTTCCCACGCCGAAAGCGACCGCCGCGCCGCAGCCGGAGAATCTTTTGCACTTCGCTTCCGTGTTCCGCGAGGCACCGGCAAACAAGTTCGATTTGATGACGACGTCTATGGCGAACAGATCAAATCCGGTGACGACATTGAAGACTTTGCGCTACTCCGTTCCGATGGCATGCCTACTTATCACCTCGCTTCGTGTGCCGATGACATCGATTTGCGCATCAGCCATGTTATTCGCGGGCAGGACCATCTCTCGAATACCTACAAGCACGTGCTGATTTTCGAAGGTGCCGGAGCCAAGCCGCCACAGTTCGCGCATCTTCCGCTACTGGTTGCGCCAGATGGATCGAAGCTTTCGAAACGCCGTCACGGGCCAGTGGTCAGTGTCACTACTTACCGCGACGCCGGATTTCTTCCGGAAGCTTTTATTAATTTTTTGTGCCTGCTAGGGTGGTCGCCGAAAGATAATCGCGAGAACCTGACGCGGCAGGAACTGATCGACGCTTTTTCGCTTGAAGGTATCAATCGGGCGAATGCCGTCATTAATTTCAAAGAGCCGGCGGCGACCCCGGATGAAACCTTCGATCCCAAAGCTCTGTGGCTGAACGCCGAGCATATCCGCGCCCTCTCCGTCGATGAGCTTAGCGTTCGCCTGCTGCCGATTGTCCACGACGCCGGATTTTCAATTGCGCTGGAAAAGATGCGCGCCATCACCCCGCTCATTCGTGAACGCATCAAGCTTTTGCGCGACGTCCTTACCGCCGCAGACTTTTTTTTCGTTGACGAGCTTCCACCCTATGACCCAGCCGAGCTCATCCCACAGAAGAGCGATGCTGCGATGGCGCTCAAAGTCCTGATTCGCGCCCGAGAAGTGTTGGCGCAAACGGAATTCAAGCACGATTCCCTGGATCAATCTCTCCGCGCTGCCGCCCAGGAGATGGGTGTCAAAGCTGGACAGATGTTTCAGCCGATTCGAGTCGCAGTTTGTGGCCGTAAGAACGCGCCGCCATTGTTCGAAACGCTGGAAGTTTTAGGGCGGGACCTCGCTCTGACGAGAATTGAGCGCGCCATTCAGAAAATCCAATAGCGCGTGATTTTGCCGGCGCGATCTAACTTTGCTGGTGGGGAGTCGGGCGTCCCCACCCGGGCCACCAGACTGCCGGAGGGGACGCACGTCCCCACCGTCGACTGATTGCGCGGTCACGTCACTAGTGCTGGTCCTGAAATTGTTTCGCGCGCTGGCTGGCTTCCGCAGCTTCGCTGTGCATTCCCTTTGCTCCATAGGCAGCGGCGAGAGCGGTTTCGTTTTCGGGGTTGTCCCCATTTTTCTGTTGCTTCAGGAAGGATGCAATCGCATCGTCGAACAGCTTGAGTTTGGCCTGCACTGAGCCCATCTCCTGATAAATGCCATCGTAGTCCGGGTCAAGCTTCGCCGTCAGCTTATATTCTTCGAGGGCCTCAGGATACTTCTGCTCCATCGACGAAACTTCGGCCAGCCCAAAATGAGCGTCGGCGCTATTTGGGTTCAGCTTGAGCAGTTGCGCAAAGCTTTCTCGCGCTGGTTGTGGGCGTTTCTCTTCCAAATAAGCCATGCCCAGGGAGAAGTAAGATCTTTCATCCTTGGGGTCCAGCGCAATGACGCGTTTCAGTTCGCTTTCCGCACTCCCGAAGTCGCCCTTGATCCAATATGCGCGAGCCAACTCATAATGCGCAGGCAAATAATTTGGTCGTTGCCGGATCGCTGTCTGCAGTTCGGCAATCGCTTCGCCTGTCTTTCCCCCATCGAGCAGTGAAACTCCATATTGTCTGTGTACCAGATAGCCGCGGGAGTGCCGCAGCCACATCGCACCACCCGCCACGAGCAGAGCTCCAACGAGGAGTACTAAGATCCGGCGCAAAATGTCGTCAGATGCTGGTGCAACCTTTGCGATGAGTGCACCGAGAAGTAGACCCATGAGCAGACCTCCTATATGCGCGGCGTTGTCCGTGCTTGCCATCACTGCCCCAAAGAAAAGGTTGTATCCTGCGAATACGAGCAAAGTACGCAGCGTCCCACTGATCGCGGCGCGAGGCAGCGAAAATTCACCCAGATAAAATGATGCGATCAAAGCTCCTGCAATCCCAAAGATAGCTCCGGAAGCGCCGACGCTGGGAACGGGGATGGGGAAATGCCAGGCTACGCTGACGAGGCTCGCCCCCAATCCAGCGATCAGGTAGACCACGGCAAACGTCCAGTGGCCGTAAACCGATTCCGCCAGTCTGCCCAGGTCCCACAGGCACCACATGTTGAACGCAATATGCACCAACCCGCCGTGAATAAAGACGCAGGTCAAGAGGCGCCACCACTGGCCTCCAATGGTATACGGTCCGTAATTGGCGCCCAGGCGCAATGAAAGAGCCTGCCACTCAGGACTGCCCAGAACTGTAAGACCCGCAGCCAACGTCATGGCGACAAACACCGCAACATTGATACCGAAGATGGCCTGAGTGACCACCATCGAACTGGATCCCTGCCGCGTCCATGGCGCGGGTTCGACTCGCTGGATGGGGGAATCCTCGCCGCGCTTTGCGGCCTCATGCTGCACACACCACTGGCAGAGCTTCTTACCGAAGGTAAGAGATGGAAGTTGACGACCGCATTGAACGCAATTTGCCATGGGAGATTGAAGCCCGAAGCCCGCCCAGATAATTTTGGTAGATTGATCCCTCTCGACGCAGATTATCACGTCGATTCAAGCATGTTGGTGGAGAGCTGGTCGAGACACTCTTCCCTCCATCGAGCGGTGATCATTCGCTGCGAATCCATTCTTCCCATATTAAGATAGTAAGAGCATGAATGCTGCGAACTCATCTTCATCTAACAAACCTGGTGAAAACTCGCCTTCCGGGGCCCGTCCATCAAACTTTATCCGCGACCAGATCATCAAGGATTTGGAGGCGAAAAAATATGACGGTCAGGTGCAAACGCGCTTTCCTCCCGAGCCCAACGGCTACCTGCACATCGGCCATGCCAAGTCCATCTGTCTCAACTTTGGATTAGCCAACGAGTTCCACGGCAAGACCAACCTGCGCTTCGACGACACTAATCCGGAAAAAGAAGAGCAGGAGTACGTCGACTCCATCATGAAGGACGTCCGCTGGCTGGGCTTCGAATGGGACGGACTTCACTATGCTTCCGACTATTTCGATCAGCTTTACGCGTGGGCCATTAAGCTCATTAACGATGGCAACGCGTATGTTGATGATCTAAGCGCGGAGGAAATTCGCAAGCATCGTGGCACGCTCACCGAGCCCGGCAAAGACAGTCCACATCGGAACCGGTCGGTGAAAGAAAATCTCGATCTGTTTGAGCGTATGAGCAAAGGCGAGTTCCCTGACGGATCTCGCGTCCTCCGAGCCAAGATCGACATGGCATCGCCGAATCTGAATATGCGCGACCCAGTCATGTACCGCATCCTGCACGCAGAGCATCACCGCACCGGCAACAAGTGGTGCATCTATCCCATGTATGACTTCGCTCATGGACAGTCGGATTCGATGGAGCATGTTACTCATTCCGTCTGCACGCTCGAATTTGAAGATCATCGTCCGCTGTACAACTGGTTTATCGAGAAGCTCGGTATTTTCCCGTCGCAGCAACTGGAGTTTGATCGCCTGGGCCTTACCTACACGCTGCTGAGTAAGCGCAAGCTGCTCCAATTGGTGCAGGGCAAATACGTCAGCGGATGGGACGATCCGCGCATGCCCACGCTCTCCGGCCTCCGGCGTCGTGGTTACACGCCAGAGGCAATTCGCAATTTCTGCGCAGCCGTCGGAGTTTCGAAGACCAACGGCACGCTGGAACTAGCGATGCTCGAACACTTCGTCCGCGAAGACTTGAACAAACGCGCGCCCCGAGTGATGGCTGTGTTGCGGCCGTTGAAGGTTGTGATCGATAACTATCCAGAAAGTCAAATTGACGAAGTCGAGGCGGTTAACAATCCCGAGGACGAAAGCGCGGGGAAGCGCAAGGTGCCGTTTTCCAAGGTGCTCTACATCGAGCAGGATGATTTCCGCGAAGATCCCCCCAAGCAGTATTACCGCCTTTCGCCGGGGCGCGAAGTGCGGCTGCGCTACGGTTTTTTCATCACAGCAAAAACAGTGGTGAAAAATGACAAAGGAGAAGTGGTCGAGGTGCACTGTACGTACGATCCAGCCACGCGCGGCGGCAATGCTCCCGATGGACGCAAGGTGAAGTCCACCATCCACTGGGTTTCAGCGGCGCATGCCATCGACGCCGAAGTGCGTATCTATGACAAGCTCTTCAACAAAGAAGATCCGAATCAGGTTGAAGAGGGCCAGGAATTCACGGCAAACTTAAATCCCAATTCGCTGGAAGTAATTACGAACGCCAAGTTGGAGCCGTCGCTAGCGAACGCGCCGATCGAAGGCCGCTATCAATTCGAACGCCTGGGATATTTTTGCGTGGATCCCGATTCCAAACCCGGTCATCCCGTATTCAATCGCACCGTCGCGCTGAAGGATACCTGGGCCAAGGTCGAGAAGAGGGTCGAGCAAAGGATCGAAAAGAAATAAATATTTCGGTGGAGCGACGGGCGTCTCGCCCGTCCAACCAACTGCGGACGCCCGTCCCCACCGATCGCTACATAGAGATGCGGCTTGGCGCGTCTCCCTCACAATACCCGGCAAGCCTCATCAAATTCAAGACGCGGATTACGCGGGAACAGCTTGCTGCGATCGCCATAGCCGAGATTGCAGAGAAAGTTGACCTTCCATTTTCCGTCGGGAAAGAATTCAGCGTTCACTTTCGCCTTGTCGAATCCGGACATCGGTCCGCAATCAAGTCCCACGGCCCGCGCGGCGAGTATAAAGTAGCCTCCCTGCAGCGAACTGTTACGAAACGCTGTTTCCTCGGCCAACGACAGATTTCCTACGAAATGGGAGCGCATATCGGCTTGTGGAAACAACTTGGGAAGTTTTTCGTAAAACTCGGTGTCCCATGCAACAATTACGGTGACTGGCGCCGCCTTTGTTTTTTCCACATTAAGTGGAGCGAGCGCAGGTAGTAGACGAGCTTTCGCGGCTTCGCTTTCGAGAAATACAAAACGCGCGGGCGTAGAATTCGCGCTAGTCGGACCAAAGCGCGCCAGTTCATAAGCTTCGCGAAGCGCTTCGATCGGCACGCGCTTGGGAAGCCACGCGTTATGCGTACGGGCTTGGCGGAATAGCTGGTTAAGGGCATCGTCAGAGATTATTGTCGGCTGCGCGGCGTTTTTGGTTTCTGTCACTGTTTCCTACCTCGACTTTTGCTTCTTCGGTTCTTGTTTGGTTCCAGGTATAATTTGGTAACCAGCAATAGAATAGATACCGAAGAGGAAGAACGCAAGAAGGCACATTAATGTCACCGAGTCACAAGCATGTTCCTCACGACTCCTGCGTCGCGGTCCGCGAGGTACTGAATCGCGTGGGCGACAAGTGGAGTGTCTTGATCGTCCAACTCCTGTCAGACGATCCCAAACGCTTCAGTGAGTTGCGGCACACGATTGAAGGAATCTCACAGCGCATGCTGACGCTCACGCTGAAGGGCTTGGAGCGGGACGGACTGCTAACTCGAACTGTCTATCCCACGATCCCGTTGCGCGTGGAGTATAAGCTCACCGAGCTTGGCCGCACCTTGCGGAAACCTATTCAGTCACTCGCAAAGTGGGCGCAAGAAAATCGAAAACGAATTCAACAATCAAGAAATCAATATGACGCAAGATCTTCCGTGGTTGTTCCAAAGCGCATCAGGCCTTAGAAGGCCAGGGTGCGCCTGTGTGTACAACCCACAAATCAGTGTCTGCCGATACGATCATTGCAAACGGCATCCAGAAATAACCCTGTTGTCCCCAACCATTACCCCAACTGTTCTGAATGAGCGCCATCTGTTTCGGCAAGTCATAGCCGAGACAGAGAACTTCGTGTCCACCCTGCTGCTGTTCACCCGATTTCGGAATCGGCATAATGCCGGTGTCGGCAACCTGCTGCGTCATGAACGACGCGTAGACCACAAACCCGACTAGAATCGGCCACGGTGTTGGATCGGTTAAGCAACTGAGAAAGTCAGGCAACGTTCCAATGCGATGATAAGCACCCGTCTTATACTTACTCGCATTCTGCGTCTGGTCTATCGTCGGGACAATCAACTTACCCGCAACATATGGGTATAGCGACGCTTCGCAGCAGCCCTTCGCTGTAAGCACCTGACAACCGGTGCGCGGCATCGCTCCATCATCCTGGGGGAAAGAGCCATTGGCAATTAGTTCCTCGACATAGAGATACTGAGGGCTCAGGACCGGCGAGTCCTTCTCATACTTCCGTGCAATCCACTCCCGCGCAGATGAAAAAGCATGTCCGGTGCAACTGCCTTCCTCGCCTTGATCCTTGATTGGACCGCCCCACTCCCGCAGATCCACACGCTGCAGGATTGGTCGCGATAGCGACGAAGCCTGGTACATCCGATCCCTCACATCGTGAACGTCGCGGAGTGTGCCAAACTTGCGACAAGTCATTGGAGCAGTCCGAAAGTCACGGACCGCGCGAGTCTTGAGTGGCGATGGAGTCTAAGCTTCGGGGTCTCCGCATCCACAGCTGCTTTCCCAGTTCTCGCCAGCAGAATACTGTTGTAACGATCCGTGAAGGTAGACATACCGTACGCTGAGCTGCTGCTAATGCTCTTCGAAACAGTCATGTTCTGACACGATGGAATTACCGCAGTGATTGCACTCACCGTGCCTGCCACTAAGTCGGCAAGTAGTGTAATTTTTGTCTGTGTGTTTGAATCGCTAACCTGTGCGACCTGAAGCACAAGTTGTTGGTCGGATTGATATGTACTCACTGCGGCCTGCAACTGCTGGCAAACCCCTGGCGCGGATAGAGAAGAAGTCTCCGCTAAATCAGAGGCCAGTGTCTTGATATCCGTTGCGTCGGCACTAATCTTCGCAGCCAGGTTGGCGTCTATTGGCTGGCCATTGGCAACGGCAACAATTTGTAAGATGTTGATTAGCGCCGGCGCCGCTACGGCCAGAATAGAATTGAGCGTCGACACCCAGGCGGTCGAGCAGGCGGTGCAGAACACGGCAAGAGACAGAGCGAAGACAAGAACCTTCCTCATAACTTGTTTCTCCTTTAATTATCTTGAAATTGCGTTACTTATTTCGAGTTGGTGTTGGAGTAAGGCGATGGTAGCCAATGTGCCACAACAACAGCCAGCGGCGCTACGATGGATGCCGCGAGCGCGTGGGTCTCCCAGAAAGCAGAAATCGCCGGAGTGGCGGCGTTTGCAATCGCTGTAAGCAGTAAGACGACACTCGGAAGATATGCAGTATACTTTGTCAAGATAGAATCTCCTTGTGATAGCGTTACACTTATATTCGTTGAGTTAGAGTGATGAATCGATCACGAACAAATACCGGCTTTGTAAGATGCCGCTGGCGAACGCTTTGTTAGCGCTTCGTGACGGGATCGTAGTCCCTCTTGAGCCAAGCCCACATGGACCCATCCGTACTCGAGGATCAGTTGGTCGTATTCGATGTCTGACTTCAGGATAGCCAGCGCGACTTTTCCCGGCGTACCGAACGCTGCACACACAAAGTCGCATGCCAGGCCGTGGCAATGAGCGCTTGTCGCAACTCCGCCTATAGCTTTGTTGACCTCTTCGGAACGGTAGCCGCTGTGTACGATAATGAGATTGTTCTCAAGCAGCGTTCTGACTTGTTCCATAACTGCTGCAATCCGGCACAGGTTTGTAATAACGATGGGGTTCGGAATGTTATCGAGACCGAGCCTCGCCGCTGCTTCGGAGAAAGTTAGTTCCTCCAATGTGAAATGCTCTGAAATTTTCATGGAAGACGATGCCTTAGTTCTGGTTTCCGAGGTTTACCGCAAACACATCACCGCGTTGATTTTGCGGCCCTATATCCTGCCAAACTGTCCCAGTAGCGCAACTTGTCAAGTAGGGTGGAATGGGATTCACCGAAGCTCCGGATGTACTGTCGCAGATTGTGCTTCCAGGCGATGAGCTTGTCGGCCCTGTCGAAGTGCTGAAGTATGAGTTCGGAGGCGCGGGCCCGGGCTGTGTCGATCCTGTCGATCCGCCGACATAAATTGCTTGAAATACGTCATCGACCCCAGCGCTGCCGCTAGTCCCCTCGATTGGATTAATCATGTTGCCAACAACATAGGTTGTATTGGCCGCCCATGGCAGACCGCATACGCTCGTTGGCAAGGCTGGAACCGCTGCAACAGCAAGCATGTCAACGTAAGTTCCGCTGATCCACACAGTAGGTGAGATGCCGGTGGCGGACCCATTCTGGCAGTTCCAATCGCTCGACCAGAACAGCCAATTCGCATCTTGTGAATATTCGCTGATCTGGAATTGAGTGGAAAACGTTGTGCTCGTACCAGTGGCGAAGGTATGCGTAAATTGCCAGACATTGCCCACGCTAGTCGCTGGCAATGTATAGCTTGCTGGAGGTGCGTACCCTGTCGGGTAGGTAGGATAGGTTTGGTAGCATGTTTCCATGTTCTGCCATGCGTTGAATGCTGGACCCAACGTCGCATAGTTGTAAGACGTGCCACATACTGGATATGTGTCTGTGCCCGGATCGCCAACCCAACTAAGATGGGAATCGAGGATCTCTGATAGGTTGCAATCCGGATTCTTGATCGTAGTTCCTGAAGTAACATAGCAACCTGGCGGCGTTGTTTGTGGCGTAGATTGGCTTGCCAGAGGACTGAGATACACGCCGAAGGGAGGAGCATAGCCCGTACCAGACCCGTAGTTGCCTTGGGCATTATTCGCGTTGTATACGCCGAGGAACACACCAGCTGTGTATCCCCATCCTGAACTGTTGAACGCCACCATCTTGTTTGCGCCGATAGCCCAATGGTTCATGCCGCCAAACGTGAATTGGAGAGACTTGACCGGGTCGAAGCCCGATGTCGTCGTCTGCCACAACTGAAAGCCTTCGAGAGAGTTACAGATTGGGTAGGGACTAATCTGATTCACAACCATCGCATATAGTCCGTTGCTACTGAGCTTGAGGTTGTGGATGTAATACGGACATGATTGGCTAGTTCCAAATGAATTAGAAATGGCTGCCAATGTCCCGACAGTCGTTGGTGTCCACGTTCCAGAAGGGCAGTTATAGCCAGATCCACTGGAACATGACCAGTCTGTCCAGATGCCAGTAGCTGTATTCAATAGGTGGTAAATGTTGGAAACTTCGTCGTATTCGATAGCCCAAAACCCGGTCCCTTGGTCAGCAGTGTACTTGGAATACAGTGGAGCCATGCCGTAGGAATTTGTGGAAATGGCGATTCCGTATTTTGACGCATAACCGCCATAACTCGTATCCCTGCTGATCCCGCCGAGCGCGTGCCACAACTGATTCCCATTCGCAATGGGGTAACTGGGACCAACATTGGTCCACACGATACCAGCATTGTCGGCGTTGGTCGAGGTAAAGGTGTCCGGGTGACCTGTGAGCGCAATCGTCGCTGAAGCAGTCACCGCGCTGAGCGCGACGGTAGAAAGAGTTACTTGTCCTGCGCTTTGGTAACTCAAAATCGTGGCGTATAACGGCGTTGTTCCGGCACTGTTGCCGGCGTCCAAGACCGAGATTGCCTGTCCGATTTGCGAAACGGTGAAGGGGTTGCTCAAAGAACTCAGGATCGCCGATCCCAAGGCAATCGACCCATCTGTTGCGATTGTCGATGGCGTGGCTACCCATTGGAATGCAGAACTGGCCGAAGTTCCAGCAGTACCTGTGTTTTGGTAAACAAATTGAGCGGTACTGTTTGTTCCGCGCCATTGCAAAGTCGATGGTGCAGCCTCTTTAACCGTATCATTTTTACAAGGTGCACTGCCAGAAAACGATGTTGTCAGCGTTCCATTCGTGGTGCCCGCAACGATTGCGCGATACATGCACGTTCCTGCGCCTCCCGGAACAATAATGTCTCCAGGGTTGTACGATGTAAAAATGGTGTATGCGAGGTACTCGGGGTTACCGGTTCCCGGTGCGTTCAACTGATGTGTAACGTAAGCGCCATATGGATAAGCAGTGTTAGCTGTCCAGTTCGGGGCATTTGAACCTAACGGCAACCCATACTGAAAGTCGACCAGTGTGGCACCGACGCTATAGACCCCATTTGCCGGATTGATCGTATAGGGGTTTACGGTGGTCGCCGTGGAGATGTCATATGCGTCGTTGCCAAAGGTGTAGAGTACAGTCGGATCGGTAAGAGAAAAGCTGAGCGATCCGAAATCGTTCACGGGACAGTTACTGCTGCACGTTCCGCCCGATAACTGCCCTGTGGTGATAAAAATTCCCGACACTGGAGCAGTTCCGCCCCAACCACTTGGAGGTGAGCCGCAATGGCCCTGGTTGACACCGCTTGGGGCGAACACGCAAATCATGCCAAGAGAGTTCTGGTCCACACGCACGAGGGTTGTATTCGTGTTAGTCAGGGTGAACACACCCGACCCACCCATTCCGGCAGTGAAATTGACGTCGGTTTTTCCAGACGCGCTGACAGAATCCGTAAGCCGAGTGACCGGGCTTAAGTTAATCGAACTAAAGCCACCGTGCCCAACAAAAGACGTGTCATAGGCTGTGGCGTTGTTGTTGATTGCTCCACCGAGGTTCGGGACTGTTCCCCATGGAATCACGTCGGTTCCGGTGTAGGCGCAAAAATTTGGTGCCGCGCAACTACCGCTGCTGGAGGTAGCATATGTGGCGGACCCCGTGTAGAGCCCGAGACCGGAGTACGCTGCTTGCCCAAAGGTCGGAAGACATAGCAGCATGATTGCGCAAGTAACCCCAAACCAATTGCTGCTGCGAATTTCTTCTAGTTCATTCTGTTCACACTGCGGACACGACAAAATGTCTCCGTGTGTCGAACAGCGCTTTTCAAAATACTCTCGGTCTTGGTCTGTTAGAATCTCGGCCAAGATCTCGTTTTCATCCGATAAGACTTCACTCATGTCTTCTCCATTCGTTGGGCGGAGTAGCGTGTTTTCACGCAACCCCACTTTCCGACCGTCGTGCTTCGCTATAATGTTTGTTTGTTTGTTCTTCCCCCGCCATTTGCGCTGGGCTTTATGGAAAGGGAACTATGCCGACTGAAGTAGTCATGCCCCAGATGGGCGAATCAATTTTTGAAGGAACCATCACCAAGTGGCTGAAAAAGACCGGTGACAAGGTCCAGCGCGACGAGCCTCTGTTCGAGATTTCTACCGACAAGGTCGACGCCGAAATTCCCGCACCCGCCAGCGGAATTCTCCAGGAAATAAAAGTTCCTGAAGGCAACACCGTTCAGGTCAATACCGTCGTCGGCGTAATTGGCGACGGCAGTGTCGCTTCCACTTCCGCCAAAGCCGCGGCGCCCGCGCCCGCTGCCTCCGTTCCTGCCACACCCGCATCCGCAAAAAAGGATGCAAAAGAAGCTCCGGCTCCGCCGCCCGCACCTGCCGCCAGCGTTCCAGAGGACGAAGAAGAATCCGATGTCCGCTCCTCGCCGCTCGTCCGCAAGCTCGCTCGCGAGCACAATGTAGATCTCGCAAAAGTAAGCGGCACCGGTACCGGCGGCCGCGTCAGCAAGCAAGACGTTCTCGATTTCGTGGAGCGCCGCACGGCTGCTCCAGCTGCGACTTCTACTCCACGTCAGGCCTCATCCCCTGCGCCGGCTGTTATTCCAGGCGAGCTCGTGCCCATGTCTAACATGCGCAAGATCATCGCCCAGCGCATGATCGAATCCCGCCGCACCAGCGCTCACGTTCACTGCATGTTCGAGGTGGACCTGACGCGAATCGTCAATTTGCGTAACAAGCTCAAGAACGGTTTCGAGCAGCGCCACGGCGCGCGCCTTACCTTCATGCCGTTTTTTGTGCGTGCCGCCATTATCGCCCTGCAGCAATATCCAATCGTCAACAGCTCGCTCGAAAGCGATAGCATCCGCTACCACAAGCACGTCAACGCTGGCATCGCCGTCGCGCTCGATTGGGGACTCATCGTTCCTGTTCTCAAAAGCGCCGACGAGCTCAACTTCCTCGGATTACAGCGTGGCATCACCGACCTCGGTGAGCGCGCCCGTTCGAAGAAACTCATGCCGACGGACGTTGAAGGCGCAACTTTCACCATCACCAACCCCGGCCAGTTTGGCGCCGTGTTCGGCTTGCCCATCATCAACCAGCCGAACGCGGCCATCATGGGCGTCGGCGGTATCACCAAACAGCCCATGGTCATCACTGACAAAGATGGAGCAGATTCCATCGCCATTCGCTCCGTCGTTCATCTCACATTGGGCTACGACCATCGAATTATCGATGGTGCCGTGGCCGACCAGTTCATGGCCTTGGTGAAAAAGACGCTTGAAAGCTGGAGCGAAGAAGTCGGCTAGTCTATCGTGCTGATGGAGGGACGGGCGCCCTCGCCCGTCCTCTCACACCAAAGGCGTTTCCCCCAGCAGCAACGGTCCGTCTTCCGATCGTTCGATGAAATATCGAGCCACATCATCGCGGAGCCCGGGTTTGTTTCCCGTCCAACGCCACAATCCCTGATAATCCCGCGCGATGTCAGTCGCAGGATTGAAATCCCACTTCTGTAGCAGCGCCCATCGTTCTCCATAAGCGCGCAGCGCTTTGCTGCCGTGAAAAGCGTGGGTTGCGAAATTGTCGATGCACCCCATTGGAGAGCGGCCCTCAATGCGATTCAGTTTCGCAGCGCGCGCTTGCCAATTGAGCACCGCTTCCACGTAAGGTCCCGTGCACCGCTTCATTTCGGCGGCCACGTTGATCGCTTGCACCAATCCAAAAGCTTGATGCCAGTCCGCGCTGCCCAGGATGCAGGTGTCTAACATTCCACCCACCGTGTCGAAGGCATCCCGGCGCCACGCCCACGCGCCTCCGGTCGCTCCCGGAGCGTGACCAAAAGGGAAGGCTTCCGACGGTTGAAGCGGAGCGTAATAAGTATCAGTTCCTCCACGTCGCGCTCGCCGCGAGCTCAGAAATTCAGCTTGGTGCATATGATTCCACGCAAAGCTTGTACTCATGCGATAAGGGCGGTGACCCGAGTAACTCGTGGATGTTTCGCCCGTCAAATCCGCATAAGTGCTGAATAACTGCACAAAGCTGTAGTGCTGGAGCATGTGGATTGCCTCCAGTGCCCAATCGTGTCGGGTAAAGTGAAAATCGCCATCCACATAACCGCCATATTGCCAGTCCGCAGGAAATCGGCGCACCACTTCATTGATCGCGCATTCCTTGATCCAAAGGCTCGAGTCGGTCCGCAATTGCAAGTCAAGCGGATTGTCGGCACTGGTGACTTCGTGCGGTCGGTCTCCGAAGGCGACCTCAACGACATGGAACGCAACGTTCGGACTAGCCTCCATATGAAACCGGAAATCATGAAAAGCTTCTCTTCTGCGCTGCCAGCGGTACGGATTTGAATACACAGAAACGATGTGCAGCTTCTGCGTCTCCGAGTACTCCACGAACTCACGGTGAACGTTTGGGTGCTTGAAGATCACAGCCACTCTCCTCGATCTTGTACCGCCGGCCAGCTTGCAAATCATTCCTGCGCTTCGGCGCGAGCAGCAATGCTTCCAGCAGATACCGCTGCTGGGCGGAGTGGCAATCGCTTCAACGGAGCTACTACTTGATCCCTAAGTGGTCATGCCAAGCGATGATCCCGCTGATCGCAAACGTGATCGCCGCCGTGATGAGCCGGTCATAAATCGTCCGGCGAAGGTCGTTTTTCTCTAGGGCCACCACGCGTTCTTCGGCTAACGTCATCCGTCCCGGCTGTCCATTTCCCACGATCATGTCCATCTTTGCTTCCAGCCGTCCCAACTTCTCCAAAACGTTAAGTTGGAATTCGGTGGCGCCTATGGCAACCACCATCGGCGGCGTCAACACTATTGGGGTGATTTCTTCCTTTGCATTTTTCATGTGAGTGGATAGTCGACGTGCAGCTTAGTCGAATACCGCGAATACTTCGGCGGCTCGCTGCCGTCATAGCTCCTTAAGAAATAGTCTTGTGCCTGCACATACCGTGTCAATGAAAAGCTGCTGCTCGTGAAACGCCTGATTAAGTTGCCGTTGTAGCCGATCCCCCAACCTTGGTCGGAGTACCGAACTTCGATCCCGCCGCCCGCCACGGGAGTGAATCCCACATCAATCGTCACCGTCGTCGAAGTCACATTGGTGACCTCCGCGTCAGTGAGATCGGCAAGATAGATATTCCCCACTTCCGTCATATCGATTGGCGTCAACACCTCTGTCTGCTTTATCAGGGCCGTCACAAAAGCAAAGTCCAGAGAGGGATCTCCGCCATCCACAAACCGCAAGGTGTAGTGGCTGTTTTCGCCGGCAATGTCGGCAATCTCTACGTCCACTTCGCGTACGATCGCTGTAAACGTCGCCATCCGCGATGGCACATTTACCGCCAGCCCGTCTCCCGGGAGAATATCCGCTGCCCCGCCCGGCAGAAATTGGCTCCATGCCTGGTACTCCCCGCTCCATCCCTGTCCAGCGTCGTCGAACAAGGCCAGCGACGCCGTTTCGCAATCCGCCGAGGTGCGCGGAAGAGGCAGCCCAATTTCCCGTACGCTTCCACGCACTCCGTCATCGCCTCCGCGCTGAAGAGCCGCAATGCTCGCGGAGTTAGTAACTCGTGCCATAGCATGGTCCTGACCGCGATAAGTCACCTCGATCAATTCATCCGCTACCGGTATGTACCCTGACTCCGAGTAAAATTCTAGTTCCGACTCGGTCGAAATCTGGCATGCGGCCCCATCCAACAACGATCCCATCAGCACCGTCACCGTGTCTTCTTCAGGCAATGTGCTGCGCACCAGCGCATCGACTGGAAGCCATAAGTAAGTAAAGGCAACTGAACATTGCACGCTACCCGCATTGATGAGCGCATAAGTGCAAAATCCGGGGGCGTTTGCTATGACGCCGTCGTAAAGCACAGTAGCCTGTAAAATCTGTGACCCAGGATTCGTTGGATCGATATCCTGCACTGCTAGAACGACTCGCACGTCGCAGGCAATTGCGTCTCCGCCTCGAGGCGACCCAGACGGATACAAGGAAGAATGAAACACCTGCTGCGTTCGATACACCTCCGTCGGATACAGCCGTGTAGTCAGTACGTAATGGTGCCCGGCCTGTGTAGCGAGAGCAGTGCCCGTAAGCGAGCCTTCGACCAATGCCTGGATATTGCAATTGTTGCCCAAGGGCGTTATGCGAAAGCCCGCTAGACAACCCGCAATCGAAACCGCACCAGCGTACAGTCCGCCAATTACTCCATTCGAAGCCGCATTGAACACAACGTCCCCGTGCTCCATCACCGTAGCGCCACCTAACTCGACCTGTTCGATGAAGTTCAGCAGCGTTTGTCCATCGACCCCTGTTCCTCCCGCGATCTGTAACTGGCCATTACTAACCGACAACACGCTCAACGGATCGGTCACCGTCCAATGAGTCGGATCCAGCTCCGTATATATCTCATCGAGAATCGTGCGGTTATACAGTGCAACCTGGCTGCTGCGAGTGAACGGTTCCTGTGACAGGTAAAAGTAAGTCGAATACCCATCGCCGACGAAGTAGTCCTTCACGTGCGCACCTGGCTCCAGTGGTCCCAAAATCGTCAAGTCATTCACCAGCCGGTTCACACTCTGTAGTTGGAGATCGCCCGGGGAAAACGTAACTGCATCCTCCGCGAGCGCATATGTGTTTGCCGCCAGCGGCACAAAAAACAGCTTGCCGTTGTCGTCGCGGTAAGAGCAGCGCCCCGACAGCGCAATCTCCGCCGCCGATGCGGTCCACTTTTTCGCGGGGTTGACGCTGTAATACGGAATCGGATCCCCTGCTTCGACGCCGCTTACATCAAACCATCCCGGCAACGCCTCCGTCGTCAATTGCTCGAAGGCGTTGCCGGCGTTTCGCTCTACAAATGGGGGATGCGGGGGAGGTGCCTTCTGATCCAACAGCATCACATCGCTGAGTGCGTCTATCTCGTACCGGTAAATTAACCCGCGACCTGCCCAACCTAGATACTGATATGTCGGTGTCTCGACAATGTAACCGGTGAACAAATCGGTACCGTTGCTCAAAGTCAGCATAACTCGGCCGCCGATCGCCGGTACCACTAGACTTCCCGTTCCGGCTACCAGGCCGAATTTCAATTCAGACGGACTGTTCAGCTTGCGCATCAGGCTCGGACTCTTGCTCGAATCCACGAACACCGTGTAGTCCTGCGGCCCGAGACCGCCGAGATTATCAATCGTTAATTTCATGGCTTATCGCAAAACTCCCGGACCGCTTTGAAGGGGCGCGGCTTCAGCCGCGCCGTAAGTGTCGCAAATCAGGCGGCTTCAGCCGCTGAGGAACCCCGAGTTAGCCCTATAACTTTTCGCGCAGCCTAGTAAACCGCCGCTGCACTAGCCGGAAAATAACTCCGATAACACAGCACTACCGCCCCATCGTTGATGTCCACCGTTGGGAGAGCCGTAAATGACGCCTGCAACGCCAACTCTCCGATCGGTTTTTGAATCTCAATCAAACTCTCGCGTGCCCATTCCGCCTTCACCGTGCACGGACTCAAGATCGGGTAGAAGTAACAAACACGTCCGCCAGATTCATCCTCCGCCACGAATAACCCCGACCACTGTTGCAGAAACGCGCCGCCTTCACGGTCCACAAAAGCCATCACCTGCTGTAACGATGCGCCAGTCGCCGGCGCTCCTCCCGGCAATGCCTGCGTCAGCAGCAGCGACGTCGCCGTTACCAGCCCGACTCGGCCCACATTGAACGTAACTCGCCTCACATAGTTGGCATCCTGCAGTACATTCGCTGGATTCTCTACATATGCGCCCGCGATTCCCGTTCCCACATATCCAACTTGCTGTGCGTAATCTAGATCGCAGGCCACCAGATCTCCAGCTTGGAACCCGGCAATTGCGCCCGCTCCCAACACCAGTTCTTCAGCAGTCGAACCCGCCAGCAAAGGCACAGCCGGCAGTGGAATTCCGCCAGATCCTGCTGGAGATGCGCTCGCGTCCGTTGCCAACACATTCATGTGCTCCGCGCCGCCCGCCAGAGCCATCTGCAACTTTCCCCAGTCGCGAAATTCAAAATCAACGCGCGCGCCCAAGCCGTGCCGGGCTTGTGCTGACACCGCACCCACTGTCCCCCCGATCAAAGCTTCAATCTGCGATGTGCTCGTGCGCACAAAGTTTTCAATCCATCCCAGGTCAATCCACGGCGCTGGCGGAGCATCCAATTGGAAACCGCCATTTTGCGACGGATCAAAAACTGCCGTTGGTCCGTTCACTCTGTCCACCGCCGCGAAATAAGCCCGCATCTGCCGTGATATTGGACGCAATCCCGCCCGCGTCATGCCACTACCTCGGGCAGAAAGAAATAAATCCTCAGTTGCGCATACCTGTCGACCCGCGCTGCGCCAGCACTCCACTGCTGTTTATCGACCAGGACGTCCCCCGGTGCAGTTCCCATCACTGGCACTGTCCAGAAAATTCCCGATCCCAAATCAACGCTCGGAGTCTGGCTGTAATCGAGCATTTCGGCATGCGGCGGATCGCAGATTCCGAGTAACTCATCGTCCATCTCCGCCAGCACCCGCCCTCGATCCACTCCAGTTCCGCCGCTGCCTTCGCTCGCATACCAGATGTGGCAATCCACGCCCAACATTGGACGGGTGCTCTCCGCAATTAGGATGTCGCCAAAGTCCACATAAAACGCACCCGGTTGCGCTTCCCCAAACCGCGGCTCTATGTTTTCGCGGACCACGATCGCCGGCACCGTAACTCCGTCGATCACCATCGTCCGCGCCGGATTCAACACGGTGAGCCGCGACCGCAGCGCCATATAAAAACTGTCTTTCGCTGCCTGCATATCTCTCCTGTTAGTGTTAGTAAGTCGATTTTGATTAGCTGATAACTGACGGCTGGCGACTCCTACGACACCGCCGACACACGATACAAATACGCCACCCCGCCAAGTCGCTCAACCATAAATCCCTGGATGTGGAACACTTCTCCGCGATATACCAAACCCAGCGCCGTCTCGAACAACACGTCCGCCGACGCCACGTTGCGCTGACTCACCTGCTGCGCCAGTGCCGCCTGTCCTGCCAGCAACTCGATTTGCCGCCGTGGCCCGCTGTTCTCCGTGCTTATTTCCCGCACAACTACCGGCGCGATCAAAGCCTGCACAACTCCTGGATCCACCAAGCCGAGCTCTGAAACGGCGTCGCCCGGTAGTCCCGCTGCTGCAAAAAGAAGGATCACTTCCGTCCCGCCCAAGGTTCGCATCATGGCATCCGCTGCCCGCACCGCCGCCGCTCCGGAAATACCAGTCATAGTCATCCCACTCTCCGCGCCACAAAGGGCGCCAGCAGCTCTTGCACCGTTGCATCCAGCAGCGAATCGGAGAAGTACCACAACTGCATTCCGTCCGGGACAACGTTCTTCTTCACATTCAACGCCGGAGTAGCCTGCGCATTCTTTACCAATTGCGCGCACGCCACCATCACCGGATTGGGAAACGTTTCAAACCCAGCTGTATAAACAATCTCTATCTCGGTGAACGCCCACCCCATCACATTCACCGGTAGCGTGATCTCTCCCGTCTCGGGAAAATAATCTAGGTCCGTGACGTCTATATCCACCCACGTCCCCGGAATTCCAAACGCAAGAGCCACATCCCACAAATCCGCCTCATAATCCAAATCACCCCGCCGCGGTGTCGCATACCGAGCCCGCGCCGAAACCAGCGGCGATGTTGCCGGCGCTAACACGGACAGCGGTAAGTACGTAAGCTGCACCGGCCGTTGCCCATTCTCCGTCCGCAACCGCTCCGTGTACTGATTGATCGCCAGCGTGATCCTTCGGCAATGCGCATCGATCATTGCCGATGCTGCCGTCACCCACGCCACATTGGTCGTTGCTCCCAGCCCATACAACTCATATTCCGATGGTTGCAAGTAATTCATGATGGGTTTCCCGTTCTAGATAGTGCGGAGCCGGGTGCCCCACTCATCGCGTTCTTTGCGATGAGTGGGACCTTCCCCAGGCTTCGACTACCGGTTCACTAGTACTTCGTAGTGCGCATAGTTCGCGCCTTTTACCACCATGCCGCCGAATTTCACCACGACGCTCTGCGTCATGAGTGTGTTCGGCAGTCCCAGTTTGAAGATCCGTGGATTCGAGTCGGTCAGCCAGTGGTACTCGATCAAATCCTCGGTCACGATGTAAGCCGGAAGCACCGCACTGCCACTTCCCGGTACGCCCGTATAGGGAAGAGCCCATTCCGGAATCAGCGGCA
>JBATZM010000033.1:0-46489 GCA_049674665.1 Terriglobales bacterium
ACTCCGCATCGTCAAAGCTCAAGTCCAGTTCCTTCTGCAGTGAATCCGTATACTGATGCCCGCCCACGCTAACGTCGCGAGGGAACAGCGGCGTGGTGCCTTTCACGATGTTGATGTTCATGACGCTCGCGCCCAGATTCAAAAGCGCCACCACCTGCCCCGGCGCCGGTTCATAGTTGTACTCGTAGCAATTCTGCAAAGCGAGCGCATCGATATCCACAATAGCCGGAGTTTTGCCCGCCATCGAGAGTACGTTGGTGTAGTTCAGAATCTTGTCTTTCTTCACTGCCACGAGCAGCACGTCCATGGTCGGGCTGGTCGCGTCATCGGAAAGAATCTGGTAGTCGAGGTTGACGTCGGCCAAGTCAAAAGGGATATGCTGGGCCGCTTCCTTCTGGATGGTCTCGGCCAGTTCCTGGTCGCTCATCGAAGGCAGAGAAATTTTCTTCACGATCACCGAGTGTCCGCTGACTGCTGTGGCTACCGCTTTCGATTTGATCGCAGTGTCGGTGAACAGCTTGGCAATGGCGGCCGAAACCGTGCCTGAGTCCACGATCATGGAATCGACAACAATGTCAGGCGCGATCGGTTCCAGACCGAGATGTGCCACTTCGATTCCAGCGCGCGTCCTCTTGAGCTCGACGGCCTTGATGCTCGATGAGCCTACATCCAGACCCACTATCGTCTTCGATCCCATTCCAAACATGTGCCCGCCCTTCTTTTACAAAGTGCTTTTACAAGTTCGCTTACGGAGTTCCGGCAGCTTTTCCCGTTGCCTTGATTTTCTTCTTGCCCTGCGGTTCCGTTTCCATCGACTTCTCTTCCATCCACTGATCCAGCTTCGATTTCTTGAAGCGCCAGCGATTGCCCAACTTGAACGCCGGAATCTTTTGCTCGTTCACGTACTTGTACAACGTGTCCGGACTCACTCCCAGATACTGCGAAGCTTGGCGAATATTCATTACTTCTCGCGAGTCGGCCATTTGCGTTTCCCTACGCGTTCGAGTGTATTTTGGTGTGCTGAGCATATCTCAACCGGTAGCGGGGGCCTCTCAAGGTGAATCTCACGGTTTTGTTGGGTTTTATGGGGGTTTTCTGGATTTCGCCAAAAGTAGACTTGCAATGGTTGTCTATGGGTTGTATTAAGAGATAGTTTTACCACTATTTGTAGTAGTCTCTATCCTGATAGGGCACCGGTCACCCGAGTTGGGGTAACTAAGGTACTAGAGACGGTACGGAAGTACTTGGACGGGCGCGCAAACCTTTGAAAATACGCGCACGAAGCACACCAGCGATCGTCAGAAATTGCGCTTCCTGATGCAACTTTTCGCTTGCGAAATTAAACGCAAGCCGGAACCACCAAAGATTTTGGATCGTGGAGCGACGGGCGTCCTCGCCTATCCATGACGAGCGCAGCCCGGCGATGATCTGCACTTGTATCGTCACGGCTGCTCGCCAACAACAGTGATCTTAGTATCGCTTCGAAACTTCTTGTAATCGCGATAGGTCTGATCAACATCTTCGTCGTAGCTCTTGAACAGTGCGACTCGCGCATCAAAGTGAAGCTGCACATGTTTCGGCAGCCATACTTCGTCGTTCACTCTAATCAGCTCAACGATCACATGCGTGCCTTTGTGGATTCTGGCAAGCACGAATCCGACGGATATCGTATCGATAGCAGTGATATCGAGCTTTACCCATTGCGCGTCGGCCTTGTCAATCCACACGTGTCCTTTGAACTTGCTCAGTATCCTCGCCTCTCGATTCTTGGGCTGATAGCCGGGACGAGGTTCGCCTTCAAACACCCAGGTATCGCGCCCGTCAATCATTTCGGAACCGATCAGCCGGAAGTTGAAGGCATCGGCAATCTCGAGAACAAATTTGCGATCCTCTTCGCGATCTTTTTCTTCCTTCTCCAGCCGCTTGCGGCGGTCTTCTTCGGATTCCTGCTTGCGTTTGTCGATGACCTTCTGAATTTTCTCGTCTTCCTTTTTCGCATCGTCAGCCGACAGCGGTTTGTCATCCTTGGCTGTCAGCCGCTCGACTTGCTCTCCATAAATTTCCAGAATCTCCGAAGTGCGCGACTCA
This sequence comes from Terriglobales bacterium, assembly GCA_049674665.1. GTDB lineage: Bacteria > Acidobacteriota > Terriglobia > Terriglobales > Acidobacteriaceae > Acidiflorens. Next base: position 2,089 of record JBATZM010000033.1, read on the forward strand.
ATCTTCTTGATTTCGCCATGATCGTCAAGGTGGTGTTGTTCTTCGCGCTCGAAGTAGGTGTAATCACGCTGCTGCTTATCGTTTTCGATATCTTTCTCTTCGGCGCGGCGTAGCAATTCACGAATCTGCTCTTGAGGCACGGCACCGGTCGCATCGGGTTTAAGGTCAATAGGCGTTGGAGGAGCTTGCGGAGTTGGCGCTGCGGCTGATGTCATCGGATCGGCCGGCTCCTGCGCAAGTCCGCAGAAAGCGAAGGTGGAAATGACGAACAGGCCCATCACGATATGGCGAAAATACTTACCCATGCTGTACCTACGAAACGAGAAGAGATTCCGTTCCACTACTTCTCCGCCCGCTCCAAGCACCCCGCCCGGAACGATCGTCCATCCAGCCGGTGCAATCGCTTAGCCTGAGCGCGAGTGATGAGCGGATAATGAGAAATAGTCAGCAAGTATTCCGCCACAAACCACACCGGCTTCTCGGTGGTCATCCATTGAAGGGAATCGAAGCGCCGCATGTGGACGGGCCGGGAAAAAGTCCGCAGCGTGCGCTCTCCCCGCAGATTGAAGTAAGTATCGAAATAACTAAGCGTCAGCTCACGCAGTGAGCGATACACCGGCTCGCGATAACGGCAGCCGGTGTAGTTGGATTTAGCCAAAGCACCCCAATGTCCGTCATTGGGATTGCGGTACACGGCAATCACGTGATCGGTATCGTGTTCTGCCTCCAGATCGAGAATCAGCGGAGGATACCCAATGACGCGCAAAGCAGCAGCCGCAAACAGCGCCCCCTCATAGCAATGTGAAGTATTTTCCCGCAGCACCCGTCGCGGAGACCACGCACTATCAGCAAGGTGATAAGGCATGTCGTCAAGCGCCTGCTGAATCCCATGCGGAGTCTTCAAGGCGCGCAGCTTGCGCAGTTCGGCAGGGGTCAAGCCCCAGGAGTTGGAAGCATTCGTCATGCTAAATTCGTCATCCCAAATTTCCCATAGAGACTCAACTCGCCGCGTTTCTCGCGGACTACAGTGTCATTTGAAAGTAGCAGGATCAAGCGATGATTGGGAATAGAGGAACGGGGTCCGCGGGTTACCGAACGTAAACGGTGGGGGACGATTTATAGCCCGCAATCCTAAGAGACCTTGCCTGTGCAAGCAGCCAGAAACCAGCCCTGGCGATCTCGGCTATTGACTCTGGACTATGCTCCAGAGTGTATGCTGTTTCCCATGAAGACGGGAGCCATGCAAATCGGCGTTCTGGCAAAGCGGACGGCCTTGACCGTCGACGCTATTCGCTTCTACGAGAAATGCCTACTGCTGCCTAAAGTAACCCGCAGCGCAGGCGGATTTCGGTTGTACACCGCGGATGACATCGAACGACTGCACTTCATTCGGCAAATGCACGCGTTGGGCTTTTCCCTGCGAGAAATTGGCGTACTCATTGATCTTCGTACGCGGAAGATAGCGGCCTGCGCGTCAGTAAAAGAACTACTCGAACACAAAGTTGCGGACGTTCGTGCCAAGCTGCGCGAGCTTCAGAAACTGGAATCAGAGCTAGCGGCCGATTTGTTGAAGTGCAACAGGGAACTGAAACGCAGGCAGCGGCATGCTCCATCCCCTTGCCCTGTGCTCGAACAGGTGACTGCCAAATGAAAATTGAAGTTCTTTATGTTCCGGATTGTCCCAACTACCGGCTCGCTGTCGAACGCATTCAAAAGGTGCTGGTGTCGGAATCGCTGCGGGCAGACATTGAAAGCGTCCCTGTGAACAGCGATGCTGAAGCCAAGGCTTTACAGTTCCCCGGTTCCCCGACGATTCGTATCAATAGGAACTGACGTCGAACCAACCCAGACGAATGCAATTGGCCTCGCTTGCCGGCTCTATGCGAACAGCGGAGGCATTCCGTCAGAGATGATGCTCAGACTTGCCCTTTCAAGAGCGGGAAATAAGGAGTGAAGACAGTATGAGAGTCGGAGAACGAGCAACTCCCGTCGCAGCTGTCCTCGCTGCGCTCGCAACAATGTCCTGCTGCTTGCCGTTCGGTTTCCTCGGTGCGATTGGACTGGCAGGAGCAAGCGTCAGGTTGCAGACGGTACGCCCCTGGCTGCTCGCTGGAGCTTTCGCGCTACTCGTCGTCGGCTTCCTGCAACTGTATCGTGGTCACAATCAATGCAGGAAACGAAGCGTGTTAAGCATCACGCTGTTCTGGGTGGCCACGGCGGTAGTTCTCTTGATTATTATCTTTCCCCAAGTCATCGCGAACTTGGTTGCCGGTTGAGACAATCTTATGCGAGCAAATCTGAAATACACACTGTCTTTTGTGGCTATCGCCGTTGTAGCTTCAGTCTGCTGGTATTTGTGGGGTTGGAATCGCGCCCCGCAGGGACAGACACCGCTCGTATCGCTCACGTCCAGTAATCTCGACCAGTTTAAGCTGGAGTTCAACGAAGGGGCTGACCGTAACCGTTTGGTGTTACTGCTTTCACCAACTTGAGCTTATTGTTTGCGGGGGTCTTCCGCAATCGAACGGATCTTGGAACAAAATCAATCGGCAGCGGTTCGTGTCCTTGTCGTTTGGGAACCAATGCTCCCCACGGACTGGTCAAAGCCGAGTGGGATGGTGCAATCTCGAATCTCTGACCCAAGGGTTATTCAGTTCTGGGACAAAAACCATTTAGTCGCCGGAGAATTGCGACAGCAACTTCCCGGTTCGCAAATCTGTTGTCAGCGCAAGGGCGTTATCTGGGATGCCGCCGCACTCTATCCACGCGAAGCGCAGTGGGGCAATTCCACTCCTGCCTTTTTTGGTGGCGCGGTTGTAGATGTGGCGGGTGAAGTTCGTCAGCACCTATCGGCCATGAGCAGCAGCCGGTGAGTCGGTGCAGTTATAGTTGTCGCAACTAAGCGTTTTCACAGCCTGTCCACACTATTCGTTTGTGGAAGAATTCCCGGTGGTCCGCCGCAGCTACCCGAACAACTCCCCCAACTCCCGAGGACTCTCAACCACCACATCCGGAGGCACCGCCTCCAGCGAATGCGGAGCGAACCCATACGCAACGCCGCAAGTCCACAGCCCGGCATTGCGTCCCGTTAAAACGTCAACCGATGAGTCGCCAATCATCAGCGTCTCATCCGAGGCCATGCCCGTTTCTTGCAGGATGGTCTGCGCTCCCAGCGGATCGGGCTTCTTGGTCGAAAAGCTGTTGCCCCCATACACACGCACAAAGAAATGCCCCAGCTCCAGCGCCTGCACAATATCGCGCGAAGGGTTGACCGGCTTATTCGAGAGAACTGCCATCAATCGAGGCACTCCGTTCGAAGGCTGCGCCAACCCAGACAGCACTTCCGGAATCCCCTCATAAACCGTAGTGTGATCCAGCTTGTGCAGCCGATAGTAGCCGAGAAAATATTCCAAAGCCGTCCGCAACAGTGCCTTGTCGTCCGTGTCGCCAAGCGCGCGGCGCATTAGCGCGGGAGCGCCGTCTCCTACATAGCTCGCAATCACGTCGCTCGCCAGTTCAGGACGCTCCAGATGGCGCAACATCGCATTGACGGAGTGAACCAGGTCCAGCCGCGAGTCAATCAGGGTGCCATCGAGATCAAACACCAGCAAGCGGATACGATGGGGATCGAACCGGCGCAGGAAGCGAATCATGACCCTTCAGAATAACGTAGCGACAGCTTTAGCCGTCCAACCCTGCTCGTAGCTCGCAGCCATGCGCGAGTAGCTCTTTCTCCACAGCCCAGTCGCGTTTACAATAAAGCCCGGACGAGCGCCGCCCTGGGGTGAACTACACACAATGGCCACGACCAAAGTCGATCCCAAGCTGAACGAGAGCAATGTCGCGAAAAGGGCCAAGACCTATCATGGCTTGACGAGTCAGCAATTAATTGACGCCTACCGCATCATGTTTACCTCGCGCCGCGTGGACGACCGCGAGATCATGCTCAAGCGCCAGCAGAAGGTCTTTTTTCAGATCTCGGGCGCGGGACACGAAGCCATGGGCGTGGCCGCAGTTTTTGCATTGAAGCCCAACTATGACTGGTTCTATCCCTACTACCGCGACCGCGCGTTGTGTCTCGCACTGGGCGCGACGCCGTATGAAATGCTGCTCGGAGCCGTCGGCGCGGCTGACGATCCCAGTTCCGGTGGTCGTCAGATGCCCTCGCATTGGGCCTTCAAACACCTCAACGTAGTAACCCAGTCGTCCGCCACTGGCACGCAGATTCTGCAAGCCGTCGGATGCGCCGAAGCTGGCCGCTATTTCACCAGGCATCCCAACGCCGCACAAAAAGTTGAGGGCGATTACCGTCAGTTTAAGGATGTCCAATTCCATGGCGATGAAATCACTTATGTCTCGCTCGGCGATGGCACCACCAGCGAAGGCGAGTTCTGGGAGGCACTGAATTCCGCCTCCAATTTGCGCTTGCCGGTAATTTTTTGTGTGCAAGACAATGGATACGCCATTTCCGTGCCGGTGGAAGTACAGACCTCGGGCGGCAACATTTCGCGGTTGGTCTCCGGCTTCCCTAACTTCCATTTCGAAGAAATCGACGGCACCGACCCTGTGGTCGCCTATTCGGCGTTCAAGCGTGCAGCCGAGCATTGCCGCGCCGGGCATGGTCCGGCGTTCGTCCATGCCCATGTGATCCGTCCTTATTCGCACTCGCTCTCTGATGACGAGCGATTGTATCGTCCCGATTCCGAGCGTCAGGCCGATGCCGCGCGCGATCCGGTTCCGCGCCTGCAGATGTTCCTGCTGCGGGAAGGCATTCTCGACGAAAAAGGGATCAACAAAATCGAAAAGGAAATCGAGGAGCAGATCCAGACCGACGCCGATCGCGCACTCGCAGCCCCGATACCGCAGCCCGACACCATCTACAACTTCGTGTATTCGCCCGACCTCGATCCCACCTCGACGGCGTTTGAAACTCAGCCCGCAATTTCGACGTCTGCGCCCGAAACCCCGACCGATGGTAAGCGCTCCGCCGACTCGCAGAACAAGGCGTCGCAAAATAAAACCATGGCCGACCTCATCAACGTCACGCTGCGCGACGAGATGCGCCGCGACGAGCGCGTCCTCCTCTTCGGAGAAGACGTCGCCGATGCCAGCCGCGGCGAGTATCTCAAGCAGAAGCTGATCAAGGGTAAGGGCGGAGTCTTCAAACTGACCTCTGGATTGCAAATGGAATTCGGCGCTGACCGCGTCTTCAATTCTCCGCTGGCCGAAGCCAATATCGTAGGACGCGCCACTGGCATGGCAACCCGCGGATTGAAGCCTGTGGTTGAGATTCAGTTCTTCGATTACATCTGGCCGGCGATGATGCAGTTGCGCGACGAACTCCCGACCATCCGCTGGCGTTCGAACAACGCCTTTTCGGCGCCGTTGGTGATTCGGGTCGCGATTGGCGGCTATTTGACCGGTGGCGCTATTTATCACTCCCAATGCGGCGAGAGCATCTTCACCCATACTCCCGGATTGCGCGTCGTCTTCCCTTCCAACGCGCTCGATGCCGCCGGCCTGCTGCGCACGGCGATCCGGTGTGACGATCCGGTCTTGTTCCTCGAACACAAGCGTCTCTACCGCGAAACCTATGGACGCGCCCCCTATCCCGGCCCCGACTATATGGTTCCGTTCGGAAAAGCGAAGATCGTGCAGCCCGGAACTGATCTCACCGTAATTACCTACGGCGCAGTGGTTCCTCGCGCTCTGCAGGCAGCGCAAAAAATACAACGCGAGCATCAAGTCAGCGTCGAACTGATCGACCTGCGCTGTCTGAATCCGTTTGATTGGGACGCAATCGCCACTTCGGTAAAGAAAACCAATCGCGCGCTGATTGCTTACGAAGATTCGCTAAGCTGGGGATACGGCGCCGAAATTGCCGCCCGCATCGCCGACCAACTTTTTCATCATCTCGATGCTCCAGTGAAAAGAATCGCGGCCACCGATACCTTCGTCGCCTATCAGCCAATTCTCGAGGATGCCATCCTGCCGCAGGCCAGCGATCTGTTCCGCGCGATGAAGGAGCTGGCAGAATTCTGATTCTCAGCCCTTCTTCGTTTTCCGCGCACCGCCCGATCTCCCGCCAAACGTTATCCCCCAAGGGCCGCCGTCAAAACAAAGCAGCGTAAACGCCATTGCAGCCAGAGCGAGCGGAAATTCGAATCCGCCATTTCCCGTCAGCCCATTCTTGAAGTGTACCTTCCAAATGGCTACGCCCATTTCAATCATGAACGCGAGCGAGAAGAAGCGCGTAAACAATCCCAGTATGATCGCGATCCCGCCGAAAAACTCCGTGCCCGCGGAAAGGTATGCCAGCCACTTCGGAAGGCCGAGCGAGCCCACGAAATCCATGTGATGATGAAACCCTCCCCAAACCTTGTGATAACCATGTGCGATCATGATCGCTCCCAGAACAAGTCGCAGCACCAGCAGCGCCAAAGGCTGCAATCGATTGAGAGAATCCACGTTTACCTCCAGAACAGGTCTTCAGAATAAGAATAGCGAACGGATAAGGTAACAGAAAAGCCAGGGTTAGGAGCTGGGATCAAAGGCTAGGGGTTAGAGAGTTAATGAGGTTAGAAAATAATGAGGTTAGAGAATAACGATTGGCGGTTAGCAGGTAAAGTCAGTACACCCAACTCGAATAAGCCGTGCCATCCATGGATGTTTGGTCGGAACCGCTGTGGCATCCCACAATGCCTGGCTGAGTCTGGTCGATGGACTTGAGCGAGTCTTCCTGGTCACACTGCCAACTGTCCCTGCTCCCGGTGATGTCGTCGGGGATCTTCTTCAGATATCCCGCCGAAACCAGGTCATCCAGCGCTTGCGGCGCCTTCTGCTTGTCCAGCGTGTACTGGTCGATGCACTTGTTAATCGTCGTCAGATTCTGTTTCAGGGTCGTTTCGCGCGCGCGAATAATGCTGTTGTTGTACATCGGCAACGCGATCGACAGCAGGATCAGGATCATGCTGATGACCACCAGCATCTCGATCAGAGTGAAACCCCGATGGCGGAATTTTGCATTGCGGACTCTGGCACCGCGAGCATTGGACTTGAATTTCATCTACCAATCCTTGTACTTCGTGCCGTCCAACGCGACTCCGTCTGATTTGGTGTAAACGTCGAAGACGTTCTGCCCGCCCCAGGAATCCGAGTCTTTATCGTCCTGCATGGAGCGCATTCCCCATTCCTGCTTGGTCATCGGATCAAGCGGGATATGGCGCAGAAATTTCAGTTTCTTCCCCGACACGTCCACACCCGTGACCAGCGTATCGAGATCCGGTGGATAGCCCTGGCTGTCCACCTTTGTCACGAAAGCGCCCCGATCCGCGGCGTCTTTGTAGCGATCGATCGCGTCGCGGATCATCCAGAGATCTTCCCGCAGTTCGTGCTCGCGCTCCCGAAAAATCGCGATCTTCGCAATCGGAATCGCCGCCCCCACCAAAATGGCCATGATGGAAGTCGTAACGATGAGCTCAATCAGCGTAAATCCGTGCTGCCGGCGGCCCGCCACGAATCGAACCTTCCTTATATTCATCGACTGCTTTCTGCCAAACTCCGCTCGCGCCATCGTGGCTATTGAATGGTAATGGCCGCTTGCGCTCCAGCCATGGCAATGGGCTGCATCGCCGGATCTCGCGCTCCGCCGCGGGTAATGGTCAGAGCCGACTGTCCCGATCCCTTCGCCATAAAGGTAAGCGTCACTACTGCGCCCTGTCCCGAAACGCCACCCGCGCCTGGAGGCCGCGTAGCCGTGACTTGCAAAGTACCGGTCGTCGGATCGTCGCGATGCACTAATGCCACCGCTTGTCCGTCCTGCGACAGGAACCCTCCGTTCGATACATTGATCACCGACAACTGATTCGGATCGTAGTTGAGTTGCACCGGCACGGAGTACACATTCTGCCCGCCGGAAAGCATGACATTCACGGTAAACGTCGACCCCTTGGCCTGGTTCAAGGTAGGCGGATCAAATAGAAAAGTTCCTGCGGTGGCACCCGCCGGACCCTGCACAGTTTGACCCTGAGCAGCTTGATTTTGCGGAGGCTGCGCCTGCGGCATCGAGGTCTGCGCTGCCGGACCCTGAGGCGTTGCCGCCTGCGGTTGCGGAGCAGCGACCGGTGCCGCTGGAGAAGTCGCTGCGACTGGCCGGCTCGGCCCAGGTCGCAGCACGATCGAATTAGCTGTACCTATGTCAAGCAGGTCCGCACCGATATGAGAAGTATCGGGCTCGCGGATAATATGCGGGATCAGCACAAAGACGATTTCGTTCGTAGAGTGGTCGGACGTATCCTGCGCAAAAAGATATTTCAGGATCGGAATTGAGGCCAGTCCCGGAATCCCGGTCAGAGCCTTCGTCTTCGAGTCCTCCATCATGCCGCCCAACAAGCTCACTTCGCCATCTTTCAGCCGGATTTCGTTCTCGATTTTGCGCTGCCCGATCACCGGTTGGCTGATGCCTCCGATGCTCACATATGAATCCACGTCCGAGACATCCATGGACAACTTCAAGGAAATTTCTCCGTTGGCATGCACCCGAGGCGTGATGTCGATGTTCACGCCCACATCGAGGTATTGAAATTGGGTGTTGACCAGCGGGTTGATGCCGACTCCGCCAATTCCCGGCTGGAACGATCCGGTCGCGATCGGCACCTTGTCGCCGATCTTCAGCGAAGCCTTCTGTCCATCCAAAGCGCGCACCTGCGGACTCTGAATCACTCTGGTGTTGGTGTCGCTCATCAATGCCGTCGCCGAAGCCTGAGGAATCGTCACCTGGAAATCGGTGGCATTGAGGCTGGCAAGCGAATTCAGACTGATGCCGGTCGACGTGGTTGAAGTAGTCGAGGTGGTGGTTGTAGTGCTGGTAGTGGTCGGAGTCGTGTTGATATTGTTCTGCAACTGCACCGAAAGACTGGTCGGAGGATTGATTCCAAGCGTATGCGACTTGTCCTTGCTAACCTGCATTACTTCCACTTCGATCAGCACTTCTGGTTTCGGCCGGTCGAGGTCGTCCACCAGTTTCTGCGCCAACGCCACCTGATCAGGCGTGCCGCGCACCACAATCGCTCCTTGCGAGGGCAACTGCTGAATCCGGCTCACCTCCAGGATCGTACGCATCGAGTTGACCACATCCTGTAATTCGGTCGGCTGAGAAAGATTGGAAAGATAAAAAGTTTTGATGACGTTTTGTTCCAGCTCTTTCCGTTTTGCAGGATTGTCTTGCGCGACAAAAATTGTGTTCGGCGTCACCGGACGCCAAAAAGTCTTGGTCTCGAATGAAATGATCTCAAGGGCTTCTTCCAGGGTCACATTGTTCAGTTCGACATGCACCTGGCGCGGCGTGTAATCAGGATCGAAAAGCACGTTGATCCCCGCCAGCTTGCCCACGGTCTCATAGATCACGTTGGACTTCTCCGTGACCTTGAGCGTGATCGGCACATTAGAGATCGGAGCCAGTTCCACCGGCCCCTGCGCCGATTCCAACCGTTTGCGCAAGTAGCTTGTACCCGGCGTTGCAGCTTGCGGTTGCGGATTCTGCGTCTCCTTGATCATTTGCTGCGTTCGCCGTAACTCCTGCAATGCGATGAACGACGATGGATCGATATCCATGGCTTTCTGGAATTCCGCCGCCGCCTCGTCCAGTTTGCCCGCTTCGCGTAGACCCTGTCCCCGATGCACATGCGACGAACCCGCCAGGAAACGGGTTCGCTCGAACGCAGTTCGATATGCCAGGTCTTTTGGTTTCAGAGTGTAGGCTTGTTTGAAATAGTCGAAGGCCTGCTCATAGTTCTGGCGCGCCTCGGCATCGGTACCCTTTTCGTAAAATGCCTTGGCGGAATCGTGACTCTTCCCAATAACCGGAAGCCTCAAGCAGAACAATAAAAGAACAAACAGAGCCGGACGGATCAGGCGTCTCATCAAGCAGTCCTCATAGAAATCTCTCTCGCCGCGGGCGGCAGCGCTGGCCATGACTTATCTCACCAAAATTCGTCCAGTCATGACGCATCCGGCCGAAACACGTTCCAGCACCCGAAAAAACCAAGCAGCCGGGCATCTCAGGGCAGATCACGCGCAAAAAATACCGGAAAATCGGATTATAGCATCGCATCAACTGGCATCCGAAGTGCTTGGTAGGTCGATGTTTACACTCATTAGTACCTGTCCTAAAGTGCACATGAGTGCAAGTCTCAAGTGGTAAGCGTCAGGCATCTGTGATTTGCCTATCCTGCGACCTAACACCTGAGACCACAGACCTGTTATTTTCGTTTCAGCAAATATGGCCAAGCAGACTACGCACCAGACCCAGCCTAATCGGGAGAGAAATCCTCGACGCCAGCCAACCGCCTCCGGCGAAAAAGATGCCGCTGTAAACAGGAACGCGAGTCATAACTACTTCTTGCTCGAAAAATTCGAGGCTGGAGTAGTTTTAGCCGGAACCGAGGTGAAATCAGTTCGCGGGGGGACGGTGAATCTCAAAGACGCCTACGGCCTGATTAAAGATGGCGAACTCTGGCTTCTCAACTGCCATATCGGTCCCTATGACCATGGCAACTATGCCAATCATGCCGCCCTGCGCACCCGCAAACTTCTGATTCACAAAGAAGAAATCCGTAAGCTCATCGGCAAGACCCAGCAAAAGGGACTCACGCTGATCCCCACCCGAATGTATTTCAAGAATGGAAAAATCAAAGTCGAGCTAGCCCTGGCAAAAGGCAAGCAGCAATGGGACAAACGCGAAACCGAACGCCGTCGCACTGCCGATAAAGAAGCCCGCGAAGCCGTCTCCAGAAGCAGAAAACAAGCGTAGAAACTGTAGTTGCTCTGTCTCGCGCGCTCTTTGCGCGAGGGTGGGATTCCAGGTCGTATACCACTTGGGTTTTTTCCTTCCCCCACTTTCAGATGCTCAGTTGCGCGTCACCCCATCTTCCGTGGATACTTAAACACAATCCATCATGAAAACAAACCTCTCCTCCGCCGCCCCGTCCCAACTGGAAACCGATTGCTTGGTCGTTGTAACACTCGATCGAAACGAAAAAGACAAGGGCGAAAAAGATAAGCCCGCGCCATCCGTTGAATCCGCCGACAATGCCGTGCGCGAAGCCGCCAAAGATGTGATTGCCAGCGGTGAAGTAACCTCCAAGCCCTTCGAAACCACGTTGCTCCATCACCCGGCAGGACTGAAAGCGAAACGCTTGCTCTTGCTAGGCGGAGGCAAAGCTAGCAATTTTTCCGCCGCGGAACTGCGCAAGCTAGCCGGAGCCGCCGTACGCACCCTGAAAGCGAAGAATATCCGCAGCTTCGCCTTCGTTGCGGGTGGCGGCAACGGAGTTCCCTCCCCTTTCGACGCCGTTCGCGCCATTGTAGAAGGCGCATTTGTAGGCAACTTCGATCCCGGCTACTACAAGAGCGACCGCAAGAATAAGGACAAGGACGGAGACCAGAAAATCGATGCCGTCACCATAGTCGTCGAAGGCGACACAAAGCCTCTGGAAGACGCCTTGTGCGTGGGAAGAATCGTAGCCGAGTCGCAGAACTTCACCCGCGACCTGGTCAACGAACCCTCCAATCGCATGACCCCAACCATCTTGGCGGATCGAGCAAAGAATATGGCATCGGAGGTCGGCTTGGTCTGCGAAACCTACGGCGCCGACAAAATCAAAGCGCTCAAGATGGGAGCATTCTGGGGAGTCGCTCAAGGCTCAGACGAACCACCGGCACTGATCGTCCTGCGCTACGATCCCGTAGGTGCGGTCGATAAAGTTCACCTTGGCTTAGTGGGCAAAGGCGTCACCTTCGACACCGGAGGCATTTCCATAAAACCAGCGGATGGCATGGAGAAAATGAAATACGACATGGCCGGAGCTGCCACCATGATCGGCGCCATGCGCGCCATCGCGTTGCTAAAGCCGAAAGTAAAAGTCACGGCGATTATCTGTGCCACCGAAAATATGCCTTCCGGCAAAGCGCAAAAGCCCGGAGACGTGCAGATCGCAATGTCCGGCAAATCTATAGAAATTATCAATACTGACGCCGAAGGCCGCCTGATCCTGGCCGATGGTCTAAGCTACGCCCGTCAACTCGGCTGCACCCATCTGGTCGATGCTGCAACTCTAACCGGAGCGGTGGTGGTAGCCCTCGGCTACATAAATGCGGGAATCTTCGCCAGCGACGACAATATGTACGAGCGCTTCGCCAAAGCCACTCAACAAGCCGGCGAGAAAATGTGGCGTCTGCCGCTCGACGACGAATACAAAGAAAACCTCAAATCGAACATAGCCGATATGGTCAACGCCGGCAGCCGCTGGGGAGGAGCCATCTTCGCCGCCATGTTCCTGAAAGAATTCGCCGAAGACACGCCCTGGATCCACCTCGATATAGCCGGCACCGCCTGGATGGAAGAAAACAAACCCTGGATCGCCAAAGGCCCATCAGGAATAGCGTTGCGCAGCCTAGTGGAGTTCGTAAAAGGATGGAGCGCATAGAAACATGTCACTGCAACATGATCAGCTTCGCGGTGGGCAAACGATGGGAATCACATCTCTGCCGTTTCGCCGGTAAATGCGGAAGTCTCTCTCATCGACTGTCAGCACCGGGAGATCGCTGTGGATTTCACTCATGCGAATGAGGCACAAATCCGCGAGGTCGGGTACGCGGTCCTGGTAGCGCTCCGCTAACTCCATAACCTGTTCGAAGTTTCGGGACAGATCGAATGCGATCTTCAAGAACCCTTCTCGTACCAGGCCCAGCACCCACTGTATCGAACCCACCTGAAACCCGGCCTCACTCAAGACAGCTTCGCAAGTGAGCAGCGGTTCTGAAACCGTTCGTGCGATCTCCACCGCCCATTTGTGATGCCGGTCATCACGATTCAGAAGCGCGACGATCAAGCCGGTATCGGCAATACCTTTCATTTCTTGGAGTAGCCCTTACGAGAGGAAAGATCCGACGGGCCAGACATCACGCCCGCGTAGCGGAGAAACGGCTTGTCGCCAGTCTCCCGCTTGGCGAGTTCTAGCTGATCCCGAACCAGACGCCCCATCGGTATACCGGTTTTTCGGGCGGTGGTCCTAAGCCATGTCGCCAGTTCGTGTGTAAGACGAATTGTAATTGTGTCATTCATTTATGATCAGTGTAACATCTATCTGATGATTTGTTTTACGCTAAACTGAATCTAAATATTTTGGATCTTCCCGGCAAAATCCGTACCCTCCCCACGTCCCCCGGCGTCTATCTCTACAAAAACGCCGAAGGCGAAGTCATCTATGTAGGCAAGGCGAAGAACCTCCGCTCGCGTGTCTCTTCCTATTTCCACGAAGGCCGTTGGGAGGATGCAAAAACCGGCATGCTGGTTCGCGAAGCTGTCGATGTCGATTACATAGTAGTTGCCAATAATAAAGAAGCGCTGGCGCTAGAGAATCACCTCATCAAACAAAAAAAACCGCGCTTCAATATTCTGCTGCGCGACGACAAAACTTACCCCTACGTCAAGCTGACCTTAGCTGAGCGCTACCCCAGAGTCTACGTAACCCGCCGCCTGCGTAAAGATGGCAGCGCCTACTACGGCCCGTACTTCCCAGCCAATCTTGCCTATCGTATTGTCGATTTGATCCACCGCCACTTCCTGATCCCCTCCTGCAAAGTAGATTTGACCCGCAATCACCCGCGTCCGTGCCTCCAGTTTTATATAAAGCGTTGCCTGGGTCCCTGCGTTTTGGAGTTGACCACACCAGAGATCTACGCCGAAGCCGTCCGCGACGTAAAACTTTTTCTCGAAGGCCGTCCCACCGACTTGATCAAATCTCTGCGCGAGCGCATGGCCGAAACCGCCGAATCGCAGGAGTTCGAGCGAGCCGCCCGCTATCGCGACTTAATATCCACTGTAGAGCAACTGCAGGAGAAACAGCGCATAGCCGCTGTCGAAGGTGATGACGCCGACGTCTTCGGATACCACTACGAAAATCAAATGCTGGCCGTGAACCTTTTCCATATGCGCGGAGGCAAAGTTCTAGATCGAAGAGAATTTTTCTGGGAAGACCTACCCGAGTTTGCGCAACAAATCGACCAAGACAATGGAGAGGCGGCCATCCCCGCCCGTCCCACCGACGACTCATTCCATCCTAATGAATTCTTTTCCGCTCTGCTAAAGCAGCTCTATCTCGCCCAGCCCTATGTCCCACGCAACATTTACGTCCCAGTAGACTTTGAAGATCGGGAAGAATTAGAAGAAGCCCTAAGCGACCAATTAGCCGGCGAAGGCGGACGAGCCACCCGAGTCCACATCACCGTCCCCCAGCGCGGAGACAAGCGCGAGCTAATTGATCTATCCGGCACCAACGCCAAGCAATCTTACGACCAGCGTTTCCGAGTTATGAAGCCCAACGCCCGCGCTATCGAGGAGGCCCTGCAAGATGCGTTAGCCCTACCCGAACGACCGAAGCGTATCGAGTGTTTCGATATCTCTCATATTCAAGGAGCGGAAACGGTCGCGTCCATGGTCGTGTGGGAAGACGGCAAGATGAACAAATCTGACTACCGCAAATTTATAATCAAAACCGTAGAAGGAGTAGATGATTTCGCCAGCATGCGAGAAGTAGTAACTCGCCGTTATCGGCGCCTGCTTGAAGAAACGAAGACACAAGAGAAAAAGGCCATGCCCAGCCTTATCGTGATCGACGGAGGTCTCGGCCAACTCCACGCCGCAGCCCAGGCGCTCGAAGCGCTGGAAATCATCAACCAACCACTAGCCGCCATTGCCAAGCGCGAAGAAATTATCTACGTCTACGGACAGGAAGACGACCCGGTAGTTCTGGACCATCATTCTCCTGTTTTACATCTCGTCCAAATGATCCGAGACGAGGCCCATCGTTTCGCCGTAACCTTCCATCGCAAGCGTCGGCAGATCAGGGACCGAGCCACCGAACTCAGAGAAATCCCCGGAGTCGGAGAATCCACCACGCGGCGTCTGCTGGAACATTTCGGAAGTCTGCAAGCCGTAAAACAAGCCGATGTAGCGGCGCTGTCGTCAGTAGTAACGAAATCTCAAGCCGAAGCGATTCTGCAGCATTTCCGAAGTCCGCAATGAGAATATTCGGCAACAAAAAGCGCGCTCCAGAGCTGGTGACGTCTGGCCAATTTGAACTCGAGCGCAATGGACACGTAGCATCCCTGCAATACACCGTCGCCGGCCAGGTACTCGCGCTGATCCATACCGAAATTCCCGAGCCGCTTCGCGGCAGCGGAGTTGCCTCCACCTTGGTAACGTCAGCACTCGACTGGGCGCGAGACCATCACATGAAGGTCGATGTCGTCTGTCCCTTCGTCGCCGAATATCTCGAAGCCCATCCTGAATATTCGGATCTCGTCCTGCGCTAAGTTTTAGAAATTCCTGCCCAGAAACTCCTTCAGGCGGTCGAGGCGAAAGGTGGCATCGCCGATCTCGATCTCCAGCAGCAATTGGGCTGTGGTCAACTGATTGCGGAAGTCGAGGGCAGCGGAGGTATCCGCTGCGCGCACGAGTTGAAGGTTGCTTTCGATTTGCTTCTGCTCATCTTGCAGAGCTTTGAGTCTGCTGTCCTGGACGGAAATACCGTCTGCAATCTGCTGCTTGAGGATGTCCGCGTTGCGGATGACATCGCCTTCCTGAACTTTCTTCCAGTCGTCGTAGGCATCCGCGGCGCGATCCAAATGTTTGTTGATAGCTCGGCTGGCGAGATTGTAACTCACCGTAACTTCACCATATACTCCGTTGCTGTCAATCAACGGATTAATCTGCTGGTGCGCGCCCACGGATAGCGCTACGTCCCAGTCATTCTGGCGAGTCAGTTTGTCCAGGGCCTTTTGCTCATTCACTTCCCTGCTCTGTTTCTCGGCGACCAGTTCCTTCAGCGGTCTTTCACTCAGTGGCGGCGCATAGAGACCGACAATCTTCGACTGTGTATCGGCTCGATCCGCGTCCAGCTTGATCTTCGTGGTCTGCAATGCGAAGGCCATGGGCCGGGTCATGTTCTGCACATCCAGCATCTTTGCAGTTGTGGCCAGGAGCGCGTCCAGGTTTTCAGACGCATGCTGGATCAGCCCCAATCTGTTTTGCAAAGCCTGTTTCTCCAGACTCGGCAGCGCATATTGGATATCCTGCTGAGCTGAAGTGGACGCACTATAGAGCTCGCAGTTTTTGCGCGCCGCATCCATCGTCAATCCGGCCTTCCTCATACTGGAAAGGCTACCGGAGACTCCCCACACTAACTGCGTAGGCAAGCCGGTGTTGGGCTGGGTTATACCCGCAACTGCATTTGGCGCGAGCAGCAAGTCGCGCTGCGCCGCGGCCTGCTGCGTTACGTATTCGCAAAAGGCTAGTTGATCTTTATCCTTATCCTTCCCGTCGGCAGCAAATGCGGCGGGGATCAGAAGCATCGCAATCGTAAAAGCTACGCTGAACTTTTTCTTAAACGCTCTAGTCTTTGCATTGGTCGAAGGCACTTGCGTCTCCTCAGAAGAAATCGGAAGAAATCAGAAGAAAAGCGGTTTGCGGCTTAAAAACACAGTTTTCGATTTCGCGGAGTCGATATGATCGAGTTGCATCTGGATCAGAAAACCGCGGATGTCGGTCCTGAAGATGGGATGAATCGCATGTTCTTCGCCCGCAAAAATCTGCTTCACCGTGCCCACCTTCCTGCACGCCACCATGTTCAGGTAACAGTCGTAGACAGGAGTGCCAATGGAGACGTTATTCTGGTTGTCATAGGGCACAAAGGCGAAGTACACGATGTTGCCTCCATTCACGCTAAGGTAATAGGGCGTCGATTTCGCAGTGGTGAGCGCCTGTTTCAGCATATTGATCTGTTTGGTCTCTTCGTAGATCTGCTTTTGCGCCACGCTCATTGCAATGTCAAGCTGCGCCACTTCCGATATCAACTCGGCCTGTTTGTCGAGTACATCCAGCGACTTGGTGTCAGTCGTGGTCTTTTCCAGAATGTTATCGGTAAGTAAGACCTCGCCGATCTTACTGTCCGTATACGTACTCTCGGCCTGATTGAGCGCCGCACGCTGTGTAGCCGCATCCCCTTTGGTGATCAAGCCGGCTGCCAGATCCTTGTCGATGGCAGCTTCCACCTCTTTGACTTGCCCCATGACCGCTTGCGTCTTAAGGTTGTCGGCCTGCTTCTGCTTGTCGAGTTCCGCAAGCACTGGGCCGGTAGCTAAGTTGTGCTGCTTTTCCCGGTTGATGGCGGTCTGCAGTTCGGGTTCGAGCGCCAATAGCGCAGCCCGATGATCGCTCATTTCAGCAACGTCTTCCTGCAGCCGTTTCTCGTCTACGTTTAGATCTTCTAGCGTCTGCCTGCTGGTCACCAGCTTCTCGGTGAAATCGAGGCTCTTGTCATCGGCTGGAGAAAGAATCACCGGCGCAGCCCATGATGTGTTCAGGGCATAGAAGCCCATGACGAAGCCATATGCGAGTACACCGAAGAGGACCACGTAGAGCGTGAATATGGCAAAGATCCGGTAAACCGTGACCACCGACTTATAAACCATCGGCTGGATGCGGGAGGCTTTTGCCTCAGTCTGCACTTTCTTGACTTCCGGCGTCTTAACCTCTGCCGTCGCCATCGGTGGCCTCCCGTGCCTTGACGCGCGTACCCCAATCCCTGGAGTCCAGGGTACACAACGCCAGAGTAGTAATGAATAGACTGCTGACGACCGACCAGGCTAAGTAGGCGCCAAAGGCGAGCGGGTTATTAACCGCTTCCCGAGCGCTGTATTTCCTGATCACCCAGCTGAGAATTGCCGCAATCGCAAGATACCCGATGAGCGGGCCAGGACCAGCTTGCTCCATAGGATTACCCGACATCATAGTGAGCGCCACGAGTAACCCAAGCAGCGCCCCAAGCGGAGTAAGCACCAGGGTAAGCACTGTATTAGGATGCAGCGTCCATACGTGCTTCGGGAGCGTCCTTAAGGTATAGAAGAGATCGCGTATGATGCTGCGCTTCCATCGAAGCTGCTGCTTGAAAAGATCAGTTAATGTAGAGGGAACTGTGGTCCAGCACAGCGCGTCGTTGTTGATGTAAGTTCCGTATCCGCGCAACAGCGTCTGATGAGTAAGAAACCGGTCTTCACCCTGATTTACCGGAATTCCGAACCAGTGACGGCTGCGAATCTTCGGCTCAATTTCAAGCAGCAGCTCGCGCCGTATGGCGAACAGGCATCCGCTGATGCAGCCCACGCTCCGCGTCCAGTTTTCTGGAACCTTGTAGAGCTGGAACGCGGCATAATAGATAAAAGTCTGAATCGCGGTGATCGCGTTTTCGTTGGGATTTCTTACTCCGACCCTGCCACCTACGGACCCTATCTTCGGCTCCGAGAAGCAAGCCGCCAGCTCCCGAATCGCATCCGGATGAAAAATGCAATCGGAGTCGATCGAAATCATTAACTCTGCTGCTGAGTGCTGTAAAGCATTACAAACGGTGCGTGCCTTCCCGCTGTTAACCGTATTCCGTCCTACGCGCACTTGTATGTTCGAAAAATCACGTTGCGCCTTGAGCATCCACTCGTAGCTGTCGTCCACCGAGCAATCGTCTTGCGCGATCACTTCGAACCTGTCGTTTGGATAATTACACTTACTGATGCTCTCGATGGTCTCGTAGACCGTCTTCCCCTCGTTAAAGCAAGGCATCAGCACACTAACCATGGGCTGGTAAGTGTAGTCTTTCTTAACCGTAGCGGCGGGGACCGACCACTTCAGGATCAGCGCAAGCGTGTATTTGACCAGCGAGATCAGCAAGCAGAGGAACAGTATGAGCCAGACCAGAACCGGAGCCATGTATGCTTTGCTTGCGCCACCGTAACTCTCGCGAGAATATCACAATCCCCGTAGGGAGCCCGCTACATCATCGCGGTAGCCGGAGAAGGCTGTCTATGAGGCCGGCAGTAGGGACGAAAATCCCTTGCAGGGCGCCTGAAATCCAACGTTGCGCACAGAACGCCAGGGATGGTGTATCCGGGTTCAGCGCCCTTCCATAAGTTTCGTTGCTAGAAATGATTTCACCACGATCTGATTCGGCTGCATGCCTACCGAAATGATGGTCAGCAAGGAATATTCCGAGGGCTCAAATTTTTTCGTCGGCTGCCGCCTCTGAATGACAGCCATATCTCCCGAACCGGAGTCGAGCACCAGCAGATAGTTCTGATTCTCCGAAAGCGCCAGCGCATCGGGATGTGTCCCTACAGGAAGATAGGCAATGACCTTGCCGAGGTCGATGTCGTAGACCGCAATGTTATTCGATCCGAAGTTAGAAACATACAAGCGCGAGTTATCGGCCGAAACCACACCGCGAGTCGGTTGTTCGCCCACTAGATAGCTGCCGGAAACTTCATTGCCCGTAGTTTCAATGATGGAGACGCTGCCAGCATCGAAATTGAAAGCAATCAGTTCTCCGCCATCAGGCTTCAAAGTAAGACTAACCGGAGACTTCCCAACATCGAGCAGCGCCAGCAGTTTGTCGGTCTGGGTTTCAGTTTTTTCATTCTTAAGGGCGATGCTTGCCACCTGACCCGATCCCGAGCAGGAAACAAATGCCTTGCTGGAATCCGGCAGAATGGCAATATCCTCGGGATGAATGCAGATGTTGATCGCCGAGCGCACCGCCATCCGCGCCGTGTCGATGATCGAAACCGAGTTGTCTGCGCGATTGAAGACAACCACAGTAGATCCATCGGGAGAAACGCGAGCGAGGCCTGGACTCGCGCCAACATGAAGCGTAGCCGCAACCGTGCGTCGATCAAGATCAAGTACGGAAACATTATCCGACCCTGAATTTGCCACGTAAGCGCGGTGGCCGTCGGGAGAGACGTCAATAAAGTAGGGACGTCCGTAGACGCCTATGGTGGCAACTACTTTATTTTGCTCCGCGTCGATCACACTAATGTTGGATGAGCCGGTATTGACTACATAAATCTCGTTGCGCTTGGGATTGGCCGCAACTCCTGTAGGATCGTTGCCAACCTGCAATGTTCTCACCGGGCGAAAGCTGCGCAGATCAATAACAGTAACCGTGTTGCTCTTACCATTAGTTACATATGCATATTCACGATATAGAGGTCCGTAAGCTGGGAGATCGCGTTGGTGGAACTCATACCAGCCGGCGGCCAGGACAAGCGGGATGAAAACAGCAAGTAGTAGGAATTTTCTCAAGGACGCGTTGGCCTCGCTGTAGGCAAGAGATTATCAGATCAGTTGAGCCTGATTGGGATCTCAACGGTAATCCGAACCGCCACAGGTTTACCGTTCTTCGTCGCGGGAGCAAATTTCCAGCTTGCCACGGCATCCGTTGCTGCTTCATCCAGGTCAGGACTGAGGGAGCGTAGAACCTTCACTTCGCGAGGCAAGCCATTGCTGCCAACAACCAACGACAGCACAACCGTCCCTTCTTTGCCGCTACCGCGTGCCTTCTTCGGATACTCGGGATCGTGCGAGTAAGTGACCTTCGGCGGCTTAACTCCGTCTTTGGGACCGTATATGTGCTCAGCAGAAGCTTCGCTAGACGCATCTGGAGCACTCGAGGTCGCTGTCGCAGGAGACTGGCTTTGTGCGATAGCCGTCGCCAATACGAGCGGTAGACCGAGCATGATTATGCCTGGTTTCACACAAACTCCTGCTTATTCGTGAGACTCGCACGTTCGCTTGTCACAATAGCCGGCCCGCCCGCACTTTGAACGGTTCTGCCGAGCACCGCCGCGATCTGCGTTACCTGCGCCATTAACGCGTCGAACTGATCTGGATATAGCGACTGCATGCCATCCGACAACGCGCGGTCGGGATCGTGATGGACTTCCACAATCAGCCCATCGGCTCCGACGGCCACCGCCGCGCGAGAGAGAGGAGTTACTTTGTTGCGTTTGCCCGTACCATGACTGGGATCGACCACGATCGGCAAGTGACTAAGGCGCTGCACGGCAGGCACGATGCTGAGATCTAGCGTGTTGCGAGTGTGATCGGCGAAGGTGCGGACTCCACGTTCGCATAAGACGATGTTGTAATTTCCCTCGCTCATAATGTATTCGGCAGCCATCAGAAATTCTTCCAGCGTCGCCGAGATACCCCGCTTCAGTAAGACTGGCTTGTGAGCCCGTCCGGCTCGTTTTAACAGCGAGAAGTTTTGCATGTTGCGGGCGCCGATCTGAATCACGTCGGCGTACTGATCGACCAGATCCAGCGATTCGTAATCAACGGCTTCCGTCACGATGAGCAGCCCGAAGCGCTCTCGAACTTCGGCCATGATCTTCAATCCTTCTTCGCCCATGCCCTGAAAAGAATACGGAGAAGTACGCGGTTTGTAAGCTCCGCCCCGAAAGAACTGAGCTCCAGCTCGCGCTACTCGCTCGGCGATGGTAAATGCCTGATCGCGACTCTCGATGCCGCAGGGACCAGCGATGATCGCCAGGTCTCGGCCTCCTATAGTAACGGGCTGAGTATTTGCGTTCGCAGCTGCAAACTTGATTACCGTGTTGTCGGGCTTGGTATCCCGGCTGACCAGTTTGTAGGGCTTGGAGACGCGGATGACTTCCTGCACTCCCGGCATTTCTTCGAGTGATCCAGCTTCGACTTCTCCCTTGTTGCCGGTGATGCCAATGGCGGTGCGTTGCGCTCCAGGCATGGAGTGGGCGCGGTATCCGAGCGCTTCGATTTTTTGGCAAACCGCGCGGACCTGTTCTTCAGTGGCCTGCGCTTGCATGACTACGAGCATGATGATTACCCCGAGTTAATTAGTTTAGCGTCCGGGGTGGAACTGGGCAAACGACGGGCGGAGGCAATGAACTTCCGAGAAACGAAGATCGGAGCGGACCCTGAATCACGTCACTTCACAGAATTGACGGATTCCGGCGTGAAAAGAACTAAATTGCATCCTGACACTTCCGAACACATCAAAATCGCTCGCCGTACGAGACGGGCGGAACTGTGCTGCGGGAAGGCGACTTGGAAATTGGCATCTAAAAGTGCACCACCAGCGGACCTGATTTTGTTAGAGCCACTGATGAATTGGAGACCTTCGACTTTTGGGCCTGGACCGAAGATCAAAAAGAACTCCGCCTCAGCCGTTCCAGGAACAAGGCGCTTAAGCTTGACGGTACGCATCTGGCTCAATTCACTACCGTTCGGATCTCCACGAAGCAACTCCATTGCTGTCGGCGACTTCGCTCCAGTCAAGTGTTCAAGACGACGGCGGGTTTCATCCCATGTGCCGTTTGGAGCTTTTCCCTCTGGCGTAGCTAGGGCTAGACGGTACATGTGGATAGCTTTCACCGTCTTCTTTTGTTGCTCGTAAACCTGTCCGAGATGGTCCGCCTCCACACCTCCCTGCGTCAGTAACCACGCTGCATGAAGGTAGCTTTCCGCCTCATCGAGGTGCCCAAGGCGGAAATCTACCCATCCCAGTGTGTCCCAGAACATCCCGATCTTCTTCGTGCATTGGAGGTCTTGGGGGAGGACATTGGAAAGGTCTGTGCCATGCGATTCCTTCTCCTGAGCATTCACTGCGTTCTGCGCATATTCCAAGGCCTTAGGGAGATCAACGTTGGCATCGGCAAGCTCGTACCCCACATCGTTCCACATATCCGGTCCCGGGTTTGCCTTGACGGCTTCATCAAGAATAGCCTCGGCTTTTTCTGCCTGTCCGCTTCGCATGTAAGCGACAGCCAGACGTGACTGAGAAGCCTGGGATTTGTCGCTTTTCGCAGCAGTTTCCAGGTAGGGCACGGCTTCGTCGTAGCGTTTTTGCTGGACAAGCAGCACACCGAGTTCCGAGTTCGAGTCGGGATCGTCGGGTGCGATCTTCAACGCCGCGCGCAAGGCTTCCGCCTGCTCATCGGGACGACGCAAGGTCACAAGCACGTGAGCATACATCTTACGTGCAATTATCTGTTTGGGATCAGAATCGATGGCCTTGCGCACTGCTTCAAGGGCGTTATCAGTCTGTCTGTACGTCATGTATGCGATGGTCAGTTCCAGCCAAGCCCGCGTAAACTTAGGGTCCACTTCCAGTGCATGCTTGAATGCGCCAACAACCGCTGAACGGTCGTCCTGATTCATGGCGTTATGAGCATCGCGTTCCAGTTGGTTCGCTTCAGCGAAAGTGCTCGCAGGCAACGCCCAAATACTGGTCAAGAACGCGTTGGCAGGCCCATACACCGCTGCTTTCGGAACCGCCGCCGCGCCGGATGACGCCGTCTGCATATACACATATTGGTTGATATCGTCCTGCATGTTTTTAACAAAGTTCCGATAGTCGTCAAACTCGCCGACCGGAACCTCGTGGAGCTTAGTCACCAATCGCCGTTTCGCGATGAGCACACCATGATCCTGGGAATAGGAAGCATGGTATTCCGCGAAATCATATTTCAAATCGACATTAGATGGTGTTTGTGGCGCGTAACCCGGCGGAAGCTCGACTCTGGAATCTGATACACCCTCGAGCAAAGGCCCCAGCCAAAGAGGATACTTTTCATCATCTCGAACCGGCGGCACGAAGAACGGCATCCCGGGAACCGTAAAGCGCTGGTTGCTTTTCCAATCGGGATAATCCTTGCGATTGTAGGAATAAGAGATGCGAAAGGGCCCACCGATTGCTTCCGGTGTGCTCGCACTAATCTCGCTTACCGTGCCCGCATAACCCATTGCGTAGGAAATTCGCTGCATCAGATCCTTCCACTGGGGTTGCGCCACTTGGCGGAACGCCGTGCGCAGCACCACCTCGGAATCCCCTCGACTCGTATCCTCAATTTTGGCATCGAAGGTACCGTCGGCACTCAGCTTGCCATCGATCTTGAAAGCTTCGGTGTCGGGGAAAGGCGGATCGGAGGGCGTAGTCACCAACCCTATCGACTTGTCTCCCGACATCACCAATGCGGGCTTTTCACGCAGACGCGGGACCAAATAGCCAAGCGGTGCAACCTCGATCGTAGTATCGAGCCAGATCGCGCCCTTCTCTTTATTGTTGCTCTGCGGTAAGTAGCCGATGATGTGGTCGAATTGCGCCGGAGACGGAACGTCAGGATCAATTTTGAAGCTGGAACTGATGAGCGCCGGATAGAGAGTAATCCCAGACGCCTGGAGCAACGACGCCAGCAACGTATGCTTGTCTTTGCAGTCGCCATAGCTGTTAGTAAGAACATCGTCGGCAGCATGCGGCTGATATCGTCCGATACCAAATGCGATTCCAATGTAGCGATACTGTGTGCTCACAAAGCTGTAAAGTGCTTGCAACTTGGCGGCATCGTCGGTCATGCTCTGGGTGAGTTCGGCAGCCTTGGCACGGATGGCGGGAGTAGGCTCGATCCTGTCTTTTTGCAGATTCCAGTACCAGCGGCCCACTTCTTCCCAGCTTTGAAAGCTGCTGATCTGCACGTCCGGCGGAGGAAAAAGGCCACGCGCCGATTCGGTTTGCGTTTTCTGATCGCTCCCAGGTTCCTTGGCGCTTTGCAACCTGGAGTAAGTCCAGGTATACACGCGGGAACCAGCCTCCGTGGTTACGGTTTGGGTGGCTTGAGGTCCCTTCACCTTAACCGCGCGCTCACTGGGCACCCGGATTTCCACGCGCTCATCGAGCACGATGCCTTGCCGTTGAAAGTTGTATTGGAACCAGAACTGACCCGGGATCAGCGGTTTGGTGCTGTGCCAGTGCGCCTGGTATTCGAGAATGTCGCCTTTGCCCAATCCCTTGACCGCGACATGTTTTTCCCGTAAGTCGCTATAGAAAGGAGCGCTGCGGGTAATTTCCGAATCCAGGTCTTGCACGTTGTCGGGCGGTGTGATCAGCGTGCTGCCGTCGGCCTTGTGGACGCGCACGTAGTCGATCTCTACCGTTTGGGTTGCAGACTGAAAAGGAAATTTCAGCAGCCCCCACTCTTTTACGCCGGCATCGGTTTGCACGCGCACGCGGCTGGTCTGCTCGCGTGTAGAGTTGCCGTCGTTGTCGAAGACAACCTTGCTCGCCATCTCTTCAATGACTGCGGACTCCTGGGAGTAATCCGCCTTGGCAGGACTCTGCGGCGGTGAAGTTTGCGCGTGGCTGGTCACTAACACCGCCAGCGTAAGAGTAAGACAAAGGGCGCACCAACGACTAATCATAGCTTGCCTGTATTTATCGTTGTTAGTCGGGAAAAAGGCAAGCAAGAAAGATTTGCGATGACTTCGAGCCAGGGACCATCTGGTCGGCTAGCTCAATACAAACCGTTTGCAACCCGGCAGACGGCGCGGACCTGCTCATCGGTGGCCTGCGCTTGCATTACTACGAGCATGATGATTACCCCGAATTTACAAGTCTAGCGTCCGATGAAGCAAGGGCAAACGGCATTGCGGCGGTGGCTCGATTTGAAGGTGGCCACTAGCTGGATTATTGAAAACGCGTGAGTCGACCAAACGGGTGTAGAATAGCTGCCGTTTTCCGGGCCCATGAAGGAAATTCCCGGTTTCCCTGGGGCAGAAAGTCCCCAGAAAACCAACCCTTGAGGAGGCACCTATGCGACGAAATATCAGCTGCTGTTTTTCTGCTGCGCTCGTAATGCTTCTCTGCCTGATGGCACCTGCCTTGGCGGGTGGCCAGCGGCAGAACCTGGCGCCGGTTGGAGGCAACCTCCTGCCGGATGGTTTCTACATCACACCCACCGCTGCGCCTGGTTCAATCTTCCAACGTCTGCGCACCGGGCTGCGCCCAGACGGCTCTGCCGACGCGAATGGTGCGGTGAACACTGCGCTCAGTCCCGATGGTACCGCCTTGCTGATCTTAACTACGGGCTACAACACGGGCTTCAACACGCAGGGACCGGACGGTACCCCTATCACATGGCCTGCGCTCTTCCCCCTGACGGGATTGCCGTCGTCAACCATGACTCCGAATGCCGAGTGGGTCTTCCTTTTTGACGTCCGCGGCGCAAAACCGGTGCAGAAGCAACTGATCAACATTCCCAACACCTATCACGGCTTGGTGTGGGATCCCGCAGGCACCCGATTCTATGTGGCCGGAGGCATTGACGATCGTGTCGAGGTTTACAAGTCGACCACCAGCGGAGCCAGTGCCGACGGCACTTACACGCCCGATGCCCCGTTCGTGCTCTTGAATCACGACCAACCCGCCAACGTCCCCATACAGGAGTTCCCGACTGGCGGCCTCTTCGTCACCACTCCCATCAACAACAACCCCGTCGCCCTCGATATGTTTATGCCATTCGCGGCGCTGGCCGCGGGATTGGCCATCAGTCCCGATGGCACGACATTGTTCGTCGCCAACTATCAGAACGATTCTCTGTCCGTCATCAATACGGCAACTCGAACCGTCACAAACGAGATTGTTTTCTTTGCTCCCGGGCAGACCACCGCGGTCGGCGAAATGCCTTACTGGCCGGTCGTGCTTTCAAATGCTCAAGGTGCGCCGCTGAAGACGTACGTAAGCAGTCAGCGCGATGGCCAGGTGCTGTCGGTGCTTTCTTCAGGATCGTTCAAGGTGATCAAGGTCGGTGGCGAACCGAATCGCATGATATTGTCCGCCGATCAGCTTCGGCTCTATGTCGCCAACGGAGATCTTGATGAGATCGAAATGATCGATACCACAAAAGATGTGGTCGCGAGCCGAATCTCCGTGGCTCGTCCGGGCTACAAGTACAAGGGCTCCAATCCCAACTCCCTGGCGCTCAGCCCAGACGGAAAACGGCTCTACGCCACGCTCGGTGGCGAGAATGCCGTCGCTGTAATCGATGTTGCTTCCCAGCAATTGCTCGGCCGCATCCCCACAGGCTGGTATCCAAGTTCGGTGACGGTCAGCGCCAATGGCAACACGTTATTCGTCGTAAACATGAAAGGCAATGCCGGCCCCAACCTCGAATACCGGGCCGACTGTCCAGGCATGGGCATACCACCCCAATATTCGCAGCTGCTCTGCCCACCACCGGATCCAACTTCCCGCAACGAATACATCCCGGCCCTGATCAAGGCGGGATTCTCAACCATTCCCGTGCCCGACACCAATACTCTCAGCTATCTGTCGCAGCTAGTGGATGCTAACAACGGCTTCAACAACCCTCGCCAGGATCCGATGATGGCGTTCCTGCACGACCACATCAAACACGTCATCTTCATCCAGAAAGAAAACCGAACCTACGATCAGGTGCTTGGTGATCTGCCGCAGGGCAATGGCGATCCCAAGCGCGTGCAATTTCCACAGCCAATCTCTCCCAACCATCATCTGCTCGCGACCCAGTTCGCTTTGCTCGACAATTTCTACGACGCCGGCGATGTGAGCGGAGACGGCTGGAACTGGGATACCCAGGGCCATGCCAACGATGCCACGGTCAAGAACGTTCTGGTCGGCTATGGCAATGCGAACTTCAATATTCCCTTCGACTGGAACGGCAATCCGCGCAATATCGGAATCGCGGTGCCAGACCAGACTAACGGCACGCCGAGCCCGAGCACCGTGCGCATTACCACCCTGTTCGATCCAACAGGCAACTCATCCATTGAACCTGGAAAGAAGGACATCACCGCTTCTGAAGGCGCGGATGACCTTGACTCCGATGCGCTCGGTGGCTACATCTGGGACACCATTCTCAGGGCCGGCGAAACGGTTCGCCATTACGGGCTTTATGCCGACGAGAATTATTATGTCGTTCCTTCGGCGGGATATCCACTTTATATACCCATCGTCCGCGACGCGTTTAAGCAGAAGGTGGTACAGGCGGTGCCGGGGCGTCCATCTCTCAAAGGTCGCACGGATCTTTACTACCGTGGCTGGGACCTGAACACCCCCGATCAGTACCGCTTTGAGGAGTGGAATCGCGAATTCAACGAATATGTGAAGAATGGCGATCTACCTAACTTCGAGATGGTCGATTTCATGGAAGACCATTTCGGTAACTTCACATCGAACGCGGGTGGTCTGGAAAACCCGTTGGCGCAGATGGCGAGCAATGACTATGCCGTAGGCCGTCTGGTCGAGGCTGTAAGCAACTCTCCGTATTGGAAGGATACGGCGATATTCGTCGTCGAAGACGATGCCCAGAACGGACCGGACCACGTGGATGCACATCGCTCAACGGTTTTCATAGCATCTCCCTACACCAAGGGTGGCGCCGTGATCCACACGAATTACAACTCCACGAATGTGGTCCGAACGATCGAGGATATACTCGGCGTCAATTACCTGGGCCTCAATGACGCAAATGCCCTCCCAATGTCCGATGTGTTCGCCAAGCAACCCAATCTGCAGCCCTACACTGCGCCCATTCCAGGCATCCTGTGTGAGCCGCCGGTAAATCCTGACCTGGTACCGGAGTGCAGTAACCCCGGGACTCGGCCGATAACCGCCGCCGTCAAATCACTGCACGACGGAA
Organism: Terriglobales bacterium; assembly: GCA_049674665.1. GTDB lineage: Bacteria > Acidobacteriota > Terriglobia > Terriglobales > Acidobacteriaceae > Acidiflorens. The sequence continues at coordinate 30,469 of JBATZM010000033.1, forward strand.
AGTGGTGGGCGCAAGCGACCAAAGGGTTTAACTTCAGCCACCCTGACATGATCAATTCCGATTTGTTCAATCGAATTCTCTGGAAGGGAATCATGGGAGATGACAAACCCTATCCTGAAGCTGGTGTTCAACAGGCTGGCGTTCAGCAAGCAAAGAAAGCGTCGATGGTCGACGATCGCGATTAGCCCAATCGTGATTAACCAGCGGCATTGCCAGTGTTTTGCAAGCGCGAAGGGCCGGTGGTTTCATGCCACCGGCCCTTCAAATTTTCCCGCTCCGAATTTGCCTTGAAAGGGCACGGCTTCAGCCGTGCCGTTATTTATTTGGTACCGAAGCTCCCTAAGAGTGACTCAACGAGGCGCTCCCTCCAGAAGAATCACAGCATCCTTTGTCTGATACCGACTAGCGAGTTGGCAGGTGGAATAGCCCGCGGGTCTCGTCGTGTCGGAGTCGGGATCGTCACGAATAACGCGGTAGGTTCGCATAACGTAACAGGTAGTGTCGCTCTGCCCCGGCTTAACGAAAGGAAGCACTTGGAACGGATCAGAGTGAAGACGCGGAGAGGATTGATTAGCGCTAATCCCATCCAGCGCTCTTTGCGACAGAGCAGGAACCTGCGTGCGAAACTCAGGCGGAGCAGACAGACCATTAGTCAGGCCGTCCAGTTGAAGCTGAGAGGAAGTGACGATCTTATCGGGTGAAATCTTGTCTGGCGAAGACTGTGCGATGACGGGCGCCACGCATACCGACACCAGCAGCGACAGCAACAGAAGGCGAGGGATACGCATAAAACCCTCCTCTGCGGCGGATTATAGCCCCGAGGGCAGCGAGTGTACAGAAGCTTCTCCAGCTATAAACGGCCATCTCCCGCTCCATATTTGTTCTCACCCCTGGCGCATCGTCGAACCTCTGGGAACGATTTGCGAACCCGCACCCCGCTGCGCATCTACGAACTGCTCTAGAATTTCGATATGGCCGAGTTCAGCGCATCCGAGTTTCATCCATCTGAAAAAGATCCGCTGAAATGGCCTTCACCCCAGAACCCGCCCTTGATGACCGAGCGGCGGATCGGAATTCACACTTCGATTGCTGGCGGTGTAGAAAACGGAGCCGTGCGCGCTCACCGGCTAGGTTGCAATACGTTTCAGATCTTCTCTTCAAGTCCGCGGCAATGGCAGCCGTACAGCTTGGCGCAGAACCAGTGCGAAGCGATGAAACGCTTTCGCCAGAATTACGACCTGAACCCGCTGGTGATTCATTCGAATTACCTTATCAATCTGGCCGGAGCAAATGCGCCATTTCTGAAGAAATCCATCGCTGCGTTTCGAGGAGAACTGGAGCGTGGTCTCGCATTGTGCGCCGACTATCTGGTTTTGCATCCGGGATCGTTTCGCGGGTCCAGCCGCGAAGAAGGACTGGAACGTACAGCAATCTCGATCACGGAAGCGAGTGAGGGGTTAAACCTGGCAAAGGGCGGATTGACTATCTTGATTGAAAATACCGCCGGCGCTGAATACTCGTTGGGTGGCACTTTCGAGCAGATCGCGGAATTGTTGACGCTGCTGCGGCAAACCGTGCCAGTCGGCGCTTGCATTGACACTTGCCACACCCACGTCGCGGGATATGACATCGTAAGCAAAGAAGGACGAGACCTTACGCTTCGGCATCTCGATCAAACCGTAGGATTGAAGAATGTGCGTGTCTGGCATTGCAATGACGCTAAGGCGGAACGAGGCTCGCGGTTAGACCGGCATGAAAATATCGGTCGCGGAAAATTGGGTTTGGAGGTGTTTCGCGCTCTGCTGAATGATCACCGTTTGCAGCACGCCGCATTTATTGCAGAGACGCCGGTCGACGATCCGGGCGACGATTTGCGGAATGTTGAGGTTCTGAAGGCGCTGGTGGAAAAGCACGAGGCAGGCGAAAAATAAACTCGCGCTCGCGGTCGCTGACATCGCAGGCTGACATCGCAAGGATGCTTCTCGGCGATGCCATGATATCGGTGCAAATGCTATGATTTTGTCCTGCATTTTCCCGTACTATTTTCCCGCACTATGAGCTCGATACAACAATTCGCTCCCGTACAAGGAAAACCTATAAGAATACTGGGAGGGATCGCCTTCGTCCTGGGAATCGCTCACTCCTGGCTGGCGGCGATGCACTGGTCCCACCACACGGTGATCCCGGGAGCGTTCGGATTCGCCGCCCTTGGAATTCTTATTCCCTTCCTGATTGCGTATGCGATCGCCGGCCGCAGAACCGTTCGCGACTGGAACCGAGTTGGCCTGTGGTTCCTCCTTTGCGCGATCATCATTCAGATGGCTCTCGTGCACGTCTCTAGCATGTTGGGAGTCCTTCCGAGGTAAAATAAAAGATTACCCATTGCTGTTCTATCCTTATCTATACCTACACTTATGGCAAAGGAAGACAAACCTATCTCCACTGCTCACAACGAACGCAACGAACACGAAGAGCGTTACGACGCGCAGCGCATTGAACAGAAATGGGCAGCGCGCTGGCTGAGCGATCCTTCACTTTATGCCGCTGAGACTCATCCCACCAAGCCGAAGTATTACGTTTTGGAGATGCTTCCCTACCCTTCCGGCGCGCTCCACATGGGACACGTGCGCAATTATTCCATCGGCGATGCACTGGCTCGCTACATGTGGATGAATGGTTACAACGTGCTTCATCCCATGGGATGGGATTCGTTCGGTCTGCCCGCGGAGAATGCTGCCATCAAGAACAACACTCCGCCAAAAGAATGGACCCTCGGAAATATTGCCGCCATGAAGAAGCAGATGGCGCGCCTGGGGTTTGCGTATGACTGGTCGCGTGAAGTTACAACTTGTCTGCCCGAATACTACCACTGGAATCAGTGGTTCTTTCTCAAGCTCTACGCGTCGGGACTGGCCTACCGCAAGAAGAGCAAGGTGAACTGGTGTCCCCAATGCGCCACCGTGCTTGCGAACGAGCAAGTTGTAGGTGGAATGTGTTGGCGTCACGAGGATCAGCCGGTTGAGCAGCGAGAGTTAGAGCAGTGGTTTTTGCGGATCACCGAGTACGCGGACGAGTTACTCCGCGATCTGGAAAAGTTGCCGGGCTGGCCGGAAAAAGTCCGAGTCATGCAGCAGAACTGGATCGGACGCAGCGCAGGCACGCTGGTAGATTTCGATCTAGGCGGAACAGTTGGCGCAGCAGGATCGACGATTACAGTGTTCACCACCCGCGTCGATACGATCTATGGAGCCACCTCTGTGCAGTTGGCGCCGGAGCATCCCATCGTCTGCGACATGATTGCTCGCGACGCCGCTTTGCGCTCCAAGGTTGAAGAGTTGATCGCCGAGCAGCGGCGTGCCAAAGAAGCGGGTGATATTGGCAACATCGAGAAGCATGGCGTGTTTACTGGACGCTACGCGAAGAATCCCTACAACGGCCAAGCGGTGCCGGTCTGGGTGGCGAACTACATTTTGATGGACTACGGCACCGGCGCGATCATGAGCGTGCCCGCACACGATGAGCGCGATTATGAATTCGCGCAGAAGTACAAGCTGGAAATCAGGCTAGTGATTCTGCCTGCATCCAGCGATCCGGAAGAAACCATGGCCGAACCTGCGCTGCCCTTCACCACCATGGACGGAATCTTGGTGAACTCAGGCGAGTTCAGCGGACTGGGCTGCGCGGAAGCGATAACCGCCATGTCGGCTCGTGCCGCGGAAAAAGGCTTCGGCAAGGCGACTGTCACCTTTCGATTAAAAGACTGGGGCATCTCGCGGCAGCGCTATTGGGGCACGCCGATTCCGATGGTGTATTGCGAGAAGGACGGCATAGTGCCAGTGGCAGAGAAAGATTTGCCGGTGATTCTGCCGGATAACGTGCCCGTCACTTTGGCGGGTGGATCACCTTTGGCGAATGTGCCGTCATTTTTGAATACGACTTGTCCGAAGTGTGGCGGCCCGGCTCGACGCGAAACCGATACCATGGATACGTTCGTCGACTCATCCTGGTATTTCTATCGCTATGCTGACGCGCACAATGCCTCGGCTCCGTTTGACTCCGCCAAGATCGCTTACTGGTTTCCGATCGATCAATACATTGGCGGAGTCGAGCATGCCATTCTCCACCTTATCTATTCGCGCTTCTGGACAAAATTTATGCGCGACATGGGTCTGGTAAAAAACGACGAACCAGTAGCGCGCTTGTTTACCCAGGGCATGGTGATTAAAGACGGCGCCAAAATGTCGAAGAGTTTGGGAAATACGGTGTCTCCTGACGAAATGGTGAAGCGTTATGGAGCAGATGCGACGCGCATGTACAGCTTGTTTGCCGCGCCTCCTGAGCGCGATTTGGATTGGCAGGAATCGGGAATCGAAGGCATTCAGCGCTTTCTGGCGCGCGTGTACAGATTCTATCTTCGCAATCCTGTAAAGAAGCCCAGTGCTCCAGAACACGCGGAACAGTTGGCGACATTGTCTCCTCAAGCTCGCACGATTCAGCGTAAGCTGCACCAGACCATCAAGCGAGTTAGTAACGACTTTCAGGGACGCTGGCATTTTAATACTTGCATCGCGGCCATCATGGAACTCGTGAACGAAATCTATGGTGCCGAAGAGGCGCGTGCTGCCGGCGAGATTCGTGATTCGCTGATCGCTGACGTGCAGCGCAACATCGCTTTGCTGCTCGCTCCTATGGCCCCTTATCTGGCGCATGAGTTGTGGGAGATGACCGGCGAGACGAGCAATTTATTGAAGGCTCCTTGGCCGAGATACGATGCGGCGCTGGCGGCGGAGGATGAGATCGAGATTCCTGTGCAAGTTAATGGGAAGCTACGTGGACTAGTGGTAGTAGCGGCGAATGCTACTGAGGATCAAATCAAGCAAGCGGCGCTAGCGAACGAGAAAGTCAAGGCTGCGATTGCGGGCAAGCAGCTAGTGAAAGTTATCGTAGTGCCGAAGAAGCTGGTCAACATAGTAGTGCGCTAGTGAGCGGCTCCAAGTTCGCGCGAATCTCCTTACAATGTTTTGTTTACTCCGAGTAAGAGTGCGACTATACTCCGGTTACCTTAGAGGATCCCAAGTTATGCAGTTATTCCGATCACCGAGCCGGTTCGCCACTCTCTTATTTTTCACGCTGGTCGGCTCTTACATGCCCCTGTGTGCGGCGGACCTTACGCCCGAGGATATCGTTGCCAAGCATCTGGATGCCATTGGCTCTGTACAAGCGCGTGGCGGCTTGAAGTCGCGAGTGGTGCAAGGCGGAACGACCTATCGAATCCTAGTGGGCGGATCGGGCGCCATCGACGGCCGGTTTGTATTTGCCTCGGAAGGCCCCAAATCTAACTTCCTGTTCAAAGTAAATGCGGGCGGATACTTGGGCGAACAGTTTATTTGCGATGGCAACAAAACGAGCGTAGCCGGCACCTATGCCGACAAGCGTCGTTCTGAATTCGGAACTTTTGTACTTACCCAGGATATTGTGCTGCGTGAGAATTTGCTGGGCGGCGTTTGGTCTTCGGGATGGCCACTGCTGGACCTCGAGGGCCGGGGGGCTAAGCTGCACTATGAGGGAATAAAAAAAGTGAACGGCCGTGAGCTGATCGCTCTCCGCTATCAACCTAAGAAGCGTACCGATCTGGATATTTTTCTCTACTTTGATCCGCAAACCTATCAGCACGTCTTGAGCACCTACGAACTAAGCGTCTCAACCGGGCTTGCTGGAGGTGAGACCTCCCAGGCGGGAAAACAACAAACACGCTATCGAATCGAAGAGCGCTTCTCGGACTTTCAATCGCAAGACGGACTTACTCTGCCAACTCACTACGACCTTCGATTCAATCTGGAATTGTCGAGTGGCTTCACAAAGTTGGTGGAGTGGGAAGTCAAAGCCCGCAACATTATGAACAACGAATCCATTGATGCGCGTAGTTTTGAGGTCAAGTAATTACGCAAATAAGTGCGGGCCCGCTTTATGTAAGCGTGCCCGCGCGGAAAAGTTGTGATCGCATTCTGGGTGCCAGGAACTTACTCTCCAAACACCAAAGCCTGACTCCGGTTATTGAAATCTATCTCATCGATTGTTTTTGCGTTGTTGTCGAGGGTCTTGATGATGACCGCATCAAAGGAGGCGGGCTTCTGCAGATCCTTCAGTTTCCCTTCCACCGTCGCAACGGTTTTGCCGTGCTGCAGGATATTGATCTTTACCGCGCCTCCACTCTCTTCTGTCCATGCCGCTTTGTAGTCTCCGGGACGAAGGTCGGTGGAACCGACGCGAACCGTGTTCGCTACTGTGAAATTACCTTCATTCTTGTTGGCGTTCTTGGCAAATGTGACGGTTGTCAGCGCCAAGGTGAGCATGGCCAGCGCAGTCAGGTGTGCTAGAGCTTTCATATTTCTAGTCCTCCTCGTAAGTTGAATGGTTGAGGTTGCGGGAATGCCGACTGCGGATCAAGAACGTCACGCTGCACGACGTTGCGCTCCACAATGCGCGTATTCGGCCTGCTTTTTTTTGCAAATTGCTCTTTCCCTCACAGATGCCTTGCGCCGAACGTTGGTTGCAGAATTACGCGACGGAGCACGCAATCTCACAATCTACACAGCCTGACACTAGTCACTTAACAACTGCGTGCTTTACACTGCTGAAACAAATCTGAGACACTCATCCGTGGAAACCCAATCGCCACTCAATCAAGCAATCGTCAACCAGGCAATCATTGTCCTCGACTTCGGCGCGCAATATTCGCAGTTAATCGCCCGCCGCATCCGCGAACTAAAAATCTTTTCGGTAGTCCTACCGTTCAACGCCAGTTTGGAAGAAATTCGTAGTTACTCGCCGGTTGGAATTATTCTTTCCGGCGGACCATCCTCCGTCTACGACCACGACGCGCCGCACGCCAACAAGAGTGTCTTCGATCTCGGCATTCCCGTGCTCGGAATCTGCTACGGCCTGCAGTTCATGGTGTACGCGTTGGGCGGCAAAGTTCGCTCCGCCGCAAAGCGCGAATATGGACACGCCAAGGTCGAGATTCAGCAATCCGACTCGCAGCTTTTTCAAGGACTCCCTAACCTGCTCGCCGTCTGGATGTCGCATGGCGACGAAGCTGAAAAACTGCCTGCTGGATTCCGGCTGACAGCGAAAACTCCGAACGCTGTTGCTGCAATCGAAAATGCTGAACGCAAAATGTGGGCGGTGCAATTTCATCCCGAAGTGCACCACACGCCGCTGGGCACCGACATTCTGCGCAACTTCGCCGTGAACATCTGCGGAGCGAAGCCTTCCTGGACGCCGCAACATTTTATCGACGCGACGATCGCGCAAGTGCGACAGCAAGTCGGCAAAGGACGGGCCATCTGCGCACTTTCCGGAGGTGTGGATTCCTCCGTCGCGGCTGTGCTAGTCGATCGCGCCATGCGCGATCCTTCCGGAAAATCTCGCCTTTCCTGCGTCTTCGTCAACAACGGCGTGCTGCGCAAAAACGAGTTCGAAAAAGTTCAGCAGAACATGCGCGACAATCTCGGACTTCATCTCATCGCCGTCGATGCCACCGAGCGCTTCATGAAAAAGTTGGCGGGAGTCACCGACCCGGAGACGAAGCGCAAAATTATCGGCAACGAATTCATCGCAGTATTCGACGACGAAGCCAAGCGCATCCTGAAAGAAGAAGGTAAGAACAAAGTCGAGTGGCTCGTCCAGGGCACCCTCTATCCCGACGTAATCGAATCGCGTTCCGTCCGCGGCCCGTCGCAGGTCATCAAGTCGCATCACAATGTAGGCGGCTTGCCCGAGAAGATGAAGCTCAAGCTCATCGAGCCGCTGAAAGATTTATTCAAAGATGAAGTAAGACGCATCGGCCGCGATCTAGGAATGCCCGAAGATATTCTCCAGCGCCAGCCATTTCCTGGGCCTGGACTGGCCGTACGTATTTTGGGTGAAGTAACCAAAGAGCGCGCCGACCTGCTCCGCGATTGCGATGAGATTGTTGTTAGCGAAATCAAAAAGGCTGGCCTCTATCAAAAGATCTGGCAGTCGTTCGCCGTCCTCTTGCCCGTGATGTCCGTAGGAGTCATGGGAGATCAGCGCACCTACGCCTACACCTGCGCCGTCCGCGCCGTCCATTCCGAAGACGGCATGACCGCCGATTGGGTCCCGCTCCCCTATGAAGTGCTGAAGGAAATTTCGAATCGCATCGTGAATGAAGTCCGCGGCGTGAATCGGGTGGTGTATGACATCACCTCGAAGCCTCCGGGGACGATTGAGTGGGAGTGAAATTCCCGCAAAATATAAAAAAAACGTTTGGCCGGAAGATGCCTTCCCGCAAGTGTTTGATTAAAAAAGAGTTGTGATCTCTCTTATGTCATCAATTCGAACGCTTTTCGCGTAATTGTATGACCCCTCCCCCCTACCATTTTAGGTTAAATTGCTAATTCTAAACAGCTTACACGCAAAATATTCAAAAATAAGGAGTTAGCCGCCGTCTCGTCAATTCTGTTGCCGATTTTTTAAAGAGCCCTTTCGGCGATTCTGGCAGAAGTTCTTGCGCCTCTGGAGGCGGGCACACGCTGCGCTGCCGCGATCTGGGGATGATTCTTGCATGGAATGGGAATGGAGTCTGTGATGGTGGTCACGGGGCGGATGTGATGAAAATAATGGATAGTCTGGGCGAGGATCGGGAGTTTCCACTCAAGCCAAAAGCAGGCTTGAATGAGGCACTTGGCCATACTCACTCGTAATCACATCTGCTTTATTGTTTGGGGCCGGGGATTAGCGGCCCAGAACCAATCTCATTCCGTACGGCGTTCACGATGTCAGTTTCCTTTAACAAGAGTTCTTTCAATCCTCGCCCGTAGGCATCAGTGTCGCCTCGCATCACCGCCTGCGCAGAATCAGATACCAATTTCTCGTAATACAACAAGGCACGCTTTACTTCCAGTCCGCACACCAAATCCACAACTAGCTTTCCTTGATCGTATTCGGTGACTGCGTCATTGAATGCCGCCGTTGACTTATGTGTTGCTTCCAACCTCGCGGGATTCTCAGGATCGCCGGAGTCTTTGGTGGTAAGACGCACCGCATAGAGCCTTTGCAATGCGACCTGCATAGCTATTGTCTTTCTAACCATGTCAATCAGTAGATCTCGTTTCAATTCCCATCGTTTCTGCCGATCCCAAACATCATCTGAAATCTTGGCTTCGATCTGCTTGGCAGTTGTCGTGACCGCCCTAACCTGATCGACAAGTTTGTTGATGTCCTCGTGTGTGGCAAGGTTTTGACCCTTCTGGCTGAGGTACGCCTTCAAGTAGCCTCCAAAGACTCCGGCCACGATGCCCAGCGCCAACAGCACCCATGTCTGCGCTTCTGTCATGCGGTAAATTGTACGCTTTCCTTCAGACGAGACTGCGCAAGCCTCGGAGGTGGGTTTACACCGTAACCAGAATGTGGGGATAATGCAGCGGAAGGAGAATCCAGTGAGCACTGGCAACGCCATCGTCGTGAAGTATTGGGTTTCGACAGATCACCTCCCCTTCGACGACCTCAAAGGAATTCAGGAATTCCGCGATGAACTCGTTTCCGAATACGTTTCGGTAGTCAGCGGAAGAGCAGCAGGAGCGGGTGGAATCACGCACCTGTTTGTTGAACTAACCTCCACGTTCTCCTTGTCTCACCTTGCACAGTTAATATTAGACGGAGTTGCATTCGACCTCATAAAGAACGGCGCCGAAGCTTTTGTCCTGCGTCCCTTCATTGCTGCTTACAGGCGCCTTCAGGAGCGTAATAAGGACCGCTTCGTTGACATCGGAGAGCTAAAAATCCAGTTTCGTGACTCGCTATTAGTCGTGCACGAAATTTCAAGTAATACGCTAGCGTCCCAACTCGAAAATATCCTCGCAACTCTCGCGCGCTCGTATGACAGATTCCTCTTAAAGCAAGGCGAGGCCCCGTATACGATTGAAATTCCCGTGTTTGAGGATCCTGAAGAAGATCGTCCATGCAGGTTTCGCGTAATTGGAGATATTGATGAAACCATTCGAAGCCGTGTTCCCCAGGACTATGTTGGGTTTTGGGGACTGGAATACGATCATATTGGGTTAAGAGTGTTCGATGTACAGCGGCAACTTTTGCTGGATGAACAGTTCAATACACTGGAGCGTCACTGGGCGGAGATTAGGAGACGTGCCGAAATCAGGTTCGCGATCGAGCGCCAGAGAGCCGAACGCTAGATGAGTGGGCCACCCGCCCAGCGGCTTCGCCACTGACAATCTTCCGTTCAGGATGACAACTATTGGGGGCGACGGAGTTCGGCGAAGATGAGCGGCGTGCTTCCGATTGATGATTCTGCACCCGACCAACTACCATATCCCTCATGCCTGTTGACATCGAAACTCCCGCATCTTCTTATACGCGCATACGCGCTCCGCGCGGCACCACGCTCTCCTGCAAAGGATGGCAGCAGGAAGCGGCCATGCGCATGTTGATGAACAATCTTGACGAGGACGTTGCCGAGCGCCCACAGGATCTGGTCGTCTACGGCGGCACGGGCAAGGCGGCGCGCAATTGGGATTGCTATCACGCCATCGTCCGGTCGTTAAAGGCGCTGGAGAACGACGAGACGCTGCTGGTGCAATCGGGCAAGCCGGTGGGCGTTTTCAAGACGCACGAGTATGCGCCGCGCGTGCTCATTGCGAATTCGAATCTGGTTGGACATTTTTCCAACTGGGAAAAGTTCAACGAACTCGAACGCGCCGGCCTGATGATGTACGGACAGATGACGGCCGGTTCGTGGATTTACATCGGCTCGCAGGGCATCGTGCAAGGCACCTACGAAACCTTCAACGCCGCAGGCGATAAACATTTTGGCGGAGACCTGAGCGGAAAGCTGATCGTCTCCGGCGGAATGGGCGGCATGGGTGGAGCGCAGCCCCTCGCGGCAACCATGACGGGCGCGGCGTTTCTTGGGATTGATATCGATCCCGAGCGCATCAAGAAACGGCTTAAGACCGGCTACTGCGATTTCCTGGTGAATACGCTGGATGAGGCGCTGCGCATTCTAAAAAATGCCGTCCGCAAAAAAGAAAATGTTTCGGTTGGACTGGTAGGTAATTGTGCGGACATCATTCCTGAACTCGCCGAACGCGGCGTGGTGCCGGATATTCTTACCGATCAAACTTCGGCGCACGATCCGCTGAATGGATATGTGCCGAATGGGATGACTTTTGAAGCGGCGCTGGAGTTGAGAAAAAACGATCCGAACGCATATCAGGAGCGCTCGCTCGATGCCATGGCGAAGCACGTCGAAGGGATGTTGCGCTTGCAGGAAATGGGTTCAGTCACCTTCGATTACGGTAACAATATCCGTACCTTCGCCTACCAGCGCGGCGTAAAGAATGCGTATGCTTTCCCGGGATTTGTTCCAGCGTATATTCGTCCGTTATTTTGCGAGGGTCGCGGACCGTTTCGCTGGGCTGCGCTTTCGGGCGAAGCGTCGGACATCGCCGTCACTGACGATCTGGTGCTTGAACTCTTTCCGGAAAATCGCAGCCTGCGGCGCTGGATTGAACTGGCTCGCAAGCGTATCAAGTTTCAAGGACTGCCCGCGCGCATTTGCTGGCTTGGCTACGGTGAGCGAGCGCGCTTTGGATTAGCAATTAACGATCTGGTAAAGAAAGGAACAATCAAAGCTCCGATTGTGATTGGCCGCGATCATCTCGATTGCGGCTCGGTGGCTTCTCCGTTTCGCGAAACTGAAAGCATGAAAGATGGCTCGGATGCGGTAGCCGATTGGCCGCTGCTGAATGCCCTGGTGAATACGGCGGCGGGAGCGTCGTGGGTTTCGATTCACAACGGCGGCGGCGTGGGCATTGGCTACTCGTTGCATGCGGGCCAAGTCACGGTCGCTGACGGCACCGACATGATGGCCTCGCGCATTGAGCGCGTGCTAACTACTGATCCAGGAACGGGCGTGATTCGACACGTGGACTCGGGGTATGAGGAGGCTAAGGAATTTGCCGAGAAGACGGGCGTGAAGATTCCGATGGCGCGATCATGAGCTCTCGCCACAGCGCGGGAATTCCTCGAAGATCGTCGCTCTTGCTGGTGAATATCGGCCAACTTGTCACGCTGCGCTCGTCCGTTGATGGCCCGCGACGCGGCGCTTCACTTTCCGAACTTGGAATCATTCAAGACGCTGCTGTGCTCTGCCTGGGCGGGAAGATTGTTTCGGTGGGCACTACTAAGGACGCGCTGCGCGATCCTTGGCTCAAAAAGAATCGTAAGAAGCTTGTCGAAATCGATTGTGGCGGACGTGTGGTTCTACCCGGTTTCGTCGATTCGCATACGCATCCGGTGTTCATGCATCCGCGCTTGGTCGATTTTGAGAAGCGAATTTCTGGCGCCAGCTATGAAGAGATCGCTGCCGCCGGTGGAGGAATTCGATCGAGCATCGACGGCGTGCGGAAGGCCAGCAAAGCTGCGCTGACACAGAAAGTTTCTGCGGCACTGGTCGATATGACTCGCCACGGAACTACTACCGTTGAAGCCAAGTCTGGATATGGTCTTAGCCTTGAATCGGAACTTAAGTCGCTCGAAGCCATCCGCTCAGCTGCGCGTGAGTGGCCCGGAACTGTGGTTCCGACTTTTCTGGGCGCGCATGTTGTGCCTCAGGAGTATCGCGGACGTTCGCAGCAATATGTTGATTTAATCTGCAACGAAATGATTTCGGCAGTCGCTAAGCGCAAGCTGGCAAAGTTCGTCGATGTATTCTGCGATCACGGCGCATTCAACGATAACGAAACCGCTCATATTTTCGCGGCAGCAGAAAAATACGGTCTCGCCGTCCGCGCCCATTTGGGGCAACTCAGCGAAACGCGGTTGGGGCCGTTACTGCGCTACCGGCCTGCGTCTCTCGACCACATGGATCACATAAACGATGCCGATCTACCTGTGCTCGCCGAGAGTGATACGGTGGCAACTTTCGTTCCGGGAGCAAATTATTTTCTCGGCTTGTCGAGATACCCGGACGCGCGCCGGTTCATCGAATCTGGTGTGGCAGTCGCGCTGGCCACGGACTACAACCCAGGCTCGTCGCCAACGCTCAGCATGCCGATGGCGATGTCGCTGGCCTGCACGCATATGAAGATGTCGCCGGCAGAGGCGATAACAGCGGCAACGATCAACGGAGCATGGGCGCTTCGTTTGTCCGACCGCAAGGGCAGCGTGGAAGCGGGCAAAGACGCCGACCTGGCGATGTTTGACGTTAGCGACTATCGCGAGATTCCGTACTGGTTTGGCATCAATCGCTGCGCGCTGACGATCATGAACGGCGTACCGAATGGGTATCTCTCTTCTTGAAAAAGAATGCGGGGAAAGAATGTGAGAAGACGTCTGCAAGAAAAGTCACGTCGAGAATCGTCCGCACCATTTTGAGGGAACGGCACACCTTGTTATAATTCGAAAGTTCCGCACGGTCCCAGCGCATCGGCTGTTTTGCTTCGCGGCGTCCCGCCCAGTGCACGGCCAAATCGGTCGCAGTCGTTTTACGGATGATGTGTGGGGAACGAGATGTGCGTACCGGAAGTGGCCAGGTAGCTCAGGTGGTAGAGCGCAGCCCTGAAAAGGCTGGCGTCGGCGGTTCAACTCCGTCCCTGGCCACCATCATTCCAAAGGACTTGGGCGACTTCGCCCACCTTCTTCAGCCCAAGGTCTAGCCCAAGACGCGTCACTGGATCGTCTCCCTGAGCAGATGGGCCTTATCTCCGAGCAGAAGTGCCAAGAACTTGCCCTGAGCTTCGAGCCTCGATTCTTGGTCGGACTGCGCATACAGTTGCATGGTCGTTCTGACGTCTTCGTGACGCAGAATGCCTTGTACCGTTTTCGGATCACACTTCAGCTTCACCAGCGAGGAAGCCAGCGAATGCCGGAAGTTGTGGAAGCCGAAGCGGACTCCCTCGTCTTCTTTGATAACGCCGGCCTTGATGGCAGCAGGGCGCAGATACTTCCGCACCATGATTGAAGCCGACAACGGCTTCTTGCCTTTGAGCCGGAAGCTCGGGAAGACGTAATCGCCGTCCTTCGCATAAGGAGTTCTCTCCCTCCACGCCATCAGAAAACCCGCGAGCACCGGATGCATGGGTACAGGTGCCTTCGAGGCTTTTGATTTGGGCACTTTGAATTGGGCCCAGACGTACGCGCGCTTCACTTCGATGACCTGATCTACAAAGTCCAGATCCATCCACATCAGCCCGAGAATCTCCGATACTCGCATAGCCGTCGCCGCGTCTGTAAGGACGAGAGTGCGCCGTGGCTCTGGGATGTTCAGCAAAATCTCGAAAGCTTGCCGTGGATTCATGATCACTGCCGTGTAGCCGCTCGTCGTCTTCTGACGAACCCAATTCATGGGATTAGCCGACTCGTCGCGAGGGATAAGCCCATAGCGTTGCCCGTGTTTATAGACCAAATTCATCACCCGCCGGATTTTGTCCAGAGTGGGGTTCTCCAGACTCTGCGCCTTCTTAACTTCCCTCAACCACTTCTCGACTTCTAGCGGCTCGATTCCCAACGGTGACTTCCTGCCGAAGCGAGGAATCACCCTTTTATTCAGAATCCGCTTGTAAGTCTCAGCCGTTGTATATGCCTTCTCGATGGTTGCCTCTGACTGATCTTCCTGCAGCTCGTTTTGTATGTAATGCTGACAGAGCTGCCCATAAGTGGTCGGATTCCCCCGGAAGGGTTGATAACGGTTAGCGTTTGCCCTGAGACGTTGCCGATCCACTTCCTGCCACGCATCTTTCTCGCTCGGGCCGACATCTCGCACGAGACCAACTGCTGTCTTGTGTTCGACTCTCTTCCCATCAGATCGCGTTACCTGAAAGCGATAGACCCACGTTGGACCATTCGATCTCTGCTCGATACGAACAGAGCCATTCTGATACCTGGCCATCAAATCCTCCTATTTGCTGGCTCAGGTGGCTGCAGAACGGAGTTTAGCGCAGAGCAAATATAGCGGTCTAGCTCCGAGAGTTTGAATCGCCATTCTTTTTTTTTCGCGCCACGATCCAGAGGGTAGCCAGGAATTTTCCCCGCCCTCACCTTTTGAAGCAAAGCGCGACGCGTGATGCCGACAAAGGCTGCGGCTGTATCGGGATCAACGAACGGTTCGGGTTGGCGGAGGGCTGGTAGAGCTGAGACAAGAACTGGATGGGCTGGCATAACGGCTCCAAAATTCCTTGACAATATCGCACCTGTACACATAAAGTCAACACGTAACGTTACTTTTTAATTGACTGTAGCGATCCAAGAAAGGACTACATGGTAGAGAAGGAAGCGATACCGCAGCAGCCAGTGATCTCCATTCGCATCTCCGAGGCGCTGCGCTCAAGGCTTGAAACCTTGAGGAAAATCATCTCCCTGAAGAGCGGCCAGAACGTCTCGACATCGGAGGCGGCAAAGCAGCTGCTTGAGTCGGCCCGAGACGACCGCCTTGAGTTAGTAAACCTGCTCAGTGAGCCGACAGATACTCTGCTGAGAATTCGTGGGAAGGCAGACTCAGGACTCTCGCTTTCGCAGGCGGAATGGACGATGGTCGCCCATTATTGTGCGGTCGGCGCAGAGTCATTTGTGAATACCGCGCAAGGCCAGATTTCCTACGAGACCCTGGCCGAAATCCTTGAGGCATTCCTTGCGGCTTACGCCATCGCACGGAGACCGAAGAAGTCACCATTGGACTTCGTATATCTGATGAGTCTCCCGGGGGACAAACAGGTCGAGGCCAAGGCTGAAGACGTTGGAACTGATGACGTGCACCGGGTGATTACGCGCACCATTCAAATGCTGAGGAACCCGGCTCAAAAGCGGCGCAAACCGATCCTCGCCGTGCGGAATCTCTACCGGCTTCTCGATGAGGAAAAGTTCTCAAATATTGAGAAGCTGAACGAGGTGCTTTGGCCGCACTGGTCGGCCCTGTGGCGCGTGTGCGCGCGCGGCCACTATTCCGTCCACCGCAAGCCACTGCGAGAGAAGGTGCCTGCGGAGA
>JBATZM010000034.1:0-74524 GCA_049674665.1 Terriglobales bacterium
GCCACGTGCTTCACGGCAACTTGCCGGTTTTCCGTGGCGTAGCAGATGTCCTGCGCCGCCGGACCCTTAATGTTCGGAAAGCGCTTACGCAGCGCCGCGATAATGTCGCGAGTCTCATCCAGGCTGAGCGTAGTCTGGGTCAAGTACGCCACGCGATTAGGATCGGGCAACGTCACCGATGCTACTTCCGCGGGCGATCCCACGACTTGAGTCACCGTGGGCGCCTCGCCGAGCGTGCCAATCACTTCGTCATGATCGCGATGGCCGATGAGAATGAGCGAATAGCCTTCTTTGGCGAACTTCACCGCCTCCACATGCACCTTGGTGACCAGCGGACAGGTGGCATCAATCACGCGCAATTTCCGCAATTTGCTGGCCTCGCGCACCTCTGGAGAAACACCGTGAGCACTGTAGATAACGCGTTCGCCCTCGGGCACTTCGTCGACGCTATCGACAAAGATTGCGCCCTTTTGTTGTAATTCCTCCACTACGAAGCGGTTGTGAACGATTTCTTTACGCACATAAATCGGGCGTCCAAAGGCCTCCAGCGCAATCCGGACAATGTCAATCGCCCGCACTACCCCGGCGCAGAATCCTCGCGGCTTCAACAGCAAAAGGCTCTTCGTGTGCAAATTTCGAGTCTCAGACAAATCGCATCCCTCACCCACTAGGGTACACTTTCTCGTAGTAAAAGATGCTCATAGGGTATCGAAAGATGCACCCTATGGTCAATGTAAGCCTTTGAGGATGTGAGGATTAGCAGCGGGCGGGGAAATAGGACGGGTGAATGGGGCGGGCGCCCAAGGCAGCCTGTGGCGGAAGTATGATTCGTATCATGGAATCGCTTCAGTGATGCTGTTTTGAAAGGGTATCGCTTTAGCGATACCGTATTTGGTTGCCGCAATTAGACAATTATTTATTGTGTCGGTGGGTTGATGAGCGGATATTTGGACACTCCTTGGCTGAATACTAGGAAAACGAGGGGAAACGGGGTTCAGTGAACTCCGCGATTAATTCCAGCGGATATTTCATTCTAGACCTAGATGGGGAATAAGGACACTTACAGTGGTATTTGTCTTACCCATTGGCCCGAATCATCTGCTCCGCGTGCTTGCGCGAAGTCTCGGTAAGCTTGGCCCCCGACAACATCCGCGCTACTTCCTCGGTACGTTCTTCCCCGGTAATCTGGCGGACAGTAGTTTTGGCCCGCCCCGCGGCTTCGCGCTTCTCGATCACGTAATGATGATCGGCGAAGGTTGCGATTTGCGGCAGGTGGGTGACACACAACACCTGATTGCCTTTGGAGAGCGCCTTCAATTTCTTCCCTACGGCCTCGGCGGCGCGGCCTCCGATGCCAGTATCGATCTCGTCGAATACTAACGTGCGCTGCGCGGCTGCCGATTTCTTTTTCACCGTCGGATTCGTCCCCGCCTCAACGCTCGCCTTCAATGCCAGCATGACACGCGAAAGTTCTCCGCCCGAGGCGATCTGCTCCAGCGGACGCAGGGTTTCACCCGCGTTGGTTGAAATGCGATAGATGACTTGGTTGATGCCCGAAGGCGTCCAATGCGTTTCATCCTGGCCCTCTTCAACCACGATGCGAAAATTGGCACGCATGGCAAGGTCGTTGATCTCGGCCTCGACCGACTTCTCTAACTTCCGTCCGGCCTCAGATCGTTTGCGGGAGATGCCATGAGCGGCTTTGAGATAGTCCTCGGCAGCCACAGCCAGTTTTGCTCGTAGTTCAAGTAATACTTGATCTTTATTCTCCATCTCCGAGAGTTTCCGGCGTGTATCTTCACCAAATGCGATCGTCTGCTCCAGCGTGGGACCGTATTTGCGCTTCAGACGATCCAGCAGCGCCAGTCGTTCCTCGATTTCGGCAAGGCGCTCAGGTGAAGCCTGGATTCCTCCGGCATAATCGCGCAGTGTCGCTCCCACATCTTCCACGCTGATGCGCGCCGAGTCCAAAGCCGCGAGCGCTTCCTGAAACTTCGGCTCATAACGAACCAGTTCTTCGAGATGTTTTTGCGCGGCGCGTAGGCTCGATGAGGTCGAGCCGTTGCCCTCATACAGCAGGTCGAAGGCATTGATGGCCGCGCCGTAGATTTTCTCGGCATTGGCTAAGACACGCTTCTCAGCTTCCAATTGCTCGTCTTCTTGCACACCATCTGCCGCCCGCAGCCGCGCATCTTCGATTTCACGGCATTGGAAATTCCACAGGTCGAGAAGCCGCATGCGATCCTGCTCATCCTGTTCGAGCTCCGCGATGCGTCCACGAATCTCTTTCCAGCGTGCGAACGCGCCGGATATTTCCTTCAGATCAACTCCGGCGTAGGCATCGAGCAGCTCCTGCCGCGCAGCGGCGTCGAAATTTGCGAGAGATTCGTTCTGCGCGTGGATTACCGCCAAGTGGGGTGCAATCTGTTTCAGCACAGCCACGGTCGCGGGCTGATTATTGATGAAGACTCGCGCCTTGCCACCAGGCGCAATCTCGCGCCGCAAGATCAGCGAGCCATTTTCAGCGTCCAGACCGTTGGTTTCTAGTATGGCTTCGATGGAACGCGCCGCCGCTCCGTCGCTCTCAAACACGGCAGCAACCACGGCCCGCTCCGCACCGGTGCGAATCACATCCGAAGACGCTTTTTCCCCCAGCAGTAACCCCAGCGCATCAATCAGAATCGACTTCCCCGCCCCGGTCTCGCCAGTCAGAAGATTCAGCCCAGACGCAAACTCAATCACCACATTGTCAATGACCGCGTAATTTTCCAGTCGAAGTTGGGCCAGCACAGGGTTCCGCGATCCTTAATCTATGGTCTTTGAAAATCTATGGTGGTCTTTGAGATCTAGCCTTAGCCTAACGAGCTACCGTACGACGATCGGTAATTTACCGCGCAGCATAGCACAGACCGCCCCGCCTGACTGCGTGAAACCTAAAGTCCCATCCTCGAAGGGGTGTCAGTACTACTCATTACTCTTTATTGTGACGAATGCACTTCCGAGTTTGCCTGAAAACCGCGCTGTTGGCGAAGATGCAGTCATGCGATTCTTCCCCCTGATCTTAGTCGCAGGGTTCCTCTTTTGGCTGACACCGGCATCCGCCTGGGCGCAAGAACTACATTGTCTCCCCTGCGGTCATAGCTTCGGCAAGGTGGATGTAGGGAGTTCCAGTTCCTACTCCATCGAACTTAAGAACGCTGGGACTAAAGTGCTGCGTATTACTTCCAAGTCCATCCAAGCGAGCGCTTTTTCATTCGGCAGTTTCCCCGTACCGATGACAATCCAACCTGGAGCAAGCGCTGAGTTGCCCGTCGTCTTCACGCCGACGGCCAAAGGGTATGCCGATGGCACCATCACACTCGCCAGTAATGCGCCGAATTCCCCACTCAAAATGCATGTGGGCGGAAGCGGCATTTACGCAGAGAATGCAGAATTGGGAGTCTCGCCCGCAACCCTCAGTTTTGGTAACGTCACTGTCGGATCGAGTTCTACCCTCCAGGCTAAGCTCACGGCCACGAATGCTGCTGTAACTCTTTCGTCGGACCAGTCGACAAGTTCAGAATTCGCCATTCTCGGGCTGACTCTGCCGACTACAATTCAGGCTGGTCAAAGCCTCCAGTTCACGATTCAATTTACCCCGAATGCCTCCGGCAAAGCCTCCGCCAAAGCAGGATTCATCAGCAATGCGCTGAACTCACCCACAGTGGAACAGCTGACCGGAACTGGCGTAGCACAGGCTGCCCATAACGTTTATCTTAGCTGGGAATCAGGGGGTGGGAGCCCGGTGGGATACAACGTGTATCGCGGCACTGCTCAGGCAGGGCCTTTCTCGGAAATTAACACTGCGCTGGATTCGACGACCAACTACACGGACTATACGGTTGCATCCGGCACGACCTATTATTACGTGACGACTGAGGTAAACGGCCAAGGCCAGGAGAGCGCCTACTCAAACGAAGTGCAGGCAGTGATTCCGTAACGATCGAAGCTCACCGCTACATGCGGTGCCGGACGTTTCCCTAAACTTTGCATTGAACTTTGCCCTGAACTCCACATTGACCGATGCGATACCCCGGCGGGACACGCCGCTGCCCTAGTCTATAATCTTTAGCAGGGCTCTCCTTAAACCGATGCATTTTTCTTCCGTCCTCCTCTCGTTCGTCGGCGGCGAAATCGTTGATCTCGTCCTTCAGACCGGTCCGGTCGCCAAGACTGTACTTCTCCTGCTCATCGCGTTCAGCGTGCTTTCGTGGGCCGTGATTCTTTCCAAGTGGCGGCTGATCCGTCGTGCGCGTTGGCAGAGTGGACGCTTCGTCCGCGCCTTTCGCAAGGCGCAGCGCATGCAGGATATTGCCTCAGTGGCGGACCAGTTTCGTCCCAGCCCGCTGGTGGGAGTGTTTGAGGGTGCGGTGGACGAATTCAAACGCCAGATGGGGACGACCGGCGGCATCCACAACCCCGTAGCCATTCAACGCGCCATGCAGATCGCATCTTCTGAAGAGATCACGCGCCTCGAACGTAACGTGCCGTGGCTGGCGATTACTGGAGCGGTTACGCCGTTCATCGGCCTGTTTGGAACTGTCTGGGGAATCATCGACGCATTCCACGGACTGGGCACGGCCGGTGCGGCGACGTTGCGCGCGGTCGCTCCTGGAATTTCCGAAGCTCTAGTTACAACCGCCGCCGGCCTCGCAGCGGCCATTCCGGCAGTGATCGCCTATAACCTCATTATTGGCTCTATTCGCGAAATGGCGTCGCGCAATGACGACTTCGCGCTGGAGATGCTAAATCTGGTTGAACGACAACAACCCGCCCAAGTCACCGAGGTTCGGCGCTGATGGCCTTCACCACCGCCAACGGACGCACCCAGAGCGCACTCGCCGATATCAACGTTACGCCCTTGGTCGATGTCGTCCTCGTGCTGCTCATCATTTTCATGGTGACCGCACCGGTGTTGCAGTCGGGAATCGAAGTCAACGTGCCTCACACCCGCACCGTCAAAGAAATCACGGAAGAGCGCCTTGTAATCAGCATCGACAAATCTCAACGAGTTTTTCTGGGCAACGATCCTATCAACATCAACCAGATCGGCGCGACCCTGAAGAAGAAGATTCGCGACCCACAGCATCAGTCGATTTATCTGCGCTCCGATGAGGATGTTCCGTTTGGCGCCTTCGCCACCGTGATGGACGCCATCAAACAGTCTGGCATTAGCAATGTGAGCATAGTTACGCAGCCGATGGATACCCATGGCGGCCGTCACTGATTTGGATATCTATTCCGAACACGGTCAACTGCGCCGACCTCTGGCGTGGTCGCTGGGCCTGCATCTGGCGTTTGCGGCATTCGTCATCTTCTATGCGGTGTTTATTAATGGCTTTCGCGGCACAGGCTGGGGCAGCGGCGGAGGCGGAGATGCCATGGGAGCAACGCTCGTGAGCTCAGTGCCTTTGCCCGCCAATCCCATCCAGACAACGAACGTGCTGGCAACGGAATCCAAGGGTCTTTCGAAGCCGCAACCCACGATTCCGGAGAAGGAGCCAGACGCGATTCCAATTCCCGACAAGAATGCGAAGACGAGGATCAAACCAGCGCCGGTGAAGACTGAAACCCAGCGTAAGGCAGAACCGGAGCCAACCGACTCGAATCAGATTCCTTATGGCGAAGGTGGTCCGGCCAGCGGCCCTTACACCATGAGCGCCGGCGGCGCTAAGGGCGGATTTGGATTTACAGGAAACGGTGGCGATTTCGGCAGCCAATATGCCTGGTACGTGCAGGCAGTGCAGCGCAAAGTCACCGAAAACTGGCTCAAGTATGAAGTCGACCCGCGCATCACGGAGGCGAAACGGGTTTATCTGACGTTTGATATCGCGCGTGATGGGCACCCGGCGAACGTCCAAGTCGAGCAGTCGAGCGGCGTGCCGTCGCTGGACCAGTCGGCGGTCCGGGCTCTTCAGCGCATCGATACTTTCGGCCCGCTGCCATCCGATTATTCAGGAAGCAAAGTGTCGGTAGAGTTTTGGTTCGATTACAAGAGGTAAGTGAAGCGACGGGCATCTCGCCCGGCTTTCACAGGCAAAGGGAGTGCAAATTGAGTAACTCAGTTCGCCGCATCTATTATCGAACTTTAATTGTCGTTACCTTGTTGCTTGTCTGCGCGACCACCAGTTTCGCGCAAGACTGGATTCGCACCGGCACCGGCCTTGGCGTCGAGCGCGTCCGCTTGGCTGCATCGGACTTCAAACCATCCACAGCTGACTCCAACAACACGGCGCTATTGAAGACCTTCAACGATGTGCTCTGGAACGATCTCGACAACGCTGGAATCTTCGATCTGGTTTCAAAGAGTTTTTACCCGCTCCAGGTGCCGGGACAACCCTCCGAGGTTAACTTCTCGACCTGGAATTCCCCGCCGCCGAATACATCCATGCTCGCATTCGGTAATCTTGGCGTGGCCGCTGGCAAGGTCATAGTGCAGGGATGGCTCTACGACGTCAAGAATGAGAAGTCTCCACAAGTGCTTGGTAAGCAATATACCGACAACGCCACAAACGATGCGGTGCGTGTA
The DNA here is from genome assembly GCA_049674665.1 of Terriglobales bacterium. GTDB lineage: Bacteria > Acidobacteriota > Terriglobia > Terriglobales > Acidobacteriaceae > Acidiflorens. Next base: position 6,569 of record JBATZM010000034.1, read on the forward strand.
ATCGCTCATAGATTTGCCGACGAGATCATCTTCCGCCTCGGCGGAGGCGTACCAGGAATCGCCGAAACCAAGATCTACTTCGTGAGCGAGCGCACCGGACATAAAGAAATCTGGGTAATGGACTACGACGGCGCCAACCAGCAGCAGATCACGCACCTGGGAAGCATTTCTCTGTCTCCGCGAATATCGCCCGACGACTCACGGTTGGCGTTCAGCTCCATCAGCAAGGGTGGTTGGGAAATCATGATGTATTCGTTCGATCTCAACCGCATGGTCGCCTTCCCGCGCTTGGGAGGTATGAATCTTTCGCCATCATGGTCACCAGATGGCAAGATCGCGTTCTCCTCTTCACGCAACGGCTATCCCAACATTTTTGTAATGGACGGCTCCGGCGGAAATGCGCGCCGCCTGACCAACGATAAGGGCCCGGACGTTTCTCCGGCCTGGAATCGCAAGACTGGCAGTCAGATCGCTTTCGTTAGCGGACGCACCGGCCTGCCGCAGGTCTACACCATGGAAGCCGACGGCACCAACTTGCAGCGCGTCACCGATCAAGGCTATGCGGTTTCTCCCAACTGGTCGCCGAACGGACAATTTCTGACCTTGTCCTGGGAGCGCAAATACGGGCCCGGAGAGCCGGGTGCCAACGACATTTATCTAATGGACATCGCCAGCAAGCAATGGGTTCAACTCACCCACGATGCGGGACGCAATGATTTTCCCTGCTGGTCTCCAGACGGCCGGCACATCGTGTTTCAGTCCCACCGCACCGGCAGTGATCAAATATGGAGCATGCTGGCCGATGGCACGAATGTGAAGCAGTTAACATTCAAGGGCGCGAACACGCAGCCCAACTGGAGTTGGAAGTAGATTGGATTTGAAACCTTAGTTTTAAAAGAGAAGTCGGTTTCGCGGCTGGCCAAAAGTGCGCCCTACCGTGAATCTGCAATCGCCGCCGCAATGCGGGCGCACAAAAACTGGAGGAATCAGTGAAGCACGCAATGACGAAGACGAAACGAATGATGAGGCGATCGGCCACTCTCGCAGTAACGCTCGGCGCAACACTCGGCACAATCATGTTTCTGGGCGCATGCGCAAAGAAAGTCGCTCCGCCACCGCCACCGCCGCCACCCTCACCAACTGCTCCCACGGCATCGTTGTCGGCCAATCCGAATACTCTCGACCCGGGCCAATCGACAACGCTGACATGGCAAACCACGAACGCAACCGACGTTAGTATCGATGGCATCGGTCCTGTGGACCCAAGCGGCTCACGTCAGGTGACTCCAGCCGCCTCAACCACCTACCATCTCATCGCAAAAGGTTCCGGTGGAACGCAGGATGCCACCGCTCGCGTGACCGTCAACGCACCACCAGCACCGCCGCCTGCAGAAACCTCGAACGCCACCGAAGAAGAACTCTTCTCACAAAATGTGAAGGACATCTACTTCGATTACGACAAGTACGATGTGCGTGCGGCCGATCAAGGTTCGTTGCAGGGCGATGCCCAGTTCCTGCAGCAGCATCCCAACATCCACATCACGATCGAGGGACACTGTGACGAGCGCGGATCGACCGAATATAACCTGGCCCTCGGCACCAATCGTGCCGACTCGGTGAAGAATGCGCTCATCCAGGCTGGAGTGAGCGGAGACCGTATCAAGACCATCAGCTACGGCAAAGAAAAACCGTTCTGCACCGAATCGAACGAAAGCTGCTGGCAGCAAAACCGCCGCGGCCACTTCGTGTACGAAAAATAGACTCAGGACTGAGGGCGGCGTCGGCCGCCCTTGATCCTCACACTCGTTGCGCTGGACTTTCAGCGGATTCTTGACATCCAATAGGTTAACTATGAAATCAAATCGCACTCTGCTTACTCTCGCCCTGTTCTTCGCTGTCTGCATGGCTCCCGCTTACGGTGCCAACAAGGACCTCATCGAACTGCAAACTCAAGTCAGCCAATTGCAGCAGCAGATGACACAGATGAAGCAGTCCTTTGACGAGCGCATGGGCGTCATGAAAAGTCTGCTCGACCAGAACACCGATGCTGCCAACAAAGTAACGGCGGCGATCAACGGCCTGCAGGCTTCCATCAATAAGCAGCAACAGGATCGCTCCGGGCAAGTCGACCAAATCTCCGGTCAGATTCAAGCGCTGAACGATACCATGGACGAACTCAAAGTCCGCCTCGCCAAACTCAGCAAACAGTTCGAGGACATGCAGACGGCGCAGCAATCCATGGCCGCGCAGCAGGCGCAAGCGCAGCAGCAGGCCCAGGCGATCGCTCAGGCCCCTGCGCCGGACGTGCTCTACAACAATGCTCTCCGCGATTACAACGGCGGCAACAATGACTTGGCCGTTCAGGAATTCAATGATTACATCAAGTTCTATCCCAACACCGACCTGGCCGGGAACGCATATTTCTATCTAGCTGAAATTCAGTACAAAGCCGGCGACTACCAGAAAGCAGTTGCAAATTACGATCTGGTTTTGCAGAATTTTCCGAGTGGAAACAAGGCTGCCTCCGCCCAGCTCAAGAAAGGATTCGCGCTGATCGAACTTGGAAAGCAGGACGACGGAGAACAAGAATTAAAACACGTCATCCAGCGCTACCCACGCTCAAACGAAGCCATCCAAGCGCGAGACAAATTGCGCAAACTCGGAACAGCACCAAAAAGCCGCTAGAAGCTGTAGATGTTTCTTCTTTCCCCTTAAATAGTTTCACAAATGAAAATTAGATAAAGATGGGGATTATTACAGAGTTCGGCAAATACGTGCAGTCGCACAAGTCTTTTCGAGTCGCTTTGCTGTCCGCTGGATTTGTTCTTGCCTCAGTATCTTTATACATGGGATTCGCGGCCTATCTCTTCATTCAGTATGCTGTGCCGATGGTCGCTGTTTTGTTCATTCTTACTCTCAGCATTGATGTTGCGATTGCCCGGCTGTTCCAGCGAAATCCCCAGCGAAGTTTTTGGCTGAGTTTGGTATTGGGCTCAATTGCGATTGGAGCGGGAGCGATTATCGTATCGATGGGAGTATTGCGAGGACACTGGGCTGCCACTGTCCAAGAATTGCTAAAGGAATCATTTGCCAACTGAAAAACGCATACGGCAGGGTTCGCAACTCTTGTCGTCGCGATCTAGAAAGCGGTATGCCCGCGAAGGATTAGGATTATGGATGTCCCTCAGTTTTTGGCACCACTACTCCGCCCTCAAGCTTCGGGATACCGAAATGCCCGCCCAGATGGGAGAGATCGAGCGGACTAATCGACCCCGAAACCGTAACAAAATTGATCTCATTCGACTTGGCTTGAAGAACGGCTGCATTACTGATCGCATTATTTTCTAAGCGTACCCAGAGCTCGGTCAAGCCCGGGCCTCCATCCTTATCATGCTTGTTCATCAGCTGTTTCCAGCCCGCCGCTTGATACTCCTCTTTTACTGAGTTCAGAGCATCCGGATCAAATATCCACGTTCGCGGAAAATGGTAGCTGTGGACCGTGACCGCATTTACGCCCGCGATCACGCGCTGAAGATCCGCGTTGTCCGGATCCATCTTGGCGGCAAACACCAGCATGGAATGGTCCAGCGAGAAGTCGGTCTTCGAAGAGGCGCTCTGCCGCAAGGCGTCAATGCCCTTAGGAGTCCACTCGGGCTGTGGCTGCTGCTTTGCCTGCGCCTCGGTCAATTGGACTGCAAAAACGGCGATCAAGATGGCAAAAATAATGCGGGAAAACATCAGGGATGATCTCATAAGAACGCCTCGATCGTTAGGCAGAATAGTTAGACAGAACAACTAACCGGAAGTCCTATCTGAAATTTAAGCACAGAACTCCCAGGCCAGTATGAACCCTTCCCGTGAAAATTAGTTGTACGAGTTTTCGATCAGGAACGCTCTCAAAGCACGTCTGCTGCCGCAGCCTTCTCTACCGTCTTGCCACTCGGTCGCAGCGTGACCCAGTCCGTCTGCACGCGATCCCATCCCTGAATCAGGAATCCGTACGATTCGAAAAGCGCGCGAATCTGCGGCCGCTGCCAGCCTGCAATTTCTTCTAGGATTGGCACCAGAGTTGCCAGGGCATTGTCACTCAGTACCGTTCGTTTTGCGATCTGAGCTACGAGTTTTGATTCCGACACCGCGATGGTGAAACCGTCGCGCCGATTCACCTGTAGCATGACGTGAATATCGGAGCTGCCATCCCCTACATAGACGACATGGTCCGCGGGAATGCCGAGCTGTTCTTCGAGCTGATCCAGGCGCGTGACTTTTCCATAACCGGCCGTAGCCCGCACCAGGCTCTCGATCTCGCCCGAAGCTTTGTACTTGAACTCGGTGCCGAAGATGTGGTCCTCGGGCACAATCCCCGCCAGCGCCGATTGGATCACCTCTACCGGCGCCGCCGAGAGCACGTAAAAGTCAAAGTGGAATCCATCGATGCGACGGTCGAGTATCTCGTAAACCTGTTTGATATTTTCCTTGAGGCGAATACGCTTACCCACTTCGATCAGGTCATCGCGCCGGACGCGCGTACGAAACTCTGGATCATGCAAGAGGAGATAAGAAAGTTCGGCGCCCTGCTGAACCAGATTCAGCTTGGCCATACCCTTGGCCTTGCGCTCGAATTCCTCGACAGAAATGCCTAGTAACTCGCTCAGTACGTAACCCGTATCGTTGAAGGTCAACGTTTGATCGAAATCGCTGGCAAATAGATAATGTTTCCTATATTTACTGGTCATGTTCTATTTTAGATTCAAGACCGTGTTAATCGACTATTAAATTAACCTATCGTAGCCATTACAACAACATGTAGGTTACCGGCGGCTATTGTTCTTGGGAACCGTGCAACAGTCAATAAATGACCGGTATGAATGATCAGGCATAAATCACGCAGATTGCCCGCAACGGGCTTTCAGCGTAACCTTGATTCTGCAATAGTCGATCCTGCAATTATTCCCGTCGACGCAAGCATCTCGAAAGGCGGCTATGTCCAAAAGTGTTAGCGACCATCTTGACAACGACTCCGACCGAGGAAAAGGTTCACTCGAACCCGACGAGCGCACCCAAGCCGGCAACAACTCCATGAAAGATCAACTCGGTCACCGTAACCCCGACCCCATGCAAGACGGTGCCGACAGCGATTTTCCCGAACCCGGTCACAGCCCCGAGCACTCCTTCGAGGGCGAGCTCAAAAATGAACTCAAGAAAACTGGATAGTGGAGCGCCGGGCGTCCCCGCCCGGTCAACTCAGACTCAACCGGCGAAACGCTCGTCACTCCACTAAAGCCCGAGTCCTTAGCATCGCCTCTCACATCTCATTAGTTCTAGATACGGTTTTTCCACCATCGTTTCCATCAATTCGAATTCCTAAGGAAGAAGCCATGTCGAAAATGAAAGCGGTTCAAGTCAGCAAGCCGGGCGGTAATTTCGAACTCGTCGAAAGAAATATTCTCGAGCCTGCGCGAAATCAGGTCAGAATTAAAATCGAAGCTTGCGGCATCTGCCACAGTGACGCGCTCGTGAAGGAAGGCTATTGGCCTGGCATTCAATACCCACGCGTTCCCGGACACGAAATCGCGGGACGCATCGACGCTGTTGGTGCTGATGTTACGAATTGGAAACCCGGCCAGCGCGTCGGCGTCGGATGGCATGGAGGTCACGATTTCACCTGCGATGACTGCCGCCGCGGCGATTTCGTTAACTGCCGGTCAGAAAAAATCACTGGCATCAGCTTCGACGGCGGTTACCAGGAATACATGATTGCGCCTGCTGAGGCGGTTGCCGCGATTCCCGAAGAAATCCCCGCCGCTGAAGCTGCGCCCCTTCTTTGTGCTGGCATCACAGTTTTCAATGCACTTCGCAACTCAGGCGCGCGCGCTGGCGACCTCGTTGCAGTGCAGGGTATCGGCGGACTTGGACATCTCGGAATCCAATATGCCCGTCAGATGGGCTTCCGCACCTTCGCCATAGGCCGAGGAAAAGACAAAGAAGTTCTGGCACGCAAACTTGGAGCCGTTCATTACGTCGATACCGCCTCTGGCGATCCCGTGGCAGAATTGCAGAAGGTCGGCGGAGCACACGTTATTCTCGCCACTGCGCCTGATTCAAAATCCATGTCTGCCCTGGTGAATGGACTCTCCGCAAACGGCAAACTATTAGTGGTGGGAGCTGGTTCCGACCCGATAACCGTTACGCCTATTCAAGTGATCACTGGCCGGAAGGCGATCCAGGGATGGGCTTCCGGAACCGCCAAGGATTCCGAAGACACCATGCAGTTCAGCGCGCTGTCGGGAGTTCGTCCGATGATCGAAAGGTTTCCGCTTGAAAAAGCCGCCGAGGCCTATGAACAAATGATCAGTGGCAAGGCGCGCTTTCGTGTCGTGCTGACCATGGGAGCGTAATAAAAGGGTATAAACAATTTGAGCCGACCCGAGTATGGTCGGCTCAATTCTTTATTCAGCAAGTCTAGAGCAGCTCTTCCATGCACTTTGCCAACACTTCCCTGCTCGGCCGCACAACCGATTCGGGTAAAGTCGCCAGCGGCTGGTCCGTTAGATTCAGCATGTCAATAAAGCTCGGTGCCTTGGCGTTGATGTAGAACACGCCGGTCAGCACTTCGCCTGTCGCATGCGATTCCATCAGCCGGCTCATCGCCTGAATCTTATTCGTCGGATCGTACGCTTCCTCAAGCTTCCGCAAGCGCAGGCTCGATCCGTCGTGCATGGTAACTTCTAAAGTCGTCCCCGGATCATAATCAACATTAATCTCCTCAAACGACGGCACAAAACTTACTTCATTCAGCGGCTCTTCATGCGCCTGCATGTATTTGTATGACTTCGTCGAGCCCTCGTGGTCGTTAAACGTTACGCACGGAGAAATTACATCCAGCATCACCGTGCCCCGATGAGCAATGGCAGCCTTGAGCATAGTGTGTAACTGCCGCTTGTCCCCGGAGAAAGATCGCCCCACAAATGTAGCTCCCAACTGAATCGCCATGGCACAAGTATCGACGGGCGGCAGATCGTTCACCACGCCACTCTTCAGCGTTGACCCCAGATCGGCCGTCGCGGAAAATTGGCCCTTCGTCAAACCGTAACAACCGTTGTCTTCGATGATGTAGATGATTGGCAGATTACGCCGCATCAAATGAATAAATTGCCCAGCGCCGATCGAAACCGTGTCGCCATCGCCCGTGATGCCGATGGCCAGCAGGCTCTTATTTGCCAGCATCGCTCCCGTAGCCACTGAAGGCATGCGTCCATGCACAGAGTTGAAGCTGTGCGAACGATTCATGAAGTACGCTGGAGTCTTCGAAGAGCACCCGATCCCACTTAACTTCGCCAGGCGCTCGGGCTGCACGCCCATTTCATACATCGCATCAATGATCCGCTCGGAAATCGCATTGTGCCCGCAACCCGCGCACAGCGTCGTCTTCCCGCCACGATAGTCGATGACCTGCAATCCCAACCGGTTCGTCTTTGGAGCAGAAGCGGAAGTCGTCGTCGCCGGGGCCGCGTTATTCGTAGAAATAATCGCCATTTACTTGGCCTCCATCATCATAAGTTCGTCGCTCACCGAGCGCGCATCGATCGGCAATCCGTGGATATGGCAGATGGAGCGCAAACGCACAACCAATTCCGGTTTGATGTCGAGTTTGAGCAGGCTAGCCATTTGCCCGTCGCGGTTTTGCTCCACTACATACACGCGGTCGTGGTGCTCAATAAAATCGTGCACCTCGCGCGTAAATGGATATGCCCGCACCCGAAGATAATCCGTTTCCACATTGTGCTCTTGCGACAGTTGATCGCGCGCCTCGGTGATAGCCCAGTGCGTGGTGCCATAAGCCAGAATGCCGATCTTCGACTTGCCGTCGCCCGTCAACTCCGGACGCGGAACAAAAGATCGAGCCGTCTCAAACTTCCTGTTCAGCCGCTCCATGCCCCGTTCGAAATCATCTGGGCGTTCACTATACTGCGCCTTCTCATTGTGGCCGCTGCCCCGAACAAAATACGCTGCTGCGGGATGATCCGTGCCCGGCAACGTACGGTAGCCGATGCCATCGCCATCCACATCCTTGTAACGCGCAAAACCACCCAACTTCTCAAGATCCTCCTTGCTCAGAATTTTCCCGCGATCAAGAGGCTTGTCGGGATACTGAAACGGATCCGCCATCCAATTGTTCATTCCCAGATCGAGGTCCGACATCACAAACACCGGAGTCTGAAAACGCTCCGCCAAATCAAAAGCATCCTGCGCCATCGTGAAGCATTCCGTAACCGAACTCGGAAACAACATGATGTGCTTGGTGTCGCCGTGGCTCAGGAATGCAGCCGAGAGCACGTCGCCTTGCGAGGTCCGAGTAGGTAAGCCGGTCGATGGCCCCACGCGCTGAATATCCCAAATCACAGCCGGTAACTCCACGTAATACGCCAAGCCCACGAACTCTCCCATCAGCGAAATACCCGGACCGGCAGTCGCCGTCATGGAGCGAGCTCCCGCCCAAGACGCGCCCAGCACCATGCCCACCGCCGCCAGTTCATCTTCTGCCTGTACCACAGCGAAAGTCGCTTTGCCATCAGGCCCCAATCGATGTTCCTTCATGTAATCGATTAAAGTCTCAACCAGCGACGAAGAAGGCGTGATCGGATACCACGTCACCACCGTACAACCCGCGAACATGCATCCCATGGCTGCGGCGGAATTGCCATCGACGATAATCTTGCCTTTCGTCTTGTCCATGCGTTGGATGTAAAACGGATCGCGCTTCTTTAAATTCTCGACAGCATAATCATGGCCTGCCTTGGCCGCCGCCAGGTTCAAATTCGTCGCTTTTACTTTGGTCGAAAATTGCCGTCGGATCGCCTTCTCGACCTCGGCAAAATCAATTTCAAGCAACTGCGCCGCGACTCCGACGTAAATCATGTTCTTGATCAGCTTGCGCAGCTTAGCCTCTGGACACACCGCCGCCACGAGCTTGTCATAAGGGACCGCGTAAAAAATCAAATCGTCGCGCAGCTTGTCGAGAGCCAGCGGCGCGTCATAAAGCACGGCAGCGCCCGCTGCCAGTGTCTTCACATCGTCCTGCGCTGTCTCCACATTCATCGCGATCAGAAGGTCGATCTCCTTCTTGCGTGCGACGTAACCATCTTTATTGGCGCGGATCGTATACCAGGTCGGCAACCCCGCAATATTCGAGGGGAACAGGTTCTTCCCCGAAATCGGAACACCCATTTGAAAAATGCTGCGCAACAAAACTGTGTTGGAACTTTGCGACCCCGAACCATTCACCGTCGCAACCTGAATGCTCATGTCATTGACGACACGCCTTTGCCCCAATCGGCCGGAAGACTCCTGGGGCACGACATCCGTAGTGGCCATCCCTCTGCCTTTCTGGTCTGAACCGTATAAATTCTGAACCCTACAAATATTGAACGGGCAAACCCCGTCGCCCGTGAGTTTCGTAGAAGTGAAAACCCTCTATTATACGCGTCAGAGGGCGCTGGAGTGGATAATCAAACACAACAAGCTGTGGGTAACGGCGACACCGTATATAAGATTTGTGCCTATTTTGTGCCTATGATGTTCGGCAACGCGTGAGAGAGAATTCCCCCAAAGGATGTCCGCGCCAACCTCAAAGCTTAGCTAGGTGGATCGGCGCGCCAGCCATCGCCCCACCCGTGCCCGATAAATTTCGTATTCAGCGCCGAAGAGGCGCGTGAGCGTCGGCTCCTCATACGACACAACGAAGAGATGCGTGGCGAGAAGAAATACCCCTGCGTAGCCGAATAGCGCGGTCGACCGATAGAAGAGCGCAGCGCCGCAGATCGCCAGTGCCGCTCCGAGATACATTGGATTGCGTACATACCGATAAGGACATTTGACCACCAGCTTGCGCGGCGGATCGAACGGCGCGGGCGTTCCGCGACCAACCAGAGCGAACGTTAGGATGCACCACAAGGCAAGCGCCCCGCCAGCCACTGCCACAACAATACCGGCATACTCAACGGCGCCAAGTTGGGCCGGACGAATAATTCCAGATCGTTCCAGTATCCGACCTGGCACGAAAACAAGTAGCAGGCCGATGAAGAGCGTCGAATAGGTAGCGGCCCTGACTAAAACAAACATAGGGACATCCTAACGAAAAGAATCAGCCTTTTGATCGATGGCAGATAGCATACTGGCTTGTAATGTGCGGTGCAATACTGCAACCTCTTCCCCAGCATTCGCTCATCGCAGCGCGGATGGCCGCCCGTGAATTTCGTAGAAGTGAAACCCTCTATGTATACGCGCGTCAGAAGGCGAGCGGTCGCGCTTGGTCGTTAGCTCTCGGCAGTCGCTTGGGTTACAGGGGGAGACAACTTGTCTTCCGATTGCGGAGGAGCGACTGGCTTCGATTTCGTGGCAAGCCTATCCCTCAAGCGCAACATCGGTTGCTCAACCAGGTAGTACGATAGAGTCGCGCACGCGAGCGCCGGCAGCGCCAGAACGTATCCATAGTGGAGGGCCGCGTTCGAACAGAACAGCTCTTGCCACAGATAGAGGCTGTAACTCACCCTCCCTAACCATACGACGGGAGCCCAATTCAAAGCCCAGTAAGGATTCTGGATCACATGCAGAACCACACCTGCAATGGAAACATTGAGCAATGGCCGCAGAACGAAAAGCTCAAACAAAGTGCGCCAGGCTGTATTCCCGGCAAACCACGGAATGAAGATCATCGCAGCCACCATCGGCAGCGCAACGTAGCGGGGAATATTCGGCAGGCGCGGCGCAAAAATCGCGAGCAGGCAACCGATGGCGAGTTGATCTGCGAAGACCGGCAGGCTTCCTAGCAGCCCGTTGTGCACTCTGAAAGCAAAGAGCGCTGTGATGAAAACGGGGGTGGCGAGTGAAACGCCAAGCAGAATGGCTGTCTGGTGACCATGCCATTTCTTCAGAGCGAATGGCCAGAGCAAATAAAACTGTTCTTCGATGCTGAGCGACCAGAGGTGCCCAAAAATCCACGGCCGCGAAATATCCATGTTCGCGACGTAAAACAGGGCGGCCATAGCGTGATACCAGCGTATCTCGCGCCAATACAAAGTTATGACTACGGCCAGAAATACTAAGGCGGCGGGGAAGATACGAAACGCGCGCCGTATATAGAAATCCTGCAGGCTGATCGTGGAACTGCGTTGATACTCACGCAGCAACAGATTCGTAATCAGGTAGCCTGATAAAACAAAGAAAATATGAACGCCGAGATCGCCGTAGGATCCAGCCAGTTCGAAAGAAATATGCTTCCACTTGACAAGGTGACTGAGCACGACAAGCGTGATGGAGATCGCCCGCAGGCCGTCAAGCGATGGTATGCGCTGTGTGCTCACAAATTTCAAGTAGGGATAGCTGTTCAATACGATAGCTCACATCCGTGTCCATAATCCAATCGGACGGTTCAGCCTGGGCCACCTGCTTCCATGCCAATAATTTGACACAGTCTTGACCGAAGCGTGACACGAAGCAATTCAGAACAGCCTACTTTCATCTTGCGGCGAATCCAGATCCAGGTGATGGGATCGCCGACAATCAATCTGAAAAGACTGGAGTCAAGATCATGACCAAAGAACCCCTCGTCCCTACGGCATCGTCGGAAACAACCAAGTCTCTATCTGAAGCTCAACCCGAATCTGTCTCTAAAAATGGCCTCAAGCGCCGCTCTTTCCTCAAAGGCATGGGCATGGCCGGAGCAGCCTTAACTGGCGGTTCATTGCTGGCAGCCGCTTCCGAAACCGGCCAGACGAAAGGCATCATCACCTCGGGTGATGTGGCCCTCCTGCGGTTCGTAGCTGCGGCCGAGCTCATCGAGACCGACTTGTGGCAACAATACGCGGAACTGGGCGGCCTCACTCCCGGCCAGGAACCCGTCGAGACAGCCCCGTTTACACCCATGAACAGCTATCAGGCGGCCTTCATGAACCTCGATCCAGATGGCCCGCAGTACATCAGCAGCAACACTAACGACGAGCTGACCCATGCCCAATTTCTGAATGCTTATCTGCTCTCGATCGGCGCCGAACCCGTGGATTTTGATGCCTTCCGAACTCTGCCCAGCAGCCAGGCAACCGGCGCTCAGCAAATCGGACGGCTCACCAATCTGATGAACCTCACCGTGGACACCAGCTGGTATACGCGCTACCGGAGCGCCATGAATCCAGACTTCGGCGCCACTTTTCCGCAAGCGATCGACCTGGTGAATGTAACGGGCATTCCTCGCACCAATGCGGATTTCAAGCCGAAAAATCACATCCAGGCAATCGCCAACACAGCGGCCTTCCACTTTGGAACCATTGAGCAAGGTGGCAGTACCCTTTACTCAGCCTTTGCCCAGAAGGCCACCAATTTAGAAGTTCTGCGAATTCTGGTCAGCATCGGTGGAGACGAAGTAGCTCACTTGGTGGAATGGGTGGATTTCGCGGGCAACGGCGTGCAGCCGCCAGTCGCTCCGTTCACCGACCCTACCAACGGGCTTACCTTCCCGAACTTCGATAAAACTGTGAACCCGGCGCTGCAAACCAATCTGATCTTCCCCGTTCCCTGCGAATTCATCAGCCCAAGTCTGCCTGTTTGTGCGGTGATTCGCCCCACGGATCCAACAGGAATTGCCGGCGCAGTGGTCGATTTCTTGACCGCGATGAACCTTTTCGACGGCCAATCCCCGGAATTCTTTAAAACGTTTGCCACGCTAGCCAAGCAAGCGGATGCGGCAAAACGCGGATTTTGATTCAAGGTAACTCGCAGTCTTCTTCCCCGGACGCTGTATGTGTGAATTTTAAGTTGTGAAATTCAAAGTACAGCGTCCGCTTTTCAATTCTTACGCCGCCAGATCTTAACAACGATTACTTAAGGAGCAACTTATGTTCGAAGGACTTTTTCAACCAATGCATCTGCTGATTATTTTTGGGATTGCTCTACTAGTATTCGGACCCAAAAAACTTCCAGAACTCGGCAAAGGAATCGGAGACGGTATCCGCGGCTTCAAAAACGCCATGAAAGATAAAGATGATTCACCCGACAAAAGTACACTTTCGAGCGACGGCGTGCGGAAAAGCATCTGATCGACGGACTGCTTCGTGTCAGGCCATCGCTAAGCACTGCCATGCTCGCTTTTTCCGCCGGCTGTGCCCCAACGGACGAAATTTACGCCACGGGCGGATGGTCGAGAATCTGCTCCGTTTTCGCATCGAAATAGATTTTCTTGCCAGTCCAATACGCCTGTGTCGCCATCATGCAAGCTACGGAATGCGAAAATCCATTCTGCACGGTGGCATTCGGTTGTTTGCGCGTGCGCAGACAACCGAGCCAGTTCGTCATGTGCGAAAGATCCTCATCCCCGATGCCTATCGGCGGCAGGCCCGTGTCTCCAGGCAACAGAATATCTTTAGCCACGCGCTTCTGATCGATCTCGGTGTCATCCTCATGATTGCCAACTTCCTGGACCATCTGCCAGCGCGGGCTGCCTTCCCCGCCCGTGTTGTACATGGTGGCTTTCTTTCCCATGATGCGTGTGTACCCAGTCGCATCATTCCCAAAACTGGTGGAGTAGCTCACCAGAAAACCTTTCGGGTACGTCAGCAGAGTCTGGAACGTATCAGGGTTTTCGCGGCCATCGTGCCAGGCAAAAATTCCGCCGTGAGCGACCACAGACTCCGGGTATGTCTCGTCCATAAAGAAATGGACCAAGTCGATGCCATGGCTCATCCACTGGTCACAAATCCCACTCGAAAAATCCTTGTACAACCGGTACTCAAAGTAAAGCTGCGGATCGAACGGACGATACGGCTTGTTCATCAGCCAGGCGCGCCAGTCCGTATCCTGCTCGCGGATCTGCTTCACTTCCGGACGTCCGCGCCAACGTGGCCCATGATAGTTCCAGGCGATTTCGTATTTGCTCACGTCTCCCAGCGCGCCGCCGCGAATGAGATCGCGTACGGCAACCTGGTAAGGCTCACTGCGGTGCTCCGTGCCGATCTGCACGATCAGGTTCCTGGTCTGCACCGCATCGCGCGCGGCCTTTGCTTCTTCGAGAACATTTCCCATGGGCTTTTCGCAATAGCCGTCTTTTCCCGCATCGGCGACCATCTTAAGCAGTAAGGAGTGCGAATGCTCGGGCGTAGAGATGATGATAGCGTCGACATCCTTCAAAGCGATTAGTTCTTCCGGGTGGCTGTACGCACGCGGCGCCTTTCCGTACAACTTCTTGTTGGCGTCCACTGCCCGCTCCAGGTTGTGGGTCCAGAGATCGCAAACTACCGTCATTTCAACGTCGAATTTATCTTTGAGCGCGCCCACCATGCCCACCAGTTCTATCCCACGGGCCCCAGGCCCGATGTGGCCGAGTGAAATGCGATCGTTCGCGCCCAGTATGCGCCCATAGGACAGCGCCGTGCCGCTTAGGGCAGCTGTGCCTGCGGCAAGCATTGCGGTGTTCTGGACAAATCTTCTGCGGTTCATTTTTTGTTCTTTGCCTCCTCAAAACGACGGTTCCCGCGGAGTTGCAAACTCCAGCGAGCGACATAGATCATGCTAATCGTCGAGACGCTCCATCATACTAGGATTGAGACGGCCAAACTGGTTGGATTCGGAACGAAAGATTTCCAGGTCCGAGGAACACTGGGTAATCGCTAACTCGATTGGCAAAACTGAAGAAAGAAAATCGACTCTCCCCACCGTCTTCCGTGCTTCGGCGATAATAGAACGATGACGGGTCCAACTAAGCTCGATTCAAATGTCACTGGTGCGCATACATGCAACGTAGCTCTCATTGGCTTCGGCACGGTCGGAAGTTCAGTGGCGAGAATTCTTTGCGAGCGCTCCAACACCCACCTGCGCCTGACGCACGTCCTCAATCGCAACGTGGCGCGGAAAAAGGTGGACTGGCTACCCTCCTCGGTACGCTGGACGGAGAACGTCGACGACATTCTGTCCTCCGATGCGGATGTTGTCGTCGAGGTGATGGGCGGTCTTCAGCCCACCGAAGATTGGATTCGACGCGCGCTACAATCGGGCAAGTCCGTCGTCACCGCCAACAAACAATTGATCGCGCACTCCGGGCCCGAATTGATAAGTCTTGCGCGCCAAATGAATCAGGAGATTCAGTTTGGTGCGTCGGTAGCAGGTGGCGTGCCCGTAATCTCCGGACTGCACGAGGGATTGGCCGGCGATGAACTGTTCAAGATCTGCGGCATTCTCAATGGCACCTGCAACTATATTCTCAGCCAGATTGAGAGCAACGGCATTCCCTTCGCCACCGCTCTGCGGGAAGCGCAGAAGCTTGGCTTCGCCGAAGCCGACCCGACGGAAGACATCGACGGCCTGGACGCGCGCGCCAAACTCGCCATCCTGGCGCGAGTTGGACTGCACTGCAATGTCAAAGCAGCCAGCATTATGGCCCGCTCGATTTCAGCAATCGACGCGGTTGATTTTGAATATGCGAAACAGCTAGGGTGCACAATTCGCCAGATTTCTAGCGCAGAATTGCGAGGCGACGACTTGTTTGCCGCGGTCCAGCCGGCGCTCGTCGAACTTTCATCGCCCTTGGCGCGAGTAGAAGGGAGCAAAAACCTGGTAATGGCAACCGGAACTTATGGCGGCGAGACCGTATTTGGCGGCCACGGTGCAGGTGGACACCCAACAGCCGTCGCCGTTGTCTCCGACATTTTGACGATCGCTCGCGCGAAACAAGCCGGGATAAGTTATGCCGCGCAGCCCGTCGAGAAAACGCCCTCCGTCACTGCTGATTTCACCTCTAAACACTACCTGCGCTTTCTGGTGAACGATCAGCCAGGCATCATCGCCAGCCTCGCCACAATTCTCTCTCACTGCAACATCAACATCGACGCAGTAGTGCAGAAACCGGGCTGTCCGAAAACACATCTCCCATTTCTGATTACGCTGGAGGAATGCAAAGCATCGTTAGTGGAGCAGGCGTTAAAGCAAATCAACTCGCTGGATTTCCTGGTGCAGCCATGTTTGCATTTGCCGATTCTGTAGGGCAGAGAGCCAAAAATACGAGCCGAAACTACGCTTCTACCTGAAAGAACTGCGCCATGTTGCGGAATTTCTTATAGCGGGTTTCAAGCAACTCCCCGACGGGCATTTGTTTTATCGCGGCCAAATTCTGTTGCAGAGCAGCGTCCAGCAAATCAGCCGCCTGCGCGTGATCAGTATGCGCGCCCCCAGCGGGTTCCGGGATGATGCCATCAATGCAACCAAGTTCATTCAAGTCTTTAGCTGTAATCTTCATCGCCTCAGCCGCCAAATCTTTCTTGCTGGCATCGCGCCACATAATCGACGCGCAGCCCTCCGGCGAAATCACGGAGTACACCGAATTTTCCATCATCAACACGCGATCGGCCACGGCAATCGCCAGCGCGCCGCCGCTGCCACCGACGCCAATCACAGTCGCAATAATCGGCACTTCAAGCCGCGCCATCTCCAACAGGTTGCGGGCGATAGCCTCTCCCTGGCCACGTTCTTCAGCGTGCAGTCCGGGATAAGCACCGTCGGTATCCACAAACGTAAAAATCGGCCGTCTAAATTTCTCCGCAATCTTCATTATTCGCAGCGCTTTTCGATAGCCTTCCGGATGTGGCATGCCAAAGTTTCGATAAACACGCTGCTTCGCGTCACGCGCTTTTTGCTGACCCACAACCACCACTTCCTCACCGTGAAAGCGCGCCATGCCACAAACAATCGCCGGATCGTCGCGGAAGCCGCGATCCCCATGAATCTCGCTCCAGTCGGTAAAGATACGCTCGACATAATCCAGCGTGTAGGGACGCTGTGGGTGACGCGCCAGTTCCGTACGCTCCCATGCGTTCAGGTGCGACGAAATCTCGCGGCGTAGATCGCTCACTCGTCCGTGTAATTGCTGGATCTGACGAAGCGTTTCCGCGTTCTGTCCCTCCAGCGCCTCCAGGCGAGTGATCTGCTCTTCGATTTTTTCCAGCTCTTGTTGCGCCTTCAATCCAGAATCCATCTTGATGACGTTTCCATTCTTTCGCGTATGATGCGCTTCCACAATCGAAAGCATAAAGTCCGTACCGGCTACGGCGTCAATGTCAGAGCCATTTTTGGTATCACTTTTCGCGCCATTGTTCGGGATATTGTTCGAGCCATTTCCCGCACCTGGGTCCGATTTCTCTGCCCGCTTTATTTTCGCTCGTCTCATCGGCCGATTTGGCTAACTTCCATACTTTCCTTTGCGTGGATCAACTGATCTGGCGGAGGCTTCCGGGTCCGCACAATCGCTCAACGCGACCCTTGAAATTGCTGTCCGCCGTAACAGTATAGCCTTCGGCTTCCATGACAGCCATAAAATCACCTTCACGATCGACATCGAAGAGCACCTTGGCTTCGCCCGTCCGCTCCCTACAAAGAGCATGCAAGGCGTCGACAGTTTCGGTGTTTTGCCCAGGAATCGTTATACGGATCGCCTTCGGCAATGGCACCCGAGCCTCATCGAGAGGAGTAATATCGTTGGCCGTGATCTTTGGATTTGCGCCTTCTTCAATTCGCACGCCCCCGCGAATCAGCACGGGAACTTCGAGCTTCACTTTCTCCGCAAGTTTTTTATAGGCCTCGGGAAAAACCAGCAGCTCTACTTTCCCTGACATATCTTCGAGTGCCGCTTGCGCCCACAGTTCGCCTCTTCTTGACTTCGCGACCCGCAAGCCCGAAATCAAACCCGCGATCATGATCGTTTCATCTTTCGCAGTGGACTTCTTCATCGCAGCAATATTTTCAGTGGAAAGCGCGTTCAGGTCAGCGAGTTTTTCTTTGTATTTTTCCATTGGATGCCCGGTTATAAAAAATCCGAGGATTTCTTTCTCCGCCGCCAACCGCGTATGTTCATCCCAATCGGGCACGTTGGGGAGCGCGTCATTGTCCTGAGCGTCCTCGTCCGCTTGCGCAAATATATTGGCCAGCCCGTACTGTCCTGACTCCGCATCTCGCTGCGCTTTCTGGGCCCGCTCGACGGCTATGGGAAGCGCCTTCATGAGCCGCGCTCGGCACCCAATCTTGTCTTCCGCTTTGCACAAACAATCCATCGCTCCACTTTTAATCAGGGACTCCAGCACACGAATGTTCAGCAACCGCAGGTCGACTTCCTCGCAGAATTCGTAAATTGACTTGAAATCCCTGCCCAGCTTCTTCCGCGCCGCCACAATGGACTCGATCGCATTTCCGCCCACATTCTTTACTGCAGCCAAACCAAAACGAATCGCCTGTCCATGCGGAGTAAAGTTCGCATCGCTAACATTGATATCCGGCGGCTCAACCGCAATCCCCATCTCGCGGCATTCATTGATGTACTTCACCACGTCATCTGTGCTTCCCGTAACCGATGTCAGCAACGCTGCCATAAACTCGATCGGATGATGCGTCTTCAAATACGCAGTGTGATAGGCCAGTAGCGCATAGGCCGCCGAGTGCGACTTATTGAAACCGTAGCCGGCAAACTGCGCCATCAGATCGAAAATCTTCTCGATCTTCTTAGGCGGCAGGCCGTTCTTAGTCGCGCCCTGCACAAATCGCTCCCGTTGCGCCGCCATTTCTTCGGGCTTTTTCTTTCCCATCGCGCGGCGCAGCAGATCGGCTTCTCCCAGGGAGTAGCCGGCGAGTTTGTTGGCGGCTTGCATGACCTGTTCCTGATAGACGAAGACGCCGAGCGTTTCCTCCAGGATCTCCTTCAATTCGGGTAATTCATATTCGATTTTGCGGCGCCCATGCTTTCGCTCGATGAAATCGTCGATCATCGCCATCGGGCCAGGACGATAGAGCGCATTGAGCGCTGTCAGGTGTTCGATCGAGTTTGGCTGATAACGCCGCAGCACATCGCGCATGCCGTGCGATTCAAACTGAAACACTCCAGACGTCAATCCACGATGGAACACTTTTTGATATGTTTCCTCATCCTCCAGCGGGATCTCATCGAGCGTGAGCTGCTGGCCTCTTTGCGCAAGCAGCTTCACCGTGTCGTCGAGAATGGTGAGCGTTGTCAGGCCAAGAAAATCCATCTTCAGCAAGCCCATCTTTTCGATGGCCACCATGTCGAAGGCGGTGACGATTTCGTCGTTCTTGGTTTTATGCAGCGGCACCAGTTCGATCAACGGTCGCGGAGAAATCACCACCCCCGCTGCGTGTACGCCGGAATTTCGCACCAATCCTTCGAGCTTTCGCGCCGTGTCGAGCAACTGCCGCACCTGCGGATCTTTCTGGTACGCCTCCTGCAGCGCCACCGATTCCGTGAGTGCGTCGTCCAGTTTTATATTCAGCGTAGTCGGCACCATCTTCGCGATGCGATCCACATCGCTGTATGGCATATCCATCGCGCGGCCAACGTCCTTGATCGCTGCTTTGGCCGCCATGGTTCCGAACGTAATGATCTGCGCAACATTCTCCCGGCCATATTTTTGGGTGACATATTCAATCACTTCGCCGCGCCGGTTCATGCAGAAATCGATGTCAATATCCGGCATCGAAATGCGCTCTGGATTCAAAAAGCGTTCGAACAAGAGTTCATGCTGCAGCGGATCGATGTCGGTAATGCCGAGCGAATACGCGACCGCCGATCCCGCCGCCGATCCACGTCCCGGCCCCACTGGGATGCCGCGTTCGCGAGCGTAGCGGATAAAGTCCCAGACGATCAGGAAATAGCCCGAGAACTTCATCTGCTGAATAATGGCGAGTTCGCGCGCTAATCTCTGCTCATACTCCGAGAGCGAATGCTTGAGCCGACCGCTCGAAGCAGCCGCGTGTAGATTCTCCATGCGCCGCGCAAATCCTTGCCGCGTGATGTGTTCAAAATAACTGTCGAGGGTGTATCCATCCGGAACATCGAAATGCGGAAACGGGCTCGGAACTTTCTCCAGTCGCAGATTGCAACGCTCCGCGATATCGAGCGTCCGCGAAAGCACCATAGGGGCATCCTTGAATACGCGCAGCATCTCGTCCGCGTTCTTGACAAAGAACTGCGTGCCCTCGAACTTCATCCGGTTGGTTTCCTGGATCGACTTCCCTGTCTGAATACACAGCATCACATCCTGGGCATGCGCGTCGTCCTCGCAAAGGTAGTGGCTGTCGTTGGTCGCGACCATTGGCATCCCGAGATCTTTTTCCAGCTGGAACAATCCGGAATGGATGCGGTGCTCCATCTCCAGACCTTGATCTTGAATCTCAAGGAAGAAATTCTCTTTACCGAAGAGATCGCGGTAGAATCCGGCTGCCGATCGCGCCGCGTCGTAGTTCCCTTCCGTCAGCCGCTCGGCCACTTCGCCTTTCAGGCATCCGGAAAGCCCAATTAGTCCCTTAGAGTGCTCCGCCAGAAATTTCTTGCTCACGCGCGGCTTGTAATAGAAGCCGTGCAGCGAAGCCTCCGACGTTATTTTCACCAGGTTGCGATAGCCTTCCTCGTTTTCGGCAAGCACCAGCAGGTGGTTGTAAGTGTCGCCGTCGGGCGGAGTTCGCGTGATTACGTGGTCGTCTTTTTTACAGATATAGAGTTCGCATCCGACGATCGGTTTGACTCCGGCCTTGTGCGCTGCATTTACAAAATGCACGGCGCCAAAAATATTGCCGTGGTCGGTCATGGCTACTGCGGGCATACCGAGTTCGTGAACCCGGTCAACGAGTTTCTCGACGTCGCAAGCGCCGTCGAGCAGGGAGTAATCGCTGTGCAAATGGAGATGAACGAATTGGTTCTGAGTCGTGTGTTTTTGAGTCATTAAGAGTCGATGCCCGGCCCGCAGAAATCTGGAGCCGACTTCATTCTAATGGCTGGAGAAAATCACGCAACGCCTGAAAGTGGTGCAACTTCACATGGCGTGCCGCTTACACCGAAGGGATTGGAATCGCGCCTCCATCTATCGTGCGACCCGGCTAACGCATGATCATGAGCTGAAGAGATGGCCCTGGCACCTGAAAATCCACGCCGCGATCGTCATTCATCTTGGTAGTGGCAGGAAGATCGAGCTGGTCGAGTGGAATCTTCTTCGCGGCTTGGTCATTAAGCACCCATAGTGTTCCACCGGCGATCGCATAATTGTGTACTTCTTCAACATGCTGGTCACGGAAAACCAGCGCTGTCGCAGGCTCCATACCCGCCTTTGGATGATTACGCGCTTCCACATCAGCCTGCAATCGGTCGATTTTTCCGTTCAGCGAGTCGAGATCACGCTGCAATCCGCTGTCCGCCTGATTCGGTGGAGGACCATACGAGTCGACGTAGGAATTCGCAGTCTGATCATCGCCCTGATAGTCGAGCGGGTCGGAATACCAGCCATAGTATGGATAGTAGGCTCCGTAAGGATAGAACCGCGAACCGTAGAAAACTCGACGCCGGAAGCTCGAGTTTCCACTCCGCAGACGAATACCAGAAGTATGACCAAAACTTCCGCTACGAAAAGAAGCTGAGGGGCCACGAAATGAAGCCGAAGGGTGTCCACCACCGGAGGCGAAGTGCGCACCGCCACCACCCCCGCGCCGTTGTGCCCACGCGGGAAGCGCGAGCAAGAAACTCAACGTAGCCACGCACGTCGCTATATACCACGTCGCTATATACAAAGAGCGCCGCATAACCACATTATAGCCTAGTTTGAATGGTTTCCAGCCGGAGAAAATCCGTTGGCGCGGCGTGAACCGAAGCCCCATCCGAAGTTTGTCGTAAAGTTCGTAATACGAGAAACCGCGTTATTTGCCCTTTTTCTTGGGCTTTGCACCGGCCTTAGTCTTCGTTTTCGCGGCCGGTTTCGCCGTCTTGGCAGGTTTGCTCGGCTTTTTGACGGCCAATACCTTCGTTGGCTTGCTTGTCTTGGCGACTGCGGCAGGCTTTGCGGGAGTCGCAACCTTTTCAGCTGTTCCAGACTTTGCAGGCGCCGCCAGCTTGGCTGGCACCAGGACCGGAACCGCCGCAGTTGCACCAGCTTTTCCTTTCCCTTTACTTTTCGCGCCCGGCTTGCCAGTCTCAACTGGCACAGCAGCGGCTGAGGCGGCTTTCGCTCCTCTGCCCCGCTTAGCTGGTGGAGGTGGCGGAGGTGGCGGAGGTGGAGGCGCCAGCGGCTTCAGAAATTTCAGCGTCTCCGTCCGTGAACGCAGCTTGCCATCCAACAGAAGTAAGAACACATCGTTCGCGATCTTTGGATACTCCGGCATCTGCGGCGTGATGTGAAGTTCCGTCATCTCGAGCAATGGAATCTTCTGCTGCACCTGTCGCCATTTGGTGAAGAAATTCTTGATCTTCTGCTGAACCGCCTGCTGCCGCGCCGTGATCGCCAAAAACAAAATCATCTCTGGACGCGCCGACGACAGTAATTGCCAGGTCCGCGACGGCGTAGCCGCTTCTTTACCCATCAACCTTTTTGCCAGGCTGTGGGCATTGGCGTCCAGATCCTTCCAGGATTCAACCAGATCCTTGCGCGGAATCGCCTTCCGCAGATCCGAAATATCCTTGTCGCCCAGGCGCTCGGTGAGGAAATACAACACCGCCGGCGCAACCTCCGGCGTATAACCAAGCTCATTCATCTGTTGACGAGTCTTCATCAGCGCACCCAGGCCCGCCGTGTCCACTTTCGCCGTGCTCCAGTGCGCGTTCAGTACTTTCAGCCAACCTTCTTTTTCGTACACCTTCAGGACACCGAGCGCATCGTCCTCATAGGCCAACTGTTCAATCTCGTGCCCGATGCTCGCACTCCGGATGTACTCGATATACCCGTTTTCTTTGCCCGAATCATAACGCGCCTGCGTTCGCTCCTCGAGCGGCCAGTGGAAGCGCGTAGTAAAGCGCGTGGCGCGAATCATCCGCGAAGGATCTTCGAGAAACGCGTAGTTGTGCAACACGCGAATTACCTTGGCCTCAACGTCGGCCACTCCGTTGAACGGATCCATCAACAACCCGCGCGATCCTTCGTTCAGCGACAAGGCCATCGCGTTCACCGTGAAATCGCGGCGGCGCAGATCTTCAATAATTGTTGCCGGAGCTATCTGCGGAGGCTTGCCCGGCTTGTCATAGTGCTCCGAGCGCGCCATGGCAATCTCGGCACGGACGCCACCGGGCAGCGTTAGCAGCAATGCGCGCGTGTCACTATCGGCATCGCCAATCACCGCTCCGGCCTTTTCTAAATCTTTCTGCAGCTTGAGCGCGTTGCCCTGAACCGTAAAATCCAGGTCGCGGATGGGAAAGCCTGTAATGATGTCGCGGATTGCGCCGCCGGTGAGATATAGGTTCATCCCCGCCGCCTTAGCGGCGTCTAGGACGAGTGTTACTGCCTTCTGTTGATCCGGCGAGAGCCGGGTTTCCAGCGTATATATGTAATCGGCCATGCCTTCCTAGTCGCCTTGCGGTGGCCCATCGGTGGGCTCGATCCGGGGCGTTATTCACAAGATTTCCACAGGGGCCCCGCTCGAATCTGACGAGCTGCTCGCTGGCGGAATCTAACTCTCTCTAGACATTAGACTTATACCGCAAACTCACAATTCCAGCAAACTGTAGAAAATAACACAAGGTTTACCGTTTGGCTACTACGAAGGCACAAACTGTCCGAATTCATCGAGAAATTGCGCACGAAGTGCGAGAATCCCATCAGGATGTGTGGCGCGGGCGCCCACGCCCGCGAAAGCTGGTACCAGAAACAAGCGTGTACGAAATTGATAACTTTGTAGATTGAAAATTAGTAGTTCATCTCAACTCCATGCCCTCGACCCACAAAAAAGTAATCGTGAGAAAACACGACCGCGACTCAGTCAGCGGCTTCGTCGCACCTGCCAATTTTGTGGTTGAAGGAAAACTAGAACTGCTAAACACGTCCGGCAACGTGGTCGCCATCGACCTGCACGATATCAAAGCCGTCTTTTTTGTCCGAGAATTTTCCGACACCGACCCCATGCTCCGCAAGACCTTCACCACCCGTCCAAGAACCGAAGGCCTGTGGGTGCGCCTGAAATTTAAAGACAACGACATGATCGAGGGCATCCTCCCCAACGACCTAACCCAAAATCCCGCCGAAGGATTTCTAATGAACCCTCCCGACCTGCGCTCCAACACGCAACGAATCTTCGTGCCCAGAGAAGCATTAACGTCGGTGGCAGTTCTGGCAGTAATAGGAGCAACGAATCGCCGCCGCAAAGGCGGCCAGCCCGACACCAGGCAAGTCACTCTGTTCGAGCAGTAAGATGTCTCAGTTCGCATTACCAGCCGTTCGCAAAGCCACGCCACACGATTCCGCCGGGATCCTGAAATGTCTGCATGAAGCTTTCGAGCCCTACCGCGGCAGCTATACGCCCGAAGCGTTTGCCGATACCGTGCTCACCCCTGAAACCCTTCAGCACCGTCTCGCTAGCATGTGCGTGGTCGTAGCTGTAAGCGATTCGGGTGAGATCGTGGGCACGATTGGCTGCCTGGTTGTTGATCCCCTGGGGGATCCGAAGAAGGAAAATTCAAGCGAAGGACATATTCGCGGAATGGCTGTGCTGCCCGCGTGGCAAGGCACCGGTGTCGCCGCATGGTTGTTGAAGACCGTTGAATCGGAGCTGCGCGCCAGCGGATGCTCACGGATCAGTCTCGACACCACGCAGCCCCTCCAACCCGCTATGCGTTTCTATGAGAAGAACGGCTACCACCGGTCAGGGAGAGTCACGGATTTTTTCGGCATGCCTCTGTTTGAGTATGTCAAAACGCTAACCCCAGTGAAACCGGCATAGACAAACCAGCAAGCTCTCCTGAAAGCCCGTGTCCGCGCCCGCCTTCGGCTACAATTCCCGTGATACCGAACTAACCATACGAACTGAAGACGCCCCCATGAAACTAGCCGACATAGCCAAAGCTGTAAACGCCCGCCTAGATAACGCATCCGCCGACACCGAAATCACCGGAGTAGCCGGCATAGAGAACGCTGGCCCAGGCCAGCTAACCTTCGTCTCGAATCCGAAATACAACGCCGCCGCGAAGATGACCAAAGCGTCAGCGGTCATAGTTGCCGAGAATTTCCCCGCCATTAACACAGGCATGCTGCGCAGCAGCAACCCCTACCTGGCCTGGGCCAAAGCCATAGAACTTTTCTACCGCCCGCCGCGTTACGCCCCCGGAATCCATTCGACCGCAGTCGTCCATCACACGGCAAAGATCGGAAAGCACGCGCACCTGGGCCCCTACGTAGTCATCGACGAAGACGCCGTCATCGGAGACAACGCCGTCCTCCTGGCCCACGTAGTCATCTATCGCGGAGCCACCATAGGCAACAATTTCTTCGCCCACGCCCATGCCGTAGTAAGAGAATTCTGCCATCTAGGCGACAACGTCCTGCTCCAAAATGGAGCTATAGTAGGCTCCGACGGCTTTGGCTTCGCGAAGCATGAGGACAAGAATCAAGACGACTTCGGCCGCTGGCACAAAATCGTCCAGTCCGGAAACGTGTCGCTCGAGAGTGAAGTAGAAGTCCAAGCCAACGCCTGCATCGACCGCGCCAGCATAGGAGAGACCCGCATAGGCCGCGGCTCAAAGATCGACAACCTCGCCCACATAGGCCATAGCTGCACCATAGGGCACGACACGCTAATCTGCGCTCAGGTAGGTCTGGCCGGCACCACCGACGTAGGTAACAACGTCATTCTGGCCGGACAAGTAGGCGTCAGCGGCCACGTAAAAATCGGAGACGGAGCCATAGCCATAGCCCAAAGCGGCATTCCGCACGATGTCCCCGCCGGAGCCATGGTCAGCGGCGCTCCCGCCATCGATCACCGCCTGTGGTTAAAGTGCTGCGCCGCCTATGCCAAGTTGCCAGAGATTGCCAAAGCCGTAAGAAAGTTGTCGGAGCGGGAGTAGGGCAGGAGTAAGTCGTCTTCACATCGTCACAGAAGAAACAGAAAAAAAAGTGTCATCCTGAGCAAAGCGAAAGACCTCATGCTCTCCGAATGTGTCATCTGACACTCCCGGCGAAGTATCAGGTTCTCCCGTGACCCGTGTGGAGCGGACACTCCTGTCCGCTGTTTTTGACGTTGCTTTTTCCGCCCCAAGATTTCCGGTTCCGCCATGCTAGCGAATATTGAAATCGTGAACTACCAGGCGCGTGTCCACCATGACGTGTGGCGTGATGGCGTGGAAGGCCCACATATGGACCCAGGCATTTCCCGTCCTGAATGTGAGGAATGACTTCATAACTCCTGCAGGAAAGAATGTGAGCAAAACGAAGATGACAGAGATCACTGCGTGATAAGGCGAGTCATAGCGTGTCCATGATTCGAAGACGTGCATCAGCGGGTAGCTGACGGCGCCTGCCAGAAAGGCGACTAGCGGAGAGAATAACCGGGCATAACGCGGCAGCAGAATCGCATAGATAAAGACCATGATGGGGAGATCTGTCCCGCACAGATGCAGCACGAGGGAGAGCGCTCCGCCGACGAGTTGTTGATGCGGCGTGAGCTGAAAAATGTTGGGGCCGGCAAGTTCGTACGCGCAGCCGATGAGCATGACAACCGCTATGATGAGCGTGTCGTTCTTCCAGTTGGCGGATCGCAGATTGAGCGCCTGGCGCGAGTAGCCACGCCAGCGAAAGATGAGATACGGAAAAAGCGCAAGGAAGATACCGTTGTACGCGGCCCAAGTGTAGACCATGGCCGGGGACTGGACGTGCGTCGCGCCGAAGAGGCAGCCGTTGAGATGCAGCGCAATCCCTTCGCCGAAATAGTGCTGTCCAATGATGCGGCCCGCAAATAATACGATGGCGCCGTAAATCCACATGGCCAGCGTTTCGCGCAACGCGATGCCCCACTCCGGAGCGCGTTCGGCGAGGTTGGGAAATGGACGACGACGCGCCAGAAAGGAGACGATGCCGATGAGCAGGATGATCGAAAAGAGACCGATGGAGTTGTTGAGCACATCAGTTATGGGCGGTGTAGCAGCGAGTTCGGGCCGGTCGAGCGGCACGCCGTTCCTACATAAAAGGATGCCAGCCGCACTGAGCAGGCACCAGATCGCGAGAGCAATCCAGAGGCTTGGCTGACGGACAAAATACTTGATACGTGACCCTGAAGGATTGGTCATTCGGTCTTGCTACTCCGCAACTCCGCCGGAAGCCCGCCGTTGATCGCCGCTCGCACTTTGGCCATCAGGCAATCGCGCTCTCCAAAATCGGAAGGCTCGATAGGATCGTGAAACTCGACCGTCACCATCGCTGTTCGTGGACGAATCGCAAACCGCCCCTTCGGCATGACCGCTTCGGTGCCGGAAATCGTGATTGGAACGACCGGAACTTTGCACTCCTCGGCGAGATAGAACGGACCTTTTTTGAACGGAAGCAGCTTGCCATCGAATGAGCGCTTCCCTTCCACGTAGATGGTCATGTTGAGTCCCTGCTCGATGGCTTTGACCGCGTCGCGTACCGCCGAAATGCCCGCATCACGATTGCCGCGGTCAACCGGCACAAGCGACCCGATCCGCATGATCGGACCAAGAATCGGGACTTTGAACAATTCTTTTTTCACCATCACCGAACTGCGGCGTGGGATAAGCGGCAACGTAATGGGCGGATCAAGATTGGAAATATGGTTCGACATGAAGATATAAGTTCGCGCCGGATCAAGTTTTTCCAGTCCGATGGTTTGCACTTTCACTCCCGCGACACGCACCCCCGTCCACATGGCGGACATGCATGTCTTGTACAAAAAAGTGATGTCCTTGGTGAGATAGGTCCAGGGAAAACCGAGAAGCGCAGCGATGGGCAGCGAGACAGCCCAAAACGCCAGCATGAGAATGGTGCGAAACACTTTATGTCTTCACCCCGGACGTTTGTGCTGCGATCGGCTTCATTGTGAGCGCGCGCAAACGTTGAGGCAGCTTCTCATAGATGCCGCCAAATCCGCCATTGGAGAGAATGGCAACCACATCGCGCTCACGTAGCTCAGGAGCGATCGCGTTCACAATGGCATCAGCATCGGCAAGAACACGCGCCTGCTTGCCGCGTTTCTGAATCTCGTCAATGACGCGATTCAGGTCGAGTCGTTCGGCTTCAGGAATAGCCTCCGACTTGAAGATGGCCGCAATGATCACCTGATCGGCGAGCGCGAGGCTGCGAGCCAGCGCATCTTGAAGAACATTGCGGCGCATGGTATTCGAACGCGGCTCCAGCACCACCCAAAGCCGCGATTGCGGATACCGCGCCCGAAGCGCCCGAATCGTCTGCTCAATAGCGGTTGGATGATGCGCAAAATCGTCGATGATCGTGATCTTATTGACCTGCGCTTTTACTTCGAGCCGCCGCTTCACACTGCGAAATGTTTGGAGAGCTTTTGCAATCACGTCTTTCGGAATTTCATAATTCGCCGCCAACGCCGCGGCTGCTGTCGCATTCCAGACATTGTATTCACCGCCCAGCGGAAATTCGAAATCGGCCCAAGGTTTCCCATCGCGCAGCACCGACCAGGATGTTTGCTCTTCGCCCAATTTCAGATTTGCAATTTTCCATCTCGCGCGATCGGATGCACCGTAACGTTCGACGGGGCAGAAAGCTTTCTGGAGGCAGCGATCGATACTCGCATTGTGGCTATCTCCAGAATCAAAACCAACAATTCGTCCGCGACGCGGAACCAGATTCACCAAACGCTTGAAAGCCGTCTCCACAGCATCCAGATCTTTGTAGATATCGGCGTGATCGAATTCAATCGAAGTGAGAATCACGGAATCTGGAAAGTAATGGAGAAACTTAGGACCTTTATCGAAAAACGCCGTATCGTATTCATCGCCTTCCAAAATAAAATGTTTACCGTCGCCAAGCCCAAAACTGCGGCCGAAGTTCTCGGCAATGCCTCCGATCAGGAACGAAGGTTGAAGGCCAGCGGTCTCGAAGATCCAAGCCAGCATCGAAGTCGTAGTCGTTTTACCATGCGTCCCAGCAACCACCAGAACATTCTTTCCCACGAGAAACTCATCATGCAGAATCTGTGGCAGCGAGCAGAAAGGAATGCGCTTGTCGAGCACGAGCTCCAATTCCACATTCCCGCGAGAAAGTGCATTGCCTACAACGACAAGATCGGGACGAGGATTCAGGTTCGCTTCAGCAAACGGCTGCGCGACAGGGATTCCCAGCGATTCGAGAAACGTCGACATCGGTGGATAAGCCGCAGCATCCGATCCCGTGACGCGGAAGCCGCGCTCTTGCAGCATGCCAGCGAGCGAAGCCATCGCCGTTCCGCAAATGCCGATCAGGTGAATGTGTCTGGATTTGGTCATCAGACCGTCGCGGACTCCAGAATCTTCAGTCTCACTTCGCGGCCAACTTCAAGCCTCGCTCTTACGCCAAACGGCAGAGTGATGTTGGCGCGCGAGACGTGTCCCGAACGAAGGCCAAATGCAACTGGAATTCCGAGATCGCCAACTACTCGCAGCACAACTTCCTCCAGCGTGTAATCCTGCGTCGGACTTTGCTGGCAATCCAGCATTTCGCCGAAGACAATGCCGCGCACATCTTTCAGCTTGCCCGCCAGCTTCAACTGCATCAGCATGCGGTCAATCTGGAAAGGCTTAGCAGCGATGTCCTCCATGAAAAGAATCGTTCCCGCAGTATCGATGTCATACGGAGTGCCCAGCGCGGCAACCAGGATGGAAAGGCATCCGCCATACAGGATTCCATCCGCTTCGCCCGTCACCAGCGGTTTCGCGCCTGAGCCTTCGGCAATCTCCCACTCCACGGCGCCACTGAGCGCGCTCTGCCATGAAGCCATGTCCACACCGTCGATAAGTGCGAAATCCTTGGCCACCATCGGACCATGAAAGGTTACAAAGTTGGCTGCGTCGGCAAATGTGGTCAACAGAGAGGTTAGATCGCTGTAACCCACAAATATCTTCGGATGCGTGGTGATCTTTGTTATATCCAGCGTCTTAGAATCAAGCGCAGGCAGCAGGTAGTTCGATCCATATCCTCCACGCGCGCATACAATCGCGCGGATGTCGTCGCGCACGAACATCTCTTCGAGTTCCAGTGCCCGCCGATTCACCGAGCCGGCAAAATACAAATCGCGTTCCAGGATCGACTCAAAATAAAACGGCTCGTAACCGGCACGTCGAAGACCATCGCAACCCGACTCCAACATTTCGCGCTTCACATTCGACGCGGGCGCAACGATTCCCACCTTATCGCCAGGACGAAGCGCACGTGGCTTGATTCGCGAATTCTGAGAAGAGGAAACCATCAAAGCCAGAATTAATTTGTAATTGATCTTAAACGAAGAATTCTCCGCGACAGATGAGAGTTGCAGGACCTCGCAGATATACTCGATCCTCCCAGCGCACCGTTTGCGAACCTCCCGGCGCAATTACCGTTACCGGCGAAGTAACACGCCCACTCGCAATCGCAGCCACTGCCGCCGAGCACGATCCTGTGCCTGAAGACTGCGTTTCGCCCGCACCTCGTTCAAACATCCGAATCTCGACTTCATTCGCACCACGTACCACCACATACACTACATTCACGCCCTGCGGAAACTGCGTCTGCGCTTGGATCAGCGCGCCCTGCTGCTGCCATCCCTGCTGAAATTTTTCTCCAAAAACCACAAAGTGCGGATTCCCCATCGAAACCTTCGTCCCCACAGCGTGTAGTGATATCGCTTCAATCGATAGCTGCTCGCCGACTTTCGGCTCCCCCATATCGGCCTCAAACTCGAATACGGAACCTTGTCTCCCCATGAGCCGGCAGGTCTTCAGTCCAGCGCCGGTGCGAATCACAATTTCTTTTTTGCCCTCTCGCGAACAAATTTCCGCAGCCACACAGCGCGTGCCATTGCCAGAAATCTCCGCTTCCGAGCCATCTGCGTTGATCAGGCGCGCCATAACATCAGCTTCCGCATCCGGAAACAACCATTCCACACCGTCGGCGCCAACTCCACAATGGCGATCGCATAGTCGGCGGGTAATCGCAGCTAAGTCACCGAAGGCGTGAGCGCCATCAATGTAAGCAGCATCTATGATCAGAAAATCGTTGCCGCACGCCGAGGCCTTCGTAAAAGAGATAGTCGTGTTCGGCTGAGTCAGGTTCTGTTGCGTCTCGGTTCGCGGCGCGCTCATTCGTGTTCTATACCTCCTAGCGACGTTACGGTGGCGAATGCATTCGACTCATGCAACCGGACGAAAAACGCACCTTGCTGCTCATGCTCACAATTCACCGAGAACACCATGCGAAAATCCGGTTCCGCGGAAGCGACATGAACGCTCTGCATAGTGAGTTGTTCGGAATCGAGCAGACGGTTGACTTCCCGTAACATTCCATCCACGTTGCGACCAGTTACTTCGTAGCTGGCAGTAAACATCTTCAGTGAAAACACAGCCTCTATTCGTCCCAGCACCACCAGCGAAATTAAGATGATAATCGTTGCAAAGCAAGCCGTCAGATACAAGCCGCCGCCAGCAGCCATTCCTACCGCCGCAACCACAAATAGCGTTGCCGCCGTCGTCAGCCCGCTCACCGACGCGCGCGCGTGCAGAATCGAGCCCGCGCCGATAAAGCCAATGCCGGGGATGATCTGCGCCGCGATCCGCGCGCTGTCTGACTCCACACCCGCGAGTTGCCGAGAGAGAACCGTGAACATCGCCGCGCCGAAACAGATAAACATATTCGTGCGCAGTCCCGCCGGCCTGTGCCGGAGTTGCCGTTCCAGACCGATGATGCCGCCGAGCAGCGCCGCCAGAAGCAACCGTGCCAGCGTCGAACTCAGCACCACACCCAGTTCGTCACGAAACAGTTGGATGATCGGATGGATTGGATTCATAGGAACGCTCAGGCTTCGAGCGGATTCTATCATCGCCATCTCGCGATTAATGAATCGCTTAACGCGAAGGGTTAACGCGATTGATTCGGGGTGTTCCGCGCTACATAGATGCGCGCATAGGGCTGACCGGTCGCGTGGATTTCCGTTAAGACCGTTAGGTTGGTGCGATTCACACCTTGATCCACCGGATCGCCATCGAAGGCGATCACAAAATCGACGTAGCGCGTCGGGTCGGCTAGCGCTCGCTCCCAAAGACCTTCGGGGTCGGACGGACGCTTCCATGGGCGGTGATTTTCGTTATTCACCACCTGACGCAGCGGAATGCCCGCCTGCTCCATGATGCCCACGTGTTCCCCTAGATCCATTAAGAAACGCGAGTTCCGCGGCAAAAAAGCCACGACGCGCCCCACCGAGGAATTCAAAGGATTGCGGATTTCCCAATTCCGCCGCGCCTCCTGCAAGCACTGAGGCCCCACCTTCCACACCGACGCATAACTGCCTACGACCAGCGCAAGAATCACCGCCACCATTTTGCCTACGTGTCGCCGACTTTCGCTGATGAGAAAGACAGAGGCAACGAGCACTCCGGTCGAAACCGCGAACATCGGCAGCAACTGGAGTCCGTATCGTTGATTGAAAGTGGCAAATGGCCACCACGTGTAAACATGAAGCGGAACCGAGCCATACGCAATCGACAGCGAATAGAAAACCAGCGGAACCCAGAGCAAGATCAGCGGCGGCAATTGCGTCCGTATTTTCCATGCGGCGATTGCCAGCGCAACCAAGGCCACCGCGAGCCAGAACCGGCCCCAGTTCCCTTCCGCCATATTCAGTTGTGCCGATTTCAAGAAATAGATGGCCGCGACGCCGGCATTGTGGAGCGCCGGATTCGGAGCACCCACACGCTGCTCAATTGCCTTCGCCGAGTAGGGACCATTAGCGAACTCCAGAGCGTTTCCATAGACCACCCCGTTGTATGCGAGCCACAGAACGGGAGCAACAGCAATTCCGAACAAAAACTTCAACGCCGCTCGGCGCAGGGCTTGGTCGTCTTCGTTGGAGGCGCGATTCTGCCATCGCCGCAGCACGATAGCTGCGACCACCGCTCCCATCACTCCCGCCAGAAACCAACCGTCGTAGCGCGTAAGTTCCGCGCCGGCCAGACACCAAGCGCAACGAAACAGCGAGGTGCTTGCTCCCGGAGGTTTTTGTCCGTCCACATTGTCTTCTTTTGTTTTTTCTTGCACTTCTTTCGCGCGGCCATTCTTTGGCAGGCTCCGAAGGAATTCGACGAAGTACACTACGGACCATATAAACAGGGCCAAGTAAATGGACTCCGTCATGGCCGTTACCTGCATGTAAATCAGATTTGGATTTGCTCCATAGGCCAACGCAGCGGCCCATGCGCCCGGGCCAGCCGCTGCTTTCGTGCGGAGATTGACTTCCAACATGCCGTGCACCAGGCGAAATATCCCCATGACTCCGAATACGTAGGCAATCATCGAAGGAATCGAACCGCCGGCTCCGTTCTGCCACATCGAATTGAAAAAAATGAACGGAACCATGAGCAGATGAGGTAGCGGCAACCACACCGTCCCCAACTGGAGCAGACCGGGAGTCTGCGAATCGACCACGCGTCGCGCAATATTAATGTGGGCAACCGCGTCGCCGTATAGAAGAAGATCGCTGTGTTGAAAGTAATAAAAAAAGGAAAATAGCGACACGAGCGCAACAATCCCGGCCAAGCCAGGCACACCACGGTTCGGAACAATCGCAGTTTTTGTGACTGCTTTTTTTACGGTCACTTTGCGCTCACCGTGAGCCCTGCCATGGATTCAGCATAAACCGCTATGGTCCTATTGGAGGTGCGTTAACTCACGGAAAATCTGAAATCGTGCGTCAATTTCCGCGCGCGTAAGATCCTGCAGCCGTTCCGTGCCAAAGCGTTCTACGGTAAACGATCCCATCACGCCGCCATAAAACAAAGCGCGCTTCAACACCTCGCGATTAACCTCGCCCTGTGACGCGATGTATCCCATGAATCCGCCGGCAAAGGAGTCGCCGGCTCCGGTGGGATCCTTTACTTCTTCGATCGGCAACGCGGGCGCGCGAAACGGATGCGCTCCAATGCCGAAGGCTCCTTCACGGAAAAATATAGTCGCTCCGTATTCGCCATGCTTGACCACCAACGCGGTCGGTCCCATGGCAAGAACTTTTTTTGCCGCGAGTGGGAGATTCTTCTCTCCAGCCAGCATCTTGGTCTCGGTATCGTTGATAAGCAAAACGTTCACCAGCTTCAACGTTTCAGCTAGTTCTTTGGGCGTGCCTTGAATCCAGAAATTCATGGTGTCGCCGCCAGTCAGGCGAACACCATTCATCTCGTGTCGCACCGCCGTTTGCAGTGTGGGGTTGATGTTTGCAAGAAACAGAAACTGTGTGTCCGCATATTCTTTTGGAATGCGCGGATGGAATTTCTCAAATACGTTCAGCTCTGTGAAGTCGGTCTTGGCCTCATTCAGGTTGTCGAGATACTGCCCGCCCCAGCGAAAAGTTTTCCCCTCGGTTCGCTCGATGCCCCGCGTGTCCACGCCGTGGTTTTTTAGCACAGCTTCGTTTTCGGGCGTAAAGTCTTCGCCGACGACCGCCACCATTCTCACCTCAGTGAAGTAACTTGCGGCGAGCGCAAAGTAAGTCGCGGCTCCTCCGAGAATGTCATTGACTCGGCCGGAAGGCGTAGCGATCGTGTCAAAGGCAACTGAACCAACTACTAGAATGCTCATGAGTCTCCGTAATTCTCGTCGATGATCGTTAGTCATTTTTCGTTGCAACCGCCGTCGTCCTGGACAGGCAAAGCCCGTAGTTCCCGTACTCACTAACGAACAGTGACTATTTCAAATATTTTCCTAATATCAACCGCAGCTTCTCTTTCGTCGCGGCGGGGATCTTGACCGGCTCGGTCAGAATGGCATTTGCTAACGCGCGTCCGCACTTACAAGAGCGCGTCTTCGGCATCGCTGATACCGTGGCTTTCACAACTTTTGCGGCGTTCTCCGCGTTCTTAACCAGCACGGAAACAATCTGCTCCACCGTCACCGAATCATGATGCGGATGCCAGCAATCGTAGTCGGTCACCATGGCGATGGTGACATAGCAAATCTCCGCTTCGCGCGCGAGCTTTGCCTCCTGCAGGTTAGTCATACCGATAACGTCCGCGCCCCAACTGCGATACACGTTGGACTCGGCCTTGGTGGAAAACTGCGGCCCCTCCATGCAGATATAAGTTCCACCCAACGTCGCGTTTACGCCAGCAGCCTTGCATGCATCGCGAACTACCTTCGTCATTTCGCTACATACCGGATCGCCAAATCCAATGTGCGCCACAATGCCGTCGCCGAAAAAAGTGTCGACGCGGTGCCGGGTGCGGTCGAAAAACTGAGTCGGAATCACGAAGTCGAGCGGCTTATGCTCCTCCTTCAACGAGCCCACGGCCGAAACCGAAACAATGCGCTCAACTCCCAACTGTTTAAAACCGTAAATATTGGCTCGGAAATTTAGCTCACTTGGCAGAAGTTTGTGTCCGCGAGCATGGCGTGCGAGAAATGCCACCTTGCGACCGTCAAGCATTCCCAGAATGTACGCGTCGGAGGGATCGCCAAACGGAGTCTGCTGCTGTACTTCTTGCGCGTCGCTGAATCCGGGCATGTGGTACAAACCACTGCCTCCGATAATGCCTATTTCTGCCTGTTGCAATTGCGCTCCTGATTGGATTGGGAATGATTAAGACTAATGACTGCGGAACTATTGATTATACAAGACAGAGCTCAGGGCCTGGCTGGCGCTGCTTTTTCTTCCGGCCAGAAGTCCGCTTCCACTCTCTTCGTGGTCTCGTCATCCAAGCTTTCACTGATGAGTATCTCGTCGTCCCGGACTTCAATCAGCACAACTCCCTCTTCTGTTAGCCAGGCATGACGTCCGCGTAAGGTTCGCCATGAATCCACCGGCGGCGCATTCTCCGCGACTTTGTCATCCGCTCCCAGCCCTTGGTGCTTCTGATATCGCTGTGCCAAAGATTTCGCATACACAGCTGCAAACTCTGCCGCCTTCACTGGACTCGACCAACGAGAAACATACAACACTCCAATCGGCGCGGACTTGTCTCCCTTCAGCTTGCCGGCGAAGTAGTATCCGCCACGCCATTCCGGATAGATGGCCGTAGCCTCGTCCCGACCCGCATACTGCTCGACTAGAACATCCACGTCAAACTCTCCCATCGCCCCAATGTCGAAGGGATCGTAACCTTTGAAGTCTTTCTCCATATCGATCATCTTCATCGGCTCCAACTTCTCATGTGTGAGGTATGTCTGTGGCTCCATAATTTCGCGCGTCGTCTTTGGAGGATCCTTGAACGCGCCCGCATAAGCCATTTCCTTCCCGCCCGCCTTCTGGAGCGCGAGGGTAAAGTCGAGCCCGTAACGATACGGAAAAGTCAGTTCCTCTTTCAAAAACACCGGGGCATCGCGGAATTTTGGAGAATCCGGCGTTCCCACCAGCATGCCGTGCTCAAGCGCTTCGACAATCTGTGGCGAGTCGAGCGTCGTCTTCCCCTGAGGCGCCAGCGAATAATCTAGTAGCACCACCATCGCCTGCCCCTCTATAACCGCCTGACGAGCGGAAGATTCTTCGTCATTTTCTATATCAGCCTGACTTGGCTCATTTTTCTTCTTGTCTCTTTTGTCTTCTTTTTTCTCATCAGCACTTTCCGCAGCCCCTTTCATCCATTTGTCAATATCAAACGACTGGTCCTGGAGGGCATGTGTCAGTTCGTGCGCCAGCACAGGCTTCTGCTGGTCGGCATCCACCCAGTTCAGCAAATTCACAGTCTTTGTTTTGAAGTCGTAGTACCCCGCAACCTGCTCCTTTAGCATTGCAACCAGAAAGTTACCAAGCTCGAAATTTCGCGGAAGCAACCCGAATTTCTTCAACACCGCCGACGATCTCTCCAGTCGCTTCGTGTCTTTGTCATCCTTCATGCTCTTCTCAAGGTAGGACTGCACCTCGTTGCGGTTTGCCAACTTTCGCTTCACGTTGTGCTTGATTGGCAGATCCGTATCCTGGCTGGCAAACTTCAGAATCTCGTCCACTGAGCGAAAAAGCTCCTTCGCCTCTTTTGGTGAAACAATTGTTTCTAGCGTTGCGCGAGTGTCGTCGCCCATGGCGGGCTGGGATTTCGACGCCTGATCCTGGGAGGTAGTGCCGGATGTACCTGCCGTTTGACCCCAGAGCGTGCCAACCAACAGCACTAGCAGAGCAAGTCCGCAAGACCATCGTCGAATCTGTTGTGCAACCACCTTGGTATTGTCCATTGGCATCGAGTTTATACTGTCTGCATGTCAGCCAATATGTCTGTCAATACGCCCGTCAATCTCTGGAGCAGAACCGATCACGCTCTCGATTACATCGAGCGAGCCGACTCTATTCCTCACCGTACCGAAGGGGAATCGTCGTTGCTCGAGTTTATCCCCCAAACCACGCGCCGTATTCTCGATTTGGCGACCGGAGATGGACGACTGCTGGCTCTGGCGAAACGTAAGCATCCGAACACGGAAGCGATTGCGATTGATTTCTCCCCGGCCATGATCAAGGCTGCCAAGAAGCGCTTTGCCAACGATTCTTCCGTTGCCGTGGTGGCGCACGATCTCGATAACCCACTTCCCAGCCTGGGCAAATTTGACGCTGTTATCTCCAGTTTCGCGATCCATCATCTCGCGCATGGGCGTAAGCGCACACTCTATTCTGAAATCCACGGACTACTGAATGCCGATGGCGTCTTCTGCAATTTGGAACACGTTTCCTCGCCCACAGCGAGGTTGCACGAGGAATTCTTGCGCGAGATCGGTGTCACGCCTGAAACCGAGGATCCTTCGAACAAGCTTCTTGATCTAGAGACCCAGTTGAAATGGCTGCGCGAAATCGGATTCGTTGATGTCGATTGTCACTGGAAATGGCGGGAACTAGCGCTGTTGGCTGGCAGACGGGTTTGACTGCAAGGTAGAAGTTAGCGGCGAGATACCCTTTCCGCGATCCATTCGCCCGCCTCGCGCGTACCCAGCGTTCCGCCGATGTCAATCGTCGTCTTTTTCTGCTGCACGGCTTCGTAAACCGCACCTTCAATCTTCTGCGCCTCGTTGGACATTCCTAGATGCGCCAGCATCATTGCCGCCGTCAGGATCGCGCCGAAAGGATTGGCAATATTCTTCCCTGCAATCGGCGGCGCTGAACCGTGCACCGGCTCGAACATAGAAGTTCTTCCGGGATGCAGATTGCCGCTCGCAGCCATCCCCAAGCCGCCCTGCAATCCCGCAGCAAGATCGGTGATGATGTCGCCAAACATGTTGTTGGTGACGATGACGTCAAACCCGCGCGGATCGTGCACCATCTGCATGCACAAGGCGTCCACGTACATGTGCTGCGTTTCGATTTGCGGATACTCTGCCGCGACTTCTTTGAAAACGCGCTGCCACAGACCGCCGGCGTGCGTCATAGCGTTTGATTTATCGCACATCAATACTCGACGCCGCGGCGAACCATCAAGCTTCCGATTGCTCACGCAGTACTCGAACGCGTAGCGGATGATGCGCTCGACACCCTTGCGCGTGTTGATGTCTTCTTGGATCGCAATTTCGTCCGGCGTCCCCTGCTTGAAGACTCCGCCGAGGTCGCCGTAAACGCCCTCGGTATTCTCGCGGATCACCACAAAATCTAGGTCTTTGGGCTCGATGCCTTTGAGCGGGCACAGCGACGCATTCATCAGCCGCACCGGCCGAACATTAGCGAACAGATCCATCTTGCTGCGCATGCCAAGTAGGATTTCCTTCGCATGAATGTTGGATGGCACCCGCGGATCCCCGAAAGCGCCGACCAGGATCGCATCAAATTCTCGATCCAAGGTGGCGAAACCATCGGGCGGAACTGTAACTTTGTCTGCGAGATAGCGGTCGGCTCCCCAGTCGAACCATGTC
This sequence comes from Terriglobales bacterium, assembly GCA_049674665.1. GTDB lineage: Bacteria > Acidobacteriota > Terriglobia > Terriglobales > Acidobacteriaceae > Acidiflorens. The sequence goes on from JBATZM010000034.1 coordinate 45,373, forward strand.
AATTCGACGGCAGCACCCGCAGCCTCCATGACTTTTACAGCCGCTGGAATGACTTCTTTTCCGATGCCGTCACCGGGGATCACCGCAATACGCTTCTTCGTGCTCACGCTGGCAACGTTAGCACAGCCTTGAACCTTTCATAAAACCCTTGACTCAAGTAATAGCCGACGACCACAACTGTCGAACTGCATGCTTCGTTATAATCAAAGCTTGATAATTAAAGCTTGACCCTATGACTTCGACGACACTTCCAGGGGCGCACCAGACTGAGCACACCGGCGGGCACACTGCGTCTGACTTTGGCGATCCTCGCGCCGAGTTCCAGGCATTGCTCTCGGGTTGCGGCGTCTACGACCCGACCTGGCGAGCCAGAATTGCGGTGACTGGCGGCGATCGCGTCCGCTGGCTGAATGGCATGGTCACAAACAACGTTCGCGATCTGGCTCCTGGCCACGGCGTCTATGCCTTCCTGCTAAACGCACAGGGCCGCATTCAGGCCGACCTCTACGTTTTTCAACGCGGTGACTCGTTGCTCGTGGATACAGAACGCGCACAACTAGAAAAAGTGTTGCAATTGTTCGAGCACTACATCATTGCCGACGACGTTGAGATCGCCAACATTAGCGACAATCCCACTCTTACTGCGGTCGGACTAACCGGACCCGAATCGCGTCATGTTCTCGAACACGCGCATATAGCCGTTCCCGATCTCGCTCACTTGCAATTCGCAGATGTTGCCTGGCAACAGAAAACCGTCACACTATTGCGTTCGGGCGAGGAAGCTCGCGAGTCATGGCAAGTGTGGATTGCCCCCGAGCATGCGAGTGAACTTTGGAACGCGCTTGTCAATGCGGGTGCGCGGCCCGTTGGCACAGCAGCTCTGAACCTGTTCCGCATCTCGCGCGGTATTCCGCAATTTGGCCTGGACATCCGCGACCGCGATCTGCCGCAAGAGACGGGGCAGACTCGTGCATTGAACTTCACCAAGGGCTGCTATCTCGGTCAAGAGATTGTGGAGCGCATTCGTTCACGCGGCGCAGTCCACAGGCAGTTCACCGCCTTCGTGGTCGAGGGCACCTTGCCCGAGCCAGGCACAAAGGTTCTAGCCGACGAAAAAGAAGTCGGCGAGATCACAAGCAGTGCGGTTTTGCCTTTACTCGGCGGAGATCGCCCGCTCGCATTGGGTTATCTACGACGCGAGGCAACTGGGAAAGAGTTGCGTGCTGGGACCGCGACACTGAAGGCAGCATTGCTTCCGATCGACTGAATTACAAAAAACTTTTCGAAATCTGAATTTCAAGAAATAGGTAAACCATATGGCTCAAAAAAGACGAGAAGAAAGCGAATTCAAAGTAAGCGACAAGCGCCTGTTCACCTCCGAAGGAGAACTTCGATCTGATTCAGTTGAAGAACAAGCACCTCCTCCGGTCGCGGCGACAGTCGCTGCAACGGCGGTCTCGATGACAAGCACTCCAGCGGCGGTTTCGGAAATCCCAGTAGCCATGCCTACCGCCGTGACACCCGCTCCCGAGTCCGATGTCCCTGAACCACCCAGCGCCTCGGAGCAGCAGGTACAGCACGATGCCTACAAGCAATCGTCGCGCGATCTGGATGCGCGAGTCGAGCTAAGCGGGCATTCAGCGAAAGAACTCGAAATGAGTTTTGAGCGCTTCATGGCCTCGCTCTACATGACCGCCATGATGCAGCTTGGACTAATGCACGAACAGGGCGGCCAGCCCGGAGTTGACTTGATCGGCGCGCGGCAAACCATCGACACGCTGGGCATGATCGCCGAGAAAACCAAGGGTAATCTCACTCCCAAGGAACAGGGGTTTCTGCAGAACTGCCTCTACGAGCTGCGCATGGCATACGTGGAAGTGACCAACACTCTCGCCCATCCTCCGCAGGAACCGAGCCCAATAACAGGTACAAACGGCTGATGCAGGCGACTCTGACGGTGTTAGGCAGCGGCACGTCGATGGGTGTACCGACGATCGGCTGCGACTGTGCCGTCTGCCGTTCACCGGACCCGCGCGACCGCCGCACTCGTCCGTCGGTGATGATCAGCTACCGTGATCCTCACAACAATGCCCGTCACGTCCTAATCGATACAACGCCCGACTTTCGCGAACAGGCGTTGCGCGAAAAGATCACGCAACTCGATGCTGTGCTCTACACGCATACGCATGCCGACCACATCCTCGGCATTGATGACCTGCGTCCGCTGACCTATCACCATAAACCGGGCAAGCTGCCTCTTTATGCCACGCCGCGCGCTTGCGAACTTCTGCGCAACATGTTTCGCTACATTTTTGAGCCTACGTATAAGTTTGGCGGATTGCCGCAGGTCGAACTGCATCTGATTGAGGACCCCGTCGAACTGTTCGGCGCACGCTTTGAGCCGGTAACTGTGATCCACGGCGAAACTCCAATCCTTGGTTTCCGTTTCGGATCAGCCGCCTACCTCACCGATCACAGCGAGGTGCCGGCGGAAACGCTGGAGAAGTTGCGGGGTCTCGATATCCTATTTCTGGACGCGCTTCGCTATAAGCCACACCCCACACATTCGACCATTGAGCAGTCGCTGAAGATCGTGGACGAGGTAAAGCCGAAGCGCGCATTTTTCACACATATTTGTCATGACCTGGCGCACGCGGCCACTGATGCCGCGTTGCCTCCGGGCGTGCGGCTGGCGTTTGACGGAATGAAACTGGAGTTTGAAATTTAGAGTTCATCGCCACGACGCAGAGTGCGCCGAGATTTTTCTTAAGTAAGTTTTTCTCGGCAACCTCGGCGTCTCGGCGGTGAACAATTTCCGATGCGAACTTTCCACAATCTCGACGATCTGCCTCGTGACTTCGGGCCAGCTCTGATCAGTGTCGGTAACTTCGATGGTGTGCATCGCGCGCACCGCCATGTTATTGACGAGATTGTGCAGCGAGCGAAAGCCGTGAACGCGCAGTCAGTGGTTGTCACCTTCGAGCCCCATCCCATCCGCATCCTGCGTCCCGACCACAATTTCAAACTGTTGACTCCGCTTCCGGAAAAACTACGACTGCTAGAGGCTACCGGTGTTGACGCGGTCCTGCTGCTTCCCTTCTCGCGTGATCTTTCGCTGATGACTCCGCATCAGTTTGCGCATGAGATTTTGAAGAAGCGCCTGCACGCTCTCGAGGTTCACGAAGGCTACAACTTTCATTTTGGTCACAAAGCCGAGGGAAATATTCAACTTCTGCGCGAATTAGGCAAGAAGGAAGAGATGGGATTTGAAGTGCACGATTATCCGGAGATGCGATTGCGGGGCGAGCCGGTTTCGAGCAGCCACATCCGAAAACTGCTTTCTGAAGGTCGCGTTAGCAGAGCGCGCCATTTGTTGGCGCGTCCTTTCAGTATTCTCTCTACACCCGGCCGAGGACGCGGTTACGGATCGAAGTACACTGTACCCACCATCAACCTCGCGCGCTACGAAGAGCTAGTCCCCAAAGACGGCGTCTATGTCACTCGCACTCGCGTCGGCGACGAATGTTTCGATTCGGTGACTAATATCGGCAACCGTCCGACTTTTGGCAGCGATTCGTTTGCCATTGAGTCTCATCTGCTGAATTTCCATCCGCTCGAACTTTCCGCGGAGACCGAAGTCGAATTGCATTTTCTGGATCGCCTGCGCGACGAGATCAAGTTTCCTTCGGTCGAGGCTCTGAAGGAACAGATCGGGCGGGATGTGCGGAAGGCAAAGAAGTATTTGCGGCGTCTGGGACGGGCAGAGGTGCGTTCCTCGGAGCATTCTTCAACCATTGTTAACGCACGGCCACTCTAGAGAATAGACAGCGAATATGCGGTAAGGCCCTGGCTCAGCGTCTTTGAAAACCCCGTTTGTGATTTTATCGTAGGCCTCTTCAAACGTGGCCAACAGGCAATGGTTATTGGTGCGGATCTCTTTCGCCATGCCGTTACACGAAAGAGGCGAGCACTCAGGCGAATTCTTCGCGAAAAACGTAACCACGTCGAATCCTTCAAGATTCTTCCCTGCGGCTGGAATGATATTGGTTGTGAGTGATGACTCGGGTTGATACGGGCACCAGCTTTGGCCGTCAAACTCCATTTCGTACACTTCGTAATAAAAAAGGGATATTCCCTCAAGTCGGATTGAATTCTCCTGCGCCACCGTTCGAATGATTTCGGGCGAATCAAACAGCCAGTAGCCGTTGTGCTTCCAGTAATCGATGTAGTCAGCGAAGTTGTCGCTGACACAGCTACTGACCGAATACACGTCAACTACGTGATCGATATGAAATCCCTTAGGTGATTGCACGTGTTTCGCCATGTAGCCAGCAGGAACCATGGGGCTAGTCTAACTGCTCGGAACTGGGCCGCCAATCCCCATTCCCCTGCTACAATCCCTCCCCACATGGCCATTGGCCCCATCCAACTCCTGAAGCAAGCGAATAAGGCACAGCGCCGCACCTTACTCGCGGCCGCGCTCGGCTGGATGCTCGACGCCTTTGACGCCATGCTTTACGCGCTCGTCCTCACCTACGTGATGCGCGATCTAGGCATGTCGAAGGCGACCTCCGGCCTTCTGTATACGCTCACTCTGCTGGCCTCGGGAATTGGAGGTGTGTTTTTCGGCTTCCTAGCCGACCGCATAGGACGCAAGCGTGCCCTAATGCTCAGCATTCTCACTTACTCCATCTGCTCGTTCGCCTCCGGCCTCTCCACTACCGTCCTCATGCTGGCCGTGTTTCGTTTCATCCTCGGACTCGGCATGGGAGGCGAGTGGAACACAGGCGCGACTCTAGTCGCAGAAACCTGGCCCGATGAAGTGCGCGCGAAGGCGATTTCGGTGGTGCAGAGTTCATGGGCAATCGGCTACGCGCTGGCCGCGCTAGTTGCGGGCGTCGTTCTACGCTACTCGAACTGGCGCATGGTGTTCTTTGTCGGAATTTTGCCCGCGCTGATTACGCTTTGGATTCAGAGCCGAGTCCCAGAATCGCAGATGTGGCTTGAGCAGCGGAGGCTAGCTGGGCAAAATCAAAAGCTTGGACCGCAGGGGACACAGAAAAAACCAGGAAATGAATCTATCTTTGTCATTTTTCGCGCGCCTTATGGCAAGAGCACAATTGTCCTTCTTCTTCTAAATTTTTTTGGCTTGTTTGGCTGGTGGGGACTGTTCACGTGGATTCCGCCTTATCTCTCGCTTCCGGTCGCACAAGGCGGACGTGGCTTCGGCGTGATGGACACCACCACGCTGCTAATTGTGCTCAACCTGTGTGGAATGTTTCCCGGATACATTAGTTTCGGATGGGTTGCCGACCATCTTGGCCGACGTAAGTCCTTCATACTTTATCTTCTTGCCGCCGCCCTTCTGGTGCCTCTCTACGCCATAGCGCGTTCGCAGGTTGCGTTGCTCTTGCTGGGCACAATTATCGCCTTCTTCGGGACGGGATTTTTCTCCGGCTCCGGCATTATCGGTAGCGAGATATTCCCTACCCAGTTTCGCGCGCGCGCATTGGGCTTTACCTACAACGGCGCCCGCGCCATGAGTTCGGTCGCTCCATATGTGATTGGGAGAGTCGGCCAAGTCAAGGGACTAAGTTGGGCTTTTTATCTCTGCGCAGCAGCTTTTGTTCTGGCGGGTTTAATGGCAACGCAACTTCCGGAGACGAAGGGCAAGAAGCTGGAATGACAGTTGCTGGGTCGTTAGTCCCTGGTCTACTACTCACTCGATCGGTTCAACTATTAACTGCTCACCCCGGGAAGGCCTTTCTGGCAACTGAATCAGCACAATCGCCACCAACACCAGAAGAATTCCAACGGTTTGCATCGGCCGCACTAACTCACCCAGCACAAGCGCTGCGATCACGATGCTAAACACCGGCTCCAGACAACTGGTGACGATGGCACGGGTGGGCTCCAGGTGCTGTAGGCCGGCGAAGTAACAGGAAAACGGTCCGAGCACGGAAACCAAAGAAAACACCAACATGAATTCCCACTGCTGCCGGTCATAGTGAGCGGCTACGATTTTCCACGGAGGATTCACGAAAATCCAGAACGTTGAAGTAGCGACCAACACCCACAACAGTACTTTCCATCGGTCATAACGGGCCAGCACTTTGTGGCCGCCGACGTTGTAGAACGCAAAAGAAAATGCCGCCAGTAGCGCGGCCGTGACTCCGATCTTATCCAAGCGGAAACTGCCGGAGCCGACAAATCCTACCGCCAGCGCGCAGCCGACCACCGCTAATCCCACAGCCCCACTTCTCCGCAACGACGGGCGTTGCGCTCCGCGCACTGCTGTATAGAGCAGAACCCAAACTGGCGCCGTATATTGCAGAATGATGGCCGTCGCTACATTCGTCCGTTGAATCGCGAGGTAGTAGAAATAATTCGAAACCGCGACTCCCAGAATTCCGAGCAAAAAAAACTGCAGCAGATCTCGCCCGGGAACGCGTAGCGATGACGCTCCTCTCCGCACCAGCAACACAGGCAACAGCACGGCCAGCGACAAAGTTGCACGGCTCTGCGACAGAATCAACGGATCGATTGAGCTGAGAGAGGCTCCTCCCGGCAGCAGATGCCCGGTAAATGCGGCACGACCAAGAGTCGCTGAAATTCCCCAAAGAAATGCCGCGCTTCCGATATAGAAATAGCCGCGCAGCGGATGAGCGCCAGCGTTCACGAAACGTGCTCGATGGTGTAGTTGATCTTCGCTGTCTTCTCCAGCATGGCGGAAACCGAGCAGTATTTCTCTTTCGAGAGTCGGACCGCGTCTTCCATCGCTTTCTTTGACACCTCTCCGCGTACGCGGTATGTGAGATGAATCGAGGTATAAACGGCGGGATAGCCGTCCGCTCTTTCGCCCTCGGCACGCACTTCAAGGCCCGTAAACGGCTCGCGTTTTTTGCGAAGAATGCCTACGACATCCGACGAAGTGCAACCGCATAAAGCAAGCAGCACTAACTCCATAGGACTGTTTGCTGTTTTCTCCGCCCCGGCATCCGTCACGATCGCGTGCCGCGAACTTGCCTGGCCTACGAATCGATCTTTGTCTGTCCAAATCAGAGAAGCTTCAATCATTGCCTCGTGCCTTTCGTTAGCAGTCAACGCGCTAGCGCCGGTTATCGGTTACCGGCTCGGGATGAATCAGAACCCGGAACAGTTCCGGTGCGTCATGCTTAAATCGGATCTCGAGCGACGTCTGAACGTCGTGCACTCGCGAAAGCGGCATATCGTCGGGCAGCGTGCAGTGGCAGGAGACATATAACCGCGCACGCACCTTCTTAAATTGGAATTCGTGCACATCCATCACCTCGGGAAACTCTTTCACAATATCCTTGAGGCGTTGTTCAAGCTCCGGCTCGCGCACAATTTCTTCTCCCGTTTCAATCGTTGCCGGTTCACTTTCAATATGCGTAAGAATAGTCGCAATTTCCGGAACCTCAGCGCGCATCTCCGTTTCCAGACGAGTGACTTCATCATGCGCCTGTTTCATGCTGAGTTGCTCATCAAGCTCCAGGTGCTGTTCCACATGCAACTGCCCATTAAGGTCCTGCACGCTTACGTCATGCACATTGAAATTGTGCCGGGTGGCAACAGCCCGGATGCGATCAAAAATATTCTCCGTCCGTCGCGCTCTGGGAACCGTGTGCACCATCACGTCGGCATCGGGCAGAACTTCGCGCACTCTTGACCGCACCGCATCAGATACCTGCTCGGACCGCTGGAATGTAAAATTGCGCTCCAGTCCCACAGAAACATCCGCAAAGTAGCGGTTCCCAGCTTTCCTAAACCGGACCCGCTCCACTTCCAGCACGCCGTCTACAGTTCTGATCCGATCAAGAATCATGCTGCGCACGCCCGCCGGCGCCGCATCCAGCAGTGCATCCACCGTTCTCCGAGCCAGCCGCCAGCTCACCGAAACCACCACACCCGCTACGAAGAGTGCGGCAATCGGATCGGCCTGCCGCAGCCATCCCACTTGATAACTACGTCCCGCCCACACCAGCGCAAGGCCGACAATCACCACTCCACTCGACCAGATGTCGGTTGAAAAATGCAGCGCATCCGCCTCGAGCGCCTGACTGTCATACTTCGTCGCAATGCGTCCGAGTGCCCGGGAACGCCAGGCATCGACTGCCATCGACAGGAACATGACGAAGAACGCAGCCACGCTCGGCTCAATTTCCACGCTATGAAAGAACAACCGCTTGATCGATTCGTAAACGATCCACACACAGGTCAATAGCAGCAGACCAGTTTCGATGAAGGCTGAAAAATTCTCGAACTTTCCATGTCCATATTGGTGATCGGCATCCGCAGGTTTGTCGGAAACTCGCACCGAAAAGAATGTCACCAACGCAGCCAGCAGATCCAACCCCGAGTGCGCCGCCTCCGACAAGATTCCCAATGAGCCGGTCGCGATGCCCACAACAATTTTCAGGCTCGTGATCAGAAGAGCAGCCAGCACCGAACTCCCGGCCACGGCCCGTTTTTCGCGGCGCATCGACACGGAACTGAATGTGGCCTGAGTTTCTGGCATAAACGTCATTATCGCTTTGGATCCGCCCGCCGCCAACCCCTTGTCCCCTTGCCCTGTCTCCGGCGGGACATGCTACGATGACATTCGTCGTAATTTTCCCGTGGAGGATGTTGATTCATGCGTTTCCAGTACCTCGTGTGTCTCCTGCTCGGCAGCTTGGCCTATGGACAAGCTGCGCAACCGGCTACACCGCCCGCTGCTGCCGCAAAGGCGGATCAGACGGCTTCCGCTACCCCCGATAAGGCCCCCGAAGTTAAGGTCGAGCCCGGCGATGCGGTGATCACGCTGAAAAATTTCTGCGTCGATACCACTCAACAAGGCGACGCCTGCAAAACCGTGGTTACGCGTGCGGAATTTGACAAGCTCGTCGAAGCGCTACAGCCCGGAATGTCGGCGCCAGTTCGTCGCAACCTGGCAACCAGGTATGCGACCATGCTGCGGATGTCCACCGAGGCGGAAAAACGCGGCCTCGACAAACAGCCCAAATACGACGAAATGATGCACTATGCGCGGATGCAGATTCTATCCCAACAACTGAGCATAGCGTTGCAGCAAGATGCAGCTAAGATTAGCGATAGCGATATAGAGGACTACTACAAGAAGAATGAACTCAATTACGAACAAGCTACGTTTGCACGGATTTTTATTCCTCGCGCCAAGCAAATCGTAAACCAGGTCGTAACACCCAAGACCGTCGAGAAGGCAACGACTGCAAACCCCACTCCACCGCAGCCGACGGAAGCGCAAAAAAAGGCTGCCGAAGAAGCGATGGACAAAGTCGCCGCTAATGTCCGCGAACGCGCTACTCAAGGGGACGACCCCGACAAGTTGCAAAAAGATGCTTATCTCGCCGCTGGACTCCCGGGAAATGCCCCTAACACGAAGATGGAGAAAGTGCGCCGCACTACGCTGCCTCCGAACCATCAAGCGATCATGGATTTGAAGCCGGGTGAAGTCTCCCAGGTGATTTCCGATCCCAACAGTGGCCACTACGTCTACAAAATGATCAGCAAGGAGACTTTGACTCTCGAGTCCATGAAACCGGAGATCCAAAAGATAATTTCCGGCCAACGATATCGCGATAGCATGCAAAATTTTCAGGGTAATGCTGACCTGAACGATGCCTACTTCGGTCCAACTCAACATCGTCCCATGCCGCCGCTCCCCAAGGGAGCAAAGCCATCCGATCAGCCGGCCGACGATCCTGACTGAGACAATCCTGACTGACAAGACCCTGACTGAGAAGATCCCGACTCAATGGATACGGCAAAGCCAACCATCATCGTCACCGGCGTTTCGGGCAATCTTGGTCAGCGGCTCGTGCCGCAGCTTTCGGATTATACGGTCGTGGGTATCGATGTCACCCCGCCCACTCATTCCCAAATCGACCGCTTCGTGGCGCTCGACTTGGGGAGAGAAGAATCCACGCGGGAGCTGCTGCTTCTCCTGCGCGAGTTACAGCCTACGTCCGTTGTGCATTTGGCATTCGTGATCGACCCCCAACGCTCCGGGGTTCTGGATGTAGACCGCATGTGGCGAATCAATGTGGCTGGCACAGCGCGAGTAGTCGAAGCAATTACCGAGGCCAATCGGAATAGCGGAACCACCATTCGGCAGTTCATTTTTCCCAGCAGCGTATCGGCGTACGGCTCCGACTTGCCTGCACCGGTCGCGGAAGATTCGCCGCTCGGAGCTCACACACTGCCCTATGCCATCCACAAGAAAGAAAGTGATCTGGTCGTGCAACAGCGCGCACCAGCCCTTCGTGGATGCGGTGTCTTCATTTTGCGTCCCCACATTTTTGCGGGAGCCACTGTCGAAAATTACCTGATGGGAGCCTTCCGAGGAACGCCGAACGGAAAAGGATCGCGAGCCGCCCGCATGCGCCAATCAGCGAAACGCCTGCCCTGCATGTTGCCCTTCGGGCAGCAATATCTGGACAACAAAATTCAGTTCGTCCACGTCGATGACATGGCCCGGCTAATCGCGTGGATATTGAAGCGCGAACCGGAAGCGCAACGGCTGACCATCCTGAATGTTGCCGGGCGCGGCGATCCGTTGACCTTCGCACAGTGCATCGAACTGGCGCACGCCAAATTGTGGCGAGTCCCCGGCCAGTGGGGAATGCGGCGCGTTCTACAGTTCCTGTGGAACTGGAAGATCTCCGCGATTCCACCAGACGCGGTCCCTTATATGACCGGCCAGTACATCATGAACACCGACCGTCTAAAGAAATTTCTCGGCGACGACTACGCTCGCGTGATCGAAAAAACCAACTCCGAAGCCTTCGCCGATTCCTTCCCGAAAAACTAAATAACCGGGTGGCCCATCCTTTCGCGCTTTTTGCGAAAGGGTGGGATTCCCGATTGCCTCGCGCTTAGGATTCTGACTTAGATTTCTATTTACGTGGGCGGGTGGCCAGGGCCATCGCAATCGCCTGGGCGTTGGCTATCAATGGTAGAACGGTAGACTAGCATGGTAGAATGCATACCATATGAGCCTTAACATTAAAAACAAAGATGCCCACAAACTCGCCCAGCGCCTGGCCAGACTCACCGGAGAGAGCCTGACCGAAGCGGTCACCGAAGCCGTCCGCGAACGGCTTAAAAGGGTGCAAGAAAAAGACAAACATGTTCCCAAGCTCTCCGATCGACTGCTGGAAATCGGCCGCGACTGCGCCCCACGTCTGAAGGAACCGTTTCGCTCGGCCGATCATGGCGACCTTCTCTATGACGAGAAAGGGCTTCCTAAATGATTCTCGACACTTCGGCCCTGATCGCCATTCTCCGTTTTGAAGTGGAGGCCCCCGAATTCGCCAGAATCATTGCGAGTGCAGCGGAAAGTACCGCCCAGCCTCGTATTTCGGCCGTAAGCTATGTGGAAGCCGGAGCAGTGATTGATGGCAGCAAAGATCCGGTTGCCAGTCGCCGTTTTGATGAGTTGATGGAGGAGGCACAAATCACCATCGAACCGGTCACCGGAGCGCAAGCCCACATAGCGCGCCAGGCCTATCGCGACTTTGGCAAAACCAGCGGCCATCCCGCTAAACTGAATTTCGGAGATTGCTTCTCCTACGCTCTGGCGAAATCCAAAGGCGAGCCGCTCCTGTTCAAAGGCCAAGACTTCTCTCGCACCGATGTGAAGTCGGCACGGCAGTGACTCGGGCTCCCCGGACCATCGCAATCTTCTGAACTCACGAGGGTGCCCCGTCCAAGCTCTGCTTGGGCGGGCCCGTTTAGGCAGCCGGATGTTTCCGTACGGTTGGAAAGACACCTGCGTGCTCTCTCCGACGCGCGGTCCACTGCGACTCGATTTCTACTCGACCCACCTCACCATTTGCATAATGACGGAAACTGCTCCAGACCCAATCTTCAGGACGAGCAACTAATCCGCGCGCTACCGGGTTCCGGTGAATATAACGGAGCTTCTCAATAAACTTACGTTCGCTCCATAAATTGAAATCGTAATATCGAGCCTGCCAGAACGAATCTGCCGCTCGTAAGGCCAATGTCCGAGCGACCGACTGCTTCAGCAACTGCATAACTCGCGACAGCGAGCCTTGCTCCGGTTCGTTTACCAACATGTGGATGTGCTCCGGCATCACGACGTAGCCGTACACGCAAAGTCCGGCGCGTTGCCGTACCCCTTCTAGAGAAGTCTCAAAAGTAGTCCGGGATGGAATGTTAGAGAAATTTGGCCGTCGCCTGTAACAGCTGAAAGTGAGGAAGTGTAACTGGCCGGTTTCCTGGAAGCGCCGCAATCCCCAAGGCATGGTGACAACATATCCCTGGACCGCTTCTCAGTCTGTGATAACCGACTTCTCACTTTGTGATGAAACGGGCCCGCCCAAGCAAAGCTTGGACGGGGCACCCTCGAAAGTTCAAAAGATTACGATGGGCCGAGCCAACCCCCGTCGGGGTACACTCCTTGTAATGGAGAGTGGCGGGATGGATGAATCTGATTCAGCGGAAGATCAGGGTTTTGATTTCATAAACGATCAAAAATTCAGGACTTCGCTCCAATCCGACTATCGTGAGATTTTGCGTTGTATTGAAACGTCTGCATGGAAGGCCGTACATGTCCTCGCCGGTAGTGTCGTTGAGGCAATATTCGTAGATTACCTGATAGCGAGTGGCTACCAAAAGCGAACAGGCAACGATCCTATGAAGATGGAACTGGGTGCAGTTATATCGGCAAGCAAAGATGAAAAAGTGATTTCACAGCGGACGGCCAATCTGTCTAGCGTCGTTCAAAGTTATCGCAACCTCATCCATCCGGGTAGAGTGATTCGTCTTAATGAAACCCGTTGACAGAAAAACTGCGCTTGTAGCAAAAAATTTGGTGGACATTCATAGCCGACGAGGTTGCTGCAACGAAGGCCGACAAGTATGGACTTACCGCTGAGCAAATTGCAAACAAACTCGAAAAGGATTCTTCAGCCATTGCGGTGCTCTCTCACTTCTTGAGCGAAGCCAATGAAGTTGAACGTGAACGCTTGCTTACGGATGTTCTTCCCAATAGATATTTCTCAACACTCGACGAGGAATTTGAGGCGCCGATGTCTGCCGCGGACTATCGGAAGTGTTTTAGGCAAACGTTCGACACCCTTTCGAATGAAAGACGGACTACCGTCGTCAAACGTTATATCAAGGTGCTCAAAGAAGCGTCCAAGGATCGCGTGTTCGCTTATGAGTCAACATTCTTTGAAGCGGGGGATTTGAAATACCTGCCCGCTAATGAAGCTGCACTTGCAAAAGAGTATGTACTCTCGCGTCTCGAAAAAGAACAGAGTGTGGATCTGCTGATCGTAGTGGATGGCCTCGGGAAATTTCTCAAAAAAAATGAGGTCTTTCGAGTTATCGACGCGTACATTAAGGTTCTCGCGTATGGAAAGACGGAGCTGCAAAAAAAGAAGGCCGGTGAAGTACTTGAACAGATGTATTACGAGGTACCTAAAGAATTAGAGGAGACCGGAGTACAACGTATGGATGAGTGGATCAAGCTCTTCGAGGAGAAGAATCGGGAGGAACCAAAAGCAGCGATTGAGGGAATAAAGGCCACTTGGATGGCACCCTTTTAAGTCTCGAAAGGGCGGGTGGCCCGGGCCATCGCAATCATTTGAGCTCGCGAGGGTGCCCCGTCCAAGCTCCGCTTGGGCGAGCCCGCTAGGCGATCGGGTGCCCGGTGCCTGGGCTCCACTGAACTCAGCAGGGCATGTCAGATGCGCCACTTCTCGCGCACTCGGCGAAGGCCGGAGTTCCACACGAACGCCGCGCCCCTCCAACTTTTTTCGTCACATTTTTCTCGTACCCTCATCACAGACACTCACCCTCAATCGGTGCGATGATGCCTCGACAGTGCACCATCGAGAGCTGCGCCCGTCTCCAGAGACGATCGCATTTCCGGATCCCAAATTTTTCACAGCTATTTGACAACATATGGCCCCGGCGAACACCCTCGCAAGTGCACGCCAAACAATAAAATTTAGCGCTAAGTCCAATATTTTGAATACTTTGCCTCTAGCCGTATTAGTATCATCAACTTAACTAATTTTAGGGGAGGGGGGGTACCCCCATGAATTTCTGAATTATTGGCCTCAGGTTGGCCCAAATCATTGAGCTTGCAGGCGCGAACGAACCGGAAGATCCTGTGCAGCACTCGAACTATCCAAAGAACATGTGCCTATTTGTTGGCGTACTGATCAGCCCCAAGAAAATGGAGCGAGACATAAGGCTCATCACCCACCACCCAGCTATCGTGACCGGGAGGTCCGGGAGGAATGTAGAAGAGCGAGCCAGCGCGGAGTTCATAAATGGTGCCATCCTCCATCGCAGCCGTGGCACAGCCGGAGAGCACCAGCCCAACATGCTCAACGTTGCAGCGCGAAGCGCCAACGCCGGGCCCGACGTGGACGGACCACTTCCATCCGGGCTCGTAGGTGGCGCGGCCAATGGTCATGCCGCCGATGCGAACAAGTTCGAATTTTCCTTTTTCGAATGTTCGTATCTCGTCGGGCTCTTCAAAACGCTTCAGAACGGTCTCAAGCATAGAATTCTCGGCGGTTAAGTGCTCCGCACGCCACGGTAAAGCCCCGCAATGCCAAACGTGTACGGAGTCCAGGACACCTCGCGAAAACCCGCCTGATGCATGCGATTGAGCATCTCATTAGGCGAAGGAAAGCGTTCTACCGATGCCGGCAAATATGCGTACGGACCGCGCACTCCGGAGAGCACGGTGCCAATTGCCGGAAGAACTTTCTTGAAGTAGACGCGATAGAAACGTCCGAGCAAGCCGCCGGGTTCTCCGAAATCGAGAATGCCGCATTCTCCGGCGGGAGCGAGGACGCGCGCAATCTCGCGCAGTCCGGCGTCGTAGTCAGCCAGGTTTCGAAAACCAAAGGCCGAGGTCACGAGATTGAAATGGGCATCGGGAAAAGGCAATCGCAATGCATCTGCTTCGATCCATTGCGGAGAACGTGGCGTTGCGGCTTTTCCTTTAGCGGAGGCGCGCTGCAGCATGGCGTGAGAAAAATCAGCGCCCAGAATCTGCGCGGTTCCCGAATCGCTGCGCCGTCGCAATGCGAAAGTCATATCGCCAGTACCGCAACAGAGATCGAGCACGCGAGCATTGGGACGCTTAAGAATATCGTCGAACCTGCGTGCGGTGCGCCACCACCACAAGCGGTCAATGTTGAAGGAAAGAACATGATTCAGCAGATCGTAGCGGGGAGCAATCGAGGTGAACATCTCCCGGACGGCAGCCGCCGCCGAGTCGCGATCTCGCGCACCTGCAGGAGCCGCACCGATTACCCGCTGATTGATTTCCTGATTCATAACGCAGGTCAGAGCCTAATTCCGCGCCAGCTTTCGAATCTCGTCGACTGCCACGCGTACGATCGCTTCCGGCACATCGCTTGTGATCTCGACCTTGCCAATCTCGCGCGGCAGAATAAAGTGCACCACACCCTGCCGCGTCTTCTTGTCCGAATGCAAACGTTTCACAATGTTCGCGGTCTTAAACTCCACGCGTGGCAGACGGCCAAAGCCAAGAACCGAGTTAGTAATACGTCCCGCTGTGACACTATCCAGCTTGCCCGTGGAGAGCGCGATGTGAGTAGCCGCAATCATGCCCCACGCTACCGCTTCTCCGTGGAGGAGTTGGGTGTAGCCGGTTTCGGCTTCAAGCGCGTGTCCAATCGTGTGCCCAAAGTTGAGCACTTGCCGCAAACCGCCCTCGCGTTCGTCGGCACTTACCACCGACGCCTTCAGGCGCACCGAATCGGCAATCACTTTTTCAAGCACCACCGGGTCGCGATCCAGAATCTCTCGACGCCGTTCTTCGAACAGACGAAACAATCCAGCGTCTCCAATGATGCCGCACTTCAGCGATTCGTACAGGCCCGCGCGATATTCACGGGAAGGAAGTGTTTCCAAAACTGCGGGATCAATCAGTACCGCGCGCGGTTGATGGAAAGTTCCAAGCAGATTCTTACCCGAAATGAGGTTGACTGCCGTTTTCCCGCCAATCGCCGCGTCCACTTGCGCCAACACAGTCGTTGGTATCTGGATAACATCGACGCCTCGCATATAGATCGACGCCAGAAAGCCAGTCACGTCGCCAACTACGCCGCCACCAAGCGCAATCAGAGTGATGCCGCGATCAGCGCCGTGATTTACAAGTTTCTCCGCGAGCTTCTCCAAGGTCGTAAGACGCTTCGAGCGTTCGCCATTGGGCATTTCCAGAAGATCGGCATCGATTCCCGAGGTCGACAGCGATTTCAGCAAGACCTTTGCCCAGCGCTGACGTACGGGCGCGACAGTGATTACAAACGCACGGCGGTTTTCAAGAATCTTGCCGAGCATTTCTCCAGCACGTGCGAGTAATCCTCTTCCAATGAGGACTTCATAAGAACGCGACGGCGTGGCGACTGGAATGCTGATCATGAACATTCATCATAGCGTATGCGTGCACCGCATTTCCCGAGGATAAAGGCAGCGCAGCTATTCGGCCGGTTTCTTTTGTGGGTTCAGCAACGAAGCAAGAATTGAGGCCCCTAAAATAAAAAGCACAATTACAAGCGCCCACTCGGTTCGGATGTGTAGGTAGTGTGTCCCCAGCATCTTGAGTCCGATCACAATCAGCACCAGGGACAATCCATAATGCAGGTAGTGAAACATGTCCACGATTCCAGCCAGGGCAAAGTACATTGAGCGCAGGCCAAGAACAGCGAAAACAGTCGACGTATAAACGATAAAGGCATTTAGCGTAATGGAGAGCACCGCAGGAATCGAATCCACCGCGAAAAGAACATCGCTGGTCTCGATGACCAGAAGCACCACAAATAGCGGGGTGGCGTAGAGTCCGTTCCTCCGCGTAAAGAACTGGCCACCGACGTATTCCTGGGTAATCGGGAAAATCCGGCGGAATAACATTAGGACAGGATTTTTCTCGGGATTGATTTTCGTTTTTTCCTGCCGCAGCAGCCTGAATCCGGAATAGATAAGGAAAGCGCCGAACACATAGGTGATCCAAGCAAAGCGTTGGATCAGACCTACACCCGCTGCGATGAACACACCCCGCATCAGCAGTGCTCCGAGAATTCCCCAGAACAGCACTTTGTGCTGGTGCTCGTCGGGAACTTTGAAATAGCGGAAGGTAACGAGGAATAAAAAGAGATTGTCCATGCTAAGCGAGAGTTCAATCGTGTAGGCAGTCACGAACTGGAGCGCCTGATCTCGCCCGTGCCAGAAGAACTCTAGTACCGCGAACAGCGCCGCCAGCGCGATCCAGATTCCTGACCAAACAAGCGCTTCGCGAAAACTGACGCGATGAGAGCGCCGATTCAGCACGCCCAGATCGAGCGCCAGCATCGCTGCCACAAACAGGTTAAAAAGAATCCAGAAGACGAGCACAGAGAATCTTACGATAGACGTTGCATCTACCGCTGTCTCACACGGCTACAATTGGCCACTCGTCCCACATGCCCATGTCCATCAACTCCTGATCGAGGTGAGTTTAGAAGGGAGGAAACTTCGCCTAACCATGACCCTCGTTTTTCGCCAGCATTGGCAGCACGGTGGCCTCGCCTTTCTTTTTCCTGCTTTTCTTTTTCCTGGCGGTCTTTCTCTGGTTGGCTTTGGGATGGGAACGAGACGGCTCACGGCTGATCAGGTCGGCCAACGTCGTATTCTCCAAAATCTTGGCGGCCGCATCCCGTACTTCAAGAAACACTCGGTACAGGGCGCTGTGGTCGGCATCGCGATCAATTAGAACTCGCAACTGATCTGCATCTCCAAAGGGCGCGAGCGGCCCGTCAATCAAACGAATGATTTCGCTCAAGCGGATGTCCGAGGGCGCCCGACGCAACCGGTATCCGCCCTTCGCACCGCGTATGCTCTCCACGATGCGTGCATTTTTCAGTTCCAGAAGAATCAGCTCTAGAAATTTTTCCGGGAGATTTTCTTCGTAGGCAATGTCGCGAATCCGGATCGCGCCCTGCGTATAACGCCGCGTCAGCACCATCATGGCCTGCAACGCGTACAGCCCTTTTTGGGAAATTTTCATAGTACTTCACCGCCGACTATCCCTATGGTAGTGATAGGCATTATAGGAACTGCAAGCGCATAGCCAAAGCATTAAATTCGTTTATTTGAATTGAGCGTGTTATTTCAGCAAGTTACAGGTTGAAGAGGCACTTCAGAGGTTGGTTCGATGGGTAATGCTTTGCACTTTCGCGAAGAAGGAACTCCTTTTACTGGAAACCGCTTTCAGCGCCGGAACGAGTCAGCGCAAGCGCAAAATCTCGACCGTGATGTTGTCAGGTCCACCGCGTTCCCGAGCCAGTTCAATCAAATCGCGGCCCGCCTGTTCAACGTTCTTGTTGTCCACCGCTTCAAGAATCTCGGGGTCGCGCACCAGTCCCCACAATCCATCGCTGCAGATCAACAGCACGTCTTCTGGACGTAACGGTTCCGGTTGTCCAGGCGAGTCCATGATGAGATCGGGATTCGTCCCCAAAGCCGCGGTTAGAATGTTGCGCTGCGGATGAGTCTCCGCTTCTTCCGGACTGATCATCCCCGATTCCACCAGCCGTCCTACATAGGAATGGTCGCGCGTTACTCGCGTAATCTGGCCGTCACGGATCAGGTAGAGCCGGGTGTCGCCAACGTGCACGTAATAGAGAGAGTCTTGGACAATCGCCGCCGCTGTGCAAGTCGTTCCCATGCCCCGCAATTCGGGATGGGCAAAACCGTACTGCCGGATTTGCTCGTGGGCCGCCTGTAAAGCCTCAACCAGCGCCTGCTGCGGATCGGCATTGCCAAAATCACGATAGACCGCCATCAGGGTCTCAACCGCCAGCCGACTTGCTTCCTGACCGCCTTCGTAGCCGCCCATTCCGTCTGCTACCACCGCCAGCCGTCCCTTACGCAGAAACTGCTGGTCATCCTCCGGCTCCCAGTAGCCGAAGGAATCCTCGTTATTCTTGCGGATGCAGCCGATGTCAGATTGGCTCGATACTTCAATTCCGGCGCGGACCTTCATCCAGGCACGACTTCAATTGCGGCGATGAAAAGCATAGGGAATAACTGCATTCAGACACGAAGCTGGAATTATATAAGGTTGTGGGCAGGACGCTCAAACAGGGCGCTTCGACAAAGTGGAACGGCTCTAAAAGGAGACGGGGACGACTGCGATGCAGCCGTCCCCTGAGGATCAAAAATCAAGGTACAGGTTTACTAATCCGATGACGGACCGCATTCTCCGGTCGGGTTGGTGCCACCCTGTGTGCCCGGCGACGCGGAAGCCACCGCAACAAAAAAAGGCGGAGAAGTGAACCCCCCATAGGTAGCCGTGACCGAATACGAACCGCCGACTCCCCATGCGGGAGAGGTCACGGGAGGTGTCGCGTTCTCTGGCGCGCTATTGATCCAGCTGCAGAAAAACGGCGTCACGGCGGTTAGCAGACCGTTCGTGCTCAACTCCATAGTCAGCGGCGGTGTGTTGTTCGCGACCATTTCGGCAGATAGGGGCAAATCCTGAGTAACCGAGATCTGGTAGGCAAGCCCACTACCACCAAGGAGCACTTGCTTCCCGTTGCTGTAGTTGCCCCACGCATACAACTGGACCGGCCCCAGATCGGCCCCGTTGATACCTATGCTGATAGTACCCGGCGAGGCCTCGCTCGTATTCGAAGGCGAGAGCTGGATGGACTGCAATTTGTTGGACGCTCCGCAGCCCAGCATGCTGAACACCAGCAGTGCGCAAGCCAATGCGGCAAAGAGAGTTTTACGATTCACCGCCAAGTACCTCCATAAGGAAATCTTCGGTATCGTCGCAGCATCCGTCACACCAGGCAAGGTAACCAAAGTCACGGCACCGCACGGAGGGGAGGGTCTGTCCGGTCGCGCATTCACTGCTAGTGCAGCGCCGGTCGAAATGCGGCAAAATTCACACCTCATCTACAATCACTCCATGTCTGACCAATCGTCTGATCGAGCGTCCGAACCAATCTCCGAGCGACCAGCGTCTCCGGCTTCGCAGCCACCATCGCCGCCCAGGCCGACTGCCGAGTTTCACATCGGCGAAGAATTTGGAACAGCCAAGCGCAATCTCCCTCCGGTGCGGATTGTTCTGATCTGCATTGCTGCCGTCGCTGTCGTGGTGGGTATCTACGCTTTCAGGGAGCGGCCCAAGCCGCAGGGTACAGGGTCGATTGATTTTGTGGCTGCGGCCGAAGTGTCCGGCCAGAACGTAATTCTGGTCGCTATCACTATGACGCTGAGAAATACAGGGGAGAAACCGCTGTCGATCCATACAATCACATCGCAGTTGACCACTGCGGACGGCAAAACCTTCGAGGATGAGGGCGCTCCTGCGGCAGATTTCGACCGCTATTACAAGGGGTTTCCGGTTTTGAAGGAAAGTTCCGAACCTCCGCTAGTGCCGGATACCAAGCTGCTATCTGGGGCTGCGCAGAGAGGGACTATTATCGTCAGTTTCAAGGTTACAAAGGAAGCTTTCGATCAACGTAAATCTCTGATCGTCACGATTCAACCGTATGACCAGGTGATGCCCGTGGTATTGAAATGATGGGCGGAAGTGATGGGCGATAGAACTATGGGTCCGAGGTGGCCGGGCGAGAACGCCCGGCTCTCCATTAGCAGGACCTCTTACTTCACTCATTTTCTAGTTGGACACGCGCCTGCGCCAACGCGGCCTTTTCGGCTCCGCTCACCTTCGGATACTTCAGCTTCATGCTCTTTAATGCATCCACGATGGCCTGCGCAACTACCAACCGTGTAAACCACTTGTTATCCGCCGGCACAACGTACCAGGGGGCGTGCTCAGTCGCCGTGTTCTGGATCATATCCTCATACGCTTCCTGATATGAGTCCCAAAACTGACGTTCCTTTACATCGGCCGCAGAAAACTTCCAATTCTTGTCAGGCGTATCCAGACGTTCCAGGAACCGGCGCTTCTGCTCCTTCTTTGATAGATGCAGGAAGAACTTGAGCACCCCGATGCCGTTCCGTGTAAGGTAATTCTCGAAACAATTTATGTCTTCAAAGCGCTGCTGCCAAATCTGTTTTGTGACCAACGGCTTCGGAAGTTTTTCGTTCTCCAGAACCTCGGGGTGCACACGCACCACCAGAACTTCCTCGTAATACGAACGGTTGAAAATACCGATGCTGCCTCTCTCCGGCAAGCACTTTGTCGTGCGCCAAAGGTAGTCGTGGTCTAATTCCTCCGGCGAGGGTTGCTTGAACGGCCAAACGTCCACGCCCTGCGGATTCACACCGGACATAACGTGTTTGATCGTTCCGTCTTTGCCTGCTGCGTCCATGGCCTGGAAAATCAGCAACAGGCCCCAACGGTCTTGGGCAGCGAGAACGGCTTGCAACTGGCTCAATTGTTTGACGCCGTCCGCCAGCAGTTCCTTGGCTTGTGGTTTCAGTTCCGATTTCAGCCCGTGCGTGTCCGCGGGATCGTGATCCTTGAGACGAAAATGTTTGCCGTGTTCGACCCGGTAGCGGCTGAGCAGTTTGTCAATTTTCATAGCGTCGATCCGCGTAACTCTTCCCAAGTTTTGCTGATGCTAGTGTTGCTGATTATAGACAGAGTTGTTCGGCGTAGGATCGTCGTACTCACGGCCATATTTATTCTTGTGCGCCATGTGCTGCCCATTCACTTCCGGAACTCGAATCACTCCGAGAGACGAAGCATTCTCTGCAATCGTGATCTCACGAGTCAGCGGCTGCGTATTTTCCGCGCCCATGCCTTCGCTCCAGATATGCAACATGTAACGCCCGTATGGAACCGCTGCCAGATTAAGTTGCCCGTCCGCTTTTGAAATGGCATACAGCGGCGTCGCCAGCGCAATCACGACAGCGCTCATCTCGGGATGAATATTGCAGAAAATGTAGCTGATTCCAGGGCGATCGAATCGCACCATCCGCGAAGTACCAGCTTCGTACAAACCAAGATCGAAGCGTTTGCCTTCAAAAAGCGAGAAAACATTGTGGAAAAAAGGATCGCGGTTAGGAAACTCCACCATTGACCCCGCCGGAACCACCAGGACGTGCGGCTCAAAACTTTTGTTCTTCTGCACCAGCCGCAGGTTTGCCGGCGGGCTTGGTAGTGAATTTGGCATCGCCGTAGTGGCTTCAGCTCCCCCCGGCGTCATTGGCGTTAACCACACTACCGTCTCGGGGATCGCCTCATGCCGTTTTTTGCTCGTACTCGCTACACCGATGACCTGGACGCGGCCGCGTACCGTCGTTGTGGTTAACTGTGTCGTCACCTGCGCCGTTGCCTGCGCGTGCAATCCGTCCGCGCCGGCCCACAACATCGCAATCCAAATCAGGATTCTTCTACGGCTCATCGTCGATGATTCATCTTAATGCTTCTTGCATGATTGCTAACTTGTCGCCTTCATCCACCGGCTCAAAAAAGGACTCCCATCATCAGATTAAGTTGTCCTGCATTGTTCCCGCCATCGGTAAGCGAATACGTTGTCAGGTGCCGATATTCAGCGGAAAATAAGAGATCTGATCTGGGACGGTAAATCAGGTTCACAAAGCTTTCCTGATTTCGCGCCAGCGTCGGATCCTCATATGCCTGCGCATAAGGGAAATATTTCAGATCACTAGCATATGGATTGTCCATCCCAAACGCTGCATTGAATTCCCATTTATTTGCAGGCCGGTATTTCAATTGCGCCCAGCCTCCGATCGAGTCCAAAGCTTGTACTTGCGTGTTGGGCAATGTCGGATCCCCGCTGAATAACACGCTGCGTCCGATTCCGCCGTATAGGCCGCCCAAGGCTTTTCCACGATAAAACTTTCCGCTCAACGTAAACTGGTGATTAAGCGGCAACTCGATATCGGTCATTCCAGCCCAGCCATCGACGTTCCGGCTGAAACCATAATCCTGCCGGCTGTAGTATCCGCCCACTCCCACCCGCAACGGTTGTCCGAAAACATTTCGCGTCCATGCGATCCGTGTGCCGTATGCCGGTTGACGCGACGACTCCCCGGGGCCCGCCTGGCGGTAATAAATCGAGCCCGGCGTTGTTCCGGGTACTTCCCCGCTTAAAGGATCCAAAATACCTCCCTGAAATATTAAGCTCGATTCTTCTCCCAAAGTCACTCTGTGTTCTACGCGTATCTGGGGTACCCAGCTCCATAAGTTCCCCGCATAAGTCAGCGCCGGGATCGCCAGTGAAGCAAACGATGTCGGCGAGTTTGGTGAAAAGAAAATCGCGTCCTGCCCGACCACCACTGAGGTATTTGTCCAGTCCATGCGCATCGTCGCAGTCCGCAGC
The DNA here is from genome assembly GCA_049674665.1 of Terriglobales bacterium. Lineage (GTDB taxonomy): Bacteria > Acidobacteriota > Terriglobia > Terriglobales > Acidobacteriaceae > Acidiflorens. Next base: position 68,736 of record JBATZM010000034.1, read on the forward strand.
CGAACCAGTCCGGAGTTGATTCCATTGGGAACCGCAGGGAACCCACCCGCCAGATCGAGTTGCAGGTCTGCTTTCGTCTTTGCACCCGCTACGGTCGGTCCGAACGTCTCGAACCCGATCTGCGACTGTCGCAGTGTCGCCCCAAAACTTCCGCCAGAATCGCCCGCTGGCCTGGCGTATGCGAGCGTGGGAAGATCAATGCTATCCACTACACCTTGATTGCTGATCAGGTTCATCAAAACGATGCCAGACACTCGCAAGCGATACTTCGACGCACTTTCCACTTTTGTCTGATATTGATCGTCAACCTTTCCGCTGAGCAGTTGATATTCCTCGTCCAGGCTGGCCGTATGTTCGCTCTTTTTCTGATTTTCTTGTTCTTGTTTCTCATCTTGCGGTGCGGCGTTCTGCAAGCTGTTTGTTTCTGGCATTGAGTTGGTGGCCGTTTTCACCACTACGGCTCTAAGCACTGCATTCTGCGATCCTGCTCCGGCGCGAATCTCATCAAGCTGGCGGCGGAGTTCCACCGTTTCGGTGTGAGCTCGCTGCGAGTCGGAACGCATGTCGGCGACCGCCGCTTGTAACTCGCGCACCTGTTCACGTAACTCGCGCACCGAGTCATTCAATGACTCGGGACCGGAGCCCTGAGAAGGCAACCCTCCCCGATTTGCAGCTTCCTGCGCGACGCCAGATGCAGTCCATGCCATCAACCCCACCAGTATCACCCAGCGCAACAATTCGAACTCGCGCATCATCCTCATGCTCATGTCGCCTCCTTCCACTCTCCGGTTAGAGTTCACGCGTTTTGTCTATACCTTGCGTCTGTACTTCGGATCTAAATTCTGGGATCTAAATTCTCAAAGCTGGATTCAAGGAGTGCTCACAAAAATTATGGCTTACGTAGCATGCCGCGCTGTCAAAGTATTTTCCGTCGCGGGATTCAGGGGAATGTTTATGCGGAATGTCGTTCCTGAAGCCGACGTCTGCTCCACCACAACGTCTCCTCCGTGGTCCTGCAGAATTTTTTGCACAACCGTCAATCCCAAACCCGTCCCATTTTCCTTGCCATAGCTAACGAACGGTTCGAACAGCCGGTCACGCACCGCGTCCGCGATTCCCGGACCGTTATCCTCAATGCGAATTTCCAGACTGTCGCCCTTGCGCCTTAACCCGATATCGATCTTCCCGGATTCCGCCGGCACCATTTCGCATGCATTCAGCAGCAAGTTCAGCAAGGCACGCTCCAGCTTCTTGAAATCGAACCAGCCCTCGGTTGACCCGTCCCCGGAAATCCGGATACGAATGCGCTGAAACTCAGGATGCGCCTTTACCCCTTGCACGGCTCGATCGACTGCTGACCGAACGTCGCCGTACGAGGGACGCAACGACTCTCGTGTGCGAGAGAATTCCAGCAGCGACTCGATCAAATCCGTCATCTGGTTGACCGCAATCCGTATCTCCGCGTAAAGATCTTCGCGCTGTCCTGGTGTCAGATTGCTCTCACAAAGAAATTCCGCATTCGCCATGACCGCCGCCAGCGAATGCCGCAGATCGTGCGAGATTGAACTCGCCATCCGTCCAATCGTCGCCAGCCGTTCCGCATCCAGTAACTCTCTTTGTGTTTTCTGAAGATTCGTTCTCATCCGGTCGAAGGTTCCAGTGACCTCCGCGACCTCGTCACCGCCCTGCACTGGCAGCGGATACGCATAGTCTCCGTGCTCCAGGGCGCGCACTCCTGCCACTAGATTTTCGAGCGGACGCGTAAAAGTGTGCGAGATCAAAAAGACCAGCAAGCTTCCCGCCAGCACAGCCGTCAGCCCAAGCGCCAGCAGCAACCCGTTCAGGCTTCTTAAGAATGCGGTTGCCTGATCGAACGATTTCAATACCCACAGACTCAGCGTTGGTCCACCCGGCGTAGACAAATCCACCGACGTTGCTAAAAATTGCTCCTCGCCGAGCGGAATCTGATCGCCTTGCGGCGGGCCTCCAGCAGATGTTCTTGGCGCCACTCGAAGTAATTCCGATTCTTGAGCAGGCTTCAGAGTGCTCCGCACAATCGCGTCTCCATAACGAAACGCCACTTCACTCGCAGCCACACGGCTCAGATCCCGGGCAATGCCATCGTCGATTTCATCACCCAGCAACAGGTATCCCAGAACCTGTTGCCCGCTCGCTGGACCGAAATAAATATCCTGGAGAAAAACTTCGTAGAGGTGTCCGTCGATATACCACCAGTGTCGCGTTTCTCCGCTCGACACCACGGTGGGGAAAAAATCCTGCCCCTGACGAACCGTAATCTCCTGCGGCGTGGCCTGCAGGGCCATCACCCTTCCGGAAGAATCGGCCAGCAGCAGCAAGTCGCTGCCTGCCAGTTGCCATAGATCCCGCGAGGCATCCTGAATGGTTGCCGGATCATGTGTGGTCATCAATGCCCGCACATTCGGCAGGTCAGCCAGCAGCGCTGCCGAGCGCTCGAGTGTGACTTCACGCTGTTTCTGGAAATTGTGGAATGCTGAAACGGAATTCTGCAGATCGCGCTGGATCCCCAGCCGCACCTCCTGTTGCACGGTGTGCCGCACTACCAGCAGCGTAGTGAACGTCAAGGCCGCCGATACGACTACCATGGAAAGCAGGAATTTGGTCCGCAACCGAATTCCGCCCATGGTTACCCCTCAATTTCGCTTGCTGATTTCGTTTTCTGTTGGAGCTTGCTTACGGTACAAATTTGTAACCCGAACTGTGTACGGTGCGGAAATGCAAAGGATTCGCGGGATCTTTCTCCACTTTCTGGCGCAGTCGCAGGATGTGATTATCGACTGTTCGTGTGCTCGGATAATTCCTGTATCCCCAAACATGGTTTAACAACTCCTCGCGCGACAGTACTCGCTCCGCATTCTGAATCATGAATTTCAGTACCTTGAACTCCTGCGAAGTCAGCTGCACCAGATTCCCTTCCCGCCACAATTCCATTTTTGTGAAATCGACTTTCACGTCTCCAAACGCGAATGTCTCAGTTAGCGGAGTTCGAGTCGAGCGGCGCATCGCCGTGCGCACTCTCGCCAGAAGTTCCCGCGGACTAAAGGGTTTGGTCACATAGTCATGCGCGCCTAATTCCAGTAGCAGCACCTTGTCCATCACTTCAGTCTTCGCGCTGAGAATGATGATGGGAAGCGAGGGCGACGCCTGGCTGATTTCCCGGCACACATCCTGTCCCGGAGTGCCCGGCAAGCTCAAATCCAGCACCAAGACAGACGGTGCAGCCGCCCGGAACATCTCCAGACCTGTCGCTCCGTTCCCTGCGATATCTACCGTGAAGCCTTCCGCTTCAAACAATCGCTTGAGTGCTTTTTGGACAGCGCGGTCATCCTCGATCACTAGAATCCGCTCCGAACCAGTCGGAACCGCTTCCGCCGTCATGGTCGCTGCTCCTACTGCTGAAGAAATATTCCTATTCACAACCACTCCAGATGCCTGATTGGCATGAATCATACCCCTAAACTCTAGCCTGATATCAGGTTAATGGCGTATTTCGGAGGAGAAAGTGACATGAATTTGACAATTTATTGACAAATGCATAAGCGCTTTTGTTTCTACTCGCTCTTTTGGATGAAACGAAATTAGCGCCTTCGACACAATCTAACTACGCTGCAAGAAAATGTGACTAGGGGCGTCGAAAACGTCTGGGGGAAGATGGGATCTGATGAGAAAACTCTTGTTCCTGATCTGCGTCTTTGGAACAGTCCAAAGTTTATGGGCCCAAACTAATAAAGCATCCTGGGCAAACCTAAGTGCCCTGCAGGCGGGGCAGAAGATTCAAGTCAGCGACATGAATTCGCAGAAACACTCCGGAACCTTTGTAAACGTCTCAGAGACAGTGATTACGTTACAGGCAACGGCGGGTGAACAGACAGTTCAGAGGCAAGACGTTCGCAGCGTGAAGCTGATGGAAAACAAGCATCGAATGCGCAACACGCTCCTCGGTGCTGCGGTGGGCGGCGGTGCGGGAGCCGGGATTGGTGCAGCGTCATTTCACCCATGCTCACCTTCGCAAAGCTTCTGTATTGATCCTGATGGCAGAGCCATAAGAGCTGGGATCGGCGCGGTGATCGGCGTCGCGGGAGGCGCAGTCGTCGGAGCTCTCTTACCCAGTCACACTATGATTTACAACGTGAATTCGCATTAGTACGTGTTTTGGATTTTCTTGACGACCTTAAGAATCGCACCTGTCGCTTGATCGAAGGTCTCAACCACCGCAACTTCTCTCCGCCACCCAATACTGACCCTTTACTGAGCACACCTTCGATGCCGTTCTGGTTAACATCAAAGCCAAAGCTGTGCGATAGGGAAGGTTGCTTTGTTTGGATATTTCCCAGTCTAAATTCCCCTATAATTGAACGACCCAATGACCTTTCGCGAATCGATCCTCCTTCTGAGTGCCAAGACCACGATTACCGTGGCCATGATCGTCGCATTGGCCGCCTGCGGCGATCCCAAGTACCAGGCTCCCGCGATTGCGGTTACGTTCAGCAACGAATTTCCGCCCCCTACTGCGCTCGCTACCAGCGTCACTGCGGGGATCGCGGCAGTCGTTAGCAACGGCCCGGAAAACGCCAGCGTGACTTTTACCTGTATCCCGACCGGAAAGTGTGGCACGTTTAGTCCAAACCCCGTCGCCAGCAATGTTCCAACAAACTACCAAGCCCCTTCCGTGGTTCCGATCGGCAATACCGTGACCGTAACCGCAACTTCAGTTACCGATCCCACCAAATTCATCTCGGCAACAGTCACGATTGACTGAGTGGAAAATCTAGAAGCGCTGAAAAGGCATAGTCCCCGTGCCGTCAGCAATAATGTCTATTCCGAGAACTGAGAATTCACTGCTAAGGGCGGGTAACCTCGACCACTCCACAGACATTTGACTTCCCGTCACTTCCTCCGCAGAATAGAAGTAGTTCTTTAAAGGCCTATCCCACCAGTGGGGGCGTCACGGCTTCGACGGAGATGCTTGCGGCCAAGAGGCATGCCGGGGTGCACACACCCGTAATCGCGTGCAAAATGATAATTGCCAATCAACAGATGGCATACGCAGCCTAATTAGTTAGGCCGCCGTTCTCCGCAGCTTTGCCCGTGGGCTGCGAGCGAACGTCACACAGCGGGCTGCTCTTCTCTGCTACGTCTGGGCAGGGAGGCTAAGATCTCAGGCTAGCGGCTAGCGTTTCTTGTCCGTTCTGAGCGTGGGTCGCGAACGTCCTGGGGTAATGCCCAGGGCATGAACTGGAATAAGCATGTAGTCTCTTGACCAGTAACATTTTCGGACGCGGGTTCGACTCCCGCCGCCTCCACCATTATACACTACTGATAATAAAGTAGTTATAAAACAGTAGAAAAAATCGTACAATAAACGTACAATGGATTCGGCAAAGGTGCTGATTCCATGCTCTCGGTTTACTCTCGCCACTATCCTCCCTGCCCTTCCGACGACATCAACTACAAACGCTGTCGCTGCCCAAAGTGGATCAATGGCATTCTCGGATCGGATGGCCCGTTCATCCGTCGCAGCGCCAAGACCCGTAGTTGGGAGAAAGCTGAGGATTTCAAACGCAAGCTGGAAGAGGAATACGAGGCAAAGCAGAAGGGACTAGAAGAGGCCTCCCGGCCGGAGCCTGCTCTCGTAACCGTCAAAGAGGCTGTGGCGCGTTTTCTGAACAGCAAGCGGAACGAAAACCTGGCCGACTCGACTCTCGATAAGCTAACCACGATCTTCGAAAAACAGTTCCTGGCGTGGGCCA
>JBATZM010000035.1:0-126189 GCA_049674665.1 Terriglobales bacterium
CAAGTCTGAAAGGCACCGGCAAGTAAGCACATCAGTCAGAACATCAGTTGTAATCTAACCAGCCCCGCAGAAATGCGGGGTTTTTTTGTTAGTGGAGCGCCAGTCGTCCCCGCCCGGCCTATCCGCCGAATTGTGCAAGAGGCGAAACGGGTGAGACGCTCCATCGCTCCACAAAACTCGGGCCGGTCTCGCGGCGACAATTCGTGTAAGATTCTAGAGGCGAGTACAGTGCACCGCTTCTGCGCGTGTTAATCATCCAACGACGATACTCCCCAATTACCAGGTAGAACCGCGGCCCTTGGGCTGGTGGCACATTCCTGTCAGGAGAAATTGAATGGCGAAAATTGCAAAGACAGCCGACCGGAAAAAGGTCATGGATACCACCAAATCGACCGCATGTCCGAAGTGCGGCAAAGAAACCCGAATCGTCAAGCGGATGAAAGATCGCGAACGCGGTGTCCCCGGCGGAATCTATATTTCGTGCTCGGGCTGTGAATTCTTCGAGAAGCTGTAGAAGGGCAGTTCTCAGTTGCCAGTTCTCGGTTCCCAGTAAAATCTCAACAGTTATTAAGAGGCGCGACGATTAGTTGCGCCCTTGTTTTTTCTGAGAACTGAGAACCGGGAACTGAGAACTCTACAAGGCGTTCTGAATTCTCCCCACTACCGACTGCCAATCCCCGCGCTTTGGCTGGCGAAAGAGCCGCAGCGTGGGATACCAGGGACTATCTTCGCGCTCCAGGAGCCAACGCCAATCGGGTGCGAATGGCAGCAGAACCCAAGTGGGAACACCGAGCGCACCCGCCAAATGCGCCGTGGAATTGTCGATAGTGATTACCAGGTCCATGGCCGCGATCTGCGCCGCGAAGATATCGATGTTTAAGAGCTGATCCACCGAACGATCAACGAGGATTGGCGCGCTTGCCTCGGCTGCCTGCTTCTCCAGCGACTCGTGATCCCCATATTGCAGGCTAACCCATCGGATATTGGACTGGCCGAATAATGGCGCGAACAACGACAGTTCGATGGAGCGCTGGGGCCCCGTCTTCCGGTTTGTCGTATGCCAAGCCAGCCCGACCACACGCCTTCCATTTGCATGTGCATCCACATAGCGTCCGCGAAACCGCTCCCGTTCAATCGGATCGGCAAGAAGGTAAGGCGACTTGGTGCTGGCAAAAGCAGCATTGGTTGCTCGAAACAGACCGGGCAGACTGCCGCTCGGCAGGTGTGCAGTGATATCCAGTTCGGGGTTATGTGCTTTCAGATTATCCGCCGTAGCATTTTCCGGATGATGGCCAGAGACCACATCGACACCGGGAAAAGAACGCCTGAAAAGAGGTTTGAGCCGCGCGTCGCAATCCAGCAGGCAATGATTGCCAGTGCGGAGCATTTCGGGGATAAGTCCCGCAAACATGATTTCGTCACCAACACCCTGCTCGCCCCAAATCAACACCCGCCCCGATGCCAGCTTCTCGCCCGTCCAGAGCGGCTGCCGATACGTTCGCATCGGTGTGCGGTGATCCTTGGATTGCCAGCGCTTTTCAAAGTTGTGCCAGCCAGCGGTAAAGTCCCCTTTCAGCAGTTCGGCTAGAGTCTTGCTGAAATTTGCCTGGTCGTAATCGAGTTGAAAAGATAAAGCCATTCCGTATTGCGCTAACGCCTCATCCGCTTTACCCAAGGCCCGAAGGGAGCAGCCCAGGTTGTAGTGAGCCTTGGCATGGCCCGGCGTGAGCGCGAGCACCCGCTCATAACATGCCACCGCTTCATCCAGCTTGTCTTGTAACTGGAAGACATTCCCCATGCTATGGTGCGCTTCGGCGAGCTCTGGCTTAAGGGCCAGTGCCCGCTCATAGCAAGCCACAGCCGCGTCCAGCCTGTCCTGTGTTTGGAGAATGTTTCCTAGGTTAAAGTGAACTTCAGCCAATTCCGGCTGGAGTGCCAGTGCCCACTCATAACATGCCAGCGCTTCGTCCAGCTTGCCTTGCGCTTGAAGGACGGTCCCCAGATTGGAATGATAGGAAGCTAGGTCGTTGTTGGTATCGTTATCGATGTTGTCATTGATGTCGTCATTGATATCCGCAGTTTTGATCGCAATCGCCCTGCGGATCATCGCAACCGCGAGCTCATGCCCTCCTGCCTGATACGCAATCATCCCAAGCAAATTGAGGCTGTCTGCCTGATCGGCATCCAAGGTCAGAATCTGACGATAAATCCGCGCCGCCTCAGTCAGCCGCCCAACTCGGTGATGACGAACAGCACTCAGCAACAAGCGCTCAATAAACGGAGACGGTAGTTTTCCTTTTCTTTGTTGAACAGTTCGATGTTCTTGTTTAGCAGCTCGATCCGGCTGCTCCACGATGGGCGCGCTCAGGGAGAACTTTTCCGAGTTGGTGTCACTACGCATGTTTCGGAGCAGGGAATTAAGCTGCACTCTTCGGGTGGTCGATTTGATTAGAGCAATGTAAGAAATAAGGAATCAAGACATCCTGCAAGATTCCAAAGCAATCTGCGCACCATCGCGGCGCATCAAGGTGAGTACCTGCATCCAATATGATTATTCACGGCCAGCTGAAGCTATCGGAATGGATTCGAGTACGATTCATGCCACGCTCCGGAATCATGCCACACTTCATCGACAAGAATTTCAATTTAGGACACCACCAAGAGGTCTCAAGAGGTCGAATGAAAACACCGCTGAGATGGAGTTTCACAATCACCGCCTGTACCCTGCTCATGTTCAACATCGCACTAGCTCAGGAAACGCCAAAACAGGACAGTAGCGCAAGCGTCACGATCGTTACCGCAGGCGATATCTCGATCACCCGGGCGGCGGACGGAAAGACCGCAGTGTCAATCAACTTCGTTCCACGCAAAGCGAAAGCAAGCGACACGCGAATTACGATTTCAGGCCCGTATTCCTTGGATGTCAACGGAGGCGTAAAAGAGGTGAAAGGCTCCCAGGGGATCGAGCTTCATGTGCTGAGTCATGAAGACTTGCGATTCGAAGCTCCGGAAATCGCTTTGTGGGAACAATCGCACAAATTTACCGAAAACTCTGCATGCATGAAGATCCCCAAATTCCCCGGATGTGGCAATCCAGTTTGTGACCAGCCTGGCCATCCGGACGATCAATGCCGGTATAACAGCGATTCGGGATGTTCGTGCGTGGCCCCAGGCGGCGGTCCATGCGCGGAGACCGCAAACTCTCCGCAAGAGAGGAAAGCAAGGCAAGACTGAGGTTGCGAAGGAGCTGATAGCTGTATTGCTACCCAATCTGCCCCAAGATCGCGCGCGCCTCAATAACCGGATCGGCCGCCTCAGTAATCGGCGCCCCACCCGCTTGATTTGGCTCAAATCAATTCCCAGTTTCCGGTGGGTTTCGCTTTGAGAAGGCAAAGCCTTCTGGAATCTGGAACATTGCCGGATCGGGTTCAGAGCGAGAAAGATCCTCTACATAAATGGCCTGTGTGCCTGCCTTCGGGTCTCTTCGCGTGACGGACAAATTTATTTGCAGGTCGGGGGAATACCAGAACTCTCGTGTCGAGACCACCGACCGACTGCCGCCGTTGACGGCTGGGTCCACGGAAGTAGTCTCGCGTGTGCCGACGACTTTGACACCGTCGATAACGTCGGCCCCAAGACTTTCGCGAATGAGGTAGCCTGTGTCGGTTGAGCCAACGGGCGGCGGCTGAAACGATGCCGAGGCGTGATAGTCACTTATAAGGCAATGCCGCTTCTTGACGCTGCAGGTGGTCCGGGTATGAGCGACGGGATCCAAAATCACAATGCCTATCAATTTTGCTTCGCGATACGTGTTGGTTGAAACTAAACTGCGCTGTTCGCGGTAAATCCGTCCCTGGCTGTCGCGGGCGACGGTGGCGAAGAGATAGGTTGTATACGGACTCCCGTCTTCGCGGTTACGAGTCCGTTTCACGCAGTCTCGGGCCGAGAAGGGCCTTCCGGTGGCCGGAAGCACATCAATACCGTGGACACGGGAGCCCGTAATGCCAGCATCAGGCCCGCGCGATAGCTCATCGGACTCTTGAGCCGCAATAGTATTGGCAAGAAGAACAGATCCAACTAGCAAGGCGCAAAGTTTCATGGATGACCTCACTACCAAGGGTCAGGAGCATAACATTTTGAGGAGACAAGAAACTCTTGAAGCTGATCGTGAAACCTAAGACCTAAAACCTTGAGACCTAAGACCTGCTCTACCCAATCTGCCCCAAGATCGCGCGCGCCTCAGTGGCCGGGTCTGCGGCCTCTGTAATCGGACGCCCCACTACGATGTGTGAGGCTCCAGCGGCAATCGCTTCCCCCGGAGTAACAATGCGCGCCTGGTCGTTGGGACCTGTGCCGGCGAGACGCACGCCCGGAGTCACAATCACGAAATCCCGGCCAAACTCCTCACGTAGCGCGCCAGCCTCCTGCGCCGAAGCGACCACTCCCTTGCATCCGTTCGAAAGCCCGAGAGCGGCCATTCGCAGAACTTGCTCCAGCACTCCTCCACGCAGGCCAATCTTGCCCAATTCAACATCGTCCAAGCTGGTCAACACCGTGACCGCCAGAACTAGCAGATCGGGCTTGCTAGCTGCGGCCTCAACCGCAGCACGCAACATCTTTCCGCCTCCGGACGCATGCACAGTCAGCATGCTCACGCCGAGTTGAGCGGCTTCACGGACGGCGGATCCGACAGTGTTTGGAATGTCGTGATACTTGAGGTCGAGAAATACGCGGTGTCCCGAACTCACCAGTTCGCGGACAATCGAAGGCCCTTCGGCAGTGTAGAGCTGCATGCCGACCTTATAGGTGAACGCAGAGTCGCCGACGGCCGCCACAATCTTCCGGGCGGCCGCTGCCGTAGATACATCCAGGGCAACGATAAGACGCTGGCGCGGGTCCATATCTTTTTGAACTCGTTGCCAGAGTGTATCGGGTTTAGAAGAGCTTGGCTACGGGGTGCAGCATCGCCACGGTTATCTGTTCATAATCCGCCCCGCGATTCGAGGACGACGGGTACAGATCCAGGCGGACCCGCTGCAAACCGCGCTCCTTGAAGCCCAGCGCGCGGGCGGCGTTATAGGAAAGATCAATAATCCGGCCGTCCACCACGGGACCCCGGTCATTGATTCGCACCACCACGGCCTTGCCATTCCTCAAGTTGGTGACTTTGACGAATGTGCCCAGCGGCAGGCTGGGATGAGCGGCCGTGAAATCGCGCATGTCGAAGGGTTCTCCGCTGGCTGTCTGCTTGCCCTGGAACTGTTCTCCATACCAGGACGCGGTCCCTACTTGATAGGCCTTCGACTTTATTGTGTTGTGCCCAACGGTCGCAATATCAACGACCGGCGGCTGTGTGACCTTGGCGGCTTCCAGGCTGCTTGGCCCGGATGCGGCTCCGACCCCCAGACTGGCGATGGATAAAAGCACCGCCAGACTTTCGGCTAAACGTCGTCGCATTCAGTTACCTCTCATCGTGGAAAGTCGTTTATCTGGTCGTATGCTCCTTTGGTCAAACGAACGATCTTATGATGCTAGCGAGGCGGGTAAGGTGTGTCAACGGAAAAACCCACGACGTAATTAACTAAGTGGTAATTAATCAATCACTTAGCACCATATAAAATATGGATTTGCGTTCGTATGTCATTGAAAGCAGTTGGTGCATGCTGATAACCTATTAGTTACTAGGAGAAATTCGACTTCTGCAGAATTGTTGCAACTGCCTATCGAATGTTAAACTTACGAAAATTTTATAATAACAACCTTATAATCAATAAGTTAGCTTGATTCTCCGTTACTGATCAGTGACCCATCCAACGTCAGAATCTATGGCAGTCTGACTGCCATCGCCATTTTAATCTCCGACCGAGAACACACCGAAGTGCTGTTCCCCCGATTGAACTTTCGGTTTAGAGTGACAAAATGCCCGCAATTCCGCCCGTGGTATTGACGATCGCCGGATTCGACCCCTCCTCGGGCGCTGGAATTACCGCCGACATCAAAACCATCGCAGCTCATGAATGCTATGGCGTCTCCTGTATCACCGCCTTGACGGTTCAATCAACCCAGGGAGTGCGCCGCGTCGAAGGTGTCGATCCAAAGATTGTTGCTGAGACGTTGCAGGAGCTGCTGGCCGACGTAACCATCGAAGCTGTTCACATCGGAATGTTGGGAAATGAGCAGGTAGTCGCCGTGGTCGCCGATTTTCTAGACCGCGCGCGGCTGCCTCACGTAGTCCTCGATCCGATTCTAAAGTCGAGTTCGAGGGCGGACTTGTTGGACGCTGCCGGTACTCGCTTGTTGATGGAAAGGCTGCTTCCGCTGGCGGAGTTGATCACGCCGAACCTCGAAGAAGCTGGCGTCCTGACTGGAATAGCCGTCACCAATCTCGACCAGATGCGCGAGGCTGCCACTCGTTTGCACGCTCTCGGAGCGGCGAATGCAGTAATTACCGCAGGCGACGCAACCGGAAGCCAACCGGATAAAGCGATCGATCTCCTCAGCTTTACGACCGCCCGAGGCATGCAAACCGAAGTCTTCAAGGCGGACCGTCAGCGCTCGAATTCCACCCACGGCACCGGATGTGCATTTTCCACCGCCCTAGCCTGCCACCTGGCGCATGGGCGTGGACTGCCCGAAGCCGTCCTTTTGGCCAAAGTCTATGTCTCTGCTTCGATTGCGAACGCCCATCCGCTGGGTAGGGGAGTGGGTCCCTTGCATCACCTCTATCGCATGAACCAGCAACGACGGTCCAGCACCGTTGTCACTGAAGCCGAGCATGCTCATTCGCGAAACTGACTCTTTCCTTGGTGGAAGTGAATGGGGGGAGGGAAGTGAATGGGGGAGGAACTAAGGACCGTAACTGATATCTGAGAACCGGGACTGAGAACTTATTTCTTAAGCAGGCATCCGGCGATAAAAGCCGCAACGGCCGCCAACAACCACTCGATCCGCCACAGCTGAATTGCTTGCCAGTCCAGAACGGTTCGGACGCTGAAGAACAGACTAACCGCCAGAGCTCCCACCACGCAAAGCACGCCCAGCAAGAAAGCGATAACAGCCGGGGTTGTAAGTCCCAGCCGCCGCCCTAAGGAGGAGATCTCAGCCAAGCCAGGGATTTCCAGTGTTTGTGCGGTCAGCTCAGGACGGCTGGCCCCACAAGCATGGCAGTAGAGTGAGCTGACTATGAACTCGGTGCCACAACGGCAAGTGGAGCTTCGTCCCGCGAGGGAGACGGCTTCGGTTGCCGGCACGGGAGCGCGCCAAAATTCGTGTTGAGCCTGATCAACTGCTTCTGCCATAAGGAACTCTGTTACGATCCTTTTCGGATCGCAAACGAATCACCAAAGCAAGTTATTGTAAATATGACAGTTATAAGCAGACCAAGGGGAGGATGGCCGCTTCGCAGGGCAAGAATTACGCGACTCAAGCCCGAATTTCCCATTCTGCACTAACGAGGTCACACTCCAGACGTACTCGATTTGGTTCACGGCGGCTCTCGGTAAGCACACTTGGACATATTGACAGTCCCGAGCGTCCGGCTATGTCTAAACGAATCTTCCAGGCGAACTACAATCGGTTAAACTGAGTAAGCGTGGTTCTCCTCCTCCTCCGGCATCGCCTCGTTTGGACCGCCATCACCCTGCTGGTTCTTTCCACGTGCTGTCTCGCCCCGGTCTGTCTGGCCGCCGACACGGCCATATCGAACGCATTCCGGCCCGCCGATCCTTTGAACCAGGCGGCTTTCGAGCACTATTACAATCTCGATTACGACGCGGCGATTCAGGATTTCGAGAAGATCCTGGCGCGGCATCCAAACGATCCTTTTGCAGTAAATCACTTGCTCTCCGCGATTCTGGTACGGGAGCTGTATCGCATGGGCGCAATGAACACCGGCGAATACTCGAACGACAGTTTCATCGGACAAGCCCACCGCCCCGCCGATCCCACGCAAAAGGCGCGAATCCGGCAACTGGTCGAGCAAGCCGAAAAGCTCGAAGACGCCGAACTGGCCCACAGTCCCAACAATGTCGATATGCTCTACGCCCGCGGTGTGACCCGAGGACAGTTTGCGCTCTACACCGCGCTCATCGAGCGCGCCTGGTTTTCCGCTCTCCGCAATGCCGTCGGAGCGCGCCGCGATCACGAACGCGTGTTGGAGTTGGATCCGCACTACACCGACGCCAAACTGGTCGTAGGAGCTCACAACTACGTGATGGGCAGCCTCTCGTTCGCAGTTCGCATGGCTGTATCGCTCGCCGGATTGAGCGGCGATAAAGACAAGGGACTTCAATATCTGAACGATGCCTACCACGGCAACGGAGAAACCAGTGTCGATGCCGGAATCGTGCTCATGGTCTTCCTGCGCCGCGAACACCGCTACGCCGAGTCTTTGCAGATCGCAGAGGCGATCGGTCCGCGCTTTCCCCGCGACTATCTGCTGCCCCTTGAGGAGGCGAACCTGCTCCGAGCGTCAGGCAAAAATGGCGAAGCCGAGGAACAATATCGCCGGGTGTGGCAGAACGGCCGCGAGGGCAAGTACGGCAACCTGCACTACGAAATCGCAGCCATCGGACTAGGTGACTTGTTACGTAGTGAGAAAAACTACCAGGGCGCCGCAGTAGCTTATGAGTTGGTGGGTGAGGTCACCGGCGCCGATGCGGAATTGCTCCAGAAAGCGGATTTGGGAGCGGGCGAAATGTATGACCAGCTCCAAAAACGGGATCTCGCGGTAAAGAAATACGAGGCAGTAGTAGCCACCAATTCGGGCAATGCCGAAGCCGACAAAGCGAGAAAGAGAATCAAAGACGCCTATCGGGAGTAGCGGAGTCATTCGGTCAATGATTCAATGACTCAATCATTCAATGACTCAATCGCCTGTGGAACCTTTCCCCCGCAGTTGTCGTATTCTAAGCACAGGGAGACATAACCATGTACTGCAACGCCTGTGGCAAACTCATCGCTGAAGACGGTCGTTACTGCTCTCACTGCGGCAGCGTGGTGGGAGTTATGCCCATCCCGAAGAAGCTGATGCGCTCCCGTTCCGACCGAAAAATCGGAGGCGTTTGTGCCGGACTGGCCCACTATCTCGAACTCGACGTATCGCTCGTGCGCATCCTCTGGTTCTTTATCACCCTGGCCTGCGGAATCTTCCCCGGCATCGTGGCGTATGCACTCGGCTGGATCATCATTCCAGAAGAGCCGTTCCTGCTGCCAGTCGCAACATCGCGACAACCGGTCACAAGCTAGTACGGGTGAAAGTGGAGCGACGGGCGTCCTTGCCGTCAAAGTTGGTCAAGGCCGGGCGATGCCCATCGCTACACCAAATTCCTAGGCGCGCCCAACATATAATTTGCTCCATGCAACGACTCCGCAGCGACGACGCCGAGATCTCCTACGAAATTCGCGGCAAGGGCCCGCCCGTCGTCCTTCTTCATCCTTTCCCGTGCGACCACGAATTCTGGAATCCGATAGCCGTCGTGCTCGACTCCCGCTACCGCTTGATCCTTCCCGACCTGCGCGGCCATGGAGATTCCGGGATCGGCGAAGGTCCTGCTCTCATGTCAAAGCACGCCAGTGACGTTGCCCGCGTGCTCGATGCCGCCGGCATTGGCAAGGCGGCGTTCATCGGATGTTCCATCGGCGGCTACATCCTGTTTGAATTCTGGCGCCGCTTTCGCGCCCGCGTGACCTCGCTCGTGCTCTGTGACACGCGCCCTCAAGCAGATACTCCCGAAGCCCGGTCAAATCGGCTGAGAGCCGCGGCCACGGTTCTCGGGCAGGGAACCGAGCCGTTTCTCGAATCCATGATTCCGAAGTTGATGGGTCGCACGACACTATCCACGCGCCCCGATCTAGTCGATGGAGCGCGCGCCATGATGCGCAAAATTTCCGCAGAAGATATCAGCCAAGTGCAGCAAGGCATGGCAGCACGCCCCGACTCAGTCGCCGATCTGAAGACCATCAACGTTCCCACACTGATCGCCATCGGAGAAGAAGACGTCCTCTCCACCGTAGCCGACGGCGAACTCATGCGTCAGAACATAGCAGGAAGCCAACTGAAGGTGATTCCGAAAGCCGGACATTTCGCGCCCTGGGAGCAACCGGAAGCAGTCGGCAAAATCCTGCGTCGGTTCTTGGATGCTGTGGCGTTGAAGTAAAACAGTTGTGGCCAGCGCTGGTTCAATGACGCGAACTACATGAGGCCACAATGTGCTGCACAGACTATAATTGCGCCCACAGATGGCCCTAACCTCTGGCGCAAAACTTGGCCCCTATGAAATCCAGTCTCCGATTGGTGCAGGGGGCATGGGCGAAGTATACCGAGCCCGCGACGCCCGCCTGGGCCGAGACATTGCGATCAAAGTTCTCGCGCAGCATCTCTCCTCCAACCCTGAATTGAAAGAGCGCTTTGAACGCGAAGCTCGAGCGATTTCGTCGTTAAATCATCCCCGCATTTGTACCCTCCACGACGTCGGGCATCAGGATGGAATTGATTTTCTGGTGATGGAATACCTGGAGGGAGAATCGCTGGCCGAGCAGTTAAAAAAGGGTCCATTGCCGCTGAAAGAATCGCTGAAGATTGCGATGGAAGTCTGCGAAGCGCTGGAGGCAGCGCACCGTGCGGGGATTATCCACCGCGATCTGAAGCCCGCGAACATCATGCTGACGAAAACCGGGGCCAAGCTGATGGACTTCGGACTCGCGAAAGCGATGACCGCTGGCCTTGCCTCGGGAACATCGAACGCGCCGCTGCTTTCGGCGGCGAAGACCATGACCATCAATGGCGGCAGTCCTTTGTCGCCGCTAACGACGGCCGGCGCGATCCTGGGCACCATCCAGTACATGTCTCCGGAGCAGATTGAAGGCAAGGAAGCGGACGCTCGCTCGGACCTGTTCGCCCTGGGAGCCATGCTCTACGAAATGACGACTGGCAACCGGCCATTTGAAGGTAAGAGCCAGATCAGCGTCGCCAGCGCGATCCTGGAGAAAGATCCGGAGCCAATCTCCGCGGTCCAGCCGCTCACACCGCCGGCGTTCGAGCACATCGTCAGCGCCTGCCTGGCGAAGAATCCGGACGACCGCATCCAGACGGCGCACGATGTCTGGCTGCAGTTGAAATGGATCGCGGAAACCGGAACACAAGATCGAAATCTACCCGAGAAAAAAAGTAAGAGCCGGGAAGGCTTGGCATGGCTGGTTGCGGGCGCTCTCGCGGTCATGCTGATCGCGTTCGGGGTCTGGTGGCGTACTTCCAAGCCTGCCGAACAGACGACATATTTTTCCGCTCCCCTTCCTTTCTCGGCGCGAGATATGGCGGTATCGCCTAACGGACACACGGTCGCGGCAGTTGGTTACCGGGAATCGGAACGAAAGAATATCCTCTGGATTTACGAGCCAGGATCGCAGCAAGCCACCAGCCTCGCCAATACCGAAGGCGCCAACTTTCCGTTCTGGTCGCCCGATGGGCGGTCACTCGGCTTTTTTGCGGACGGCAAACTAAAAAAGTTAGACATCTCGGGCGGTCCGGTACAAACACTCTGCGATGCGCCCACCGGCCGCGGCGGCGCATGGAACAAAGACGGTCTTATCCTTTTCACGCCGAGTGGACTTTTGGGAACTGGCCTGTATCGCATCCCGGCCACGGGTGGAACTCCCACGCAAGTGACATTCCCGGATCGAAGCCAGGGAGAAGACAGCCATCGCTGGCCCGTATTTCTGCCGGACGGAATCCACTATCTTTTTCTGGCAATGAATCTCTCCGGGCGAAAAGACCTGTACACGATTTTCGTGGGCTCACTGAATTCGAGCGAAAAACGGCTTATCGTCAGAACCCGGGCGAACGTCGCCTATGCCGCTCCCGGATATCTGCTCTTCTATCGCGATCAAACCCTCTTTGCGCAACGTTTCGATCCGAAAAAATTAGAACTCTCCGGAGAACCCGCGCCGATCCTGACTGACGTCCAGTATTTCCCTCGCATCGCGAAAGCCCTGTTCGCCACTTCCGATGCCGGTTTGTTAGTGGCCCAGAAGAGCAGCGACACCGGCACTTCTCAACTGCTCTGGTTCGATCACAAGGGACAGCAGATCGGAACGGCACCCAAGCAGGGCGCATCCGCGTTGTATGGCAACATATTCCTGTCTCCCAATGGAAAGTTGCTCGCCACGGACACGACCGATCCGGCAAGCCAGAACACCGATATTTGGACTTACGACTTGGAAAATGGAAGTGCAAAAAGGCTCACCTTCGATCCCTCTATTGATTCCATGCCGATTTGGAGTCCGGATTCGACTCGGCTCGTGTTCGCTTCCAATCGCGACCTCAAATTCGATTTGTATCTCAAGGACGCCAACGGCGCGCAAGATGAGAAGCTGATACCGCAAGACGGGGCCGACAGATTTCCAAATGATTGGTCGCGCGACGGGAAGTATGTGCTCTACGAGCGGGGTGCGGATTTGTGGTACTTGACTTTGCCGGAGCAAAAGAACAGTCAATTTCTGAAAGCGGCTTCCACGCTCAAGAATGGCCGGTTTTCGCCCGATGGAAAATGGGTCGCGTATGCCTCCAATGAAAGCGGCCGATGGGAGATTTATGTGACCTCTTTTCCCGAGGCGCACGGCAAGTGGCAAATCTCGAGCGGCGGAGGAGATCAGCCGAAATGGCAAGGCGACGGGAAAGAACTCTTTTATCTTTCACCGGAGGGCAAGATCATGGCAGCGCCGGCGACCACTGGAACGAGTTTCGACGCAGGAGTTTCGACGGCGCTGTTTCAGGCAAATCCACGCGAAGGGGTTGCTACCTCCGAACAGGTCAGCTACGACATTAGCAAAGACGGCCAGAAATTCCTGATTAACACCCAAGAGAAGCAGGGCGACGCCATGCCGATGTCGGTGGTTTTAAACTGGACCGCAAAATTGAGCCGATAACGCTGATAGAGCCGGTTGGCGATTGAATCGTGACGCACTTTCTCCGTGCTCTCCGGGCGTCGAAAATCTTCGCTATATTAAATTCATGTCTCATGACGCGAAGCCAAGTGATGCCAAGCAAGACGACTCGAATGTCATCGTCCGTCCCGCCCGCACAATTCGTGGCGTCGTGCGCATTCCCGGAGACAAATCCATCTCGCACCGATACGCCATGCTGGCTGCAATTGCGGAGGGTACGAGTCGTTTCCAGAATTTTTCTGCGGCGCGCGATTGTACCAGCACTCTCGATTGCATGGCCAAACTCGGCTGTGACTGGAAGCGCTTAAAAGATCAAGACGGAGCGATTGAAGTGCGCGGCGTCGGCCCGCGACTGAAGGCTCCAACCGAAGCGCTCGATTGTGGAAACTCCGGCTCGACCATGCGCATGTTGAGCGGAATTCTCGCCGGCCAGCCCTTTACCAGCGAATTGTGTGGAGACGATTCGCTCTCGCGGCGCCCCATGGCGCGTATCATGAAGCCGCTTTCCGCGATGGGAGCGAGGATCGAAGCTGCAACTGGCGAACGCCCTCCGCTAAAAATTCACGGTGGTGTGCTGAAGGCGATTCACTACAAGCCAGAAATGGCGAGCGCGCAGGTGAAGTCGTGCGTGCTGTTTGCCGGACTTTTCGCCGCAGGCGAGACGGTGGTCGAGGAGCCCATCCGCACCCGCGATCACGGTGAAATCGCGCTACGGGCTTTTGGAGCCGAAGTCGAGCGCAAAGGCAATGCATCGCAGATTATGGGCGGACAGCATCTGCGAGCCATCGAGGCGCATGTGCCCGGCGATCTGTCGAGTGCCGCCTTTTTTCTTTGTGCGGCGGCGCTTTTTCCGGGATCGCAGATCACTCTGCCCGGAATCCTGATGAATCCGACCCGTGCCCGACTGCTCGATATCCTGTTGCAGATGGGATTGAAGGTTTCGGTCGCGCATGTGGAAGAACATCAGGGCGAGCTGGTAGGAACGATTGAGGCCCGTGGGGCCGCGTGGAAAGGAGCCGTAATTACCGGCCCTGACACGGCAGCATTGATTGACGAAATCCCCGTATTGGCAGCGGTTGCGCCCTATTCCGAAGGCGGCCTCGAAGTGCGCGACGCCAAAGAGCTACGAGTAAAAGAATCGGACCGGATCGCTGCGGTCGCAACCAATCTGCGGGAAATGGGCGCGGAGATCGAAGAGCGCCCCGATGGAATGCGGATTCCCGGCGGCCAGCATCTGCATGGAGCTGAACTAGATTCATTCGGCGACCACCGCATAGCCATGGCATTCGCCGTGGCCGCACTGCGAGCCGAAGGCGAGACGACGATCCACGGTGCGGATGCGGCCGGAGTATCGTACCCAACGTTCTTTGAGGAGTTGCGCAAGGTCACCGTTAATGGTTGATCGTGTAGTGAAAATCGCAACATAAGTTTGGGTTGTCATCTTGAGCAAAGCGAAAGACCTATGCATTTGACCGCGCCACAATGAATAGGTTCCTCTCTTTGCTCAACATGACTATGAAGATAATTGTGAGCTAAGAGCGTTTTATGTCAAATGACAAATCACCATCTCCCGAGGAACGCCTCCAGCAGGAGTTCAATCGCTGGGCCGATGACGGTGAGGGCGCAAAAATGGAGCGCCATCATCTCGACATCACCAAGAAGACGATGCGCCGCATGGATCTGCGTCCCGGTCAGCGAGTTCTCGATTTAGGTTGCGGGTCGGGCTGGGCAACGCGCTTGCTGGCGCGCATGGTTGGCAAAAGTCCGCAAGGTTCCAGGCAAGTGGTCGGAGTCGATATTTCCGACGAGATGGTCCGGCAAGCGCGAGACACTTCCAAAGAATTCGACAACGTGACGTTCGTTGTCGGATCAGCCGCGCAGATTCCGTGGGAAGAAAACTTTTTTGACAAAGTGCTTTCGGTCGAGTCGTTTTATTACTATCCCGATCAAGATCGAGCACTGGCTGAACTTT
Source organism: Terriglobales bacterium (assembly GCA_049674665.1). Classification (GTDB taxonomy): domain Bacteria; phylum Acidobacteriota; class Terriglobia; order Terriglobales; family Acidobacteriaceae; genus Acidiflorens. The sequence goes on from JBATZM010000035.1 coordinate 14,915, forward strand.
TTCGCGTCATGGCGCCGCATGGACGCCTGTTCATTCTGATTAATCTCTACCAAGACAATCCATATTCATTGCAATGGGTGCCGAAGTTGAAAGTGCCAGTGCATGTTCGTTCGGCGGCAGAGTATGTCGAACTGCTGAAGAAACACGCCTTCGAAAATGTGGAATATGCGCAGATTCCTGACGACACGCCGACGCCAGAAAACTACCAAACTACTTCGTTCCATTCGCTCGACGATCTGAAGGCTTTCAAACGTGTAGGCGCATTACTGCTGATGGCGTCAAAGCTGGATATGCGGAATGCGGCGCGGGGTTGATGATTAGTCGCGAGCAACTGCAAATCCCTCGCTACATTTCGTCGTCGTCCTTCTCGTCATCACCGTTGCGGCTGCGTTCGTGTTCAAGGTTCTGGGCTGGGCTCAGCGGACGATTATCACTGGCATGGCGAATCTCAATCGTGCCGTTCACGTTAGAAAGCTTCACCAGCGTTCCGCCACCCGCCAACTGGCCGTGCAAACTCTTACCTACATATTGGTGGCGCGTAACCGGCAAGCCGAAATCGTCTGAAATGTTTCCAGAGACAGTGCTGGCCTTGAGCTCGGCCTTCGCATCCGATGGCAAAGTCACGCGCAGCTTGCCGTTTACAGACGACAGCCTTAGCTCCGACGAAGGCAACTGATCGACGCTGGCGTCGAGTTCACCATTAACAGTGTCGAGCTTCGCCGGGCCTTGCAGGTTGCTGATCTGAATCCGGCCATTGACACAGGACGCATGGACCTCCCCACTCACATCCTTCACGTCGAGCCGTCCATTGACTAGCTTGATCTCATCGAGCCGCGCCTGCCGAGGCACGGTGATTGTGTATTCCACGCTCGCCGGATTGTGACGTTCGTCGTCGCTTCCGAAATTGAAGGTGCGATCGTGGCCAGGATATTCCGTGCGGATCGAGAGTTCGTTCTGGTCGGCGCGAATGTCGATCTTGGCTTCATCGAGACGTTCCTTCGACCACGCGCTCTTGACCGCGTCCACCTGAACTTCATCGCGGTCCCACCCCGTGATATGAACTGGCCCGTTAATATTCTCGATTTGAATGCGGCCCTGAGCAGAAAACGGGTAGACTTTGTGAAACTCCTCGGTCAGCTTGCCGTTTCCATCCGATCCCTGCGCGGCGCTGGAGATCAGAAGAAACGCCGACATCGCGGTCATCGCGATGACCTGCAAGATTGCCACTTTTCGTTGCTGTTGCTGTCCCTGTCCCTGCCTCATAACCGCCTCCGTAGCGGATTAGACGCGACAGCCTATCTTTGGTTAGTAGCTGGCAAACAAGATCGCAGTGTACCGATAATACTGGCGAGTTTAACGCCAGTACCGGATACTGAATATTATGTTTGTCCGACTAGGTTCTGAATCTGACCTGCCCGCTAACAATCAAGCCAAAGAATTTCCGTGCGGAGACAAGACCATCTGCGTCGCCAACGTGAACGGCGAAATCAGCGCCATGGATAACATCTGCCTGCATCGCGGAGGCCCGCTCGGACAGGGCGTGATCGAAGGTGGCAAGGTGATCTGCCCCTGGCACGGCTGGGCCTGGGATCCGAAAACAGGCGAGGCCGGTCTGGGCGCGAAGATTGCGGTGTATCCCGTGAAGATTGTGGGCGGGGATTTGCTGATCGAGATCTAACTTCGCTGTGAGGTGGCGAACTTGAGGATAGACGAACTCATACGAGAGTCGTGGCAGATTTATCAACACTTTGAGGATCGGTCCTTTCTCGTGAAGCCGTCCGTTCCCATCCTTTTCTTCGGCGACAGCGACCAATATTTTTCATCGAAGTTGAGGGTGATTACGGTCGGCTTGAATCCCTCCCGAAACGAGTTCCCGAGCGGAGACGGATTCTCGAGGTTCAACAGCGCCGCAAAATATATCCCCGCATTCTTGAGGGAGTTTTTACGATAAGTATCTGCAAGCTCTCAACGGATATTTCCATCGGCCGCCTAACGACCCGCTGGACGAATGGTTCAGCTGTTACGAGCCATTACTTAGGGGGCTTGGCTGCAGCTATTATGGCAATGCTCCAAACACGGCGCTTCACACAGACCTCTGCTCACCCTTGGCGACCGACCCAACGTGGAGCAAACTTTCGAGCGAAGCGCAAGCTGCCCTTCTCCAGTCAGGGATCCCCTTATGGCATTCCCTTGTAGAGTGGCTCTCGCCAGACCTAATAATCGTATCCATAAAAAAATCGCACCTGGAAAGCATTTCATTCCCGCTGCAGCATAGCTGGAAGACGGTTTACACGGTTGAGCGTGCCAATCCCTACTATGTGGAACTAACTGAGTTGAAGTTAGCGGATGGCAAGATCGCTCGTATGGTTTTCGGCAAAGCAGCCCAAAAGCCCTTCGGGACGGTCTTGAACAAAGACAAACCTAAAATCGGGTTAGCCCTAAAGAATCAGATCCGTGGATGACAAGAGCTTCGTCAGGCTTGGACGGACGAGGGCGCCCGTTCCCACACGATCTATCCCAGGAATTTCACGAACTGTTCCGGCTGCCCCTCAAACCCCGGAAACACCGTCTTCAAATCCTTGTTCCCTAGATATTGCGACACGACTTCGCTAAGCACCGTCCTGAAGTCCGTTGTGATCGCCAAATCGCGTCCTTCGTATAACTGCGACTGGTCGAGCCCCGGCCAGCGGCCATAAACTTTGCCGCCTCTTACTGGCCCACCCAGGACGAACATCACGTTAGCGTGTCCGTGGTCGGTGCCGCGGTTTCCATTTTCGCGGGCTGTCCGGCCAAATTCGGACATAGTCACAACAACCGTATCTTCTCCGAGATCGCCGAGGTCGGTCCAAAATGCAGAGATCGATTGCGAGAAATCGCCGAGTACATTAGCAATCTGTCCCTGTGTGCTGCCTTCGTTGACGTGATGGTCCCAGCCTCCAATATCGGCAAACGCCACTTGCACTCCGAGGTTGGCTTTGATCAGTTGCGCCAGTTGCTTGAGGCTATCGCCGAAGCGTCCCTTCGGATAGTTCGCATTAGCCGCTGGTGTGTAGTGCGCTGGATCGGCGGCCTTCAGTGTCTTGACCGCGTCGAAAGTTTCCTGTCCGGTGCCGTGCAATACCGTGTCCACGGATTGGTCGTACATGGCTTCGAAGGTATTCGACATCGGCGCCGCGTTGGGATTTTTTCCACCAACGGAGAAGTCATTGAGGTTGTTGACCGCAACCGCCGGCTCTTTGCCAGAGAGAATGCGCGGCAGCGACGGCCCCAGCGCAATCGCGCGAAAGGCTGATTTATCCGGAGGAAGGTCGCGCAGTGCGCGGTTCAGCCAGCCATCGTCGGTGACTTTTATGCCAGGAGTGCCGGATTCCATGAAATCCTGCGCATCGAAGTGCGAGCGTGTAGGATCGGGCGACCCGGCCGCATGAACGATAGCGAGATTTTTTTGGTTCCAGAGCGGCTCAAAAGACGCCATCGCCGGATGCAATCCAAAAAACCCGTCGAGGTCGAGCACGGATTTCTTCGGAATGTTGATGGTCGGTCGCATGGCGTAGTAACTCGGCTCTCCGTGAGGCACAACGATGTTGAGGCCGTCGGCCGCGCCGCGCTGGAAGATCACGACCAGGCGCTTGTTACGAATGCCAGGGTCGGCCGCGCCAAAGGCCGCGCGGGTCAGAAAGCTCGGTAGCGCGGTTGTGCCGACTACAGCAAGAGCTCCATTGCGAAGAAAAATACGTCGAGTGATGGACATAAAAAGCCGCTCCTGGAAATTGCTCTTGGCTTTTGGCTAAAGGCAAAGAGCCAATAGCTAAAAGCTGCGTGCTACCTCCTCTGAAACTCCGGCGATCCCAGAAGTAGCCCTGTAATCGCCGCTATATTTGGTGGACGCTTTGGATCATCCAACTTTCGCTGGCTGATCGTCGGGTCGTCCAGTTGCTTGCTGATGGTATCGTGCGTTTGCTTCGAAATATCACCTGACAATAGCGAATTTTCCAGCATTGCCAGAGCTTGATGCGGGTCGGTCGGCGCTTCTCCCGGCGCACTCGCAGCAGGTTCCGCTGTCAGGCCGGCTGCATCGACTTTGACTCCCTTTATCTTCCCGCTCGCCAGGCCGAGGGCGAAGTTCATGCGTCCAAGGAGCGCCGAGGAGTTTACCCAAGTATCGGCCTTCATCGAGTAGCCCGTCGGCGGCTGCATTCCATACAGCGCCATGCCCATGTTGTTGAGCGTCCCAACCAGCGCGCGCGTGTCATCGACTTCCGCGCCGCTGGCGCGCACGGCAGAGACTACAAACTCCAGAGGCGTTTTCACTTTGGCGCGATAGGCATCCGGCGACCAAAACTCGGGCGACTTGAACATGGTGCGCAAGACTTCTCGAATGTCACCATCCTTTTTCAAGAACGTCTGGGTCATGCGATCGACTAGCGCCGGCGGAGGATCGTCCGAGACAAAGCGCATCGCCAACTTTTGCGAGATGAAATGTGCCGTCTTCGGATTGTGCGCCAGCAGGTGCAACACTTCTAGTCCTTCCTGCTCGCCGTTTGATTTGATGCGATGTCCAAGGACGATCTTGTCGCCGGGCTCATGCATTCGCGGCTCGAAATGGAAGTCCCCGCCCTTTTTCGGTTGCTCCAGCGTCCAGCCGGTAAAAACTTTGGCCACTTCGGTGACGTCTTTCTGCGAGTAGCCGCCATTTACGCTGAGCGTATGCAACTCCATCAATTCGCGGCCGTAGTTTTCGTTCAAACCGCTGGCTTGCTTGCCCTTGCCCCGTTTCTGCGGCCTAGGGCCATAGCCATACCGGTGTGGTGCGATGCCGAGCGCAATTTCCGAATCCGGCCCGACGCTCAACCAGTTGTCGAGATAGAACAACATCGCCGGACTCTTGGCCGTCGCCATCAACAGGTCTTCAAATTTTCCGAGCACGTGCGGACGGATCGCATCACGTTCGTAGCTAGTCAGCAGATAGCGGTCGGCGCCTTTATTGATGAACACGTTGAAGTGGTTGAACCAGAAGTCAGTCATCACTTCGTCGAGTTGCCGTTCGCTATAGATCGCGCGCAACAGCTTGGCCTGCATCAACTCATTGACCACGACCTGCTGTGGATTGTTGAGCGCCATCACCGTTTCTTTTTGTTTCGGACTCATGCCGTCCGTCAGCGCGTCTGCCTTGGCACCTTTGGTGGAGGCCAGCGCCCGCTGTTCTTCGGGTGACATTTGCAGAATTTCCTTCATGCGTTCGTCGGCGGACAGATCGAGCAGTTCCTGCGTCTTGAGATTCGCAAGCCTGCGTTTCTCGCGGCGTTGCATCTGATCGGGATCGACTGGCTTGTTGCTGTCGTCGCTGGTGCCGCCATCTTTGTTGGCGACGGCACTACCCTGTGTTTCACTCGCGGACGTTACTGTTGCCGAACCGCTACTCACAGCTTGTTGCTTCCGTTCCTGCTTGTCTTCATAGCGCTGGAGTTGTGCCTCATAAACAGCGCGCTTGGTGGAATCACGCGGCATTGAGGCCTTGCCGTCAGCAATCTGCTTGATTATTTGTTCGGGCGGAAAATTCTCGACGATCTCTTTCGTTCCCATGCTCAGCGTACGGAACGGAGCCAGCCTGGCTTCGAGCGCAGAGTCGTCGATTTTATCGGGATGAAGTTGAAGTTCGATCCACTTATCAACACCGATCTCTGTGACGCGCTCCACATCGCCCGGCCTCGGACCAAAGGTCAAACGATTCAGGGCGTGGACGGCACGCTTCTGCGCGTCCAAAGACATGGACACCTTGTCTTTTTTCCGGCCAAGGGCAAACTGGGTGGTAAGCCCTGCGGCCACAAGCAACGCCACTCCCACCAACACGTGGCGTTTGCACAAAGGCGTTCCCATCCTCATAGGCCTCATTAAGAATGAACCCGTGTCGCAGGAAAAGTTGCAGGGCAAAGTTAGATCGGGAGGAGCAGATTAGCTCTTTAATTGTGCCACGTAGGCTTTTCCGTTCTGCGACTTGCGGGCCGTACTCTCGACGAACTTAAGAAATTCGCGCAGGTGTTCTTTTGCCGATAGCTCTGCCTCGGAGAATTTTACGCGGACCCCAAACGACGGTGAGCTGCGGGTCACGATTCCACTGATGATAATGCCTTTCACCCAGATCTTGCCGCTGGCCACCCACAACCCGATCTCCAACGCTTTGCCCGGGGGCACGGCGCTGGCAGTCTCAACCAGGCAACCTCCACGGCTCACATTCGCCAGGTTGCCCCAGACCGGTTGTTCTACTCCCTCAATGTGAATCTCCACTGCCACATAGCACTTGATTCGCTGAAAACGGCGGCGATCGGACTCTTGCGGAGTGAATAGATCCGGTTCGAAGGGCGGGGTATGATCCACCGGTTCGGGATGATGAAGCTCGGCAGGTGGCGCCGGCACCGCAGCAACAGTTACATTCTTGTGTGCCGCGCGCGCTTTGACGGCAGCGTCTTTAATCTCACGCATCGCTCGCAATAGTGCGGCTTCGCGCTGATCCGCAGCGACCTCACGATAGGTCTGGAGGAGTTTCCCGAGGTGGCTGACCAGATCGGGATCTGTAAGCAGACGCGTCCAGTCCGAACCTTTGGGCGACATTTTCGTAGCTTCGCTCATACTTTAGGACTTCGCTTCGCACATACGCAGGACTTCCCTCGCGCGGTTTCGATCGCAGGAAAGTAGCTTAACTCGCCTCATAGATTGAACTTTGGAGGGAGGTTACACAAGATGACCAAGGTCACTGCCACAAGAAGAGGGCACGCGCAAATCCAGACGGAGACGTATTGCATCGCGAGGCGTTTCAACAATTTGCATCGGATATCCACAAAAAAGACTCCAAAAGACTTATGATTTTTGTCTTGTCAGGAGAGAATTCAAGTTCCATGGCTTCGGCAGACTGTACCACCAGCCCATCGCAACGCTTTCGTGCATTCATTTTGCAGATTGTTTTGCTGATCGTGCCCATTGCCGTCCTCCCAGCGACGCTTTGCGCTCAGAGTTCGACCTCGACTTCGGGCACCTCGAGTTCCGGAACATCGACTTCCGGTTCGAGTACGAGTTCAGCGGGCATTCCCAATCAGGTGCAAACCTCGGCGCAGAATCCAGTGTTTGGCAGCGTACCCGAGGACAAGCCGACGCCAGGCGTCCTGTCGCTGACCTTCAGCGACGCCATCGAGCGGGCATTGCGCCAGAACCTGGCCGGTCTTTTGTCGCAGTACAACACGATTGAAGCTCGCGGAGAGAAATGGCAGCAGCTCAGCGACCTGCTTCCAAAAATTAACGGTGATGTGGAGGAGCTCGCGCAAAAAGAAAGCCTGCAAGCCCTGGGACTTCGGAGCGGCGGCCCTTTTGGGACTGTGCCGGCCGTCATCGGCCCTTTCTCCTATTTTGACGTGCGCGCTTCGGCGACCCAGCATTTCGACTGGAAGTCGATTCAGAAATATCGTTCTTCCGTAATCGGTGAAGGCGTTGCCCAGTACAATCTGAAGGACGCGCGCGATCTGGTCGTGCTCGCGACCGGCAATGCTTATCTGCAAGCAATTGCCGGGGCAGCCCGCGTGGAAACCGTGCAAGCTCAGGTTGAGACGGCGAAGGCGCTTTACGACAAGGCAGTTGCGCAACAGCAAGCCGGGGTCGCGCCAGCCATTGACACGCTCCGCGCTCAGGTCGAATACCAGTCCCGCCAGCAACAGTCGATCGCGGCCGTGAATGATTTCGCCAAACAGAAAATATCACTGGCACGGGTGATTGGATTGGCGCCGCGCCAGGAATTCGAATTGGCCGAAAAATCGCCTTATCAGCCTTTTCCCATCCCCGATCTCGAAACCAGTGTGCAGCGCGCGTATTCTTTCCGCTCCGATTACAAAGCGGCGCATGATCGTTTGGTCGCCGCGCAATTAGAGCGCAGCGCCGCCACCGCTGGATATTTTCCCTCTATTGATCTAGCGGCGAACTTCGGCGAGATCGGCGCCGTCCCCGGCGATGTGCTGCCTACGTACATGGTCTCCGGCACGTTGAACATTCCAATCTTCCAGGGCGGCAAAGTCCATGGAGATGTGTTGAAGGCCGAAGCCAGCCTGCGGCAGGCGCAGGCGCAGATGGCCGACGTGCGCGCCCAGATTGATCAGGATATCCGCAATGCGCTGCTCGACCTCAAATCGTCCGCCGATCAGGTTGAAGTCGCCCAGAGTTCGGTGAATCTTGCCGATCAGGCGCTCGCTCAATCCCAAGATCGCTTCTCTGCCGGAGTCACAGACAATCTCGAAGTGGTTCAAGCGCAGGAAGCGGTGGCGACGGCGCACGAAAGTCTAATATCCAGCCTATACATGAACAACCTCGCCAAGGTTTCTTTTGCCCGCGCTCTTGGGCGCGCTGAAGAGGGCGTCCGCGAATACTTGAAAGGGAAATAAACTATGGAACCAACCAGCAGCGGAGGTGAGTCCAAACCGCCAGCGGAAACGCATCCCCCGCAAGCCCCAGCGGCGCCTGACAGCGAAGCTCGCTACCAGCGGCGATCTGCGCTCTTGAGCAATCCGCGCACCAAGTGGGGACTCATTATCGTCGGCCTCTTGATTTTGATTGGTGTTTTCTTTCTGTGGCGCTACCTCGAAAGCTACGAATCCACCGACGACGCCCAGGTTGACGGCCATGTGAACTCGGTAAGCGCCCGCGTCAGCGGTCACGTGGTGAGCCTTAATGTGCAAGACAACCAATATGTAGAAAAAGGAACGGTGCTGGTGGATATCGACCCCTCCGACTACGAAGTCGCCGTAGCGCAAGCGCGCGCCGAATACGCCGATGCTGAGGCGCAGGCATCGGTTGCTGGCATCAATGTTCCTATCACCCATGTAAACACCTCAAGTCAGGTAAGTGGCGCACAGGCAGGAGTAAGCGGTGCGCAGGCTGGAATCGCGTCCGCCCGCCAACAGTTAGACGCGGCCAAAGCGCAGATCGCCGAAGCCGAAGCGAACAATACCAAAGCGCAGAATGATCTTGTCCGCTATAAGCTGCTGATCGACAAACAGGAAATCTCGCAGCAGCAGTATGATCAAGCCGTCGCCAGTGCTCAGGCGGCCGCCGCAACTCTGAAAGCAGCGCGCGCCAACGCCGATGCTTACGCGGCGCAAATCGAGCAGGCGCAGAGCAAACTCCAACAGGCCGATGCCGATCTTCGCAATGCTGGTACGGCGCCGCAGACCATGCGAGCCATCCGCGCTCGCGCCCAGTCGGCCCAAGCCTTTGCTGATCAAAAAAAGGCCGCATTAGACCAGGCGGAACTTAACCTCCAGTACACGAAAGTGATTGCGCCTGTTAGCGGAGCCGTCAGCAACCGCACCGTCGAGGTTGGCCAAAACGTGCAGCCCGGCCAGGAGATGATGAAGGTTATCCCGCTTGGCGAAGGCGACCTCTGGGTCACTGCTGATTTCAAAGAAACGCAACTTAGGAAGATGAAGCCCGGTTTGCCGGCTGACATCGCCGTCGACGCAACCGGCAAGACCTACAAGGGACATGTCGATTCCATCGCTGGCGCCAGCGGAGCGCGTTTCAGCCTGTTGCCACCCGAAAATGCCACCGGCAACTACGTCAAAGTCGTGCAACGCATTCCTGTGAAGATCGTGTTCGATAAGGACGAGACCAAGGGACACGAACTCCGTCCGGGAATGTCGGTTGTGCCGAAGGTCTGGATCGATAAATAAAGATCGATTAATCAATAGGTCGATAAATAATGGGCGCCGCTTCAATCACTATGGATGACGCCGCCGCATGGCGGCCGTCGGTTAACCCGTGGATCATCGCTCTCACGGTGACCTTGGCCACGTTCATGGAAGTGCTGGATACAAGCATCGCTAACGTGGCTCTACCGCATATCGCCGGCAGTCTTTCCGCTGGTACAGACGAGAGCACGTGGATATTGACGTCGTATCTCGTCTCCAATGCCATCGTGCTGCCGCTGAGCGGCTGGCTGTCTTCGATCATCGGTCGCAAGCATTTTTACATGGGCTGTGTCGCGTTATTCACCATCAGCTCGTTTTTGTGCGGGCTAGCACCCAATCTCACCATGCTGATTATCTTCCGCGTTCTTCAGGGTGTGGGCGGCGGCGGCTTGCAACCGAGCGAGCAGGCGATCCTCGCTGATACCTTTGCTCCCGCCAAACGTGGCATGGCATTCGCCGTTTATGGCATCGCGGTGGTCATGGCACCGGCAATCGGCCCAACCCTTGGCGGTTGGATCACCGACAACTTTACCTGGCGTTGGATTTTCTTCATCAATATCCCGGTTGGTATCCTTTCGCTCCTGCTGACATCGCGGCTCATTCAGGACCCTCCATACTTCAAGCGTCGCAAGCTGAAAGAAACTCGCATTGACTACACCGGACTCGGTTTCGTCGCGCTCGGCCTCGGAACGCTGCAGGTGATCCTGGACAAAGGACAACGCGACGACTGGTTTGATTCGCACTTCATCGTATGGCTGACCGTAATCTCCGCCGCGTCGCTGATCTTCGTCATTTTCTGGGAGTGGCATCACAAAGATCCGATCATTGACCTGCATTTGTTCCGCGAGCGCACTTTTGCCACTGCGAACTTCCTCATGTTCATGCTTGGATTTGCCCTGCTCGGCAGTACGCTTCTGCTGCCATTGTTCATGCAGACGTTGCTGGGTTACACCGCTGAACGCTCGGGCTTGGCGCTAATGCCGGGCGGTTTCACCATTATGGTGGCCATGCCAATTGTCGGGTTTCTGCTTTCCCGCTATAGCCCGCGGTATCTGATGATGTTTGGTTTGTCGATGCTCTCGTTTTCCCTGTTCCATATGACGAACTTCGACCTGGGTGTAGATTTCTACACGGTGACGATCGCACGCGCCTACCAGGCGTTGGGCCTCGCTTTCCTGTTTGTGCCCATCAACACCACCGCATATTCTGCTCTGCCACGCGATAAGAACAATGCTGCATCCGGATTGATGAACCTCGCCCGAAATATCGGAGGTAGTGTCGGAATTTCTATTGTCACCACTCTATTGGCTCGCCGCACCCAGTTTCACCAGGTGCGGCTAGTGGAGAATCTGAACGCCGCCAATCCGCAGTTTCAGTCAAGGCTGCAAGGGATGACCGGCATCTTTTCAGGCGGCGGCTCCGGTCCCGGAACCGCTCTCCAGCAGGCCTATGCCATGATCCAGGCCAATGTAATTCGGCAGGCCACCATGCTCGCCTACATCGACAATTTCTGGTTCCTCGGGATTGTGATCGGTTGTTTAATCCCTTGTGTGTTCCTGATCAAGAAGGCGAAGCCGGGAGGCGAAATCGTAGCCCACTGATCGCCTCTCCAAGATCACCTTTCCACTGATTGCCTTTCAAGGATCATTGTTCTCTGATTATGGCTTCTGCGATAATCATTTAGAAAGAGTTTGTCGACCACTGATGTATCGAGGAGGTCGCAATGATTCGCATCGTTACTCTGGAACGCGAATTTGGCTGCGGAGGCGGAGGCATCGCCTGCGAACTGGCCCGCCATTTGGGCTGGAAGTTATGGGACCAACAACTAACGAGCGCGATCGCCCAGCGCGCGCAGGTGGCGGAATCGGCAGTAGCCTTGTGCGATGAGCGGGTGGACAGCCGCCTCTACCGTTTAGCGAAAACCTTCTGGCGCGGCAGTTACGAACGCGGCATGGCGATGACCGCAGCTCACGCGTTTGATACCGATCGCATGATGGCCATGGTGGAAGAAATCATGCACTCGATTGCGACTGAAGGAAACGCCGTGATCGTCGGCCGTGGCGCCCCGTTTTTTCTGCGTGAACGCGAGGACACTTTCCGCGTTTTTACCTACGCTCCGCATGACGAAAAAATTCGCCGCGTGCTCGAGATGGGCAAGAGCCGCGAAGAAGCCGAAGATCTGGTGGAAAACGTAGATAAGGAGCGCATGGCTTATATCAAACACTACTTCAATGCCGACTGGCCCACCCGCGCTCTCTATCACATGATGATCAACACAGTAGTCGGGAATGAGAACGTAATCGCCACAATTCTGAACGGCATGCAAACGCTCGAAGCTCATCCCGCCGAAACGGCGCTTCACGGCGTTCGCTGAAATACTAACGCTGAAGTACGACGTCAAAGGACGAACCTTAACGAATCATTACGTTAAAAGGGTTTCTTTACCAGATGCCCGCCTAAGCCGCTCAAACTCTTGCCTCCCTTTACAATGCCCTTGAGTTGACCGCTCACCATCCCTTTCATATCCGGAGTGAACGTCGGGTTCGAAGTGGTGCCCCCAATGGTGATCGGGATGCCGCCCGATCCAGCGCCCGCGACCTTCGTAAGACCGCCGCCGATGCCGGCCAGGTTTGCCACCACCTTGAAGTCGAGCGCATTGCTGGAGCTCACGGTGCCAGCGCCTGTGACCGTTCCCAGCGAAGGAATCACCACATTCAGCTTGTCGAGGCGTGCGCCATCGGGCCCATATCGTACATCGGAACTCAGATTTTCGATGACGGTGTTATTCCCCGTCCCAGGCTGCTTGCCGGTGAGAGCCGATACCGCCGATAGTTTGGAGCCGAGATTGAAACCGGCGAGCGCGGAATTGCTCATCTTCACCCAGCCCGTCGAAACCAGCTTGTCCAGCGGACCATTGGAATTGATTTCAAGCGAAAGCGTGCCGCCCTTGAGCTGCGAACCCGTGGGAAGAATCACCCCCAGCGCGGGCAGCATGGCTTCGAGATCGTCGACCGGCATGCCTTGTCCATTCAGACTTGTATGGACCGATGTAGTTTCACCTTTCATATCGTAAGTGCCGGTAAGTTTCGCCAGCGCTTTGCCGATGGTAACGTCACCCTGCGCAATCTTTCCCGATTCATTCTTCAGGTCGTGCTCAACCCCGAATACAACCTGCACAGGTACTCCGGCCGGGGAGCCCTTGGGAACCAGTTTCAACGACGTCGCTTTCAAGGTTCCGTTGGCCTTCGCGATGCTGCCATCGGAAGTCACCGTGCCATCGAAATCGGCCGAGCCCGTGATGCCCAGCGCGGGATCAACCAATGCCGACTGTGCGAGATCGAGCTTCTTCATTCCTACCGTCGCCTTTACGGGGGTGAGCGTAGTATCTGTCGCATTGATCGGACCGGCAGTGCCATCAATTTTCAAGCTGCCGCCGCCAGGGAGTCCGACGGAAGCAGTCACAGGAAACGCCGTGGTAAAAGAAAAATTGCGCACCGCAACGTTAACCTTGTCGTAGACAATCGGCTTACGCGCCCCCGTCATGGATCCCACGGTGACGGTTCCATCGGCCAGGTCGAGCTTCGCCACGTTCACATTGGCCTGCGCGCCTGACTTTTTTTCAGCCGGAGCGGCCGCTGGTTGCGCCTTTTGATTGCCGAGCGAGGAGAAATTCCAGATACCATCGCGGTCGCGCAGCAAAGTAATCTGCGGATTCTCAATAGTCAAATCGGTGACGTTGAGTTGCTTGCTGAAAATGAGAGGCATCAGTTCGACGCCAACTTTCAGCGATTTCGCCTGAATAAACGGAGAGGTGCTGAACTTAGGGTCGTCCGCAATCGAAAGCTGGTTCGCTTCCACGCTGCCTGAGAATAAGGCGAGGCTTAAGTCGCCGATTTTCACTTGCCGTCCCAGAGCCGAGCTGAGATTCGACTCAATCTCGGGACGGAAACTGTTGACATTCACTAGGAACGGAAGCGCAATAATGATCACGATTAGCACTGCGACCACAATGCCTATAATTTTGAGGTTGGGTTTCACGGCGATACCTCCTAAAGGGCGGGGAGCGAGGCGGATCCGAAAACTCAACAGTGTATCAAAACTAAGCCCAAATGGGCGGTGCAGCCATTGAACCAAGTACTCGTTCACTCTGTGTCTCAACGTTATAAGATAGGCGCAAAGGATGGAGTCGATTTCCCAAGTGGCAGCTTCCGATTTGTATCCCCCGGTGCAGGAGGAAGTGGCTCGTCTCGCCGGCTCACCGGCCGTGCGCGCCGCATTCGAGCGGTTTCGCTCCCAGGAATCGCAATTTGCGTTATGGCAGATGGAGGCGACACGAGTAGCCGCGCCTCCATTCGGCGAGGCAGCGCGCGGCGCGTGGCTGGCCGACCGTTTTCATGACCTCGGTCTGAATGACGTGCAAGTGGACGAGGTCGGCAACGTGTTCGGTGTTCGTCCCGGCTACGGAAATCTTTTTATTGCGCTCAGTGCGCATATCGACACCGTGTTTCCGGCTGCAACGCCGTTGAACATCCGGCAGCAGGGTAGCCGTTTATACGGCCCCGGAGTCTCCGACAACGGCGCGGGTATTGCAGCGATGCTGGCCGTGGCCAGCGTGCTCAAAAGTGCGCGAATTTCACATGCGATGCCGTTCGTATTTATCGGGAACGTCGGCGAAGAAGGCGAAGGCGATCTCCGCGGCATGAGGCACGTTTTTGCGACGCCGCGCTGGCGAGACGCGATTGCCTATAGCGTGGTTGTCGATGGTGCCGGAGCGGACACCGTCGTGGCCGAAGCCCTGGGCAGCCGTCGCTTCGAAGTGATCGTGCGCGGCCCAGGTGGCCACTCCTGGAGCGACTTCGGTGCGCCCAATCCGATTATTACGCTCTCCCGCACAATAGAAGTCTTCAGTCGAACCCAGGTGCCAGCCTCGCCAAAAACAACCTTTAACGTCGGTGTGATTCGCGGCGGCACTTCCGTGAATTCGATTCCAGAATCCGCCAGCATGCGAGTCGATCTGCGTTCCACGTCGATGTCGGAAATCGACCGGCTGGAGCGAGCGCTGCGGGTTGCACTCGAGCAGGCGGTCGCGTCGGAGAATCATGCCGCTGCTCAGCAGGGAACGCGCCGTCCGCAACTGGTGCAGAGCGAAGTAGTCGAAATAGGGAATCGTCCAGCGGGCGAACTGGCGCCGAATGCGCGTCTCTTGAAGGTAATTCGCGCCGTGGATGCGCAGCTGGGCAATGCAGCGCAGGTGCAGCGGGCGTCAACCGATGCCAACATTCCACTTTCGCGCGGTCGCGAGGCCATCGCCATCGGTGGAGGCGGCTCTGGAGGAGGCGCGCATACGTTGCAAGAATGGTTCGACTGCAATGGACGGGAGCTAGGACTAAGGCGCATTCTGCTTACAATGCTGACACTATCGGGAGTAGGAGAATAGATGACGCGAATTGCTCTGATTATGTTGTTAGCCGCGGCGTCTGGCACGTCGGCGCAGAGCGGTGTCTCAACCCCGAGTTCTCAAACAACTGCTCAAGCGACCGCTCAGCCCAGTGCCCAGAAGCCAAAGGCAGATGTGATCTTCACCCACGGTAACATCTATACCGGAGTGCTCGACACGACGGCTTCGTTGGGCGCGGGCAAACGGTCGGAAGCGCTCGCTATCGTGGGCGATCGTATCCTCGCAGTGGGGACGCGCATCGACATCATGAAGTTGAAGGGACCAGATACAAAGATCGTCGATCTCGATGGTCACTTCGTTATGCCCGGATTCAATGACGCCCACCTCCATCTGGCTAGCGCCGGTCTGGAGAAGATGAACGTGAACCTGGTCGGCACCAAAACACTCGATGAATTCCGCGATCGCTTGCGTGCCAAGTGCGAAGCCGCCGAGCCCGGAGATTGGGTGCTAGGTGAGGGCTGGGACGAAACTCTCTGGCCAGTCAAAGTTCCGCCGACGCGCTGGGATCTGGACGAAGTATGCGAGAAACACCCGGTTTATCTCGCACGAGTCGATGGGCACATTGGCGTGGCTAACACGCGCGCTTTGCAACTGGCAAGCGTCACCGTCGCCAGCCGCGATCCGGACGGTGGAAAGATCGATCGTGACGAGTCCGGCACGCCCAACGGCATTCTGCGCGAGAAAGCGCAAGAACTTGTATATGCCGTTATTCCCAAGCCAATGCACGACAAGCGGCGGCAAGCCATCGAGCTGGCTTTGGCCGATCTGGCAAGTCACGGCGTCACCTCCGCCCAGGATTACTCGGATTGGGAAAATTTTCAGATTTACGAAGAAATCGAGCACGACGGAAAATTGACCGCGAGAATTTCAGAGTGGTTGACGTTTGACGATCCGATTGAAACGCTGAACAACAAGCGCGACTCTCATCCTGCCTCCGACAATATGCTCCATACCGGGATGCTGAAAGGTTTCATGGACGGTTCGCTAGGCTCGAAGACAGCCGCGCTGCTTGAGCCTTATAGCGACGACCCCAAGAACAGCGGGATACCGCAATACGACGCAGCCAAACTCAATGCAATGACCAAGGAGCGAGTGCTGGCGGGATACCAAATCGGCTTCCACGCCATCGGCGACAAAGGCGTGGAGATGGCGCTCGATGCATACGCCGAGGCGGAAAAAGCGGCAAAAGAAGCCAAGGTGAAAGCGGTCGACGGTGGTAACGATTACAGGCTGCGCATTGAGCACGCGCAGGTCACCACGCCGCAGCAGATTTTGCGTTTCAAGGAACTCAAAGTGATTGCGTCCATGCAGCCGAGCCACGTGCTCACAGACATGAATTGGGCGGAATCGCGTCTGGGGCCGAAGCGCGCCGCGCACTCATATGCCTGGGCTGAGTTCCTTCGTCGCGGAGTGACGCTGGCGTTCGGTACCGATTATCCGGTAGAACCGGTCACGCCATTTCGTGGCATCTACGCGGCGCTCACTCGTACAAGCGAAGACGGAAAGAAAAGTTACTATCCTGAGCAGAAACTAAACATCGAGCAGACGATCTCCGCCTACACTACAGGTTCGGCTTTTGCCGAATTCGCTGAAAAACAAAAAGGCAAACTGGCGCCGGGTATGCTGGCCGACTTCGTCGTTCTCGATCAGGACATCACCGCAGCCCTACCGCCGAAGATCCAGGAGACGAAAGTTCTCCGTACGGTAGTCGGTGGCAAGACCGTATACGAGGCCAAGTAGAAGCTCCGTCTATTTCTGACTTCTGCATTCGCCATGACAGCGAAAGAGCGGGAACGCGCGTTCATGATCGGCGCACCGCTGGCCATTATTCCAGCTCTGGTTTTCCTTCCTGCCGTAACCTTCCTGATTATCTTTCCCCAGGTAGCGCACGGTCGGGCGATAGGGTTGTTCGTTTTGCCTGCCTGCGCACTCGCGGGTAGTTTCGGCCTGTGGAAGCTGGCGACAGGCGTCGTGCAGAAACCGTGGGGAATATTCAACGCCCTGAGTTTTGGAGCGCTGCTGGTTTTGCTGGTCATCGCCGCCTACACCGGATTGTTCCTGGCACTGATGACGCTGAACCTCTAATTCCAAAATACACACACTCATCGACGCCAACTGCGTTTTCTGCGTCTAACCTTTTGGCAGCCTTCCATCCAACCCTGCCACAGCCGAAGGTATAATAGAAAATTAGGCACTTTTAGGAGGAACGAAATGGATTCGCGCGAAAGCGCTTTTTGGACTCGTCTCAAGGCCCACCGTTGGGCTTATACATTTACGATTTTGGCAACACTCACAGTTGGAATTCTGATTGGCACAGTTGTCTCCTCTGGAGTGAAAGGCAAAGAGGGTCAGAAGTCGTCAGATGCAACGCCGCTGACCATTCCCGCTCCGCAACAGCTTTCTAACACCTTCTCGCAAATTTCCAAGCAGCTCGAGCCGAGCGTGGTCAACATTAATACCGAATCGACTATCAAGAACCCGCGTCGTCGAGGGCGATCCGTGCGTCCAGATCCCGACCAGGACCAGGATCAAGGCAACGGCGATGACGACAATCAGTTCCAGGATTTCTTTGACAAGTTCTTCGGTGGCCAGGGTGGTCAAGGTGCCGATGGCGGTACCATCCGGCAACGCTCTCTCGGTTCCGGCGTAATCGTGGATTCGAAGGGCTACATCGTCACCAACCGGCACGTCGTCGAAAAGGCCGATCGCATTCGCGTGAAGTTGCAGGATGATAACCCGGCTTCTCCGGGCCACGATGCCAAGTTGATCGGGATGGACCAGGAAACCGATCTGGCAGTGATCAAGATCGATGTAGATCGTCCACTACCAGCCGCGCAGCTCGGCAACTCCGACGGCATGCAGGTGGGTGACTGGGTGCTCGCCATCGGCACTCCCTTCGGATTGGAAGAAACTGTGACTGCGGGCATCGTCTCGGCCAAGGGACGTAATATCGTTCCCAACCGTCAGTTCCAATCCTTCATTCAAACCGATGCTGCGATTAACCCCGGCAATTCCGGCGGGCCGCTCGTGAATATGGCGGGTCAAGTCATCGGCATCAATACCGCCATCCTTACGGAAACCAGTTCGTACGCAGGCGTGGGATTTGCCATGCCTTCAAACACGGTACAGCAGGTCTACAACCAGTTGATCGGGCCGGAACACAGAGTTGCACGCGGTTCTATCGGCATCGAGTTTTCCGCTCAACCGAATCCAGCCATCGCGCACATTTATGGATCGGGTGTGACCGTATCGAACGTCGTGTCCGGCAGTCCTGCCGACGAGGCCGGCCTGAAAATCGGCGACACCATCACTTCCGTGGACGGCAAGGACGTGAAGAGTGGCGACGATCTAGTGGCGGATATTGCTTCCCGCAAGCCAGGCTCGAAGGCGAAGCTCGCCTTCGTGCGCAACGGCAAAAAAGAAGACGCAACGGTGACCATCGCTGATCGCTCAAAGCTGTTCGCTTCCCGACTGGGCGAGGACGACGAAAACCAGAGCGAAGAAGCGCCCAAAGCCAGCAAGTTCGGGGTTACAGTTCGCAGCATCACTCCCGATCTGGCAGATCGCATGAATATCACTGCCGGCAAGGGCGTAGTGGTATCGGACGTCAAGCAGGGATCGTTCGCCGAAGATCTCGGACTGAATCGTGGCGATGTGGTCCTCGAAGTAAACAAGCAGCCCGTGAACAATCCTGACGACTTTTCAAAGATCGAGTCTTCGTTGAAGAGCGGGCAGGATGTCGTGTTCCTGGTGCGTCCGCGAGGCGCAAGGGCGCAGGATGGAACCATCTTCCTCGCAGGTACACTTCCGTAACCGATATATAATCCGGCGAGACTGGCGCACCATCCCCATTTCGGGGACCATAAGGTGGGCGGGTCTCGCCGGTTTTTTGTTGGAGCAAATTCTTTAGTAGAGACGGGGCTTGCCCCGTCTAACTCTGCGGAAGGAGACGCCGCAAGCTGCGTCCCTACACCAAATCAAATGCAATGGACTGGCAAAATTCGGTGTTGGCACTGGCGAAGAGTGGGGTTTTGTACCCTGCTCTGCCTGCTTGTGCGCGGATCGGCGGTCGCCCAAACCGACGCATCCACTCCGCCCACCAAGCTAGCGCAAACTTCCGCGACTCCAGCCCCGAAAGCAAAGCCTCATACCACCACCCACACAGCCGCGAAACACACCACGACTCATAAATCGACAGCTCACACAACCGCAGCTCACACAACAGCAAAGAGCAGGAGTGCCCGCGGCAAGAAGGTTACAAAGAAACGTGGTCAGCAGGCGATTGACTCGGAGCGCGCTCGGCAGATTCAGACTGCTCTCATTCGCGAACACTACATGCAAGGTGAGCCTTCAGGAACGTGGGACAGCACCACGCAGGCAGCAATGCAGCGCTATCAGGCCGATCACGGATGGCAGTCGAAGACGACCCCCGATGCACGAGCGCTAATTAAACTGGGATTAGGCCCCAGCTCCGATCACCTTCTCAATCCGGAAAGTGCAATGACAACGACGACGTCCAACACGCCGGCCGCAGCCGATCCGAAGGCTGGGACAAACCCAGCCCCGCCAGAAAACAATATTCCTCAGCAGTAGCCGGCAAACTTCCTGTTAGAAATAACTGAGCCACGCATCGCTGCGGCGCTGCTTCAATCCCGCGAACCAGCGGCACAGTGGATAAAGCATCAGCACGACGCAAGCCCACACCAGATAGATAATCGGCAGGGAGAATCCCCACCCCGGTGGCGGAGTAATCGGAAACTGGCCGATGCTCGGCGACTCGAACATCCAATGCACATGTCCGTAGCGCGCATAACACACTGCAATCGCAATCAGGTGTATGAGAGGTATGTGCAGAAGGTAGTAAAACATCGGTACTTTGCCAATGATGAGCGCCTGCCGCAGCCATCGCGGTGTTCTGGCGTCCACCGCCCACAAGAAAAGTAGCGCAGGGCCAAGCGTCATCAGCAAGAACAGCAGCGATGGCGGATATTTCGTGGTATTTAGAAACGAGAGCGCTGTGAAAGCTGCGGATTTCTGGGTAGCCCACCGCCGCGGATCGCCGTAGAGATTGACCGCGCGCAAAATGAAGAAGCCCACAGTTAAGCCGATGCCCACGGGCAACAGGAAAGCTTTGCGGCGCGCCGATGGCCAGCTATTGGCATAGATCTGTCCCAGACTATAGCCCACCGCCGTGACTCCAACCCATGGAATAAGCGCATAGGGGACAAAGACAATGTGCCCCGGATGGTTCACGATAAAATTCGGCGAATGCAAGATGGTCCAAAGCGGATTCGAAGATTGAACCGAGTCCAACAAATTGTGGGTCGCAATCATCACCACGCCGAACGTCGCCACCACATAGGTAGGCAGGTAAATCAGCACCGACAGAACAATCATCGCCCAGCCCAGCGCCCATAAAATGAACAGCATCGTCACGTGATAATCGAAGTTAAACTGCCAGCCGAAACCGCGTGTCACCACCAGCTCCAGAAAGATGAGCCAAAGGCCGCGTGTGAACAGGAACCACGACAACTCGGGTTTCGATTTCTTGCGCAGTGAGAGGTAAGCGCCCGTGCCGGTGAGTAGAAAGAAACCCGGCGCGCAAAAGTGAGTAATCCAGCGCGTAAAAAATAGCGGAACGGTAGTGCTGGCCAGATCGGTGGGATTTACGCCGGGAACGCCGAAGAAGTCACGCGTGTGGTCGATAGCCATGAGAATCATGATGACGCCGCGAACCACGTCGATCGATTCGATGCGGACACGCTTGCTAACAACAGGTTCGGTCATGGCGGGGATCGACATAGCGACGTAGCGTCAAGAATCTAGCGTTGGAGTCTAGCAAGGAATCGGTTTCAAATCTATTTCTGTATAGTAGACACGCACAGGAATAGCATGAACATTTCGATTCGAACCATACTCGTTCTTCTAATGCTTGCGTCCGCCATGTGTGCACAAGACCGTTCGTCAGCCCGCTCGATGGTCATCTCCCGCTATGGCATTGTCGCGACCAGCCACATCCAGGCTTCGGCGGCGGGCGCGCAAATCCTTGCGCGTGGAGGCTCAGCCGTCGATGCGGCGATTGCCGCGAATGCTGTCCTGGGCGTGACTGAACCCATGATGAACGGCATGGGTGGCGATTTGTTCGCTATTTACTGGGACGCCAAGACCGGCAAACTTTACGGTCTCAACTCCAGTGGATGGGCGCCGCGCGGGCTGACCATCGAGCATCTGAACGAGCATCTGAAAACGAAGGGCGCGACCTCCATGCTGCTCGCAGGCATTGATTCCGTAACAGTTCCCGGTGCGGTCGCAGGTTGGAATGCCCTGCACGAGCGCTTTGGACGCCTTGCATGGAAGGATCTTTTCCAGCCTGCGATTTTTTATGCCGACAATGGCTATCCAGTTCCAGAAATTATTGCAGGCTATTGGAGCGGCTCGGCGGACTGGCTTTCGCAAGATGCCGAAGCCCAGCGAGTCTATCTGCCCAATGGCAAGCCTCCGGTAGTTGGACAAGTATTCCAGAATCGCGATCTCGCGAAAGCCTTGCGACTGGTAGCGCAGAACGGACCTGACGCGTTTTACAAAGGTGAAATTGCGCGTGCAATCTTGAGCACGTCGCAGAGCCTTGGCGGCACGATGGCTGCGGACGATCTCTCCGAGTTTTCGCCGGAATGGGTCGAACCGATTTCAACCACCTATCGCGACTGGACTGTCTACGAACTTCCTCCCAATGGGCAGGGAATGGCGGCCCTAGAGATGCTAAATATTATGGAGACGACCACGCCGTCTCCCGATGGACCGCTCAGTGTCGCCGAACTGCATAAGAAAATTGAAGCCATGAAGCTGGCTTATGCCGATCTTGGGCGCTACAATGGCGATCCGCGTTTTGCAAAAATTCCAGTGAAGGGAATCCTGTCAAAAGAGTATGCGGCAGAGCGTGCAAAACTAATCGACCCCGGCAAAGCGAATTGTGATGTTGCGGCCGGTGCGCCGCCCATGAGCGACACGACTTATCTCTCGGTCGTCGATCGCGAGGGCAACATCGTCTCGTTGATTCAAAGCAATTATGAGGCGTTTGGGTCCGGCATTGCCGTGCGTGGCATGGGATTCGTGTTGCAAGACCGCGGTGCGTTGTTTTCACTCGACCCCACCTCTCCGAATGCTCTCGCCCCGCGCAAGCGCCCGTTTCACACCATCATTCCGGCCTTCATGGAGCATGGCGACCAGCACATCGGCTTCGGGATCATGGGTGGAGCGAACCAGCCTCTAGCCCACGCACAATTCGTTTCTAACGTGGTCGATTACGGCATGAATATCCAGGCCGCCATGGAAAATGCCCGTTTCACCGTCAGCCCAAAGCGTGGGTGCAATATTGTGATCGAGTCGCGAGTGCCGCCCGAAGTGCGGCAAAAACTTTCAGCGATGGGTCATCAACTCGACGTGCGGCGCGAATATTCCACCGCCATGGGTCGCGGGCAGGCAGTCATGCACGACTCGAAGGCCAATGTAAACTACGGAGCCTCGGACGCCCGCGCCGACGGCTCCGCCGAACCAGAGCCTCCACCGATCCCATGAACTCAAAAAGGGCGACACGGTCAGCGCTGTTGTCAAAGCCACCGAAGTGATGATTCAGAAAGACTGACGCGCCCTACTGCACGTCCACGATTTTTAACGTCGTCACTTGCCGTACCCAGCGCGCCATTCTTTTTTCGTCGGGAATCACAATGCGATACGGCCCTTCTTTGTCATCGAGCGTCTTGCCATCCTTCAGAAAAGCCAGAATGATCTGCTTGTCAGTGAACGCCGGATCCAGTTCAGGTAGTGAAATCACAACGCGATAGCCATCGGCGGCTTCCACCAACAAGCATGAGGCCATCCGCTTACCCTTCAAGGTTTCTCCTAAACCAACTCCCGCTTTTTCCAACACCGCCCTAAGTGGAACGCCCTCAAACGTTGTAGATATGCCAGAGGCAGCGGTTGTGACCTTGACGTGCGGCAATGCTTCAATGTCGGCCCGCGCCAGGACTGTCTGCTTTCCACCTTCGGCTTGAACGGTCAATTGCTGGCCGGATGCAGGTGCAAGGTGGAGCGTTAGGGTAAACAGTAACGCCGGAAAGAATAGACGATGCCTCATCTCAAGGTTCTCGTTTCACACACGCAAAATCATAACCGCGGTTGGCCTTCTTCTGAGGAGGTCAGAAAATACTCTTGGATCGCCGGACCTGCACGGTAGAACCATTGCACAGCGAGAAAGAGCACCACCATTCGCAGCAGGAGAAACAATAGAGAAATGAGATCTAAGTTACGCAAATAGGTTCCGCCCGGCCCACCCAAGGTGTTTTCATGGTGCAAAAAAGCGAATATATAAGATGGCAGAAACGTCAAGTCGCTCAAGAGCCAAGCCAAGAAAAAGATAGCCAAAGCCCGGCTTAAGATGGTTACTGCTTCTTTCGTGGACATACGAACCCTCCCGACTTCTTAATCTCACACCCGCAGAATCATAACTTCGGTGGCTTTGATGAGCGCTGCCGCAGTCTGTCCAGCCTTCAATTGCATCTCGCGAACAGAAGTTGCAGTGATAATTGACGTAATCTGCTGGCCGCCGATCGAAATCTTCACTTCCGCCATCAGACCGCTGATGCGGACAGAATCGATGCGTCCCACCAGTTGATTGCGGCCACTGACCCGGCGGATCACCTGCTTCCGTTCTTTCTCGGTGCTGCCGCGGTTTCTGAAAAGCAGCTTGTCGACTTCACTCTGCGGAATCCGATGGTGCCCTCCAGCCGTTTGAATGCTGTGAATTTTCTTCTTATAAATCCACTGCTTGATGGTCGGAAAGCTGACTCCCAGCTGTAAAGCTGCATCGCGTAGCTGCAGCAACCCTTTAGCGTCCGGTTCGGATTTGCCGCGTCTCTGCATCGGAACGAAATCGTACAGTCAACCTACGGCACGGTCAACACGCTGAGCTCACTGCGGATATATCCGCAAGACGATGCTATTAACGCATATAAACGCACATTATTGGACACCAAAACTGTATCTACTGTACACTTCAAAGTTCTTAAAAACGGTTCTCAAAACAGGTATTTCAAAAGCCATTTTTGCTGGAGGTTCTTCAGTGCGTAATGTTGCTAGGCTTTTCGCCGCCTTCGTTCTCTGTCTTGCGATGGCAGCGTTCCCGGCTCAGGCCCAAACGGGAGCGAGCCTTTCCGGCGTGGTGACGGACCAAACCGGCGCAGCCCTCCACGATGTCACAGTGACCGTCAAGAACATCGATACAGGTGCATGGCGCACGATCACAACTGACGGTGCTGGGCACTATCAGGCGTCCAGCCTGCCTCCGGGGCACTTCGAGATTCGTGCGGTAAAACCAGGGTTCGCGGATGAAATGCGCACCGGAATCAGCTTGGCAGTCGGTCAGGACGCTAACGTTGACATTAAGATGCAGCGGAGCACTCCTGACGCCTGCGCCAGCGGCCACGAGTTCGCTACCACCGATTGCACGCTGACCTGGCACGGCATCACGTTGTACGGTGCTTATGACGTCGGCGTCGGCTGGGTCAGCCACGGCTTGCCAGAAAACGGCTATAACTACGAAGGCGAATCTCTCGTGAATCGAAACGGCTATCAACATCGATTTGTCGTCGCACCGAACAACCTGTCGCAGACAGGTTTTGGCATCAGGGGCAAGGAAGAATTTCTGCCCGGCTGGTCCGTTGTGTTCAACGCTTCCACCGGCATCAATCCTCAGTCCGGCCTGCTCGCCAACGCCTCACAAACCGACATCATCAACAACGGCGTCCCCAGAGCCAGCTATTCGATAGCCATCGACGGCGCGCGCGCCGGCCAACCCTTCAATGACGAATATTATGGCGGCATATCGTCCAAGCTTTTCGGCACGCTGACCTTCGGTCGGCAGCGCGCTCTCGGCACCGATGCCATGCTCCAGTACGATCCGGCCCAGGGCGCCTATGCCTTTTCCTACATCGGATATAACGGCACCATGGCCGGCGGCGGCGACACCGAGAACTCCCGTTGGGACGATGCTCTGAAATATCGCATCGCCTATGGCCCGGTCCATTTCGGCGCGATGTATAAATTTGCCGATGGTTCCGCCGGCTGCTACGACCCCGCCGCAGCCGCCGGGAACACCTGGACTGCCCTCACCTGTACGCCGCAAGCGGCGCATAACAACGCCTGGGGATTCGACCTCGGCGGAGACATCGGGGGAGAGCACAAGTTTTCCGCCGACTTCGTCTTCCAACATTACAACCAGGCGATCAGCGTATTGAATCCGCTGCTCGGCCCTCAGAGTCTGAGTCCGGCAGGCCAATATCAGTCGACCACCGACAGCATCGATACAACCCCCATCAACGGAGGGCCCGGCATGGGACCCAATCTGGTCGACCCGAACGGCACTGTCTATGGCATCGTCACCGACAACAGCGCAATTATGTTCGCTGCCAAGTATGTGTGGAACCCGTTCAAATTTTTTGCCGGCTACGAATACATCTGGCAGAACAACCCGGCGAACTCGTTGGGCGTCGGCGCGTCAGACCAGGGCGGTTATTTCATGAGCGGCGTCGAAGACAACAATCTTGATTCTGAAAAGCTGGTGAACATCTGGTGGACGGGCGTGAAGTACACCTACCGCCGCAAGACCGACTTCACTTTCGCCTGGTATCAGCAGCGGCAGAACGACTTCCGCACTCCGCCGACCTGCTCGGCCTCAGCCGGTTTCCGCAGTTCCTGCGCGGGCACCCTCAACGAGGGATCGCTCTATATGGATCATCACTTCACCAAGCGTTTCGACGGCTTTGCCGGAATCGCGTATTCCTGGGTGAGCGGAGGTTTGGCCATCGCCATTCCTCATGGACCCGGCGTCCCCTACAACTCCGACAACAACTTTGCTCCAACAGTTGGAGGTCGTTTCAGCTTCTGATCGCTCTCACGCGGGTTGTCATCCTGAGCGCAGCGAAGGACCTCATGTTCAAACGCGATTGAGCGGGAGTAATTTTTACTCGAAAATAAATTTCCTTTGCCGCTTCATTGTCGGACCAAGGCCGCTCCGGAAATGCCTTGATGTTTACTGGTTGGTACCGGCCCCCCTCCCCCCTCAGTATCTGGAATCATCGAGTTAGTGGGAATTTTTTGACTTGGTCTTTGAAACATAAGGACTTATATCAAAGTCTTCTGAAATAAGGACTTACTGGTTTTCGGTCTGTTTCTTGTTGTTGGACCCGGTTTTGTCCCGATCAGTTTGTCAAGTCCTGCTCGGGGGAATCGAAAATGTCGAAGAGCGGTTTTGACCGCCTCTGGAGGTGAGCACACGCTTCGCTGCCACGATCTGGGAATGATTCTCGCATGGCGTAGGAATGGAGTCTGTGATGGTGGTCACAGCGCGGATGTGATGAAAAGAGATGGATAGTCGGGTGAGGATCGGGGGAGTTCCCCAATCAAGCCAAGAGGAGGCTTGAATGAACTACCCCTACACGTTGTCGTCGGACGAAAAAGTGTGGCTCATCACCGAGGCCGACAGGTCGTCTACCACAGTGCTGTTGCCAGAGGAATATTGAAGCGCATAGATGGTAATATCAGAATTCTGAGGAGCCAAGTCAGAGTGTCCACTGGAAGCCAACTATCCCTTCTTCCACACGCGGAGAAGACCGCAGAAATCCCCCTAAAGCCGGAAGGCCAGATCATCGTTGGCGACACCCTTGAAGAGTTGAAGAGGTTCCCTGACGAGACCTTCCAGTGCTGCGTCACCAGTCCGCCGTATTGGGGACTTCGCGATTACGGCATACCGGGCCAGATTGGTGCGGAGATGAATCTGGAGGACTACATCACCAAGCTCGTTCAGATCTTCCATGAAATTAAGCGCACGCTGAAGAGTGACGGTACATTCTGGCTCAATATTGGGGACGGGTACACGAGCGGTGGGCGGACGTGGCGCGATTCTGACAAGAAGAACAAAGGACGCGGGATGGACTATCGCGCTCCCACGCCGGACGGCCTCAAGCCGAAGGACCTCATCGGAGTTCCTTGGCGTGTGGCGTTCGCTTTACAGGCTGATGGCTGGTATCTCCGTTCGGAGGTCATCTGGTACAAGCCGAACGCACAGCCGGAGTCAGTGAAGGATCGTCCGACCCGCGCTCACGAGCACGTGTTCCTCTTCTCCAAGAACGAACAATACTTCTATGACCACGAGGCTGTACGGGAGAAGGGCGACAACGGCTTACCACGGAACCTGCGCTCGGTTTGGCAGGTGAACACAGAGCCATACGCTGAGGCTCACTTCGCGACGTTCCCCCGCGCTCTCATCCTGCCGTGCCTTCTCGCCGGAAGCAAACAGGACTCTACCGTGCTTGACCCATTCTTCGGATCGGGAACTGTGGGGCTTCTCAGCGGAGCCTTGGGGCGGAAGTTCGTAGGGATCGAGCTGAATCCCGCATACGCGCAACTGGCAAGGAAACGCTTAGGCTGGTGAGAAGTCCCACTCGCCGTGGACGATGCAGAGGCTCTTCTTCAGGTCCTTCACCTGTAGCTTGCGCTCCGTCCCGCCGTCGAAGTAGAGCGCGAATTTCACATTGCCCTTCTCATCCTTGACAGTACAGTAACCCGGCTTCGGATTCTGCGTGCTTTCAAGCCGCATCTCTAACTCGCCTTTCGCAGCCTCTTCTAATAACGCTTTGGGAATCTCTACGAGTTCGTAGTGCCAGAACTTCTTGCCCTTCTCGTCGCGCTCCCATGCCCGGAGAGTCACTATGCGCTCGTAATTCTTCATGTGTTGCAGGAACTGATCACGCAGTCCCTTCAACTGCTCCGGCTTGTTAGACCAATCACCCTTGCCCAACTCCATAAACTTGGAAATCCAGATCGAATCGACCTTCAGATGGGCATCGGCTTGGGTCTTGAGCGAGAACTTCGTGCCGTCAATCGTGACGTCATGACCCGGATTTCCCATAGGCGAACGCTGAGCGTTACGGCCCGCGAGCTTCATCACGCGCTCCATCGCTCGCTCGAATTGCTCCTTTGTGAGTGGGCGTGTAGCAGTCCCATGGTGAGCGAGTAAGTGAACGCCAAACTCCTCTAAAAAAACATCCGTGACCAGATCGGACTTCTCGTTGCGCTTCTCGGTCATGGCACCGAGCAGTCCGGTTACGACGCTGGACACATAGGCGAGCTTGCGAGTGGAGAGCTTCTTGAGAAGCTCAATCAGCTCTGCTGGGACGTCGGGCACGCCAGCAGTGTAGATGTTGGATCAGTCAAAATCCAGTTACAATTCTGTCGCGATGAACATTCGCCAAGTAGAACCGAATCCCTATGCGAAACAAGGACTCCCGGAAGGTGATCGCTTGTTCCACTTCTTCGCGGAGTCTTCCAAAGGCACGGCCGAGTACTTCGTCGCCGTACATCAAGTGAGCGATGGTAGCATTCGCACGGCCTGTCAGTGCATGAGCGCGATATTCAACTTCGCCCGGCGGCAGGAACCCTGCTGCAAGCATGCGGCTGAGGCAGTGAAGATCGTGAACTGGGAACTCAGGCGTTAGGAAAACTCGGGGGACAGACGGAACGTTCCCAGTAACTAGCCTGAATCGCACCCCAAAGAAAACCGCAGAGCGGTACACACCTCATTCATTCGTGCGGAACTAAGCTGGGCCACACGTTTCCCCAGGCGCTGTTGCCAGCTTGGGATTCTGATTTCGATCCTGATTTCGATCGAGGTTTGTGGTTCCCACCCTTTCGACTTCGCTCAGGGCAGGCTCTTCAACTCCGCTTGGCTAGTGTTTTCGAACATGAGGTCCTTCCCCTTCGGCTCCGCTCAGGGTCAGGATGACATCAGAAGTGAAACGGCCTCCGATTGTCGGAGCAAAGTTGTTGTCGGAGTTGTAGGGCACGCCGGGGCCATGAGGAATGGCTAATCGAGCACCGGCCGTGGACAATAAGGAATCGGCATCCCCTTCACAATCGCCCCCGGATTGCCCTCGACCAGCGCATCGGCGTATTCGGCACCCACAATTTTTTCCGCCACATCGCGGGCTGCGGAAAGATTCGGAATCCGGCGCTTGGTGTCGTGAGCATCCGAGGAGAGAACATGAACAGCAGAACGATCGAGCAGCCAGCGGGCGATAATTTCGGGACGCTCTCCCCAAAACCCGGTCAGCGCCGATGCCGTGACTTGCATCAGGCAGCCCTGCTCCGCCCATTCTAAAATGCGCTGCGGCGTTTGCTGCAGGATCGGATTCCGTTCAGGATGGGTCAGGATCGGCGTAAGCCCGCGATCTGCGAGGCGAGTGAAGCACTCGGAAAGCCGGGTTGGGACACTGAAGTTGCTGAGCTCAATCAGTAAATAGTTGGTCTCGCCTATGGTGTAGGTGTGCGGCTGCTCCAGGACGCGTTCCAGGTTTTCGAAGGACAGATGAAAATCACAGCCCAAGCTAAACTGCAGCGTAGGACCGGTCTTTTCTGATAGCTTGTTTCGCAACTGGTCGAGAAGCCCGGAAAGGTAAGCGCGATCATAGACGTAACGATCGTTGGCGTGCGGCGTAGCCACGGTATGGGTAATGCCATCCGCCGCTGCCATGCAGCACATTTCGATGGCTACATCCCAGGATTTGGGGCCATCGTCAACCTCGGGGAGAATGTGGCAGTGGATGTCGATCACGACGTATTTTTTACCGGAACCCCAAATCAGAAGACTAGATTAGAAAACTCGATCAGGAACGCGAAAAACTTTGGAACATTAGCCTTAACAATTAGAACACATCCAGCCGCGAAGTATCGCTGGCTCGCGGCGCGCATTTTCGGTGGGATGACGCAGCCTGATGATGCTCCCGGCGCATCCAAACCAACGAGTCCACTTTAGATTGCGTCTTGTCGGGCTGGAGCGGGGTTGCGTTGTTCCCGCCTTCTCGTGCACCATAGTGAGCACGACAGTGAGCACGACCTTTTCGTTCTCACCTTGGATATTAGGAGCAGGTTCGCAAATGAGCGTTTTAAGGGCGGCGCGTGCCGCACGGGTAGGTCAAACTTTGGGTAAAACTTGCTTTAGCCGGATTCTTACGGGCATGGTCATCGTGCTGGCCGGAGTTTCCCTTTCTTGCGTCAATAACGAAAGCGTTGGCGCGAAGACGGCGAACCACAGTGCATTCGTAACCTTGCCGGCGGAGGGTTCCGTGCTTCTCCTGAACATCAACGGCGCCACCGGCACAATCACGGTAGGGCCGAAAACGCCGATCACGCAGAACATTACGCCCAGGGGCCTGGCATTGCACCCATCGAAGAAATTTCTCTATGTGGCCAATGCGCGCGCCAATACCATCTCGATTTTCAATGTGAGCACTGCCGGACTTTTGACCCTCAGCGGCACTCCGACACCGTCCGGTAATGGCCCGACTGCGGCCGTCATCGATCCCTCCGGCACGTACTTGTTGGTGACAAACGTTTTTGGCAGCAACGGTTCTCAAGGCGACATTTCCGTTTATACGATGGATGCCGGAAGCGGCGCTTTGACGGAGGTTGCAGGTTCGCCCTTCCCCGCGAACACGGGTCCAACTGCGATTCAGTTCACCCATAACGGCAATTTCGTTTACGTGACCAATACCAGCATCGGGATGGTTACCGGCTTTTCGTTTTCGAATGGCGTGCTGACTGAGGTTCCCGGGTCTCCAATACCTTCAGGAGCAGGAGCTTCTGCCCTGACAGTGGATGCGAGTGATGAGTATCTTTACGTTGCAAATCCTTCGGCAATTAATCTGCCTCCTTATTCATCCACCATAGGCAACATTGCCGGTTTCAACATTGATCCCAACACCGGCGCACTCACCACGATGCAGGGATCGCCTTTCACCGCCACCAATGGCAACGGCCCGACGGCGATCACCGTAGCTCCCGGCGGATTTGTTCTCGCGGTCACTGCGGGGACGAGCTACTCTATCTGGTCTTTCTCAATCACCCATGGGACCGGGCAATTGGTAGGCGTGGCGAACTCGCCGTTTAGTTTATCCGCGGGCGGACTGTTCGCCATCATCGATCCTATCGGCAACTACTTCTATACCGGAAGTCAGGCAGGAAACGGCATTGCGGGCTATACCTTCGATTCATCAACCGGGGCTCCCACGATCATAGGGGGCGCGCCATTTTCTACCGGATCGGCACCCGGGGCGATGGTGTTCTTTGAACAATAATTTGAACAATAAAAGACTACGTCTTAGTGCTTTGTAACCTGCGATTTACGGGCTGGCACTTTGGTGGAACAAGTTTGGCACCCGCGTGCCATTCTCAGATTTGCCGCTTGGTCTTACATTCCAATTGAGCAGTTCTGGGGGAGGGCTGCCCGGGCGTCCTGGATTCGAAAGAATCCTGGACGCCCGTTTAATTTGTGGAGATAGTGAAGTTCACCGTGATGCGCGCCCGAGTTTCCACGGGTTGCCCGTTTTGCAGGAATGGCTTGAAGTGCCATTGCATTACCGCTTCGCGAGCTGCGGCCGCCAAAATGCCCGGCCCGCTGAGGATCTGCAACTCCTGAATCGTGCCGTCTTTCGAGATCAGCGCCTGCAAACTGACTGCTCCCTGTACCTTCATCTGCCGCGCCAGCAGGGGATAATCCGGCGGCACCGAAACGCTCACACTCTGCGTCGTTTGCGGCGACAGTTGTACGCGGTCGCCAGCAGCAACCGTCGTATTCGGAGCTGGTGCAGAAGCGTTGGACGCAGAACTGGATGCGGGATTGGATAAAGATGAAGAAGATGTTGCGCCCGAGTCTACATCCAGATGAATAGCGCTACTCTTCGCGGGCACATTGATGTGGTGGTTCCCCGCGACAACTTCCACTTCTAGAGGAGGTAGCGCGGCGCGCTCGGTGGTTGCCGAGAATGGAGGTTCGGTTGTAGCAGGTGGCGCGGGTTTGGCCTTGCGTTCATGCGCCGGAGTCGCCGCCGTGCCAGTTATCGGTGCAACCGTGCTCTTGCTTCTGCTGCGAAATGCGGCTTCCTGAACTTCAGCGCTCGGCGGAAACCAGAAATCCCAATCTTTCAGAACCACCGCAACCAGTGCCACTAGTAATATCCCCAGCGCAATCAGCATCCGCTTGCGTTGAACTTCCGCATCTGGCAATGCGGGTTGCACCGGGAGCGGCGTCGATCGTTCCAGATGATTCTCGGGTTGGGTTTCGTCCTGAAACATAGGCACGGGGAGAGTCCTCGAAACGTAATCCGGTTTCGGGGGATTGCTCAGTTAGTATCCCCCAAACCCGCGCCCATGCCAAGCAAAACCCGGTCTGGTTCTACCTTTTGCCTGATCTGCTTTGCCGGGCCCGCTTTTCCTGGTCTGCTGACTGCGAGGTTCCAAGCCGCTCAGGAGACTTTTGCACCCTTGCCTTCGAGCTTGTCAAGAATGCCAGTCGCCGCGTCAAGAATTTCCTTATCCACCTTGCGATTGGCAGAGAGCGCTTCCGCCAGCGGAATGGAAATAATCTTGTTTCCGCGCAGCGCCGCCATATGCCCGAATTCGCCACGATGCACCATATCGATGGCGCCCAGTCCATAGCGCGTCGCCAGCACGCGATCGAAGGCGCTTGGCGTTCCACCGCGCTGGACGTGGCCAAGCACAGCAGCTCTCGATTCGTAGCCGGTCCGTTTTTCGATCTCGCTCGCCACCAGCACTCCAATGCCGCCTAATCGAGCGTGCCCGAATTCATCCACACCTGCTGCTGAAGTTGCATTGTCACCGGCAAACTTCGCGCCTTCCGCAGTCACCACAATGCTGAAATACTTTCCTCGGGCGTGCTGCTGCCGAATTAATTCGGAAACCTCATCGATGTCAAAAGGAACTTCAGGAATCAGGATGACATCCGCCCCGGCGGCGATACCGCTATACATAGCGATCCATCCCGAATCACGCCCCATCACTTCCACCACGATGACCCGATTGTGCGACTCGGCCGTAGTGTGAACGCGGTCGATGGCTTCAGTCGCGATATTTACAGCCGTGTCGAATCCGAATGTAAAATCGGTGCCTGACAAATCGTTGTCAATCGTCTTCGGAACGCCAACCACTTTTATTCCGTTATCAAAAAGTTTCTTCGCTACTGAGAGCGTGTCATCGCCACCAATGGCGATCAGTGCGTCACAACCGTGGGCCTTCAGATTCTGAGCGCAACGCTCCAGGCCATCGGCACGTTTCGCCGGATTCGTGCGCGACGTGCGGAGAATCGTTCCGCCGCGAATCAGGATATCGCTTACCACATCGAGATCGAGCGGCATCGTCTTGTCTTCCAGCAGTCCGCGCCAGCCCTCGATGAAGCCTATAAACTTGTCTTCATAGTGAAATGTGCCCTTCCGCACCACCGCTCGAATCACCGCATTCAGCCCGGGACAGTCGCCTCCGCCCGTCAGTATTCCGATCTTCATTGTCTATTCCTCACTTGATTCTGTTGCGATTATGAGTCCGTCCAGTGAGCGGGGACGCCCCGCCCGCATTGCATGTTTCAGTGAGACGGAATTTATTTAGGTTATCACGCTGGTTTCGCTTGCACGCGTGGAGACTATCGACATCGGTTGTCGAACCGAGCGAAGTTCGGCGTCAAAGAATGGAAAGTCTAAATGCAGCTTGCGCACCGGGCGCATTTTAGCCACAATACTGCACTTGCCGCCCAACACTCTTCAACCGAATACGACAACGAAACCCGACCCCATGCCGAAAGTTTTGCGTGTTCTCCGCTGGATTGCCGTCAGCCTGCTGGGCGCTCTGGCCCTAGCCACAATTGCATTTCATCGCGGCGAACAGATCAATGCTCTGTGGCTGGTGATTGCTGCTGTTTGCACCTACGCCGTCGGCTATCGCTTCTACACTAGTTTTATTTCGGCCAAAGTGCTGGCGCTCGATCCTCTGCGCGCTACTCCGGCGGAACGTCTCGACAATGGCCGTGACTTCGTTCCCACAAATAAGTGGGTCGTCTTCGGACACCACTTCGCCGCCATCGCCGGTCCGGGACCACTGGTCGGCCCCGTGCTCGCCGCTCAGTTCGGCTACCTGCCCGGCACCCTCTGGATTATCGCCGGTGCCGTCCTAGCCGGTTGCGTGCAGGATTTCATCATTTTGCTCTTCTCCGTTCGCCGCGACGGCAAGTCGCTCACCGAGATGGCAAAATCCGAAATCGGCCCCGTGGGTGGTGTTGTAGCCTACGTTGCCGTGCTCAGCATCATCGTGATTCTGCTCGGCGCAACCGCACTCATCGTCGTCAACGCGCTCAAGTCGAGCCCCTGGGGAACGTTCACCATCGCCATGACCATGCCCATTGCCGTATTGATGGGCATCTATCTGCGCCGCATCCGTCCCGGTAAAGTTCTCGAAACCTCCATGCTGGGATTCGTCCTCGTCCTCGCCGCTATCTTCGGGGGCCAGTGGGTTTCGCAAGCGCCTTCCTGGGCAGCAATCTTCACTCTCACTGCTCCCACGCTAGCAATTCTCATCATCGTCTATGGATTCGCGGCATCGGCGCTACCAGTATGGCTTCTGCTCGCTCCACGAGATTACCTGAGCACGTTCGTGAAGCTCGGCACCATTTCTTTACTGGCTGTCGGCATCGTCCTGCTCCGCCCATCCTTGCACATGCCGCCCCTAACGCGTTTTGCCGACGGCACCGGCCCCATATTCGCCGGAAAAATATTTCCCTTCGCGTTTATCACCATCGCCTGCGGTGCGGTCAGCGGATTTCACTCCCTGATCTCCAGCGGCACTACGCCCAAGTTGATCCGCTGCGAGAAGGAAACGCGCCTGGTCGGCTATGGTGGCATGGTCGCCGAGTCTTTGGTTGCCGTCATGGCCATGATCGCGGCTTCAGTCTTGCAGCCCGGAGTCTATTTCGCCGTCAACAGTCCCGCTGGCGTCGTAGGCCAAGTTCCCGAAGCCGCCGCGACCACCATCAGTTCGTGGGGATTCCAAGTAACCGCCGCCCAGATGGCAACTCTGGCGCACGCGGTCGGAGAGCAAACGCTCTTCACCCGCACCGGCGGCGCGCCCGCCTTTGCCGTCGGCATGGCGCAAATTTTCTCCAACACTCTCGGCGGACAAGCCGTCATGGCCCTGTGGTATCACTTCGCCATCATGTTCGAAGCGCTCTTCATCCTGACAATTCTCGATGCCGGTACCCGCGTCGGCCGTTTCATGTTGCAGGATGCGCTAGGCCATCTCTGGAAGCCGCTAGGCCGCACCAGTTGGTATCCATCGATTCTCTTTACCAGTGCGTTAGTCGTAGCCGCCTGGGGAAATTTTCTCTGGCAAGGCATCAAAGATCCACTCGGCGGCATTAATTCGCTCTGGCCACTCTTCGGCATTTGTAACCAATTATTGGCAACAGTCGCGCTGTGCGTGGCGACCACCATCATCGTGAAAATGGCATGCGCAAAAGTAAGAGTGGGTCGATTACGTTACGTGTTCGTCACGCTGATCCCTTTGTGCTGGCTGGTAGCCGTAACTTTCACCGCATCGTGGCACAAGATTCTCGACCCGAACCCACGCATAGGCTTCCTCGCCCACGCGAATCAATTAGCTGCCGCCAAAGCCAATCCTCGATTGATCTTTAATGATCGTCTGGACGCCGCCGTTACCGGCGTGTTGGTCGTAATGGTAGCCATGATCCTGATCGAATCAAGCGTGGAATGCATGCGAGTAATTTCCGGAAGCAAGTCCGCCGTCTCCAAAGAAACACCCTTCGTGATGACAAAATTGGCAACAGAGGAGCAAGCATGATGGGAAGAACGTGTGGCGCGGACACTCTTGTCCGCGAAATGCTAGAAGCAAGAGTAGACAAAGCAACACCCAATAAGATGTTGGCGGCTATCGTCCGCCCATTCCTATTGATCTCTGCAGCACTGCAAGAAATTTTCGACGAGTCCGCCTATCAGCGCTTTCTGGATCGCACCCACCTGAAATCCTCACCCAATGCCTACTCCGTTTTCCGCCAGGAAAACGAGCAAGCCAAATCCCGAAGGCCAAAGTGCTGTTGAGAAGCAAGGATGCTGTTGAGAACAAGAAACTAGCCACTAATCACTGACCACTGTCAACTGCCCCTGCTACACTTTCCTCATGCGCGTCCTCGGCATCGACTGCGGCACCGAGTACACCGGATACGGCATAGTCGACCTGCTCTCCGATAGCCGCAACAATGACCGCTTGGTCTGCATCATCTGCGGCGCCATCAAAGTTTCTCCGCGCGACCCCATGCCCACACGCCTTTCGCGCATCTCGATCGGCCTTCAGGAACTCATCCTCCAGCATCGGCCCGACCGCGTAGCTATCGAAGATGTTTTCTACGCCACCAACGTGAAATCAGCATTAAAGCTCGGTCAGGTGCGCGGAGTTGCCATGCTGGCCGCCGCTTCCGCGGGACTCGAAGTCGCCGAATATTCGCCACTCTCCATCAAGTCGGCGGTGGTCGGATACGGCCGCGCTGAAAAACATCAGGTCCAGCAAATGGTGACGCGCCTTCTGAATCTCGATCAGATTCCCGAGCCCGCCGACGCTGCCGATGCCCTGGCCATCGCCATCTGCCATCTCCACACCGCTGCCACACAAGAACGCCAAAGCCTGACGCTCAGTATGACTTGTCATCCTGAGCGGAGCAGCCCGCCTCGTTTGCGAGGCGAGCAGCGGAGTCGAAGGACCCCTGCACCCTAGACATCTCCTTCGCTGCGCAAGGCGTTCTCTCCCAGTCGACGGGTTTACACCGCTCTCCTCGCCAGCCCGCATCCCGTCAAGTTACCCCTGTCCTCGTCCTGAAACCGCGGCACACCGTGCCACTCGTTTGTGCATCAGCCGCTGACTCGCGCCGCTTCTCAAGCTATTCTGGAAATACAAAAACCTATAGAGGATTCCATGAACCTTCCCCGTTTAGTTCCAGCCGTGGTCGTCGCCCTGTTCTTGCCCGCATCTGCTATGCATGCTGCCCAGACCGCATCCTGCACATTCGACACGTTCTCTGCACCCTCTGGATATACTTTCAGCCAGATACAGGGAGTAAGCGACGACGGCACGGTAGTTGGCCAGTTGATCGATACCAAGACTCAGCAATATGTGGCTTTTATGCGCTCGCAAAGCGGAGTGTTCACCGAGTACGCAGCCCCAAAATCGTCAGGCACGTGGTTGTACGGACGAAACGGCACCGGCGACAACGCCGGCTTCTACCAGGACACCGCAAATCCGGAACACGTTCATGGATTTCTCCTGCAATCCAGCAAGTTGACCGTCGTCAATTATCCCAAGGCCGCTAACACCTGGCTGTTCGACGTCAATCAACTGGGAGACTCCGTCGGTAGCTTCAGTGCCAGCGCGTCCGTGGTCAAGGGATTCATGCTGGTGAACGGCACATACACCACCATCGCCTACCCCAGCGCGCAAGTGACCTATGCTCTCGCCATCAACGACAGTAGCGAGGTGGTTGGAACCTACGCCAGCGGCGCCGTCAGCTATGGCTTCTCGTGGCAGAATGGAACCTTCACCAAGATCGATTACCCGAACTCCAAGTACGGAACCGTTCTGGCCGGAGTCAACAACTCCGGTGTTATCGTCGGCAACCATCTTTCCGCCGATAAAGACTTCGGCTTCATCTACGAAAACGGCGTTTTCGAAAATATCGTGTATTCTGGCGCCAAATACACCATGACCGGAGGTATCAACGACAACGGCCTCATCTCCGGCATCATCTACCTCAGCGGCACCAACATGTTGGGCTACACGGCAACCTGCAAGTAAGGGCCGACTTATTAAATCAAGCTGTCATCCTGTTAATCAAAACAGTCATCCTGAGCGCAGCGAAGGACCTCATGCATTTTCGCCGCAAAGTGTAGAACCGCCCTTGACACTCCTTGCCGCTATCCCCAATCATTAAACGGCGCATGCCTCGTTCATTTCAAATTGTCTGCCTGCTAATCATTTCTTCGTTCTTCGCCTACGCGCAAACCGAAGCCACGCCCGTCGTCACCTTCACCATCGATTTCCCCGACTCCCTGCCGGAGCACTATTCGATTCGTGTGCCTTCCGTTGGCTCAGCTCATTACCAATCGAGCGGACGCCTATCCACCGATTCCGATGAAACCGACAACTTCGATCTTGATTTCACCGTGGCCGCAGAGACGCGTCGGAAGATCTTCGACCTGGCCGCAAAGGCCGATTATTTTAAAAAAGATATCGACTCCCGTCACAAAGGCTTGGCCTTTACGGGCAAAAAGACGCTCAGCTATAAAGACGCTCAACGCAGCGGCGAATCGACCTATAACTATTCGACGATTTCCGCCGTGCAAGACCTTACCGGACTGATGCAAAGTCTCTCAGCCACCCTCGAATTCGGACATCGCCTCCAGTACGATCACCATTATCAGAAGCTCGCGATGGATGAGGAACTCAAGCGCATGGAGGATCTGGCCCGTAGCAATGAATTGGTCGAGATCACGGCCATTCAACCGATCCTCGATCAAATCATAGCCGACCAGTCCGTAATCAACGTGACCCGCGCCCGCGCCCAACGCTTGCTAGCGCGCGCCGGCGCTCACTGATGTGTGTTCCGCCGATCATTCATTCCACAATAATTCCCGCATAACCAACCACCGACTCGTAGTCGCCTGAGACCTCGCCCGAAGTTGCATACTTAACCAGCGTGGCAGAAGTTGCCCCCAGAAGATTCGCGGCCGTCAGCATCACAACCGTTGGCCCAAACCCGCACATGCTGATGTCTTCATTCATCACCACCTCCCAGAGCCCGCGCGCGTCAAGGGCCAGCACTCTGTCGATGGCTTTGCGGTCTTTGAAGCGAGTAACCGCGTCGGACTCGTAGTGGTTCATATCGCTGGAAGCGATGATCAATACGTTTTTGTGGTCGGCAATCACATCCGCCAGCGCTTCCCCCAATCCGCGGAGCACATCAAACTCACTCGTACCCACGGCGATGGGGACGATACGCAATTTCGGCTGTAGCGCCTGCAGAAAAGGGAGCTGAACTTCGATGGCATGTTCGCCGCGATGAGCGGCGCTGTCCTCTTCCAGCGCAGGAAAGCGACGTAGCAACAGCGTACTCAGGTCCGCGTCGGCCGCGACTTCACCCAGCGGAGTCTGCCAGGTCGTGCTCGCCATAATCGCCAGCGCACGTCCCTTGCCGGTGTGATTGGGGCAGAGAATCACGCAGCTCTCAGGGATTTCCAGCCGCGAGTACACCGCGCCAGCGACACCACCGGAGTAGATATATCCTGCGTGCGGAGCTACACATCCGATAGCAGCGACGCGGCAATCGACAGCCGGAGGAGTAAATCCGCGAACCTCGCGCAACAACGCATCGGCGCAGTCCGGGTAAAATCGGCCGGCAACGGCGGGAGTTCGTACAGCGGAAGTCATGAAAAGCTCGTGTGGCGCGGACACTCCTGTCCGCGAAAAGTCAGCCAGCGAAAATGTCACTTGGCGAAAGCTACGAACCGCCGTCGCGCAGGGCGCGAAACAAAGCTGCCGTGCGTTCCAGCGGCAGTGCTTCAGCCCTGATCGCCGGCTTAACGCCGCTTTTCGCCAATGCGGCCTTCAGTGCATCTTCATCGTACCGCGTCTTAAGATTGTTCCAGAGAGTTTTGCGTTTCTGCCCAAAGCACAATTTCAAGAACGCAATGAACTCCGTCTCAGAAACCCGCAAGGTCTCCAGCCGAGGTTTGATCGTAATGCGAACCACGCTCGAATGCACTTTGGGAGGTGGAGAAAATGCTCCAGGCGGAAGTGTGAAAAGCTGCTCAACCCGCCCATACAACTGCGCTGTCGCCGAAAGCAAGCCATAGTCGCGGCCTCCAGCCGAAGCCGCCAGACGATCGGCGACTTCTTTTTGCACCATGATGACAATCGTCGAAAAGTAACGATGATATTCAAACAGCCGCAACAAAATATCGGACGTAATGTAATACGGCAGATTGCCAATCACGCGGGCTGGTTCGGGCGCGAAATTCAGCCCGGTACGCAGGCTGCCCGGCTTCGCGCCGAACACTGTGTCCAGTTCGATCTTCAGGATGTCGCCTTCGATGATTTCAACATTGGGATGCATGTTGAATTTCATCCGGAGCTGCGCCGACATGACGCGGTCAAGCTCCACTGCGATCAACCGTCGCGCTTTGCGGGCCAGCAGATCGGTGATGGCGCCGCGGCCCGGGCCGATTTCGAGAACTGTGGCCTCTGACACATCGCCCAGTGCCTCCACAATGCGGAGAGCTGCCGCATCGCTCGCCAGAAAATGCTGTCCCATCTTGGGCTTGCGCGAACTCGTTTGTAACGTTGCGCCCTTGGGCACGTTGACCCTCTTTCTTTCCGGCTTTAGACTGGCGGAGTTCTTTTCTACAGAAACTTAATCATAACGTGAGCGAGGCATATCGAGTTCTGGCTCAGGAGGCTCCTTCGCAATGCATATCGCTTTCGCGGCATCCGAGTGCGTTCCCTTTTCCAAAACTGGCGGACTGGCCGACGTAGTCGGCGCCCTCCCGCGCGCGCTGGCTGCTCTCGGACATCAGGTAAGCGTATATATTCCGCGCTATCGTCAAACCAAGCTCGCCGATCCGCAAACCGTCGTCCGCAGCATCACCATCCCTTTCGACGACAAGTATCGCTTCTGTTCGGTGGTGCAGGCGGGCACGAATATGCCTGCCGGAGTTCGATTTTATTTTGTCGACTATCCGCCCTACTTCGACCGCGACGCACTTTACGGCGGGCCGGCCGGAGACTATCCGGACAATGCCGAGCGCTTCGCTCTGTTTTCGCGGGCTGTCATCGAAGCCACCAAGATTCTAGGCGTCCCGCATATCTTTCACTGCCACGACTGGCAGTCCGCGCTCGTGCCCGTGATGCTGCGCACGCTCTACGCCGAAGATCCCGCGTTTCGAGAAGTCGGCACCGTTTTCACCATCCATAACATGGGATACCAGGGCCTGTTCCCGCCCGATACTTTGCCTCTGTTGATGCTACCCTGGGAGCTGCTCACCATCTCGAAGATGGAATTTTTCGGACAGGTAAATTTTCTAAAGGGTGCGCTCGTGCTCTCCGACTTCGTCACCACGGTCAGCAAAAAATACAGTCAGGAAATTCAAACTACCGAATATGGATTTGGACTGGAAGGCGTATTGCGCAATCGCGCGGCAACCGTGGCCGGCATTCTGAACGGCGTGGACTACGACGAGTGGAGTCCGCAGACCGACAAATTCATAGCCGCGAAATATTCGCCGCAGGATCTAAGCGGCAAACTGCAATGCAAAAAGGATTTGCTGAACGCCTTCGGCCTCAACAATGCCGATACGAAAGTGCCGGTGATCGGCATCGTTTCAAGATTCGCCGCGCAGAAAGGCTTCGACCTCATCGCGCAAATCATCGACCGCCTGGCGCGCGAAGAGATGATCATGGTCGTGCTCGGCTCCGGTGACAAGCTCTACGAAGAAATGTTTCAGCGCCTCAACAAACAATTCCCCAACAAGTTCGTGGCGAAAGTCGCGTTCGACAATGCCATCGCCCACAAAATCGAAGCCGGAGCTGACATGTTCTTGATGCCCTCCCGCTACGAGCCCTGCGGCCTGAACCAGATTTATAGCCTCAAGTATGGAACCGTTCCCATCGTGCGTGCGACCGGCGGTCTCGATGACACCATCGAACCCTGGGATGCGCGCACTGGCAAGGGCACCGGCTTCAAGTTCTCCGACTACACCGGCGAAGCACTGCTGGCAACCATCAAGCAAGCGTTGCTCGCCTACCAGGATCCCTCATCCTGGCAAACCCTGATGCGCAACGGAATGAGCCGAGATTTTTCCTGGGGAGCGTCGGCCCGCGAGTACGGCAAAATCTACGATCGTGTCCGTCATCTTCGGACCGCCGAAGTCGCCGCCTCCGCAGCGGACCTGAAAAAAGAGCCGGTGCTAGGCTAGCAAACCGCCATCACGAATCGCGCTCTTCCACGTAAACAACCAGAATCAATATCAAGTGCGGAGTTTGCTTCCCATAAGCAGACTTCTAGCACTGATTTCGCAAAGCGCGCTTCTAGGGACTAATCGAGTTGGTACCCGTGGCTGAGCCCCTTGAGAGCTTGGGGTATCGCGACTGCGCCTATTGCTGCTGAGCTGATGAAAGTGCTCGTGCCTCAGCACGATCTCCCACGGGGTCAATGTCTTGCGCGCCATGTGCTATGGCCCGCCGATTAGCATTAAGGGATCGCGGCCCCACGGGCATGAATAAAATGACAAACACCCTTGACATGGAAAGGAAACTTGTCGTAAAGTTACCTTGTCATTCAGGAGGTGGCGAATGGGCTGGTGGATCGGTTGTAACAGTGCAGCGGGGAAGCGGTATCGGCGACGGGTGTTGGCGGCTATGTCTCTGTACATCGTGATCCTGTTTTCGTGCCTCAAGCTGGTGAAGACGGTGCCCATGCACGGGTGGGTGCTATACGTGGTGGCGTTGCTCCCGGCAGTGCCGGTGATCGCGGTGCTGGCGAGCCTGGGACGATATCTGCAGGAAGAGACCGATGAATACCTGAGGATGCTGGCGACGCGGTCGCTGCTAGTGGCGTCGGGGGCGCTGCTGGGGACAATTGTCGTGAACGACTTTCTGCGCGTAATCGCTCATGGAACGGCCCTCAGTCCGTTTGTGTGCTTCGTCGTCTTCTTTATGGCTTTCGGCATTGCGCAGGTGGTACAGGACATGGCTTCGCGGGGAGGCAACGATGAATAACCGGCTAAAGGCGTTACGCGCCGAGCTGGGATGGTCGCAGCAGTTGCTGGCGGAGAAGCTGGAGGTTTCGCGCCAGAGTGTGAATGCCATCGAGACAGGAAGGTACGACCCATCGCTGCCGTTGGCGTTCAGGATTGCACGAGTGTTCGGAAAAACGATCGAAGAAATCTTCATAGAGGATACGTAGAACGAAGTACGGATCCAACCTAGAGCCCGCTTCTTCCGGGCGTTTGACAAATGTAAGTGGCGTGAAGTGATGAAGTGCCGCGGCGATTCGTCTCCGCGGCGCCAACGACCAAGTATGTCTTGAAAGCAGAGAAGTACGTCTTAAAAACAGAAAGGAACATGATGATGACAAAGCAAATGCAGTGGCTGGCGACGATGGCGTTTGTGATGGGTGGGATTCTCTTGTTGTGTGCGCCTTCGCAGGCGCTGGCGCAGATAAAGGTGAAGGCGACCGCACCAACAAGATTCACCGTTATAGATCAGGGCACGGTAGGCAAGCCGGATGTGGTGCTGGTGCCGGGGCTGACGAGCTCGCGCGAGGTGTGGGCGGGTGAGGCGAAGCTGCTGGCTCCGAACTATCGGGTGCACTTAGTGCAGCTGAATGGGTTTGCCGGGCAACCTGCTGGAGCGAACGCGACCGGGGATATCCTGCCCGGGATTGTGGATGAACTCCATACGTACTGCGAGACGCTCAGCACCAAACCAGTGGTAATCGGACATTCGCTGGGTGGCCTGCTGACGCTGATGCTGGCAGCAAAGTATCCGGCGGATGTGAAGAAGATTGTGATCGTGGATGCGCTGCCGTTTTTGGGGATGCTGTTCGGGCCGCAGTTGACTCCTGCCATGATTAAGCCGCAGGTGGAGCAGATGCGGGACAAAATCGAGCAGCAGGATGCGGACAAACGGAAGGCGAGTGCAAAGCAGACGGCAGAGAAGCTGGTGCTGACTCCGGAGAAGCGCCCGCTCGTGGAGAATAATTCAGAACAGTCGGACGCGCACGTGGTTGCGGAGGCGACGTTCGAGGATCTGCAGACGGACATGCGACAGGACTTGGTGGAGATCAAAGTGCCGGCGCTTATGCTGTATCCTTTCGACCCGACGCTGAAGGTCAGCGATGCTGCGGCGACGCGGGATATCGACGAACTGTACCAGGGAGCGTACAAGTCGATGCCGAACGTGACAAC
The DNA here is from genome assembly GCA_049674665.1 of Terriglobales bacterium. Taxonomy (GTDB): domain Bacteria; phylum Acidobacteriota; class Terriglobia; order Terriglobales; family Acidobacteriaceae; genus Acidiflorens. Next base: position 59,017 of record JBATZM010000035.1, read on the forward strand.
GGTTCGCGTGGATGGGTCGCGTCACTTCATCATGCTCGACCAGCCGGAGAGGTTTGATGGGTTGGTGGAGGGGTTTTTGAAACAGTGATTAGTTCTCAGAGGTCCGCATGTGAGAAGGCGTGTAACTCCCGAGTAACGGGCGATCCGAAAAGTATCGGTTCGTCGGTTCGGTCGGTGCTTAGAAACGCGCCTGTTGTCCACTAAATTCTCACGGCTCTGTCGGGCAGGTCCGATCTTTCATCACCAACCATCCGTGATCCCCATCACAGACAGCCCCACCGCTCCAGTGCAACAATGACCTCATCCGAGAAAAGGCAGGAGTGGCTTCACCAGTTTCCTTGACGGCACTCACTCCGCCGGATACCATCATCCGGCTAACATGAATCAGGACCCACTCGTCGGCCAATCCCTGTTGCACTACAAGATTCTCAGCAAACTGGGCTCGGGCGGCATGGGTGTTGTGTATGAAGCCCAGGACTCCCAGCTAGGCCGCCGCGTGGCCTTGAAGTTTCTTCCTCCGGAAACGGCCCAGGACAGCCAGCTGCTTGAACGCTTCCAACGAGAGGCGCGCGCCGCCTCCTCCCTCAATCACCCGAACATCTGCACTATCCATGCGATTGAGCAGCACGAACGCCGGCACTTCATCGTCATGGAGCTGCTCGAAGGGGAGACCCTGGCGCAAAAGATGACCCGGCAGCCCATGGAAATGGGCGTGCTGCTGCCGCTGGGCATCCAGATCGCCGACGCCCTCGAATCGGCGCATGCCAAGGGGATCGTGCACCGCGACATCAAGCCGGCGAATCTCTTTCTTACCGAACGCGGCCAGGTGAAAATTCTGGATTTCGGTCTCGCGAAGATGAGCCGTGGGGGAATTGGGCAGGGAGCGTCGGTTGAGCCTGAGGAGACCCACGCCTTCAACAATGAACTCACTTCACCGGGGGCGGCCGTTGGTACCGTCTCTTACATGTCGCCGGAGCAGGCCCGTGGACAGCTCGTGGACGCACGGTCAGACCTGTTTTCTACCGGAACTGTGCTCTATCAGATGGCTACGGGAACCTTGCCGTTTCAGGGAGACACCTCAGCTGTGATCTTCGATGCCATCCTAAACCGAGAACCCAGGTCGGCTGCCGAGTTGAATCCCATGTTGCCCACTGATCTTGTACGCATCCTCGACAAAGTCCTTGAGAAGGACCGGAACCTACGCTGCCAGACCGCCACCGAACTGAAAACCGACCTCAACCGCCTCAAACGGGACCTCGAATCCAACGCACGGCGCGCGCGGGGGAAGACTGATTCGGATTCCGGCTTGCAAAAGCCAACGAAAAAATCCGTTGCCGTTCTTTTTTTTGAAAATCTGAGCGGCGCCAAAGAGGACGAGTACCTGCGCGACGGAATCACCGAGGACGTCATCACCGAACTCTCCAAGATTCGGGGACTGAACATCTTTTCGCGCCCCACCGTTCTTGCCTTCCGTGACAAGCAGGTGACCCCGGCGCAGGTGGGTCAGCAACTGGGTGCGGCCTATGTGCTCACCGGCACATTGCGACGGGCTGGTGCACGGTTGCGCATCAGCGCGCAGCTCGTCGACACGCAAACGGATTTTCCGCTGTGGTCGGAGCGATTCGATCGCGAAATGAAAGACGTTTTCGAAGTTCAGGACGAAATGGCCCGTCGAATCGCCGAGGCCCTGCGAGTCACGCTTTCGCCGGAAGAACTAGAAGCGCTGGCCATCAAGCCTACGGAAAATTTGCAGGCTTATGATCTCTACTTGCGCGGCAAACGCTATGCGCGGCGTCAGACCCGGCAAGATCTCGAGTTCGCCCTCCAGATGTTCGAAAACGCAGTCGCCATTGACTCGAGCTTCGCCCTTGCTTATGCGGCCAGTGCCAATGCCTGCGCGATGTTTTTCTGCAACTACAGCCGCGATCCGGTGTGGGTGGAACGTGCGCGTGAAGCCTCAGGCAAGGCGGTTGCTCTGCGCTGGGAACTGCCCGAAGTGCAGGTCAGCCAGGCTTGGGTGCTCTACGCAGCCGAACTGCACGACGAAGCGGTGCGCATGGCCAAGAAGGCTATTGAACGCAAGCGCGACTGCGAGGGCGCCCATTACCTGCTGTGCCGCGCTCTGTTCGCCGCCGGCCGCTACCAGGAAGTGGTTGACCTTGCGGACACGGCCATCGACGCGAGCGGTGAGGATTACAACGTTTTTGTGCCCATCTTGAACTGTCTCAAGGCCATGGGCAAAGAAGAGGCCCTTGGCAACGTGCGCCAGCGCAAGATAGCAACACTGGAAAACCATCTGAAACAGGTGCCCGAAGACGCGCGGGCGCGAATCTTGCTGGGCAGCGACTACGCTTATCTGGGACGGTCGGATGATGCCTTGCGCGAACTCAACCTGGCGGTTACCTTGCGCGCCAACGAAGCCTCAATTCTTTACAATGCGGCTTGTCTGTACTGCAAACTGAAGAGAAAGCCGGAAGCCCTGGATGCCCTGCGTAAATCCTGGGAGGCAGGGTTCAAGGACTCCGCGTGGGCACGGCGTGATCCGGATCTTATTCCTCTTCACGACGAACCAGAGTTTGACCGTCTGTACCCGGCAAAACCTGAGTCGCCTCCCGCCTCCAGTTCGCACTAATCCGATTATTGTTCTAAATCCATACCCACTCTTGCAAGGGCGATGGCGCTCTCTGTTTTCCCGTTGGCTAGAAATTCAGCTTCAAGTTGAATTCGATCACTCGCGGGGGCGCCTCAGCAACGCCTTCCAAACTCCCATAGCCCATGATGAGAAGACTTAGGCACGCGGATCCAATCCGCCCAGAATCGATGCCACATGCGGAGATCACTTCCCACAAGCCGACTTCCCGATACTTATCAGACGAAGTGGCTGGCAGCGATCTAGCTTTGATGCTTCCAGGCAATCTGATTCGAAACCCGGGGTCTGAGACCGCCTGGGTTGCCTTGCCTGTGTCAGATATTTCGTCGTTTTGGGAAACGCTCTCGGGAATAGAGGAGACTGAACATCTCAGACCCTTCACAAGCCCTGGATCAGGTCAGGGAAGAGGTCAATCGGTTCAAGCATGATGAAACTGGACTCGAAAGAGGCAGGGATATTACGCCGTCGTCAGCAGCCACGGCCCTTTCGGAAATTGTGCAGGCTTTAGAGAAGCACAAAGAGCCTCTAAAAGCGGCCATGCCCCAACCAAGAAAGCGGTAACTTCCATTTTTCCCCACGTGATTGTACGGAGCGCGGGAGGTTCGTCAAGGCTCTGCGCTTCGCTCCGCCCGCGAACGCGGCGCGCACGGTCATGACCTGCCGCGCGAATGAAGTGGAGCCGTACGCGTACCTGAACTATCTGTTCGAGCATCTGCCCGCTGCCAGCACCGTCGAGCAGGTCGAAACGCTGCTGCCCTGGAACGTCAAGACAATGCTGGAAGAACAAAAGAAATCGCAGCAACGCCACAACCGTCGGCCGCCTGACGCGTCGGCCCGCTACCCCGACCTCGCGGGAAATGCCAGCACGGGGTTAATCGAGCCCTAAGGGGTAATCAAAAGCCGGCATTGTCCGTGGCGCCAGCGCTCGTCTCATCCAACGGGGTTGCTGAAGTGCTTACGAACCCTCGCCTAGGTCGCACGACAGAAGCTTCTCCTTACGGAGTATCTTCATCACGGAGGCATCTACGCTCGCTACCACACACGACACCGCCTAAGCGTAGCCCGATTCGCGTAACTTGGAAACCACGATACCCCACGGCTCGAGGATATGGTCATTCACGAGCGCACACGCTTCATCTGTTTTTCTTCGCTCGACGAGCTGGAGCAATTTGCGGTGCTCGCGCTGTGAGTCGGCGAAGGCATTCGTCATCTTGAGTTGATAATAGACGTAATAGACATACCGCTCAAGGCTGCGCTGCAACGAAAGGATCGTCGCGAGTTGCCGCGGACGCTCTGCGGCCGCGTAGAGGAAGGTGTGGAACGCCATGTTCAGCTCGGCCCATCGCTCCGGCTGGTGATCGATGCGATCCAGCGCTTGGGCGGCCTTCTGCAGGTCACCAACAGTGAGCTTCGGTATTGCGATGCGCAGCGCACAACATTCCAAGGCCGCGCGCATCTCGGTAAGCTCTTCGAGTTCTGCTGCCGAAAGCGCCGCGACGATCGCGCCGCGGCGCGGCCGGATCTCGACGAGCCGTTCGGCCTGGAGCCTGAGAAAGGCTTCACGAACCGGAACGTGACTCACCCCGAATGATCGGGCGATCTCATCCTGACGCAAGGGCTCACCGGGCGCGAGCCGCCCGCTCACGATGTCACTACGCAGTCGCCCGACGACCAGATCGGGAGTTGACACAGGAAGTTTCATATAGATAATATATTATCTATTAATACAGATTACAAGCTGAGGATACTTCTTTGCCTTCGCCGCGATCGACTGTTCACAGAGTCTTCATCGGAAAAGATGGCCTACGCGCCATCTGGAGCGTTCTGATTTTTGTCGCGATCTTCGTCGCGTTGGTTTTGGTCCTCCGACAACTCTCGTCACCCCCGCGAGGAGGAAATATAGCTGTCTCCGAAGTGTCTCTGCGGTCTGTTTACATCAACGAATCCTTGCTCGCCTTCGCGGCGTTACTGAGCACGTGGATCATGTCGAAAATTGAGCGACGCGGCCGCCGGTACGGGTATGGAGGGACCAGACGCCTGCAAATGTTTCTCGCCGGCCTGGGCTGGGGAGTGATCCTGATCTCGGTCCTCGTCGTGCTGCTATGGAAGAGCGGCCTGCTCATCATCGAGCGCCAGCTGATTTTCGGCTGGGATGTTCTGTACTATGGAGTACTCTGGTTTTTCGCCTTCTGCCTGCTCGGTATTTTCGAGGAGTCCATATCTCACGGCTTTCTCTTGTACACGCTGACTCGCGGGTTCACCAGGTTCTACCAGGGCGTATTCCAGACTCGGTACAGTGCAAGACTCGGGTTCTGGACTTCGGCGGCCATTCTTTGTCTCGTTTTCTCCTTTGTCCACAGCGGCAACCCAGGCGAGTCCCCGTTCGGGCTGGTCTCAGTCTTCCTCATCGGAATGTTTGTCTGCATGAGCATCTGGCGCACCGGCTCGCTCTGGTGTGCTGTTGGGATTCATGCCGCCTGGGACTGGGGTCAGTCCTTCCTTTTTGGCGTAGCTAACAGCGGAACGATGAACCAGCATCGCCTTCTCGCCACGCATCCTCAGGGTCCGGCAATTCTTAGCGGCGGAACTACAGGCCCTGAAGGCAGCATCTTGGTCGTGGGTGTATTGGCGTTGGGCATCGTAATCGTAGTCTTCACGCTGCCTAAGGGCCGCTACCAAGCCGACGCCGAAGACGGGGATCAGAGTCAGAAACCGCCGTTCCAAGTGCCTGCTTCGGATCAACTGTGATGGGAATGTATTTCCGCAAAGGCGAAGGGCACCCGAATGACCGGGAGGATTGTAGCTGCTTGCCGACTTCCCACTACCCACGCGGGATTCCGACGGCCGTGGGGATGATGGCTGCGTAGCTGGCGTCGAGGGCTGGGCCCATGAGCAGGATGGCGGTGATGCGGCGGACGACCTGGGCGAAGTAGCCGACTTCCTCTTCGTGCAGCGGACCCATGTCTAGCTTATGTGGCCGCAGCAACGCACCCCACACGAGAGAGGCCTATCTGTTCCTCAGTCTCGATTCATATCGGCGTGACGTTTAGTAATGATAAACGCGCTTGTTGTCAGTTGTGCGATTGATGATGAGAAGCCGACTTCCCGTTATCAATCTGGCCAACTTCCCCGAAGCCCGTTTATGGGCAACTTCGGGATTTGCCGACAACCTGGAAGTTGACACGAATAAGCGACCCGCCCTTGACGAATGGAAACCAGTTGGTTACATTAATGGTAACCGAATGGTTTCAATGCATCCTAGACCGCGCAATGCTGTGTTTCGGGCCATAGCTGATCCGACCCGCCGCGAGATTCTGAGTCTGCTGCGCGGTGGTCGGCAAACGGTCGGCGAGATCGCGAGCAATTTTCGTATGAGCCGTCCTGCGATTTCGAAGCATCTTCGTTTGCTGCGGTCCGCAGGCCTAGTCGTGACTCGCCAGGACGGCACGGCGCGCATTTGTAGTTTGAACGCAAAGCCCCTTCGGGGGATCAACGACTGGCTCAGGGATTATGAAACGTTCTGGGCCGAGACTATGCAGGACTTGAAAAATTATGTGGAGAACAAGAAATGAATCCTACGAGCGTAACCGACACGATTGTTCAGGAAATCACGATAGACGGTTCGGCCGAACGAATCTTTGAGGCGCTGACGAACCCTCATGAACGCATGAAATGGTGGGGCGCCGAGGGGAGATTCCAGGTTACACACTTTGAATCTGATTTACGCCTTGGTGGTAAATGGTTGATGCGGGGCAACGGCATGGGCGGAAAGCCATTTACTGTCGTCGGAGAGTATCGCGAAATCGACCGTCCGCGCTTGCTGGTTTTTACGTGGCTCCCTGACTGGTATGAGAATGCCACTGAGACCCTAGTGCGCTGGAGTCTCAAAGAGAACGCCGGCATTACGACCGTCCGTCTCACGCACTCGGGCCTCACCAGCGAAGATTCCCGCAATAGTCATCGCGGCTGGCCTCAGATACTGGGTTGGCTGAAGACTTACGTCGAAAAAGTTTGAGTGGGATTACCCTGATTCCTGGTACGCCCCGGCAAGCTACCGTTCGAACTCTCAGATGGGGGTATACACCCTTGCGCAAGATGAGCTGGCTCTCCGCAGGTGTAATCGTCCGCAATTTATGGATTACGGGCTACTCCGATCCATAAGTCGGCTTCTGGGAAGTTTCACCACATAGGTAACGATAAACGCGCTTGTGTCCACGAACCGGGATGCCTCATCGTCGCGGTGGTTGCTGTTCGGTAGCCAAGCGTGCTCGTCCGCGCTGCGTCACCTGCTGAGCAAGTTCGCGCATGGACTTCCGGCCGTTGATTTTTCATCACAAATCATCTGTGATCCCCATCACAGACAGGCTCACAGCTCCAGTGCGACAATGACCTCGGAATAGGCTAGGCAGAAGTGCGTCTGTCGCCAAAACGGATCTCGAAGCGGCTCCAGAGCTGTTTTCATCTTCTTTGACAATATGAGCCGATCAGCGGTCGCACCCACGAGCGCTGCCATGAGGGCGGAATCTTCCGGTAAAACTATGTGCTGAAGCGGGTGGATCAAGCTAAGTCATTGCTTCTTAAAGACCTTAGCTGTAAGTGCTTTAGACCCAAAGATTTTGCGGAATTTCCCGCCAACCCGATGATTTCAATACCGACGGGGGAAGGGGGGTACCCCCTCGAATCGCGATCAGGATGCCCAGCCAAACCGCTCTCGCGGTACACTTTGCAATACGCCCTGCACTCCACTCCGATGAGCACCTCGCCGCGCATCATCTTTCATGTCGATATGGACGCCTTCTTTGTCTCCGTCGAAGAATTATTTAATCAATCGCTGAAAGGCAAGCCGGTGGTAGTCGGCGGACAGCGCGACGAACGTGGAGTAGTTTCCGCCGCTTCTTATGCGGCAAGAAAATTTGGCGTTCATTCGGCCATGCCGTTGCGAACCGCAGCAAAACTTTGTCCGCAGGCAATTTTTGTGAATGGACATCCAGAGCGCTATCGCGAGTATTCCGCAAAAGTGCACGAAGTGCTCGGCCACTTTTCTCCGCTCGTAGAGATGGCTTCGGTGGATGAGGCTTATCTCGACATGACCGGAACCGAGCGCTTACACGGACGACCGTTACAGTCCGCGAATCGGCTGCATGCGGAGATGAAGTCAGCCACACAATTAAATTGCTCGATTGGGATCGGCGCCTCGCGCCTGATCGCAAAGGTCTCGTCCGCCAAAGCAAAACCAAATGGCGTGCTCTGGATTCTGCCCGGACAGGAAGCAAAGTTTCTAGCGCCGTTCGCAGTCGGCGACATTCCCGGCGTCGGTAAGGTGATGGAACAGAAGCTGCACGCCATCGGCATTCAGAAAGTCGGCGACCTGGCGCGCCTGGAAGATCACGATCTGGAACACCGCTTCGGGAAATGGGGTCTCGCCCTGGCAGGGAAGTCGCGTGGCGAAGATGCCGGAGGATGGTTCGACAACGAAGTGGGCGAAAGCGTCGATCCAAAATCGATCAGCCACGAGCACACCTTCGATGAGGATACGGGCGATGCCGAGCGCTTGCAGTCCACGCTGATGCGGCTCAGCGAGATGGTGGGACGGAGACTGCGCGAAGGCGGATATTTTGCGCGTACTCTGCAATTGAAATTGCGTTACAAAGATTTCACCACCATCACGCGAGCGCATTCGCTGGAGCAGCCGACGCAGATGGACAACCAGATTTTCGATCACGCGCGGTGTCTGTTTCGCGCCAACTGGAAACCGGGCGCGCCGGTGCGATTGCTCGGCGTGCAGGCGTCGAATTTCGATTCGGGCTCCGCTCAACTTGATTTACTGGAGCCTTCGCAGCAACAGCGCTGGCAAAAAGCTTTAGCGGCTGTCGATCACTTGCGTGACAAATTCGGCGAATCCAAAATAGGCCTTGCAAGGGGCATGAAAGGCGGCTTCCGCGAGCGCGTGCATGAGAATCCGGCTGCATTACCAGGCAAGAGCAGCGAAAGGAAGACCGTTGAAAAATCTACCGGAAAACCCAAAGGCCCTGCCTTTACTGAAGACTGATGGCTGACCGCTGTCTTACGAAATATATTCGCGAATGTATTCGTCGCGTGAAGTGGCGAGCTGATGAGCGTCGCCATCCAAGATAACCTTACCGTCACGCAGAATCAGAAAACTCAAAGGCACTTCGCAACGCTGGCCTCTGGGAAGAGCGACCATCTTGTTGGTAGCCTTGTCGAAATAATGTGTAGCCATAGTGAAAGCATCCTGCAGACGATGAGTCACCATAAGAGCGCTGGTCTTGTAAACATCACGCTGTTTCACAATGAGTTCGACAATTGTGTTCGAGGTTACCGGATCGAGTCCGCCTGTGGGTGAGTCATAGAGCAGCACTTCGGGTTCGGTAATGATGGCGCGAGCAATGGCCACGCGTCGCCGCATGCCACCCGAGAGTTCGGAGGGATACATGTCATATGTTCGCTCCAGCTCCACGAAACGAAGCACCTCACGCACGCGCCGCTCGATTTCATCAGCGGGAACGTTTTCTTCGGTCAGGCGGAAACCGACGTTTTCGTAAACTTTGAGCGAATCAAAGAGCGCGCTTTCCTGGAATACAATGCCGACACGTCGCCGGAGTTCGAAGAGTTCCTGTTCCGACATGTGCGTAATTTCTTCTCCCAGCACAAAGATGCGCCCGCTGTCGGGTCGCAGCAGCCCAATGGCAAGCTTCAGCAGAGTGCTTTTACCCGACCCAGCAACTCCAAATACCGCTTTAGTTTCGCCGTGTGGAAGCTGGAACGAAATGCCATCAAGCACAACTTTTTCATCGAACGCAATCGAAACATTGTCGAACTCAATGGCATAGCCAGAGGGATCCACTATCGAAGTAGCCGGACTTTCAATGGGCAGGGTAGGAGCTGACATGATCTATCTATAACCAAAAATCGCAAAAATTAACTTGGTAACGAAGAAATCCACCACCAGAATCAGCACGGAAGAGGCGACGACGGCCTGAGTGGTCGAACGCCCCACTCCCTGCGTGCCGCCCCGCGTCGACATGCCGTAATAGCAGCCCACGGTGGCGATGATGAACCCAAACAACACCGGTTTGACCAGGCCGGTGAAAACATCGCGAAAGACAAGAATCTGCCACACCGTGGTCCAATATTGCTGCGTGTCGACCCCGAAGATCAGGTGCGCGACTGCATAGCCGCCGATCAGCCCGAGCAGGTCGGCAATGATGGTTAAAAAAAACAACATGAAGGCGGTGGCGCCAATGCGTGGCGTGACCAGCTTCTTCGTGGGATCGGTGCCCAAAGCGCGCATGGCATCGATCTGTTCCGTCACGATCATCGAACCCAGTTCGCTGGCCATGCCGGAGGCGTTCCGCCCAGCCACCATCAGCCCGGTGATAAGCGGACCCAGTTCAGTGACCATGCCGATCGAGACGAGTCGGCCGATGAGCGAAATTCCGCCGAATTGTTGCAACGTGCTGGCCGAGTTCAGCGCCAGCAGAGCGCCGACGGAGAGGCCCGTAAGAACGACGATGGGCAGGGAGCCGACGCCGATCAGGTCTGCCTGTTGCAGCATGTCGCCCATGTACAGGGGGCGACGGAAGAAATTCGCGAGGGATTGCGCCGAGAGCAGCGTGTATTCCTGAACCGCCAGGGCAAAATCTTTGGCGACTTCAATGGGCGAAATCAGTTCAAGTTCGAACGCCATGTCTCGGTCGGGGAACTTCTGCTCAAGGAACTATAGCAGAGCTGCTACTCCCGGCTCTTCTTCTTGATCTCAATCGCCAGCCGTTTGATTTTCTGATTCAGCGTGGAGAGCGGCACATGAAAGCGTTCGGCCGCTTCGGTCTGGTTCCAGCCGCACTTCTCCAGCATGTCGATGATGATCCGCCGTTCGCAGTCTTCCATAATGCTGAAGAGTGTGGCCCCGGAGTTCGCGTCCAAAGACGGAACCGAACTGCCCCGGCCCACGATGTGGTCGGGCAGCAGATCGAGTCCAATGTCGCTGTCGGAGGAAAGCACCACGGCGCGTTCAATGGTGTTCTCCAGTTCACGAACATTGCCCGGCCATGAGTAGCTCACCAGCGGACGCAACGCCTCTGTGGTAATACGACGCCGTGGCCGCTCGTTTTCCTCGGAATACTTTTGCAGGAAGTGCTGCACCAGCAAAGGAATATCCTCACGACGCTGCCGCAGGGGCGGCAGATCGAGGCTGATTACGTTGAGACGGTAGAACAGATCTTCGCGGAACTTGCCTTCGCGCACCATTTGGCGAAGATCCACGTTGGTGGCGGCAATGATGCGCACGTCCGCTTGAATTTCCTGCACGCCACCCAGATGCATGAATTTGCGATCCTGCAACACGCGCAGAATCTTGCTCTGGGTGTCCATACTCATGGTGCCGATCTCGTCGAGAAAGAGCGTGCCCCGGTCGGCAACTTCGAACAAGCCCTTCTTCGATGTAACCGCGCTGGTAAAGGCGCCTTTAACGTGCCCAAACAGCGTGGATTCGAGCAGGTCAGGCGGCGTCGATCCAGAGTTGACGGGCACAAACGGCCGGTCGCGTCGTGTGGAATGCAGATGAATCGCCTTGGCGATTAGCTCCTTACCTGTACCGCTTTCACCTTGCAAAAGTACAGTCGAACGGCTGGGCGCGACCTGCGCAACTAGATCGAAAATCTTCAGCATGGGCTCGCTTTTGCCCACGATGTGCTCAAAGTTGTATCGCTGCTTGAGCGCGCGCTTCAGTTGAACATTTTCTTCTTCTGCCTTCTGACGGGCGACGGCGGCGCGCACGTCGGCCAGCAGTTTTTCGTTGTCCCACGGTTTTTGGATGAAGTTGGTCGCGCCCGATTGCATGGCGCGCACCGCATTCTCCACCGTCCCGTAGGCGGTGATCATGATGATTGCCTGCTCTGGATGCAGCAGACGTATCTCAGAGAGTACGTCCATCCCATTTTTGTCGGGCAGCGCCAAATCGAGCAAAACTACGTCAAAATTGCGCTGCCCGATCTCCGTCAGACCTTCGCGTCCGCTGCCTGCAACGACGACGGTATAACCCTCGAGTTGAAGCAGAGTCTCCAGCGATTCGCGAATTTCAGCTTCGTCGTCAATGATGAGAATTCTGCCCGCGCTTGACGATGTGTTTTCCGGTGGCGCGCTCCGGCCCGTAACGGTTGTTGGTTCAGACATCAATAACTCAGACATGGATGGCCTTCCTGGACGAAATCAAGGGGAAATCCAGGGTGAAGGTGGTGCCTTCGCCCGGGCGGCTCTCCACGCGGATATTGCCCGCGTGTTCCTGGATGATGCCGTAGGTGACAGAAAGCCCAAGACCGGTGCCACGATTCTGGCCTTCCGTTGGTGTGGTCTTGGTAGTGAAAAACGGATCGTAGATGCGCTGAATGTGTTCTTGCGCAATGCCGCTGCCGGTGTCAGAGACGCGCACGCTGACAAACTCTCCGTTCAGCGTTGCAACGTTCAGGACTCCGCCCCCGGTCATTGCGTCCTTGGCATTCAGAAATAAATTTAGAAACACTTGTTGCAGGCGTCCGGCGTTGCCTTGAATCGAAGGAAGATTCTCGTAGAGTTCGGCCTGCACCTCGATGTGCGCAACTTTGAACTGGTGCTCAAGCAATGCCAGCGTGTCTGCGATGACCTTGTTCAGACTGAGTTCCGTCAATTCCGTACCGGTGGTGCGGGAGAAGTTCAGCAGATTGTTGACGATCTCAGAGGCGCGGAACGTCTGCTTGGTGATTTTTTCCAGCAACCCCGCCTTCTGCGGATCCGACTGCAACTGCTTCGCCAACATCTGCGTGTAAGAGGAGATTACCGCCAGCGGCGTATTCACTTCGTGCGCCACACCAGCCGCCAGCAGTCCGATAGAAGAGAGTTTGTCCGCCTGCGTGAGCTGGACTTCCAGTTCAATCCTCTCCGTAATGTCATCCATGATCACGAGTCGCCCCACCACATTGAACTTGCGGGTCACCAGCGGCGTCATCGCAACATTCACGATGCGTGACTCGCCCGTCGGAGTTCTCAGCCGGAACTTATAAAGATTGTGAATCCCAGGATTCTGCCGAACGCGGTAGAACTCCTCAACAAACGAGGCCGGGAAAACTTCGCTCAACGAACGTCCCACCACCTGCCAACGCGGCTGAGCGTACATGACTTCCATCTGCGAGTTCCAGGATTCAATGCGGTCCTGTAAATCCACAGCCATCACGCCGACGTTGATGGATTCAACGATGTTCTCGTTGAAATCCTTGAGCCGTTCGTATTCGGTCACTTTCTGTTCAAGTGACGCATACAGCCGTCCGTTCTGGATCGCAATGCCGATGTATCCCGCTAACACTTCGAGCAACTCCACATCTTCGCTGGAGAGGAAGTCGCCTTGCATGGTCTTGCCCAATCCGAGGAAAGCGATGGTCTTTTGCCGCGCATGGCAGGGAATGTAGTAATTCAGATCCAGGCGTCCAATAGCTTCCTGCGCCATGGCATTTTCGCGTGGCAACTGGTGCGTATTCTCGAAGAAGATATGCCCAACCGCATCCTCGATACGCGGTTTCGCGAGGAATGACAGGTCAAGTCCGGTGACATACGCTATCCCAAACGACTTAGACATTTCAAATCGCGAAGAATCACCGTTGCCAAGAAAGATCGCGACGCGATCCACCAGCAGCGTCCGTGCCAGCCGATCCACCAGCGAAGAGAGCATTTTGTCGAGATCGGTCTCCGAACTCAACTCGCGTCCGAACTCGATCAGGGTGCGCCGGTAGTCGTAGCCTGTACGGAAGAAAAACTGGTCCAGTTTTTCCTGAATCCATTTCCGCACCGGATCAAACAACAGCGCAGTGACCACGACGGCCACTATTAACCCGTAAGGACCAGAACTCGGCACACGTGTGTGCACCAGCTCAGCAATCGCGGCTACGCCAGCGAAGTACAGCGCCACGATAGCCGCCGCCGCCAATGTGTAAGCCATGCCGCGCTTGAAGATCAGATCCACGTCCATCAACCGGTAACGGAAAATGGCGTATCCAAATGTCAGCGGCAGCAATCCGAGCGACAGCACTGACACCTTCATGGTGGTCGAAGGCATCCATCCCAACAGATACGGCAGAACATAAAAAAGCGTGAACGGCGCTATGGCAAGGATTGTGCCACGCGTAATCCACTTGAGTTGCTGGCGCAGAATCGGAGTCGTGGCCTGCCGGTAGTTATTCCATAGGACCGCCGCCGCCGAGACGAAAAAGATCGTCAGATAAGCCCAGTGCACCCGGTTCAAATTAAAAAGCAGCGAATTGCTGGCTTTCAGGAACTCCAGCGCCAGCACCTGTATTCCGAGCAGTACCACTCCTGGTAGGTACAGCAGCGGAATCGACCAGCGATGCTGGTTGACGAATTGCCGCCGTTCCGGGAAGGTCAATACGAAATGTAGAAACAACGCCGGCTGCAGCAGCCACGCCACTTCATTGGTCCAGAAGACCATCCAGTCAAACGCGTTGAACTTGCCGGTGTAGTGCAGCGAGTAGAAAACGAACGATACCAGGCAGAAAATGTAAAAGTGCGTCGAACCCACTGCCGTCCATCGTCGCAACAGCACATAAAGCCCAATGCTCAGGTAAATGAGCGCGATCAGCCGCAGCCAATCGTTCATGGAGCGCTCGGCTGGAACCAGTACCACTTCCACATCGAGCGGAACCGAGCCGCGAATCAGCGAATAAGTCGCTTTCGACCAGACGCCGGAATAGTAGAGCTGCCGTGTTACTGCGGCCAAAGTGTCTACGGAGCGGCCATTGACGCTCACCACCTCGTCCCCGCTCCGGATACCGGCTCGTTCTGCCGGCCCGTTCGCTTCCAGACGATCCGCTACCAGGTGGCCGTTCCGCTCCATCCACCACGCCCCGTCGTCGGGAATCGCCGACTGGTGTTCGATTTTGTAGTTGAAACCGGCGAGCAGAACTGCGGCCACTGTCAGGAGAAACAGCAGGATAGCGGTAAACCGAGCCTCAAATTCACGGTTCATATTTCGGACCCAGTTCGCGACTCAGTTCACGATTCATGGACTGGGACGACGGCGACAGCGTGGCCAGACATTCGTCGCCAGTCAGGTATATGCAACTTCACTGCCACCCTCCAATCCAATCCAGTGCTGCTAAGTCGCTTTTAAACAGCAACTTCCATAATTATAGAGTGAATCTGGAATAGTAACTATGAATAATGGAAGGTAGCTTCTGTTTTTTGGGATGCCATATAGTTGGTGGGAAGCGGGTTTGGGTGCCGGATAAATGCTGGATAGGCTGAAAGAGCGGATTTTCGTGGTTGGCGTGCTTCTGCAGTGAAGTGAGGTGACGTGCCCAAACCCTTCTTTAGGTATTGGAGGGGTTCGAGAACCTTCCCAGTTTCCCGAACCCCCCACTTACTCGGCTCACCTACCCTCCCCCGAGAAGAGGTGAGCAAATCCCGCAAGTGAGTGTGATCTTGCGCCTGATCGCTGGAAACGTCCATGGAGCCAGTCTGAAGCCGTCTGAATTGATCTGAAGAAATTCATCGTCTCCAGCTTGACACGGCCAGTCCGGCATAACAGGATATGTAACGATCCATTTTGCTTTAATTTTTGGCATTTAGGAGTTTCCGCATTGCCGGATAAGTCAGACAAGAAAGTCCGTTTCGACGATTTCGAGCTCGATTACGCTCGTTTTCAGCTCTGCCGGAGTGGTAACCCGGTTCGACTCGAAGGACTGCCCCTTCAGCTACTCATGTTCCTGGTTGAAAAGCGCGGCCAACTGGTTACCCGCGAGCAGATCTCCGCTGAACTCTGGAGCAAAGACGTATTCGTCGACGTCGAACAGGGAATCAATACCGCTATCCGTAAGATCCGCCGCGCTCTGGCGGACGACCCCAACGAACCGTACTACCTGCAGACCGTAGTCGGAAGGGGCTATCGCTTCGTCGCTCCCACCGCCAAAGAAGAAGCCAGTGGTCAGACGCTGGCCGAAGGATTCGCTGTTTCCGCCGAAGAACTGGGGCGCGCCATAATGACCGCCGCCGGGTTGGATCCAGCAAATCCCCGAGGAACTCCAAAACCTGAGAACTGACGGCCCTGGTCCGAACCTCCGTTCGTTTTACAATGAAGCGATGTCCCGTCTCGATCAGATCGCCGATCTCGAAAAACGCTTTCTTCTCCCTACCTACAACCGCTATCCGGTTGCTTTCGAGCGCGGCAAAGACGTTTTCCTCTACGACTTCGAAGGTAAGAAGTATCTCGACTTCGTAGCCGGATTGGGCGTGAATGCCTTGGGCCATGCTCATCCCCGCATCGTGAAGGCCATCCGCGAGCAGGCGGCCCGGCTTATTCACGTTTCGAATCTCTACTACAACGAATATCAGGGACAACTGGCCGAGCGCCTGTGCCGGCTTTCGGGCCTGGATCGCGTTTTCTTTTCGAATAGCGGCACCGAGGCGATGGAGGGAGCCATAAAGTTGGCACGTCTCGCCGGACACCGTTTATCCGCGGAGAATGCAGGAGGCGAGGCCAAGTCTCAACTGGTGGCGCTACAAGGTTCGTATCATGGCCGGACGTTTGGCGCGATGTCTTTGACCGGCCAAGAAAAATACCGCAAGGGTTTTGAGCCGATGCTCGAAGATGTAACCTTCGTCGCGCAGAACAACGTCGAAGCACTGCACGCCGCAGTCAATGCCAATACCTGTGCGATCGTGCTCGAGCCCATCTTTGGCGAAGGCGGAATCCTCGAGTGTTCCGAAGATTTTCTACGCGCCTGCCGGACGCTTGCTGACCATCACCATGCCGCCCTCATCTTCGACGAGATCCAGTGTGGTCTAGGTCGCACGGGCAAGATATTTGCTTTCCAGAGCTTCGGTGTTGTCCCCGACATCGTGACCATCGCCAAGCCGATTGCTGCGGGAGTACCGCTCGGCGCATTTTTGTCCAAAGAACAATTCGCCTCGGCGATTTCGCCCGGTCAGCACGGCACAACTTTTGGCGGAGGTCCGCTGGCTTGCCGCGTCGGGCTCGAATATCTAGCAATCATCGAAGAGGAGCACTTGCTTGAAAATGTTGCGAAGGTTGGCGGCTACCTGCATCAACAACTCCAGGAACTGGTCGATAAATATGCCGCGACGAAAGAAGTCCGTGGCCGAGGATTCATTCAGGGTCTCGTGCTCGACATTCCCGCTCGGCCATTGGTGGAGCAGGGACTGGCGGAAGGCGTCCTCTTTAACGTGACCCAGGATACAGTCCTGCGCTTCCTGCCGCCGTTCTTGCTGGAAGAGAAGCACGTGGATAAAGGCATAAAAGTGTTGAAGAAACTTTTGGGCAAGAAGCGAAAAAAAGCGCAGAGCAAAGTTACCGGGGTGGGGCAATAGGGGTGGCGCAGGAAGGTCGCGTCATAACGACACATGGGTAGAGACGGGGCTTGTCCCGTCTCCGGGTGCCACGCAGAAAAGAAGGGGAGCCAGTATTCAGCTCCCCCAAAGCGTTAGAGGCGATATCAATTAGTAAGAACCTGTCTGCGAGGATTTCGTTGCCCGCCAAAACACAACCCCCGAAAAAAGTTTCCATCGCTGATGGCGAACCTCACGCCGACGTGGACGCGTCAGCAATTGGAGTTGCATCCGAGCCGCTGGCTCATATTCAAGTTCAAATTGAGGAGCAATGGCTCGAACTCCCCGACGGGCGCATGCGTTACCTCCAGGCCGGATCAGGTCCAGCCCTCATCCTGATTCACGGGTTGATGGGCTATTCCTTTTCCTGGAGATTTACGATCCCCGCATTGGCCCCTCATGCGACCGTGTATGCCATCGACAATCTGGGCGCCGGCCTTTCAATAGCGAATGCAGGCATGGACTGCACCGTGCGCGCAACCGCCGAGCGTGTCCTGCAGTTCGCGGAAGCGATCGGCATCAAACAGTTCGATTTACTGGGCACGTCCCATGGGGGTGGTGTCGCAATCATGGTGGCCGCGCTTTGTGCAGAAAGACGCGATCCACGCCTCCAGCGCCTGGTGCTGGTGGCTGCCGTAAACCCATGGTCGCCGCATGGCAAGCGGCTCGCGCCCTTTGTAGGCAGCGCGTTCGGTTCCATGCTCTTCCGCAACACGATCGAGCGCTGGCGCTCACTCGACTACCTGTGGCTGAGCCGCATGTTTGGTGACGAATCAAGAATTCCACCCGATTCGCTCGATGGCTACCGCATGCCCGTACTCAAGAATCACGCCATGCGTCATGGCGCGCGCATCGTAAAAAATTGGTCCGCAGACCTCGCCGAACTGGAAACGGCGCTTCCCAAGATTCGTGATTATCCGACTCTGCTAATGTGGGGAACGAAAGACAGCGCCGTTCATTTTCAATCCGCCGAACCGCTGCGCCGCAATTTTAAAAATGCTCGCTTGGTAGCATTCGAAGGCGTTGGCCATTTGCTCTACGAAGAGGCGCCCGAGGACTTCAACCGCGCCCTGATAGACTTCGTCACCAGTTCTCAGTTCTCACAGGAGCGGATTTGACTGAGAACTGAGAACCGAGAACTGAGAACTGTTTCTTCATGCATCACACGATTTTTCACTCGTTGCGCACATTCGTCGCTGACTACGGCTATTGGGCCGTGGCTCTGGCGTTGCTCTGCGAGAATGCTGGCATCCCCATTCCCGGCGAGAGCACGCTATTGCTGGCGAGTTTTCTAGCCTATTCCGAGCATCAGCTTCATCTTGGATGGATCATCGTGGTCGCTACCTGCGCCGCCACGCTCGGCGACAACATAGGCTATGCCCTTGGCCACTATGGTGGCCGTCCACTGCTCGATCGTTATGTGAATGTCTTTCGAATCTCGCCGGCCACGCTTCAACGCGGCGAGGATATGTTTGCCCGTTATGGTGCCGCTGCCGTTTTTTTCGCCCGCTTCATTTTCGGCCTCCGCGTTTTCGCTGGACCGCTGGCTGGCGTGCTGCGTATGCGCTGGCGAGCCTTTGCATTTTTCAACTTCATGGGCGCGGCTCTCTGGGTCACCGTCATCGCCAGCGCCGGATATCTTTTCGGCCAACATTCACGCAGTCTGTTCAGAACCATGCAGCGTTTCAATGTCGCCGTCTTGATTTTCGCCGCCATCGTGATTCTGGTGCTGTGGTGGAGACATCGCCGTCAGCCCACGCCGGAGAATGGCTGACGCTGGTCTCGGGTATCGGGGATTCGGTTGCACGGCTTCAAAACTTGAAAGCAATGATTAATCGGAATCGGTTGATTGCGGCTATATCGGCAGGTGTTTTTGTAGCTGCTTTGATTCCTGTAAAAATGCGGGCGCAGGGTGACCCGCAGAGAGCCTTTGACTCCGCTACGGCCGCGGTTCGCGCCCCGGGTACCACGGTGCGGATCGATCTGATCGGCGACTCCACGCAGGCCAACAACGCCGGCTACGGACGCGGCTTCTGCGCCAATCTGACCCGCCAGGTGGATTGCGTGAATATGGCAAAAGGCGGCGCCGGCACGAAAACATTTCGCGAACAGGGACTGTGGCAGCGCAGCCTCGAGACCAAACCGGATTACATGCTGATTCAGTTTGGCCATAACGACATGGAGAGTCCAAACCACAACCCGCGCGAAACAACCTTGCCCGAATATGAAGCGAATCTGCGCAGCTATGTGGCCGAGGCACGCGCGGCGGCGATCCACCCAATCCTCGTGACACCACTCACCCGTCGATATTTCAGAGCCGATGGAAAAATCCATTCCGACTTGCTGGCGCATTCTGCAATCATGAAGAGAGTCGCGGCTGAGATGCACGTGCCGCTGATCGATCTGCAGAGCGCCAGCGTTGCATACCTCGATAAGATTGGCGAGCGCAAAGGCAACGAGTTGGCGATTACCAAGAAAGATACGGACGGCAAGACAATTTTCGACAAGACCCATCTGAATTGGAAGGGTTCGTATGTCTTCGGCCGAATTGTAGCGGCGAATATGGGAAAAGCTGTACCCGGATTGAAGAAGTACATAAGGCCGCGCGCAGCACAACTCCCTCCCGAAGGCGTGAAGGCGATGAGAACCCTCAACGGCGCGCCGGTAAAGATTGTGCTGGTAGGAGATTCGACAACCGCTCCGCAAGGCGGCTGGGGACCCGGATTCTGCGCCCTGATGACGCCAAACGTTACCTGCCTGGATGATGCGCGGAACGGACGCAGCAGCAAGAGCTACATCGATGAAGGGCTATGGACGAAAGCGCTGGCCGACAAGGGCGACTACTACTTGATCCAGTTTGGACATAACGACATGAAAGGGAAGGGACCGGCGCGTGAGACCGATCCGAACACAACATTCGCGGCGAATATCCGGCGCTATATCCACGATACACGCGCAATCGGCGCGATACCGGTCGTGATCACGCCACTGTCGCGTCGGAACTACAAAGACGACGTGCTCGTGGAGGACCTGAACGACTATGCAGCCGCAGCCAGACGAGTTGGCATGGAAGAAGACGTGACCGTGATCGACCTGAATGCCATTTCGATCGCCCTGCTGAAACAGATGACGCAGGAACAGGCCGATCAATTCGATGCAACAGGACAGACGACGGAAAGCCTCACGAACCAGAAGAGTCCTCTTGATCGGACGCACCTGAACGATCAGGGCAAAAGAACCTTCGGCCGCATCGTTGCCGACACCCTGGTGAAAACGCAGGTGGAGTTGGGACCGGATGTGGTCGGCGAGCCGGCAAAACCGATTCCTGCATCTCAAACCACTCCGAACACAACAAAGTGAAACTGCCGTAATAACGGGCGTAAAGTGTCTTCGGTCACTTCCACTCGACCGTCCGCCGTCATATGCTGCTAGAAGCATCGCCCGGAACGCCGAGAAAATCGCCTGACAACGTGATTTCAGAACGCTTGCAAAATAACTCGCCAAACTCAGCTGCGCCCCGCTTTCCGCGGCTGGGACTTTCGCAGGTCTGGGTGCGATTCCTGCTCGCCATCTTTGGCTTAGCGCTCGCGTTCGGCGCAGCGCTCTTCTCCACCATATTGGGCGAGTCTGGCAATCTCTGGGGAACCATCATTCTGGCGTCCACGGCGCTTTTGCTGGCCGCTTTTGTTGGACTGACCACAGTGCCTTACCTGGCGCGGCGAGTCGTCGCAAGCCGCGTTCGCGAAGCGATGGACTATGACGTCACGCGCGCCGGCCTGATCTACATCCTCATCAGCGTCGTCATTGGAATCGCCGCTATTAATACTGGAAACAATCTGCTTTACGTTGTTGTCGCCGCATTGCTTTCGGCCATTCTGGTTTCCGGAATTGCCTCGGCTCTGGTGCTGCGTAGTCTCGAACTTGATGTCCACTTGCCTGAACACGTTTTTGCGGGACGGCCGATGTTGGCGCGCCTGCTCCTGCGCAATACTAGTTCGTGGTTGCCTTCATTTTCTGTACGCGTCGTTCCCGCCAAGCGCAAAGTTAAAGCCCGCTGGCAATGGGAGCCCTACACTCTCGGTTTGCCGCGCAATCGTGCGCCCCAGAATCAGTGGCTCCGGTTGCCCGATCGGCGCCTGCGTCGTGTGCGCGAGGAAGCAGAAAAGCCCATCCTGCAAGAATCTGTTTATTTTCCTTTTCTCGCTCCGGAACAAGAACTCCGCGCTGACCTGGAGATAAAATTCCCCGCCCGCGGTCGCTACTGCGAAAAAAACTTCGGCCTGGCCACGCGTTTTCCTTTTTCTTTCCTGATGAAGACCAGGCGCATCAACCTGGCTCGCGAAGTGATCGTCTTTCCTGTCGTCGAGTCGGCCGACCAGTTTCTCGAAGTTTTCCCCATGGTCACCGGCGAGTTCGAGGCCTTTGTGAGCGGACGCGGCAACGATCTTTATCTCATCCGCGATTACATGCCCGATGATTCCGCCCGCCATGTCGACTGGAAAGCCACAGCCCGCACCGGCGCGTTAAAAGTACGCGAGTTCAGCCGCGAAGATGAACGCAAACTCCGCATCGTCTTCGACAATCCCGCACCTGGCGTCCTGACGCCTGAAGCATATGAGCGAGGCGTGCGCCTCGCTGCTTCACTCGGATGGCATTTCCATCATGAAGATGTTGAAGTCTCCTTCGTTGCGCCGGGATTGGAGCCAACCGAAGACGTCTTCACTTTCCTGCGCTACTTGGCATTGGTCGAGCCGCAGGAGGCGACCCCCGTGTTCAGTCGTCTACGCGCCAGCGACGATTACAACCTGGTCGTTACCGCCCGCGCCGCTGCCGATATGCCCCCTGCTTTGGCCGCCAGATCCTATGTCATTTCTCTGGGCGACGCTCGAAGCGAGTAGTCTCATTTCGGGAAAAACCGGGCCTCTCAGTTGCCCTCAGCTCAGCGCCCTTTCATTTTTTCCTTCCCCACCGCCGGTTTTCGACATATACTCCGCCGCGGGTCCAGATAGAGAACGGTTTTGCTTCCTTCGTCTAAGAGTTTGAGGACGAGTTCCATTAGGAGGTGCAAATGTTGATCTGTGATCTGCTCAGAAATCAAGTCATCGTTTCCGCCGACGCACAACAGACCGTGCTCGAAGTCGCCAGACTGATGGTGGAACACAACATCGGCGCCGTGCCGGTTTTGCAAGAAGGCAAGCTCACCGGTATTTTCTCCGAACGCGATCTGATGAGCCGTGTGGTAGTCGGCGGCAAGGATCCCGCCCGCACCCTGGTCAATCAGGTCATGACCGAAGATCCTCTGACGGTCGTGCCGACCGAGCGAGTGGAAACCTGCATGACCCTGATGAAGCGACATGGTTTCAGGCATTTGCCAGTCTGCGTCGGACGCGAACTGAAGGGCGTTGTTTCCTTGCGTGACCTCCTGCTGCACGACCTCGATGAAAAAGACGACGAAATGCGCATGATGCGCGCCTATTTGCATTCCTCGCCCGAGGCCGGATAGGCTCTCCGCTTTTGTGTGCCATGCTTAAGCCGAAGGCGGTTGGCTGGAGGGTAATGGTTACTAAGGTTACCTAAGTAGGTTGACCTGACGGGGTAACCTGCCTGAGGATGTGGGTTGAGGGCTGAGGCGCGCTGGCTGGAACGATTGCTCGCGCACTCCGTGCTATCTCCATGACTTGGCACACCCAAACTGTCGTCCTTTATCTGTGGTGCGCGCAACCGATCCTGCAATCGGTGGCGGCGTTTGTCTTATGGCGCCGCAAGTTGCATAAGCAGTTTCCTGTGTTTTTCGTATTCCTTTTGATGCAGGTTGCGAACTTTGCCATCATTTATCCGCTTTATCACACCGGCAATTACAATTTATACTTCGGGCCTTTCTGGGTGGGCGAGGCGATCAACGCCATCCTCGGTTTCAAGGTGATTCATGAAGTTTTCCTCGACGTGTTCCGCCCCTATCACACGCTGAAAGACCTTGGCACTTTGCTCTTCAAGTGGGCGGGCGTAGTCATGCTGCTGGTTTCTGTGGTGGTCGCCTTTTCGAATTCTTTCGATCGGAGTCCGTTGGTGCATGCTGTTACCACTCTTCAACGCTCCGTCCGCATCGTGCAAGTTGGACTCATTCTTTTCTTGTTGCTGTTTTCGCGCTTCCTGGGAGCGTCCTGGAAGCAGGTCAGTTTTGGGATCTCGCTTGGCTTTGGCTTGTTAGCCGGTGTGGAATTGGTTCTGATGGCGTTGAATTCCGGGGGATTTGTCAGACAGCACATCCTCAACGAGATCAACATGGTCACTTATATTCTGGCCATTTTTGTCTGGCTCGGCTACTCACTCTCGCGCAAAGCCGTGCGCGAAATCGCCGTCAACCACCTGCAGACCCAGCGCTGGGAACAGGGCCTGGCCGATCTTCAACACCCGGTGCCTTCCGATTCGTTGATCCCGATGTTTGAAGGCATGGTGGAGCGCGCCTTCTCGCGAAGCTCTAACCTGGAAGCTGCGGAAGATCATATCCCGCTCATCCGCCCCGTAGACCCACACGCTGACCCACCCAAAGCCAGCTCCGCTGCCGCTGGTTTCAAGATCCGCCCATAGCTCTCGCCTGTCCTCAGAAACAGCACTGCGCAAAAACCTTGTCAAGAGTATATTTTGGCGCCCCGGGAATCCTTCTGGAGAACCTCAAATCGAAGCCATTCGATTCAAACCAATACCTTAAGAAACCAGCGTAAATACGGTTTATATCGCCTGCCGGATACCATGAGAATTCTCGGCGCACAGGCCGGCTTGTCGGCACGCCAGCATATTCGATTAACGCCCAAGTTAATCGAGAAGTTGCAGGCATGTGTATAATGCACGACGCTGGAGGTCGGCAGTTTGACGCCAGTCTCCAGCAGACCCTAAGGAGAAAGTAAAACCATGAAACGTTCGCTCAGGGCGTTACTGCTGTTGGTAGGTCTGGTAGGTACATTTGCGTATGCTGCTGTTCCGAAAGCTCCTGCTCCGTCGGGACCGATGCCGCTGTGTCCTCTCAGCCGTCCGATGTGCGACGCGTAGTCGCACGGTTAACAAACCACTAAGTAAGATGACGTAAATCTTTGCAAGACGAAAGCAATTTTTCGGGCTGGCCTAACATGGCCAGCCTTTTTTTTACTTTTTTCTTGCGCTCTCAGATTCCGCTTTCGTGCCCGCTGACGGTTTGCCTTCTACCAATTCTTTCACATCCTCCGCAGCAGAGCCCGCTTCATCGGCGTTGTTATTGATGTATTGCACAATGATCGAAATGCGCCGGTTCGAAGGGTCGAGCGGGTCTTTTGTGTTCCGCAGGCGCTGGTCCGCAAAGCCCCGCACTTGCGAGACCTGATCTGGGCGAAATCCCGCCTCCTGCATCAATCGCCGCGCCGCATTCGCCCGGTCGGAAGATAGTTCCCAGTTGCCATAGCTGCTCTTGCCCGCAAAGGGTTTGGCGTCGGTGTGTCCCTCGACCGAAATATGGTTGGGGACTTTTCCCAATTCCGCCGCCAGCAGTGCCAGTATCTCCTGCCCACTCTTGTTGAGTGTGGCACTCCCGCTGTCGAAGAACGTTCCTTTCGCCGATTCCAGCAACTCGATGCGCAGACCCTCCGCAGTCACTGTGATCTCGATATTTTTATTGAGCTTATCCAGGTCGTTCATGCTCTGAATGCTCTTTTCCAACTGCTCCTTCAGCTTCGTCATGTCCTCCTTTTTTTTCAGCGGAAGATTTTGGCCGGTTCCGGTCATAGTGCTCCCGACCTCCTTTGCACTGCCGTTGGGATCTTTGAAGTACCCACTGATCGCCACCTGCGTCTGCTTGCTGCTGCTGCTCATCAGCCACAACACGATGAAGAGGGCCATCATGGCTGTGACGAAGTCCGCATAGGCGACTTTCCAGGCGCCGCCGTGATGGCCGCCGTGTCCTCCTTTTTTCTTGACGATGATGATGGGGGGTGTCGGCATGAACCCTGGTTATCCCGCCGCTGCTGCTTCCGCTGCCGGCGCTTCTTTCGCGCCTCGGCAAGCCTCTTCGACTTCTTTGAACGAAGGACGCATATGCCCAGGCACCGTGCGCCGCCCAATCTCGACCGACATGATGGGAGCAACACCTTTCAGAAAAGCAATCATGGTCACCCGCAGCACCATCAGGAATGCGTGTTGCTCATCCGCGATCTTGCCCATGCGAGCCGCCAATGGCCCGACCAGCCCGTAGCACAGCAGAATACCCAAAAATGTCCCCACCAAAGCCGCCGCTACTTTCTTCCCAATTTCTTCCGGAGGACCGCCCAGCGCACCCATCGTGATCACCACCCCCAGCACCGCTGCCACAATGCCCAGCCCCGGCAGCGAGTCTGCCATCGTGCTCAAAGCTGCCACCGGCTCCCCCGCCTCGTGATGATGCACTTCCATATCCGCATCCAGCATCTGATCCAGATCAAATACTTCCACTCCCCCACTCACGGCCATGCGCATCGTGTCGCAGACAAAAGCCACGGCATGGTGATCCTTTACAAAATCTGCGTATTTGGAAAATAGTGGACTCTTGTCCGGTTCCTCAATGTCCGTTTCCAGCGCTACCAGGCCTTCTTTGCGTGCCTTTTGCAACAGCTCATACATCATCTTTAAACAATTGATGTACCGCTGTGTGCCATACTTCGACGATCCAAACGCCCCAATAAGACCGCTAATCATCTGCTTCAGCGTGTGGGCCGGATTCGAGATCAACACCGTCCCTAGCGCTGCTCCGGCGATGATGATCAGCTCCGCTGGCTGCATCAGCACCTTTATGTTTCCGTGCTCCATCAGGTAGCCCGCCGCGATGCAGCCGAAAACAACCACGATCCCAATGATCGAAAACATGGAGCATCATCCTTACTGGAGTCCAGAATTGTTGGCAACGCTCGCCGTTACTGCCTTCGCCATTCCCTTCGAGTGCGACAGCTTCATCTCCCGCAACAGCGATTCCAGGTCGTTACCTGTGGTGGCCACCGAGTAAGCCACCTCTGCATCGATCAGGAAACGGTCACCCCACCACAACACTTCCGAGTGTCGCAGCAGGTTCCATAAGATTTCAGCCTTCATTGCCACCAACATCGGACTCTCCGAAGGCAGCACGACTAGAAACTCGTTCTCTTCCCAGCATCCGAGAAAATTTTCCGCATCCAGGCTGTGGCGCAACGTGTGCGCCGCGGTGCGCATAAATGGCGCCACTGACTGCGGACCATGTTTGGAGCGAAATTCCTCCAGCCCCAGCACTCGTATCCGCAGCAGCCCGAAGCCGGTGTGGGATTCCTCCATGCCGGTCATGCATTCGTTCAGCACGGCTCGCGTCAGACGGTGCGAAGGAACTCCCGTCATCGCGTCCAAGCATCCATACATAGCCGGCCCGTTCGATTCCTCGCGGTAAACAAACGCTTCTTCGAATAGAACCGTCGCACCCCCAATCGCGTCGCCGTATTCCAATATCGGATGTGTGCGGATTCGAACCGCCGTCCTGTGCCCATTCTTGTGCAGATAGAAAGCGATGCATTGCTGCGATTGCCGCTGGCTGAGGGTCATCGTCACTGGACAGTGTTCGCCACTCAAGCTGTTGCCCCGCCGGTCGCAGGCTTGTACCGCATCTTCCAGTACATGTCCCACCACTTCGTGTGACAGATGTCCGGTAAGGTGCTCCGCGCCATGATTCCAAAAACGGAGCCGCCGTTCCCCATCAACGATGTAAATCCCCACCGGCAAGTCTTCCACCACATGCCGGAACAGCTTCGGGTTATCGAGAAGGTTGGAAAGCATGGCCAGACACGCCGCCTTCCAGTTTCATCGGCAATCAGGGCAGGGAACTTAAGGAGCCAGAAACAAAGTGAGGGTGCAAAACTTAAGGTGAGGGTGCCCCATCCTAGCGCGGCCTTTTGCGCTAGGGTGGGAACTACGGTCCGATGCCTCTGGGGATTTTTTGACCACTTAACGGGCGCTTGCGCAGGCGGTGACAACGGCTTTCAAGCCGCCTGACGCGCCCGCGACCCCAGAGCGCGCGTCAGTTCCACAGCATCGAAGATCGGCGGCTGGCAAGCAAACCCCGAGCACACCACCACAAACGATCGTCCCCCATGCAGCGCCGGAAGATTCGGAATCGTCTCCGCCAAAGCCGGCGGCAAATTCTGTGCGACAGCCTTGTCGACATCCAATCGAAGAACTGCTGTAGCCAAGCCAAGCGGACGCACCGCCGTTCGATACAACTCCGCAGCCACTTCGTCCTTCCCGACAATCACGACCAAAGTGTGCGGTTGGATGAGATGCGCCACAGCCAGTCCATAAGTCGCCGCAAAAATTCCATGCTGTCCCGCGACCCCGGCATAGACCTCCAGCGTCTGCTCGGCCCGGTCACGATATGACACATTGTTGTCCGCTCCATCGTTGGCGTAACTATGTAGACGGAGCAGCGCAATCGCCGCCGCTGAATTTCCCGCCGGAGTAGGCGAATCCTGAAACGGCTTGCGCCGCGTCCCCAAAATGCCCAGTACGGGCCTTTCGTCCGCCGCCCCGCTAGAAGCTCCGTCTCCTGTCACGCGAGTATCAAAAAATCCGCCCGCTACAGGATCGAAGAATCCCGCTACCATCGCATCCCCAATCGACCGCGCAAAGCGGAAGTAGCTCAAATCTGCCGTAGCCTCGTAAGCGTCAAGGCAAGCAATCACCGTAAAAGCATAGTCATCCAGCCCGCCAGCAATGTCACGCCGCTCCGCCCCGGGTGCAGAGTAAGCGTCAGAGGGAGCGTCAGAGTAAGCAATTACATGCCGCATCCCGCGCTCCGCATTCCATCCCTCGGAAAGCAGCCGATCCAGCGAGCGCAAAGCAAACTGGCGAGTCTGCGTCAGGTCGAGCACTTTGGCCGCTTCCAGATAAGCCGAAATGCACATCGCATTCCAGCCCACATAAATCGTCTTATCCACATAAGGCGTAGGACGCAGCAACCGCGCTGCATACATTTTCTTCTGAGCCAAAGCCAGCAGAGCGCCCGCGCGCTCCTCCGCAATATTCAGCCGCCGCGCAATTTCTTCCACCGACGAAGAAAGGTAGAGCACGTTCTTAGCCGGATTGTGATGCATGTCCCCGACTTCCTGAATGTCATAGTAAAGCGTCGCCACGGCCGCCTCATCCGTGGTCAGCACAGACTTAGTCTCTTCCAAACTCCAGGTGAAATAATCTCCGTCATCGTCCATCGAATAGTCGGCATCCTGCGAAGCGTAAAACCCGCCATGGGCACGATCGCTAAGCCATTCATCCATCCAGCGAATAATGTCGCGCGCCACGCCAGCGAAGAATTCATCCCCCGTCGCCTGATAGGCGTGTACATAGTTCTTCAGCAGTTCCGAATTGTCGTAACACATCTTCTCGAAGTGCGGCACAATCCAGCGCTCATCCACTGAATAACGATGGAAGCCCCCCGCCAACTGGTCATACACCCCGCCACGCGCCATTTTTTCCAGCGTATGAACGAAAATAGTGCGCAGGTCTTCATCCGGCCTGCCTGCCTGACTCGTCCGCAAATACTGCTCCATCACCAGATCCAGCGCCGCCGGATGCGGAAACTTAGGCGCACTTCCAAATCCACCATTGACCTCGTCAAACATCTTTCGCGCCGACTCCACAATCGCATCAATCACCGTAGGCGACACCTTCCCACCTCCGGAAAAAGACTCCGCCCGCGCGATCGCACTCTCGACCATCTGTGCCTGCTCCATCACATCGCCATGCTTGTCGCGATAAGCCGCAGCAATCGAAAGCAGCACACGCTTAAAACTGGGCCGCCCGTAAGCATCCGCCGGAGGAAAATAAGTCCCTCCATAAAACGGCTTGCCATCGGGAGTAAGAAACGCAGTAAGTGGCCATCCACCCTGACCCGTCAGCGAACTCACGGCCAACTGATAGCGGCTGTCAATATCCGGGCGCTCATCCCGATCCACCTTCACCGCGATGTAATGTTCATTAACAATCGCCGCGACCTCGGCATCGTCATAAGACTCACGATCCATCACATGACACCAGTGACACCAAACCGCCCCAATATCCAAAAGCATCGGCTTATTAGCTAGACGAGCCGCCGCAAAAGCCTCCTCGCCAAACTCGTGCCACCGAATTGGCTGATGCATGGCCGAACGCAGATAGGGAGAAGAAGCGCGTGCCAGAGCGTTGTGTGAGGAGTCAGTCATCAGCCTAGTTTAGCTTGCAGTGAGAAAGATTGGGGCTCGATCAATGATCTATCGAAGGGTGAAAACCAAGCGCTACGAACTCAGCCGCTTCGCCATCGCAAAATAAATCTCAACTGCGTCCCGCAACTGCGCCTTCTCCACAAACTCGCCCGTAGTGTGCGCCACGTGAATCGACCCTGGCCCAAGCAGAAGTGGCTCACCCCAATTGGGCAGCGAAGGAATATCAGTAGTGAAGGCCGCGACCATCGTTGGCAGTCCATCCAGCGTCCGCAGCCGCAGAAACGGAGTTTCGCGCGCGAAGTGAACCTCTGTCAGTTCGCCGACGGCCTCCGCAATCTCACGTCGCAGCGCGTCCGCCGGACCCACCAGGCGATAGAAAAGATCAGCTTTGGCAAAATCGGGAATTACATTCGGCGCGCGCCCACCTTGAATCGATCCCACGTTCTTCGTGCAAGGCCCTACTTCGGCATCTTCGGGAAGTTTCATCGCGTGCAAACGGTGCAGCGCTTCCACCAGTTTGTCGATTGCAGACTCACCCAGCTCCGGATACGCCGAGTGCGCCATCTTTCCCCGCGCCACTATTTCCACATGTAGCGCGCCCTTGCTAGCCAGAGCCAGTTTATTCTCGGTGGGCTCACCGTTAATCATGAAGCGGGCGCCGATCGGATGCTGATTTGCCAGCTTGGCGCCAATCGAGTCCCGCTCCTCGCCTACCAGAAACAACAGTCCGACGAAAACGCCCGCGCTGCATAACTTCTCCGCCGCCAGAATCTGCGCTGCGATAATCCCTTTCGCGTCGCAAGCACCGCGCCCATATATGCGCTCATCATCCTCGGACGAAGCAATGAACGGCGGTACTGTATCCATGTGCGTGGAAAAAACAATCTCCGGACGATCATGTCCGGGCCAAGTAGCCAGCACATTCGCCCGCGCGCCCTCGACCGGCATTTTCTGAGAGTCAAAGCCGCGTCGCTCCAGTTCGGCGCAAAGAAAATCTCCCACCGCACTTTCATTCGGAGTAATGGATTCGATGTCAATCAACCGTCGAGTAAGGGCAAACAGGTCCATGCAGGAAAAGAGTACCAGTGCATAGCGGAAAGTGAATAGTGAAAGTAAATAGTGATAGTGAATGAAAGGTGAGAGCTATCGCCATCGCTAAATTCGCGAACATCGCCCGGCCACTGGGTCACTGGCTGCTGGCAACTGTTGTACTCTGATTCCGTGCCGCTCGAAACCTCCAGCATCCGCTCGCTCTTCCTGGCCGGTCCCGCTGGACGCCTGGAAGCGCTCCTCAATGCTGGGTCGACTAACGCCGGATCGTCGAATGCGACGCACGCCGCCATCGTCTGCCATCCCCATCCCCTCTATGGTGGAACGCTCCACAACAAAGTCGTCTTCCACGCCATGAAAGCCCTCAATAGTTTCGGATTCCCCGTACTCCGCTTCAACTTCCGCGGTACCGGCCTGAGCGAAGGCGACCACGCCAACGGAATCGGCGAAGTAGAAGATGTACGCACCGCCCTCGACTGGCTCGATAGCGAATTCAAGCTACCAATAATCTTCACCGGTTTTTCTTTCGGAGCCGCGGTCGGATTGCGCGCCGCCTATGCTGATCCGCGCGTGCCAGAACTGATAGCCCTCGGCTTGCCCGCAGTGCCCATCGAGGACCGTGTCTATGATTTCGAATTCCTGCGGACATGCCTCAAGCCAAAACTCTTCGTCAGCGGCTCGCGCGATCAGTTCGGTCCCCCAGGCAAACTCGAAACGCTCGTTAACACTTTTGCCGACCCAAAGAAGTTGGTCCGTATCGAAGCGGGAGATCATTTCTTCGAAGGCAGACTAAAGGAGATGCGCGTAGCCATCGAAGACTGGATTCGCGAGACAGTGCCACCCAAAGTCACCAGCGAATAAGGGGCAAACGAAAAGCGGCTACCAACTAAGAGTCAAGAGCGCAGCGCGACCGCCGTTCTCTATAATCTTCCAACATGTCGGAGATCGCTCCAGAACGCATGCAGCATTTTGCCCGCATGCGCGACACCGCCCGTGAAATCTTCACCTCCGCGCTGAAAAACGCATCCATAGAAAATGCCTTCGCCCGCAGCGTGCACTGCGAGCGCCGTGTCCTGCGCATCGGAGACGATCTCCACGATCTCGATTCCTACAATCGCATCTTCGTCGTCTCCATCGGAAAGGCCGCCCACACCATGGCCGCCGCTCTGGAAGTCCAATTTGGCAGCAATCTCGAGGGCATAGTCGCATCGTCGGTAGAGCCCGCCAGACAAGTGCGAGGTTTCCGCTATTTTCGCGGAGGACATCCTACTCCCACCGCCGAATCCATCCAAGCTGCTGGCGCCATCCTCAAATCGCTGAAGTCTCTAAACTCTGCATCCCTAGCCATCTTCATGATCTCCGGTGGCGGTTCGTCGATCGTAGAAAAGCCTGTCGCTACTATGAAAGACAGTTTGAATGACGACGAAATTTCTCTGCCCGATCTAGCCGCCACCTATCGCGCGCTCGTTCACTCCGGAGCGCCAATCGCCGAAATCAATGCCATCCGCAAACATCTTTCCGCCGTCAAGGGTGGACGCCTGGCCCAAGCCGCCTATCCCGCCCAGCAGGTTTCGATTCTCGTCTCCGACGTCCCCGACAACACCCCTGACGCGCTCGCCAGCGGCCCCACCATGCCCGACTCAACATCCATCGAAGACTGTGAGCGCATAGCCGCCAAATACAGCCTCATCGAGCAACTCCCCAATTCCGTAGCCGATCTCTTCCGTCAGCACGCCCTAGACGAGACGCCAAAATCCGATGACCCTGCCTTCGTCCGTGCCCGCTGGTGGACCGTGCTCTCTAATAAAGTAGCCATAGACGAAGCTGTCGCGGCCGCCACCCGTGCTGGTTTCGCTGTCGAAGTTGATAACTCCTGCGACGACTGGCCCTATGACAAAGCTGCCGCTTACCTGCTCAATCGTCTGCGCGAACTGCGAAGCCGTGAACGGCCAAGCCACGAAACATCGCGCGTCTGTCTGATCTCCGGCGGAGAAGTGACCGTAACCGTCCGCAACGGTGGCATCGGAGGACGCAATCAACAGTTCGCACTCGCCTGCGGCGAACAAATCGCAGGAGAAAACATCACCGTGCTGAGCGCCGGAACCGACGGTATCGACGGCAATAGCCCTGCTGCTGGCGCCATTGTCGATGGCAGCACACTCAATCGTGCCGGAGGCGCCGAATCCGTGCGCCACGCTCTCTCCAGCTTCAACACTTATCCTCTTTTCGACACACTAGGCGACGCCCTCATCACCGGGCCCACAGGAAATAATCTTCGTGACCTGCGCATCCTGCTGGCTTACTAATCCGCCCGGAACCTGGAAATGAATATTGAATAACAAGAAGGAAACTGGTGAATATTCGCCAAACATTCGCCTCATAGATGGGCTCAGTTGTATCTACAAACTGAGTAGACACCTGGACCGCATTCGGTGTTCGATAACACCCAACAGTTCATGGACTTCCAGTCACTGTAAATTTGTATAAATCTCACTCGATCCGGCAGCGTCCCGCCCTCAACCTGCATCCAAACCTGTTAAACCAAATATTGCCTCGGAGGTTTCGATTGAAACAGACACGTATTGCCATCCTCTTGACGTTTGTGTGCGCTGCCTTGGTGGCGTTCTCAAGTTTTGCGCAAGCCCAGAAAGTCGACTTGGCTTTCGGTGTCAGCACAGTGACAGCGCCCTCGGCTAATTCGAGCAGCCCGTCACTCAGCGGTGGCACCTATCCCGGCTTTAGTGGCGACGTGCTCTTCTGGCACAATTTCGGTGCCGGGGCCGAAGTCTATTGGAAGGCAACCCAGAGCGAATACCCGGGCGTTCCCCCGACGCCGTATCGTCCACTCTTTTTGGACTTCAATGGGATTTACGCGCCCAAACTCGCTAGCCACACCTATCTGGAGCTTTCTGCCGGCATCGGTGCCGTTGATACCCGTATCTACTGTTCGGAGTGTGGTAATGGCTACAATACCAATTACTCGAGCGACAAACACTTCATGGGAGACTTCGGCGCCGGCCTCAAGTTCTACCCCGTGCACAATTTCTTCGTTCGTCCCGAGGCCAAAATCTACCTTGTCGCCAATAACCAGCTGTTTAGCTCCTCATACGCCACCCGGTTCGGGCTTTCTATCGGCTACACCTTCGGAGGACACTAGCCACCACTTTAAGTTTGTCATCCTGAGCGAAGCGAAGGACCGCATGTTCACCAGCCCTGCAAGGGGGAAGGTCCTTCGCTGTCGCACTTCCTCTCTGCCTAGCAATGTAGATTTATTGTCCGCTTCAATTCGTGAGTGGCCCACTTTGCTCGTCCGGCATTTATGATAGAGCGATAGCATCTGGTTTAGACTTGCATCTAACGTGTTGAATCCACTATTTGACTGGAGAGGTTTGGATTGAAACAGACCGTGCGTATTGCCATACTCTTGACCTTTGCTTGCGCTACCTTGTCAGCTTTCTCAAATTCCGCGCAGGCGCAGAAGGCCGACCTTGCTATCGGCCTCAGTACGATGGAATCTGCTGGCGCCAGCCAGGCAGGCAGCGGCCATCAGCCCGTATCGCTCGACGGAGGCGCTTATCCCGGCTTTAGTGGTGACGTGCAAGTCTTCCACCATATAGGCATCGGAGGCGAAGTCTACTGGAAAGCGTCCCAAGGTGAATGGGGAGGTTATCAGCCCTATCGCCCGATCTTTTTCGACGTCAATGCCGTTTATACACCCAAGATAGCCAACCATACCTACCTGGAACTCCAGGGAGGTGTTGGCGCGCTCAGCACCCGTTTCTACAGTCAGAACTTGAACTGCGACTTTTATACCTGCACCGACTACACCTCCAGCAATCACCTTGCCGGGCACATCGGCGGCGGCGTCAAGTTCTATCCCAGAGGCAACTTTTTCATTCGCCCCGAAGGGCATCTTTACCTCGTCAAAGACAACGCGGAGTTTAGCTCGGGCCGTATCACCCGCTTAGGTGTTTCCATCGGCTACACCTTCGGAGGACGCTAACGGAAGCGATAGCACCCGGCCACTAGTGTCATCCTGAGCGAAGCGAAGGACCTCATGTTTACGAGCCTCGCCGCCGAAAGATCCTTCGCCAGCCCGCCGCCTTTTCCTCCGCGTCCTTGTAAATTTCTTGTCGGCAGCCACTCGTGAGTGGCCCTCATCACCCATCCCGCATTATGATAGAACCATGAACTTTGGTTTCTCTGGCGAGATGATCTTCATTTTTTTTCTGGCGCTGATCCTTTTCGGCCCCAAGAAAATGCCCGAGATCGGACGCCAGGTCGCGCGCTTCCTGGGCGAGTTCCGCCGCGCGTCCAACGAATTCCGTTCGCAGATCGAATCCGAAATCAATTCCCTCGATAACAATGGTGGCCATAGCAGTCCCAGGCAGCAAATCTTGCCGCCATTGCAAGCCCCGCTCGGGTCGCTGGCCAACCGCATCTTTAATCCCCCGTCGGCCAAAAAACTAGAAGCAGCCGAAAGCGCTGCTGCCGAAAATGCCGTCATCGAAAATGCGGCCGCCGAGCACGTCACTACCGAAAGTGCCCCAGCAGTACCTGCTGCCGTCGTAGAGACGGAGCTGGCCTCGTCTCCCGCTTCGAAAGCAGCCCCCGATGCCTGAACTTGCTGCCTCGTCATCCGTCAATGTGCCCGACAAAGAGCAAATGCCTACCATGGGATTCCTCGATCATCTCGAGGAACTGCGCAAGCGAATTATTTATTCCATCATCGCCATCGCCCTCGGTTTCTTCGCCTGCTGGGGATATGCCGAAAATATCTACGCCATCATGCAGCGTCCCATCATGGACGCGCTCCAACACAACGGCCTCTCCGCAAAACTCGTTTACCTCAATCCCACTGAGCCTTTCAATCTCTATCTCAAGGTAGGAGCCATGGCGGGCTTGTTCGTCACCTCGCCTTTCGTGCTCTACCAGATTTGGTGCTTCATCTCGCCCGGTCTCTATCGCAACGAGAAGCGCTACGTCATGCCCTTCATGGCCTCGACTGTAGCTCTGTTCCTCTCCGGCGGATACTTCGGCTACAAAATCGTCCTGCCGCAAGCGCTTGTTTTCCTGATCGGCTATGGCAAAGACTTCCAGCCGATGATCACGCTGTCCGAGTACAGTTCGCTGTTCCTGACCATCATCGTCGGCCTCGGCGCAATTTTCGAAATGCCGATTCTGGTGTTCTTTCTGGCCCTCATGGGCATCGTTAGCGCCGGCTGGATGTGGCGCAATATTCGCTACGCCATCCTGGGCATCTTTGTCGTCGCCGCCATTATCACGCCCACTCCCGATATCCTGAATATGTGCATCTTCGCCGCCCCCATGGTCGCCTTATACATCCTGAGCACCGGAATCGCCTGGCTCGTGCATCCCGATCAGCGTAAGAAGCGTGCGGAGAAAAATTCTTAACTGGCTCCTAACCATTGAGGTCACAGAAAATCACGGGAGACTATGAAACTAAGCACTACCATTAGAAGAGTTCTTCGGCCCTTCCCCTGTGCGCCCCAGTGTTCCCTG
This sequence comes from Terriglobales bacterium, assembly GCA_049674665.1. GTDB lineage: Bacteria > Acidobacteriota > Terriglobia > Terriglobales > Acidobacteriaceae > Acidiflorens. The sequence continues at coordinate 94,858 of JBATZM010000035.1, forward strand.
TGCTCTCTGTGGTTAAGAACTTGCATGGCCCTGTTCCTGGCTACAGGCTTAGTGACCACCGTGGCATGTGCCAAAGGAAATTCGTCCTCCGCCTCTGCAAGCGGAGCCATCAGTCCTGACCCGGCCGCAACCACATCCGCTCTGCCCCAACCTTGGGCTCCGGACAACGCCCCACTCCCGCACATCGATGCCAAACGCGCCTTCGAGTACACCCGCGAAGTGACCGCCTTCGGACCGCGCTACATGGGCAACGAAAATCACAAGAAACTAGAGCACTACATCATTGATCATCTTAAAGATGACCACCTAATAGCTGACCAGATAGAAGACGACGCCTTTACCGCCGACACCGTGGAAGGCAAATTCCCCGTTCGCAATATCATCGCGAAATTTCCCGGCACCAAAGACGGCATCATCGTCATCATGGGCCACTACGACACCAACTACCCGCTGCGCAATATCGGATACGTGGGCGCCAATGACGGAGGATCTTCTACCGCCATTCTGCTCGAATTCGCCAACCAGTTGCATAGCGCGCAACCGGGGAAAAAGCGCGATGGCTACTGCATCTGGCTCGTCTGGACCGATGGCGAAGAAGCCGTGAAGACATGGTCCGATACCGACAGTCTGTACGGAACCCGTCATCTAGCCGAAAAGTGGGAGCAGGATGGCACGCTGAAAAAGATTAAAGCGCTCATGGTAATGGACATGATTGGCGACGCCGACCTTAACATTGATCGGGATACCAACAGCACTCCTTGGCTGCTCGACATGATCCACGCTGCTGCCGAGCGCCAAGGCTATCAATCCCATTTCTACGCCCGTCAAGGCGCCATCGAAGATGATCACCTGCCCTTCGTCAAACGTGGAATTCCGAGCGCCGATGTAATCGATCTCGATTACGGCTACAACAACGTCTTCCATCACACCGCCCAAGACACCATGGACAAACTAAGCCCCAAGAGTCTCGAAATCGTAGGCGACACCATCATGGAAACCATCCACATGCTAGACCAGCGCTAGCCTCTTGGCCTTACAATTTTGTCATCCTGAGCGAAGCGAAGGACCTCCATCTCCTCCACTACCAGCCGCATAGTCGTTCCCTCCGATGCCCCGCTTTTGCGAAGCTGCAAAATCCCATAAAGCCAGCGCAAATTTCTCTTGATCTATATAATGTCTATCGATATACTTGTAATGAACACGCATCCTCCTGGTGCGTTCCTGGAAGTAGTTCTCGGCTGCGATCGGGGGATCGTAACCAAGCCGTTTGTTCACCAAAGAAGCCTCGGTTGCTATCGGGGGATGGCAACCGAGGTATTTTTCGCAACCGAGACCAAGACCTGAGAATTACGAATTCCTGCTAAAATTTATCCGCGCCCGTGGGTGGCGACTCGAATCGGCCGTAGCCGCCGTGAATGTGTGGGGATTCTTGTTTGTTCCAGCGAATTTTCTTGGCAATAACTCTGTTCGCAGCCATGATCTCAGCGAGCGCGCAAGCGCCCAGTGCGCCCGGAAAGCCGCTTCCGTCGGGCCCCATGCGAGCCAAGGTGAAGGCCGCTTGCACTCATTGCCATAACACCAGTCGTATTACTGAGCAACATCTGACCCGCGACCAATGGACCACCGAACTGCAAAAAATGGAGGGTTTGGGCGCCATAATCCCCGACGCCGATCGCAAAGCCATTCTGAATTATCTGACCAGGAATTTTGGCCCTGAAAAAAGCGTAGCCAAACCCGTAACAAAAACGTCCAGAAGCGCAGCCAACTAGCCCATGTGGCGCGGACACTCCTGTCCGCGAAAAGCTAGCATCGGCAGAAATGTAAGCAAGTGGCGAACTCCAAGCCCAAGCTATTTTTTCTCCGCGCCTTCAGCATCCTCCGCGCTTGATTGCTTCTCCGCACGCAGCAGCGGAAATAAGATCACATCGCGGATTGTGTGCGAATCGGTCAACAACATGGCCAGCCGGTCCACTCCCAATCCCACGCCCCCCGCCGGAGGCATGCCATAACTCAGTGCATTTATATAATTCTCATCCATCTGATGGGCTTCATCGTCGCCGCGCTCGCGTTCTTTTAATTGCCCTTCGAAGCGCCGCCGCTGATCTTCGGGATCGTTCAGTTCGCTGAAGCCGTTGGCGATTTCCATCTTCCCTACGAATATCTCAAACCGTTCAGTCCAATCGGGCTCGTCGGGCTTTTGTTTGGACAGCGGAGACACTGCCGTAGGGAATTCATAAATGATTGTCGGCTGCATCAAGTGGTCTTCCGCGACCGCTTCAAAAATTGCCGCAATCGTCTTGCCTACCGGCGCCTCCGCGTCGAATTTCAAACTAATCCCTGCGCCGCGCACTCGCTCCACCAACGCTGCGACCGATTCGCGTGCCGCAAAATCATTGCGTTCCGGTTTTGCGCCAGCTTTCTCCGGCCAGAAATGGACGATCGCTTCCCGCATCGTCATGCGCCGCCAATTCGCGTGCGACCAGTCAATCTCGTGCTCGCCCCATTTCGTCTTACTCCCGCCAGTAACATCTTTCACCGCTTGCTCGATCGCTCCCTGTGTGGTGTCGAGGATGCCGAGATAATCCGTGTAGGCCTGATACGCCTCAAGCATGGTGAACTCAGGATTCCATCTCCAGCCCAGCCCCTCGTTGCGGAAGTTGCGATTGATTTCATACACGCGATCAAATCCACCTACCGTCAGCCGCTTCAAATAAAGTTCCGGAGCGATGCGCAGAAACAGATCCATATCCAGCGTGTTGTGATGCGTCTTAAACGGACGCGCCACCGCACCGCCCGCAATCGGATGCATCATCGGCGTCTCGACTTCCATAAATCCCTGTCCATCGAAATACCGCCGCAAAGATTGCGTCAACTTGCTGCGCTTCAAAAACACTTCCCGAACTTCCGGATTCATCACGAGATCGACATAGCGTTGCCGATAACGCAACTCGACGTCGGTAAGCCCGTGAAATTTCTCCGGCAAAGGCAACAGATCTTTTGAAAGAAACGTCAGTTCCTCGGCATGAATGCTGAGCTCGCCAGTGCGCGTGCGAAACAGATATCCGCGAACACCAATATGATCGCCCAGGTCGAGCAGCTTCCAAAGTTCGTAGCCTGCATCGCCGATCGCATCTTTCTTGACATAGATCTGCAGCCGCTGACCATCCTGCTGCAAGTGCGCGAACCCGGCCTTGCCCATCAAGCGGATCGCCATAATGCGTCCCGCAACCCGCACCGTTACCCGCGGAGATTCCAGTTCCTCCGTCGTTTGGCCGCCATACTCTGCCAGAATTTGGGGCACAGTGTGGCTGTAGTTGAATTTTCGTGGATATGCGGGATGCCCGAGAGCCTCAATCTTCTTCAGCTTCTCGCGCCTGATTTCATAAATATTTTCGTCGAGTGACAATGAGTGTCCTTGCCCTTGCCCAGTAAAAAGTTAAAAGACTGGAAGCAAGCGATTATAAATAACCCGTGAACCACTTATCGGCGGACATCGCATTTCACGCTTGTCTTCGCTTGTGACTCTGAGCGGAGTGGGGAGTTCATGGAAGTGTTCCTGCGGAGTCGAAGGACCCCAGGGTACCTCTGATTGGCGGGAACGTGTTAGGGACGCGCGCGTTCTATACTGGTTTTGCCCCCACTTTTTTAGTTAAAGTATTGAGGCATAAGGAGTTAAATTCAAAATATTGAAAAATAAAAGACTTAAGTTGTCTGGGCCGTCTTGGGAACCGGCGCAATACTTAACTGCCCTATTTGGGGATAATCGTCGCATCAGGCGGGATGGGTGTCTGTGATGGGTGCACCGGTTGATTGTGATGAAAAAAGTTGGGAGTTAGTTGTAAATGGGGATAAAGACCCCTGAAGCCGGGTTCACTGGGGAAAACTCGACGACGCCTCGTTCGATAGAATCGCCCGCTCCTTTGCGAAGGAAGAAGCAGGACTTTTTTAGCCCAATCCCCGGCTTGCCGAGCCAGAGCATAATCTTATCCGTTCCTTCCTTAACGAGGATCTTGTCTGGGCCGAGTACATCTCTTTTTGACAGGTAGTCACCAAGTGTCCCCGCCGCAAGGTCGGGCAGGCTCAAGAGATCATTCATCTCGACGCTGCGTTCTGGGAAGGGCGTAGCCCCACCCATTCTGTCAAACTGAGATCCCGGTCTCTGGTAGAGGGGCAACACGCGGCCGAAGAAGAAATCGAGGAGTTGTTTGTGCTGTAAGGGCGTTGGGCAAATCGCGTCGTTGTCTGTCATCCAAAATACGTTTTGACCGTCGCGGCCGAGAAGTGCAGTGAGGTAGGCAGCTAGATGCACAACACGTAGCAACTTCTCGGCAACGTCAGGTTTCCGCACACTAAGTTCGGCATCCCTGAGGACAGCGACCAAACGCCGCCGGACATCTTGTTCGACTCCAAAGACGCTCCTAATCCGTTTGTCTATTGCGACTGTGCAGAGGAACCCGGGCAACTGGTCGGCAGCAGCAAGATAGTCAGGCAGGGCCAGGCACATCTGGCCCTTGTTTAGGTTTTTGTACGCGATCTCTTTCGCGCCGAGCCCAAATTCTGGCCGTACCTTCGCCATGCGTTTGTTGAATGATTCCCGCATGTTAAAACCGCAAACAAGTACGGAGTAGACAAAGTATCTTCCCGATCCTTCGCCGGAGTAGTCAGAGAAAATACCGAGCGACCGGTTTTTGAACGCACCTAGCTCGGGCAGAATCAGTTTCCGCTTTCGATGGCTTTCAAGAAGCAGGTACTCGACCGATTCAATCAGGGAGGAATACATGGATGGCGGATTGCGATTAAGAAGTGGAAGAGGGACCTTCTTCATCGCAAGCTGGTTGGCGAACCAGGTGGTGCGACGCAGCCTCTCGGGCTCGATGGTAGATTCTTCCAGCATGAACTTATGATACGGAGCGTGAGTTTTTTCGCAAGCTGTGAAGTCGTGCCCTCTTACAGACTGCGAGGGACTCCCAGACACGTGCTAGCCGCAGTTGAAGATGTAGGGGTCCTTCGACTCCGCAGGATCTTCACTTCGTGAAGCGCCTGCTCCGCTCAGGATGATACTTGTCCGAGAAGGTTCGCAATTAGGACATGAAGATTCGGGTTTCTCTTAAAGATCAAAACCCTCAGGCGCCAAATCTCTCCGTCGCGCGAGCTTTCGCTTTCGCGGCTTCTTCTTCACGATTCTTTGGCGGAGCGGTCGTGTCGAGCGAATGGAGCAGGCGAGACGAGATGCCGGCGATTTCATCGATGGCCGCCAGGAATGCGGCTTCATTGGCCTTCGACGGTTTGTTGAAGCCGGTAATTTTTCTTACGAACTGAAGCGATGCGGCTCGAACCTCTTCATCGGTGACGGGCGGATCGAAGTTGAAGAGAGTTTTGATATTGCGGCACATGGTGCGACCTCCCAGCATAACTTTCGCAACTTTGTGCCATTTTCTCACGCGCGGCCGTCACAAATAAACCATCGGTAGAGACGCGGCTAGCCGCGTCTCAGCGAGCGCAACTGAGTTGTCGGGTATGTATGTACCATAGTACATTAGTACCATGGTAAAAGAATCAGAATTCCTAGTCGAACGCGTTCAGACCGGCGTCCGCATGGAGAAACGCATCCTCAAGGTTCTCAAGGCGCTCGCCGAATATCACGATATGTCCCTCGGAGATTTGCTGGAAGGGATCGTGCTGCACGCCTTTGACGGCAAAACGCCATTCAGTCCGGCATCGCTCAAGCGCATTCAGGACCTGAAAAAGTTCTATGCCCTCGATTTGAATTCCGATGCCAGCCATCGCCTGACCGAGATCAAGCGGCGCTCGGGGAAAAGACCGCAGCCGTGAAACGAATATGACAAGTGAATATGACAAGTGAATATGACGGGCGATGAGCTGATCGCGCAATTCGAATCCGGAGCTATTGCCGCCGAAAATTTCCATCATGCCGACCACGTCCGGCTGGCGTTTGAGTACCTGTGTCGCTACACTGCCCTCGAAGCGCTGGAGAAATTTTCCGCTGCCCTGCAACGCTTTGCCACGGCGCAGGGGAAGGCGCAGCTCTATCATGAAACCATTACCTGGGCCTATCTGCTGCTGATTCGCGAACGCATTGCCCGCGCTGGCGGTGCTTCGACCTGGGAAGAATTCGCCGAGCGCAACTCCGATCTTTTGGTTTGGAAAGGCGGCGTGCTGGCAACGCTTTACCGTCAAGAGACGCTCGACTCGGAACTGGCCCGCCAGACCTTCATTCTCCCCGACCATGGCCTGTGACTTACTCCGTAGCAAGAATCTCGTCGGCTTCAATTTTCTGCGCAGTGCGCCGCGTATGTGTCCTTGAAGGCGAACTGGTTCGGCGTTAGTATCGTTTTCATTCTTATGAGTTCTACAGGTGCAAATCCCGTTGCTTCGGAGGAGACCTTCAGCGCGAGCCGCTGGACCAAAGGGAATCTGTTTTTTCCGACGCGTATTGTGGTTAACACGCTACGCGTAAGCCGCGTGAAGCGGCGCTTGTTCGGCAGCAACGAGGAGAGTATCTCGATTTCGCAAGTTGCTTCGGTGAAGATTTCTACCGGAGTGCTTTGGTCGGACATCGTGATTGCGTCGACTGGAGGCACCGATCCGATCGTTAGTCATGGGCATCGCAAAGGCGACGCGGTGCGCATACGGGATTTGGTGGAGAGCTTTCAGACCGCCCGGCACTGACAATCGGTGTGAGTCTGGAGGTTCGATACTGCCTTCCGGCCGCTTGGTTTAGAATCCTTTCGAATGCCTGAGAAGCCCAGCCCCGAGTCTGACGCATCTTCAAATTCAAAGAAGAAAGATTCTCTGGTTTGGCTGGCGCGCTATTCTGAGATGGGATTCATCATTCCGGCGGCGGTGTTACTGGGATTCTTCTTCGGCAAATTGGCCGACTATTGGCTGCATACTAAGTGGCTCTACCTGGCTGGGCTGCTGTTTGGTGCAGTTGTCGGATTTTGGCAGATGATCCGCATGGCCATCGGCATCTACAAAGATCAAGATTAAAGCAAAATTAAAGATCAAAATTTTCAAAATAAAGATAAGAAATGAATGAGAATGAGCGCGAGTATTCCGACCCGACGCCGGAGAGTCGCTATGAGAACTTAGCCTTCGAGCGCATCGTTCCCCGCGTGCTGCGTAACATACTGGTGTTTGGCGTTCTGCTGCTGGGGCCTGCGTTCTGGTTTTACAAGTGGGTGGGATCGATTGGGTTTGTCTTCGGAGTGGCCGTTTCCTACATTAATTTCCGCTCGCTGAAACGAGGCGTAGAAGGCCTCACCGATCGCATTGTCAACCAGAACAGCCGGGAAAAAGGTCGTCTGATCGTCCTGCGCTTTATGCTGCGCTACGGCTTGGTGGCGGCTGTTGCCTATGCTATATTCAGGAGTTCTTCCCTGGCCTTTGACGGTTTTCTCTGGGGCCTGTGCGTGCCGGTAGCGGCCCTGATAGCGGAAGCGGTATGGCAAGGATTTACGGCCTTCCGGCGGCCATTATAGGTCGTTGGGAAAGATAGGCCGTCGGGAAAGTTGGTTATCCCTCGCCTGGTACGGATAGAAAATCCTAACGTACGTAATGGACAAATCTTAAATCAGCAACGAAATCTGAAATCGCAATTCTAAAAAATGGAACAACTGGCTCTTACCCAACTCCTGAATCGTCTGTTCGGCCCGCAGGTACTGGCGCTGCTGCTGAAGCTGCATATTCATCCGAAGTATCCGGCAACTCCGATCTCGAACAGCTTCTCGATGGAACTGCTGGTGGCGTTGCTGCTGACGATATTTTTTGTTGCTGTGCGCTTGCGGCTTTCGGTGGAAAGTCCGGGCCGGTTGCAACACACGATGGAAGGGATCCAGGGATTTGTGACCAACCTGACCGATGAGGTGATTGGGCATGACGGTCACAAGTACGTGGCCTACCTGGTTACGCTCGGCATGTTCATTCTGTGCTGTAATCTGATCGGCTTGGTGCCTGGGCTGGAATCCCCGACTGCGGTGGTGATTGTGCCGCTCGGTTGCGCGCTGCTGACCTGGTTTTACTATCACTTTCAGGGTCTGCGAACCAAGGGTCCCATTGGCTATTTGAAAGTCTTCATGGGGCCGCAGGATAAGGAAATGCCGTGGTGGCTGCGTTACTTTTTGCCCATTCTGATGTTTCCCATAGAGGTTTTCAGTCACCTTGCCCGGGTTCTGTCGCTGTCAGTTCGTCTCTATGCCAACATGTTTGCCGGGGAGATGGTCACGCTGGTTTTCTTTTCGCTCATACCGGTGGGGATTCCGGTGCTGTTCGAGGGGTTGCACATCGGCGTGTCGTTAGTGCAAACGTATATTTTCCTGTTGCTGCCGGCCGTGTATCTGGCCGAGGCTACGGGACACGAACACTAGAGAAGGTTTCAGGTGTTAGGTGTCAGATCTCGGGAAGTTCAATAACCAATTTTTTTCCTGAGAGCTGAGACCTGGTGCCTGACAGCTGTTGCTGGACACCTGCCTTCAGCGTGAGGGCGCCGGCTTTAAGCACGGCGTCAACCACCCACAGGCGGCAATTCATAAGCAGAAACACAATGCGGAAATTCGGGATGTTGATGTTCATGATGATGATGGCGTCGGTGATGGCGGTGCCGGCGTTCGCGCAAGGCACGGCTGGAGCGGTTGCGGGCACGAACTGGGTGGCGATTACCTCCGGTTTTGCGATTGCACTGGCGGCGGGACTGGCGGGACTGGGGCAGGGCAAAGCTGCGGCAGCGGCTTGCGATGCGGTGGGACGCAATCCGGCGGCACGTCCTGGGATCATGGTCTTCCTTATTATTGGACTTGCTTTCATCGAGTCCCTGGTGCTGTTCACGCTGGTTATTATTTTCGTCAAGGTGGTGTAGGCTCGTTCGCGATTTGCGAGTGCGCCTGTTGAAGCTTGATTTTGCGGAAAGGCCTCTGCTAACGCAGGGGCTTTTTCTTTTGCAGCGACTAAATAATCGTAGAGACGCGGCTTGCCGCGTCTGCCCGCACCCGCAGCTCCCATCGACCGATTCCCGATGTGGCACTGGGCGCGGCCCACCTGAAACCTGAGACCTGACGCCTGGTTCTAGACTTTTCGCTCGCCATCCCAGTTGGCGGCGCGATTGTCGGGGACTTTTTGGAGGGCTTCGACCAGGATGCGGCGGAGGCGATAGCGGCTATCGAGATCCATGCTGACAAACTCGAAACCGATTTCATTGACGCGGGCGCGGCGGAGGAGAACTTCACCACGGATTTTTTTCACGCCCAGAGAAATTTCGACGTGAGCTTCGGAACCGACACGAAGATTGTCATTGCGCGTGCCCATGCCACCGCCGAGACTCATCTCGCGCATGATGATGTTCGACTTGCCCCAGGAACTGGAAAGCGTGGCCGAGAGAGTGCGCGGCAAGATGATACGTTCGTAGCGGCGCTGGCGAACCCAGGGACATCCGGGGCCGGAATCGAGCGGAGCGATGGCGAGTTCGCCGGCTTCAAGGCCGCTGTCGGCAAGAGCCTGAGTGCCGTAGCGAGGATCGATCTTCGAAAGCGCTTGAATCGCGGCGATTCGCAATTCGCGATGCTGGCTGTATCCGAAAAGTTTTTTGTCCTCAACAATGGTCCGCAGAACCGGGACGGCCTCAATCTCGCGCAAGCGGCCGAGCGACTCTACGGCTTTCAGTTGAACGAACGGAGGTCGGTTCTGAGCTTCGCCGGCAGTAGCGAGGGCGATCAAGCTGGAACTGGCGTTGCGATCCTGACTCATCCCGATCTCATCGATGGCCTCGGGCAGGATAAGGGAGTCGAGCAGTTCAAGCAGTTCGACCAGGGTACGGCCGCGATCGGGTGCGGCACCGTAGGCTATCTGACGAACGATGACGTCCTGATAGAAACGGTTGAATTCGCCCATGCGCGAGGGCAGTAACTCCAAAAGCGAGGTGACGGCAAGACGACTCAACAGACCGACGGTGGAGGCCGCCTGGCGAGGCTGGCCGGTTCGCAGAATGTCACGCAGGTCGTCGACGCCGGGTTGGCCGAGTTCGCCGACAAGTTCGACAATGCGATCGCATTCGACGCGTCTCTGCGCGCGGAAGAAACGGTCGGCAAGGTGTTCGACGGAATGTCTGGGAAGCTGTTGCAGAACGTTGACTAAATCCTCGGGCACCTGATCGGCATTGATGGCTTCTTCGATCATCTCGGGCAGCCGATTTTCAATGCCGACGCGAGAGCGAAGATCTTGCACCAGGGCAGGCCGTTGTTTGGCTACGCTTTCGAGTGAATAACAGAGTTCGGCGACGGCTTTGTATTTTCTGCGAGTGCAGGCCTCTTGTCCGAAGCGCGCGAAAGCGGCGGCCAGCAGGCTCTGGATTTCAGTATCGGTCTCCTTAGCCAGTTTCTCGCCGATCATGGCGAGGGTATTGGGCATGACTTCATCGGACGCGGCGGCAAAGAGGTCGGCGAGTTGAGCCAGGCCCGTAGCGGTCTTGCGGCGCGGCTCGGCATCTTTGGCATCGAGTCCGCTGGAGTAGTTGGCGAGAATTTTGGCGGCAATCTCGTTATCATCGCGTTCAAAAAGGATTTCGACGAATTGGCGAATGTTCCGCGGCGGCACGCACGCGGCTTCACTCGATAGCAGAACGCTTTTCTTGCCGGCTTCGGGAATCTCAGCCCAGAACATGCGGTCGAGAATGTCGGCATGGGAATCGACCAGAATGCCGGCCTTGGACATCTTGTCTTCCTGGACGCGCAGGATCTGGCGCAACGTGTCCATTTGCCGGCTCATGTGCTCCATCATCTCGTGGACGGCGTTGACCTTGACTTCGCCACGCGAATAGCGATCGAGCGCAAACTTGATGGCCATGCTCTCAGCTGCCTTCATCAGCAGCGGAGTGTCGTTATTCTCGTTGTTGTTGTTCTGCGTAGTTTGTGCCGCGAGACTTTCGAGCAACTGGGCGAGATTGACTTTGGCTCCTTCGGGAGCCTTGCCAAGTTCGGTCTGGAGGTTTTCCGCGGAAGAGTTGGGATCCTGCATCGCCTGACCAAAATGAGTGAGCAGGCGGATCGTTTGAATGACTTCTTCTTCTTGTAAGGGAACGACGCCACCGGTCCAAGTTCCACCGGAAGTGCCCGAACCCGTGGTCACGCCGCCTGGAATGGGGACGGTCGGTACGCTGCCGATCGGCGCGCTACCGGGTGCGCCAGAGCCACTATTACTTGCTCCCTGAGCGGCGGCAATCAACTGCAAAAGCTTTTGAGGGTCATTGAGCCAGTGCTTGAATTCGGGGCCAAGAGCCTGGGCGGCGATTTGGGCCGCCATCGAAAACTCACCGGTCGCGGGATCGGCGGCGACGAACTTAACCTCATTAATGCGGATGGATGAATCTTTATTGTCGCCGAGCGTTTCCTTAAGCTGCTTGGCGAAATCCTGCGCCTTGGAACCACCCATGGCAAAGGCGCGCACCAGGCGGGTAAAGTCGTCGAGTGTAACCTTGTTTGAGAAAAGGATGCTGGAAAGTCCCGCAGCGGTGAGCAACTGTGCGAAGCTGCGTTCTGCTTGTCCGGTTTCGAGCGGGATGCCGTCGAGAAGAAGTTTGTTGTCGGCGACGCCGAGCAGAAAACCTGTGTCACCACTTTTCGGCACCGCCTGTTTAAGTTCGTTCCAGGCAGTCTGAAATTGGCCCTCAGTGCGCTTGTGGTTCACTCCATACAGCCGGGTGTACTTGATCAAAATATTGAGGCTGTGAAGAAAAGACCGAGCGGACGCGCTGCGACTGGTGTCGGTTGGAGCGGTGTTAGCGATAACAGCCTCCTCTCGGTGTATGGAGCAGTGCTTACAAGCCTATGCGGGAAAGTGACCTAATGCACGATTACGGAGGTAATCGCGCTGAACGGTTGGTCGAGCGCCGATGCTACTCGGGAGGACACGCCCTTTGGGGATGCGGTCGCGCTACACTGATGGCGCAATAGACGCGGCAAGCGGCGTTTCTACTGGGAAATTTGTTAGAAGACTCATTCTGATGAGATTGTCTTGATGAGATTGCCCGAATGAAGATTGGCGTGCTTTTCTTTGGCGTATTGAAGGACGTGTTCGGACGAACACGTGAGACAGTCGATCTGCCCGAAGGCGCCCGCGTGCGAGAAGTACTGTTTTACTATTCGCGCGGTGCTCCGCAATTTGAAGCGATGGTATCGTCGTTGGCGATTTCGGTGAATCAGGAATATTCAGAAGTGGATCGCGTGTTGCACGATGGCGATGAAGTTGGCCTGCTGCCGCCGGTGAGTGGCGGGTGCGGGGATGAGGGCAAAATTCTTAGCGAAGCCAGTAGCGAAATCCGGATTATCCGCGAGCGGATTGATGCCGAGTCTGTCGTAGGGCGGTTGAAGCAGCCGTCGGATGGAGCGGTGGTGGTCTTCGACGGAGTGGTGCGAGACAACACGCGAGGACGGCGCACGCTGTATCTGGACTATGAAGCCTACGAAGCGATGGCGCTGAAGCGGATGGAATCGCTGGCCGCGGAGGCTCGGGCGCGTTTTGCAGTGCGGGCAGCGTCCATCATCCACCGGCTGGGGCGGCTCGAGATTGGAGAGACGAGCGTGCTGATCGTGGTGGCTGCGGCGCACCGCGGCGTGGCGTTTGATGCCTGCCGGTGGATCATTGACACGCTGAAAAAGACGGTCCCTATCTGGAAAAAAGAGTACTTCGAAGACGGTGCGGTTTGGGCGGATGGCGAAGCTTTTCCCGAAGAAATTCGACGGCCGGGAGGCACAGTGGGGGAAGAGCCTGCATCCAAATGACTGACTCTCAAATGAACCGAATCCAACAGAGTTTATTAGTTTACGTGGCGATCGTTTGCACCTTTGTCTTCTGCACAGCTACCGGGTTCATGGCAGAAGAACCAGAAACTACGATCAAAGTCGACGTGAAGCTGGTGAATGTGTTCGTGACGGTGACCGATGAGCACGGCGCTCCCGTGGCGAACCTGCAAAAAGAAAATTTTATTTTGAAGGAGGACGGCAAAGAGCAGAAGATCGCGATCTTCGATAAGGAATCGGCATTGCCGCTCTCGATTGTGCTGGCCGTGGATACGAGCCTGAGCACAAGAAAAGACCTGCCGCTGGAGCTGACCTCGGCGCGCAAGTTTGTGCATACGATTGTCCGGCCGCAGGACGGACTATCGGTCTACAAATTCAGTGAGAGTGTAAGCCAAATGGTGCCGTTCACGTCCGATTTGAAAAGGATCGACGAAGGCATCGACCACCCTCGTAACGGCGCTGCGACGGCGCTCTACGACGCGATTTATCTGGGGTCGCAGGCGCTAAACAGGCGGCAGGGAAGAAAGGTAATGGTGGTAATCACCGACGGCGGAGACACGATGAGCCAGATGAACTACCGACAGGCGCTACGCGCGGCCCAGGAGGCGGAAGCGATTATTTATAGCATCATTATCGTGCCCATCGAAGCAGACGCGGGACGAGATACGGGCGGCGAGCACGCGCTGATTCAGATCTCATCCGATACGGGCGGGAAGTATTACTACGCCACATCGCTGGCGCAACTGGATGACGCGTTCAAGAAGATCAGCGACGAATTACGGACGCAGTATTTGCTGGCGTATTATCCGTCACAGCACAATCCGACTTCAGAATTCCGTCAATTGCGGGTGGACCTGACGAACGCCCCGGCGGGAGGTCCTTACCAGTCGCACTATCGCGCGGGGTACTACACGCACAAAGGGACGTTTTAAGGCACAAAAACGCGTCCATCGCACCGGGGAAGTGGGCGTATCTAGTAAACTGTTTTATTCGATTTCAGTGGAAAACATTGCAGTGCAAAACTAAGGATCCTTAGACGCGGAATCGCTTCCAGGTTCTACTTGAGGTTCTGCCCCCAGGAGATTCACTTTGTTCGATTGGTTTGGCTCGCACGTTCGTCGTTCTCTGCCCATTGGCCTATTGCTCTTTGCTGCACTCACGGTCTCATTGTGGGCGCAGGAGGCGCAGGAAATGATCCCGGAACATCCAACCAGTGGCACCATTCAAGGCACGGTGCTGGATGAAGACGGCACTGCTGTGAGAGGGGCGCGTGTTTATTACAGCTCGCAGGCGACCGACATCAAGGCCATGATCCGTACGAGCGCTGACGGAAAGTATGTTACCGAACCGGTGCCCCCGGGCACTTACGTGGTTCGGGTTGTAGCCCGAGACCTGTTACCGATCATTAGAGAAGTAACCGTGATTGCAGGAACGGCGGTCACATCCGATTTTAAGCTGGATTGGATTAATCCCGGGCCCGTGCGGCTGGAGAGCAAATTCGACGGCGACGATATCGACCGGCTGCCATTTAACGGACGGAACTATCTGAATCCCGGAGAACTTGTGACGGGTGTGCAGGTGGTGGATGGAAGAATATTCGATCCGGGCAAGAGTGGGTTCCAGTCACTCTCGATCAATGGGCAGCCGGGACGGACAACGCACTTCGATATGGATGAAGTCGAGGTGATGGATGAAACCAAGGGTGTATCCACGATTAACTTGCCGGCTGAGGCGGTACACGATGTGACCATTACGCAGGCCACGCCGGAAGTGTTCCAGTCGCTCAATGCAACCGGGGCAGTGCGAGTTACAACGCGCTCGGGCGGAGATGAATGGCATGGCAATCTCTTCGGAAATCTACGTGAACAATTCCTGGGCCTCGCAGGTTTTCCGTCAGGATCAACGAGTGATTACAGCCGCCAGCAATATGGATTTGGGGCGGGCGGATCGGTGATCAAGGACAAAGCGTTTCTGTTTATCGGCGGGGAACGCTCCAAGCAGGATGGCACTTTACCAATCATGATCGGATTTCCTGCGACGAATCAGCCTAGCCTGCAATCGGCATATTTTCGCGAAAACATGTTGACGGCGCGGCTGGACTATAACTTCAACGAGAATATGAAGGGATTTGCGCGGCTCAGTTACGACAACGCCAACGAGATCGGGCCGTCGGACAGCTTGTCGTATTTTCGTAATCAGATCAATGTTCCGGCCGCGGTGTTTGGGCTCGACTGGAATCGTGGACGATTTATAAACAGCGCGCGCTTCGGCTATCAGAAGATGGTGAACGCAGTCAATCCGGCGCTCGGCGATTCGGCGATTCTGGCAGAGGCGCCTTTCCACATGCAGATCGGATCGTATGTGCTGGGGCCGAGCGTGGCGGGTCCGCGGCAGACGATTCAGCGCGATCTCTTCGGGCGTTACGACAGCAGCACTGTTTATAAAGTAATTCACACGGTGCGCTTCGGGGCATCGGTTCATCGCATCGCGCAGGGAGATTTTTATTCTCCAGGAAATTATGGGCCGTCGGTAACAAGTTCGAATGGAATCGACGTGATCAATGCCCTCAATGAGAACTCCCTCGACGGAGGAGCGGCCAATCTTCTGAACTATCCCGTCGGCACGATCACGATTTTCAATGGCTTGGGAAATTTCAGCGAAAACTCGGCATTCAACCACTCGGCTGGCGGACACTTCGACACGCGGATCGAGGGCTACCTGGCCGACAAGTACAATGTGATCCCCAGTTTGAACATTACCGTCGGGGTGAGTTACGTGCGCGACTCCGGACGCACCGACAGCGATTTGGCGCCGTTACAATGTTCGGCAATCAACCTGACGATCGTGCCAAATCCGCCGTGTACATCGGGCTTGATTCTTAATCAATTCGGGCTGATTCCTAATACTCCTATTCAGAATCAATATCAGTCGCTGGGCCCGAGCGTGAACCAGCCCAATTTCAATTTTGCCCCTCAAGTGGGCTTGGCATTTGATCCGGGACACAACGGACGGACGGTGCTACGGGCGACGGCCGGAATGTTTTACGACAACTTTCTGCTCCAGAATTCGTATCAGGATCGCATCAACCGCTTGTCGAATGGACAATACAACCGCAGCTTGACGCTGTGTCCAACCGGATCGGTGCTGTTTCCGAATGCGGCGATAGTGAATCAGAGCGATGGGCTTGATATCGCCACGCAGATTTGCGGGCAGCCGATTGGTGCTACGGTGACGGGAACGCAGGGGCCGGTTGCGGTTTCGACGGCAATTCAGGATTTGCAGTCGCAGTTCATGGCGGCGCAATCGTTGGTGACCGGCGGGCCAAACGTCTACTCGCTGACCAACAGCCTGGGCAACTTTGGAGGACTACTAGCGCCGGGTTTCAAGACGCCCCGGGTCGTCCACTTGAGCGCTGGAATTCAACACCAACTGGGAGAGCGGGGTGTGTTTTCCGCCGACTATGTGCGTGAGATCGGTACCCAGTTCCCGCTGGGTATTGACACCAATCACGTGGGAGGCTCGAACTACCTGACGGATGGCAACAACCAGAACCCATTGCTCAATACGTATGCGGCGGAATTGTCAGCGATCAATGCGACGCTGGCCGCGAACCCGGCGTCGGCGGGATGTCCACAGGCGACGTCTACGGGCGGAAGCTCGCAAACGTCTGTGAGTTGTTATTTGGCCAATGTGACGGGAGCGAGCATTACGGATTTCGCGCACAATGGTCTGGATTCGTCGAATGCGTTCTGTGGGCCGTTTCCGTGCTCTGTGTTAGGCAAGCAGCAGGCGGCGTTCGGCGGGGCGAATCCGCTGGTCGGATCGAACGTCATGTACTTTCCGAGCGGGACCTCGCGGTATGAAGGCATTCATCTGGCGTATAAGGGTTCCAGCATAGTGAACCCGGCGCGTCGCGTGCGCCAGTTCGACATGGCGATTTCCTATACGTTGTCCCGCTATCGCAGCAACCTGGCCCAACCGAATGGCAGCGGTGGAGATTATTCGACGTTGAGCGTGGCGGAAGATTATAACCGGCCACACCTCGGATATTGGGGTGACGCAGGCCTGGACCGCACGCACCAATTTACCTTTGCGCCGACTGCGGAATTAACGCACGGGATCAAGGTTTCAATGATCGCGCATCTCGGGTCGCCACTTCCGCTGAGCGCTTATATTCCGCAGCAAGATGGTGGCGGAGTAGCAGGGGAAATCTTCCGCAGCGATATCACCGGTGACGGCACAGTGGGTGACCTTTTACCCGCAACAATTATCGGAAGCACCGGAAAATATGGAAACACCAATTTGACCAAGACCATCACATTTTACAACGCATCGTTTGCCGGGAAATTGACGCCTGCGGGTCAGACACTGGTGAATAGCGGTCTGTTCAGCGGGCAGCAACTGATTGCGCTGGGCGCTTATTCGCCGCTGGTGCAAGGACTTCCGCCGAATGCGGCGTCGGCGACTTGGCTGAAGACAATGGATTTGCGCTTGGGCTGGCCGTTGCGTGTCGGAGAGCATACGGTGGTCGAGCCGGTTGTTTCAGTGTTTAACGTCTTCAACTGGGCCAACTTCGGGGGCCCTGGGAATCAGCTGAACGGTGTGCTGGATGGCTCGCCCGGAACTTCTCTGAACAACTCAAGTTCGGGAGGACACTGCGGTACCTCTCCGTCTCTCTGCACCGAGCGGCTGGACCGCATTCTGCCTGGTTCGGGCACGTATGCGAATGGGGCTCCTCGGCAAATGGAGTTCGGAGTTCGGATCACGTTCTAAGCGCTCTCGCCGAAGTTTACGAAAACAAACTCATCTCGATACCGATGTTTTGCGGCAAGAGCGCAAAGTTTTTATCTTCTCTAAAATTTTTCCCACTAGGAATCGTTTATTGACTTGACTTAGATTCTGAATACGCTAAGCTGCACCAGTCGGTGCGAGATTACATATCAATGCAATCTGCATCGAGCTCGGGTTGTACAACCTTCAAAAAATTGCGAACAAAACTTCCAGGAGGAATTCCTTTGAAACTGAAAAGCTTAGTAGTACTCACGGTACTCGCTCTTGCGGTTTTCGGATGCAGCGCAGCGTTCGCTCAGGGTTCAGCCACCCTCGGCTACACCTCCGCTGGCAACTTGCTACTCTATTGCAACTACGAACAGATTCAATGGGGCGGCGCTAACAACTTCTACTCCCAGGGCGTTGACAACAACTCTCCTTGCGGACTTGCGAACAATGGCACCATGGAAGGCGTGAAGGTTGCCCCCTCCGCCGCAGACGCAGGACCGGTTACCGGCGCAGCCTATTCATTTGCCGACAACACGATCGATGCCCAATACGGAACGTACAGTGGTTTGCAGTGGTTCGTCATCTCCCTGACCAAACCCAGCAAGCTTCTGGGGAAGTTTGGTTGGGCTGGCTATATCGGCGAGGACGGCTATGAGTTCCTCGGCAACTATGGCTACTTGACGGCAACAATTCCGACTGCCGCGGGTAGCAAGATCACGGCCTCTGGGGCTGCTCGTCAGTCACAGACCCGGACCAAGACCATCTCGTCGAAGTAACTAACTTTGCTTTTGTTGTTCAGGGCCACGTTGGTTCACAGCGTGGCCTTTTTTCTGTATGCTACAAAACGTAGTTGAGTCTTTTTGGGGGAAAAATGGTACGGCTGCTGGCATATATTTTGTTAACTAGCTGTCTCACGGCACAACTGAGCGCCCAGGCCTCGCAAGATCAAACCTCTAAGCAGCAGGAACCGGCGGGGCAGACCGCTGCGACGCCATCTGCAAGCACCCAGTTTCCGCTTGACGCCTTCCCGGAATTTTCCGCCGTGATGGTCGGGAGCGTAATGACAGGGGATGAGCGGGAATCGCATATTTACCGGTCCGGCAATCTGATCAGAACGGAAGGCACAGAAGGGCATAATTTCTTAATTACAGATCTGACCACT
The DNA here is from genome assembly GCA_049674665.1 of Terriglobales bacterium. Taxonomy (GTDB): domain Bacteria; phylum Acidobacteriota; class Terriglobia; order Terriglobales; family Acidobacteriaceae; genus Acidiflorens. Next base: position 113,605 of record JBATZM010000035.1, read on the forward strand.
CTCGCAACGTTTGGGGTATCAGCTTTGGCGTGCATGCACGACTCTAACCCCTACTTCCGTTCCGCCCCGTTCTCCTCCATGAAGCCAGGCTACACGGTTGAGCGTGCCATCTCGGGGCAAGAGACGGTCGACGGCCATTCTTGCAAGATCGAGGACATTACTCTCTCTTCACCGAAACTCCCCAGACCCATCAAGCTGAGATTCTGGGAGGCGGAAGATCTGCAAGGTTTTCCCGTCAAAGTCGAATTTATACGCCCCTCCAAACACGACCCGGTAATTTACTACAAGAATGTAGTTTTGGGGCCGCAGGATCCCACACTCTTCATCTATCCCAAGTCTTGCCAGCCATCCCCTGGAATATCGCATAAGCCGGCACCTAATGCCGCCCCGCGAGCTAAAAAGCCAGCTGCCACTGCACCGACCGCTACACCACAAAACTGATCCAGATTTCTCGTGCAAGATTTCTCGCGCATTGGACCCGATGCTAAGTTCCAGATTAAATGTCCCAAAATGTCGCGTGATAAAATCTTGACGGTGTCTTCGATTCGTCAGTTGCTGATTCGTCAGTTGGTGTGCGTCGTCTGGTTGACCGCCGGAGCACTAACCGCGGCTGCTGTGCCGCCCAATGTACCTCCCAATATCATCCTGATCACGGTGGACACGACGCGTGCTGACCGTATGGGCTTTTTGGGATCGCAACGCGGTCTGACGCCGAACCTGGATATTCTGGCCCATCGGTCGGTCATTTTCACGCACGCGTATTCCCAGGCTCCGTTCACCGCGCCGTCCCATGCCACCATCCTCACCGGTACGTATCCGCAGTTCCACCAGGTAGAGGATTTCCAGTTGCCTTTGTCAAGTGACCTGCCCTTTGCGCCCGCGATTTTGAAAGCCCACGGATATCACACGGCAGCCTTTGTTGGTTCGATTGTGCTCGACCCGTCACAAGGGCTTGGCGTCGGCTTTGACCGCGGATTTGACACCTACGATGCCGGTTTCCACCTGGCGGCTCCAGGAGAGGATCATTACAGTACCACCGGACGCCGCGGGAGTGTGGTGGTAGCGCACGCTCTGGCGTGGCTGAGCAAACGCCCTGCAGGTCCATTCTTCATCTGGGTGCATCTTTACGATGCGCACGAGCCCTACGATCCCCCGGAACCCTTCAAGAGCCGCTACAAGTCGGCGCCTTACGACGGCGGGATTGCCTATGTGGATTCTGTTGTGGGGAAACTACTGAGCTATTTGCATGCCCGCGGACTTTTTGAAAATTCGATGATCGCCCTGATGTCTGATCACGGAGAATCGCTCGGGGATCACGGGGAAGAGTTCCACGGGTTCTTTCTCTACGATGCCACCATCCATGTGCCCCTCCTGTTGAAGCTGCCGGGCGATCGCCTTGCCGGGAAACGAATCGAAAACCACGTCGGACTGGTGGATGTACTGCCCACGATTTTGCAGACGGTGGAGATTAAAGCTCCGCCAGAAATACAGGGTGAATCACTGGTCGGCATAATGAAGCCGAAATCGTCCGCTATTAGTGGAGGAGCTGCCGCTGCTTCATCCCCAGATCTGTCGATCTATTCAGAAACCGAATACGGGCTTCGCTCCTACGGATGGAGTCCGCTGCGCTCGCTACGCACCGGCAAGTATCTATTTATTGAGGCGCCGCGCCGGGAACTCTATGATCAAGTAGCAGACCCCAAGGCCGAGCACAACTTGGCGGACACTTCGAAGGCCGTGGCCGACACGTTACAGAGTCAATTGGACGCTTACCGGCGAAAGACAAGCAAAAGTGGAGCAGCACCCAGCTCGACCAACGATCCTGAAGCTGCGGAGAAACTAGCTTCCCTCGGCTACATGGCGGCAAACAACATTTCGCCAGCGGCTGCGGCCATGGGCCTGTACGCTGATCCCAAAGATAAGATCGAGATTGGCAACATGATGGCGCATGCCAACTACCTGCTCGAGGTAACACGCTTCCACGATGCGGTTTTTCTGCTTCAGAAAGTCATTGCCAAAGAGCCTAATATGCCGATCGCCTATATGAAACTGGGCACGGCCGAAGCCTACCTGGGGAACTTCCCCGAAGCCATAAAGGCGAAGCGCAAGGCTGTGGAGTTGGTTCCGGATTCGATCGATTTGCATTACGAACTCGGCAAGGTATTAATGGAGGCGCACGAATACGGCGCGGCTATACCCGAGTTAGAGATTGTCGAAGCGAAAATGCCGGGATCGTTAAAAACTCACATCTTCCTGGAGATCGACTATGCCAAGGCCAACCGTTTGCCACAAGCCATCAAGGAATGCGAAACCGTGCTCGCCGTGCTGCCCGAACAATATGGAACCAATCTGATTCTGGGACGCGTGCTCATGCGCTCCGGAGATGCGGAGGGGGCCCTGCCGAGGCTGTTGAAAGCCGCTTCGCTTCGTCCTCAGTCACCCGAGCCGCACGTAACTCTGATCGATGTCTATGCCAAGTTGGGACGCAATGACGACGCCGAGAGGGAGCGGAGTTTGGTCAAAAGTATGACTGAGAACGGGCCCGGAGTAAGCGCACCCGAACCGAGCGAAACCGCACCAAGCGACACCGGACCAAGCGAACCGTAACCGTCCGTGAAATTGATCCTGACGATCTTGTATGTATAGGGTCAAGGCGATCACCCCCACTGGTTTGTTTTAGATGACCTGCCTAAGATGACCTTGCCTAATAGGATGACGATTATTTCTATGCCAAGGATTCGTCGGTTGGCGCGCTTGCTTTGGTTGACGATTTGGTTGACCGCGAGCGCACTAGCGGCACCCGTGCCTCACGAGCCAGCATCTCCGAATGTCATCCTGATCACGGTAGACACCACTCGCGCCGATCGCATGGGGTTCCTCGGCTCGAAGCTCGGACTGACGCCGAACCTCGACACGCTGGCCCGCGATTCCGCGGTATTCACCCGCGCTTATTCGCAGGTTCCACTGACCGCGCCGTCGCACGCCAGCATCCTCACCGGAACCTATCCCCAATTTCATCTGGTGAACGATTTCCAGGTCCCGCTGGTGCCGGAGTTGCCCTATGCTCCGGACATATTGCGCAGCCACGGCTATCATACCGCTGCCTTCGTCGCCTCCATGGTTCTCGACCCGCAAGTAGGATTTGCTCGCGGCTTTGAGCGTGGTTTCGACACCTACGACGCCGGCTTCCACCAGATGCGTTCCGGAGAAGATCGTTACCACTCCTCGGAACGCCGTGGCGCAGAAGTGGTGGCCCATGCTCTGGCTTGGTTGGATCAGCATCCCCAGGGCCCGTTTTTTATGTGGGTGCATCTCTACGATGCGCACGATCCATATGACCCTCCGGAGCCTTACAAGACCAAGTACGCTTCCGCCCTGTACAACGGTGAGATTGCCTATGTCGATTCCGTAGTGGGGAAGTTTCTGAGTCAATTGCATGAGCGCGGACTCTACGATGGCTCGGTGATCGCGCTGATGGCCGATCACGGTGAAGCGCTGGGCGATCACGGCGAAGATACTCACGGACTTTTTCTCTACGATGAAACCATCCACGTGCCGCTCGTGATTAAGCTGCCGAATGCGGATTCGGCCACAAATCGTTCAGCGGGCCCACGCATCGAGAACCGGGTCGAATTAGTAGACGTGTTGCCGACAATTTTGCAGGCGGTAGGAATTGCGGTTCCGGCGGAGGTGCAAGGACAATCGCTACTCGGCCTGATGACGCCGAAACCAACGCCCGCCGGAAACGCCGGCACGACCCCCGCTATGGAGACGGCCCCTCCCGAGACTGTGCCCGATCGGCCGGCCTATGCGGAAACCGATTATCCACAACGCTCCTACGGATGGAGTTCGTTGCGCTCACTGCGAACTGGAAAGTACCTATACATCAAAGCTCCGCGGCCGGAACTCTATGACCAGTCGACAGACCCGAAGGCGGAGCACAATTTGTCTTCGTCCTCAACGGCCGTAACGAGCACGCTGGCGGGAAAGCTCGATGCCTTCCGGCAAAAAACCAGCAGCACTCGTGAAGCGCCGCAAGTGGCCGTGGATCCGGCGGCGCAAGAGAAACTGGCCGCGCTCGGCTATGTCGCCACCGATAACAATGTTTCGCGGGCGGGTGCGAAAGACCTGGACGCAGATCCGAAAGATAAGGTCGAGATTGCGAACCTGAACCACCGTGCCTTCCTGCTGATCGAAGATCATCATTACCATGAAGCCGTCCCTTTGCTTCAGCAACTGATCGCGAAAGATCCTGACGTACCTCCGGCCTATGCGCAACTCGGGCAGTGTTTCATATTTTTGAAACAGTATCCGGAAGCGATTCCAGTGTTGCGCAAAGCGGTGCAAATGCGCCCGGACATGACGATTCCGCATTTCCAATTGGCGGCGGCATTAATCGAAACGAAAGATTTTGATGGAGCGGCGGGCGAATTGGAGATCGTCATAGCCCGCCTGCCACAGTTCGAAGAAGCGCACCGCATGCTGGAAGTGGCGTATGCCGAGACGGGTCGCATGCCGGAGGCCATCAAGGAATGCGAAAGAGTGCTCGAGGTAGAACCGGATCACTACGGAACCAATCTCCTGCTGGGGCGGCTTCTGACAATCACGGGAGATGCCACAGCCGCGTTGCCCCGGCTGAAGAAGGCGGCTGCGCTCGAACCCAAAGCGCCCGAACCGCACACATTTCTGGCCGAAGCCTATACGAAGTTAGGGCGGAAGACGGATGCAGCGCGCGAGCGAGCTGCAGCCAAGCGATTGGGCGGAAGTGCGGAAGAGTGAGTCACAAAGAGTGCAGGGCGTTTCGATGCTCACTTCCGATACGCCTCATTATTTCTGGCGTTGTCCTGTGACACACAGAATCGTCGCCGAAAGATGCCTTCCGAACCTATGCGCTAACACTCAGCGCATTGCTGGATGTGCTCTGCGTCGTCAATGAGGAATTAAGCACATTCAAAATGAGCTCGTAGTTATTGTTATTCTGCGGGTTGAAGTTGATGACTTGCTCCGAGGAGCTTCCATTTTGCCCCTCAGCTCCGTCAATATTCTCGTTCAGAGTAATCTGCGCTCCTGAGCTGCTGCCGAGATTGATCGTGATCTCCTCGAGCGGTGAGGAAGAAGTTGCCGAAGAAGTACTGGACGGAGCACTAGACGACGTCCCGTTGCTTTCGCCAAGATTGATCACGATTTCCGGCGTTGTCGATGTACTCGAAGCGCTGGTGCTGGACGGAGCTCCCAAATTGATGACGATCTCCGAAACGCCTGAGGATCCGGACGAAGAATTACCGCCCTCGCCAACGTTGATCACCAATTCCGGAGTTGCCGCTCCAGCTGTTGATGCAGCTGCCGACCCGCTAGAAGCGCCATTGCCGGATGCGCTTCCCAAATTGATAACGATTTCCGTAGCATTCGAAGTGGCATTCGAATTGTAGGCAGAAATGGCCGTCTGCGCCTGTTGGCTTTGTACGCTGAATTTGCCAGTAAGACTTGCGAAGGCTGACTGCGCCAACGAAAGATTACCCGATTGCAGTGCTTGACCGATGGTTTGGAAATCCTGGGCGCGATCGGCTTGCTGAAATGGCTGCCCATTCTTATTGGGGCCGCTCTGGCCGAGCGTGGTCAAGGTGTTGAAGTCCGTCTGGGCTGCAGTCAGGTTGCCGGATTGAAGGTCCTGTCCAAGCTGGGTGACATCGGCTTGCCGCTGCTGCCGATAGGCCTGCAGTTGCTGGTAGATCGAAGACGCACTCTCGGCTGCGGTCGCAGTGGGCTGCGTGCTGATTAGGTTTACGACTGCGGCTGCTGTCTGCGACGAAGTTGCCGAGCTGCTTTGATTGCCGGTAAGCGTAGCGAAGGCTGCCTGTGCTCCGGCCAAGTCGCCGGATTGCAAATCCTGGCCGATGCTTTCGAAAGCTTGAGCTTTGCTGGACTTGGAAAAAGGCTCGGAATTGGCGAAGGGTCCATTTTGTCCGAGCGCGGCCAGCGCATTGTAGGATTGCTGCGCGCCGCTCAGATCTCCACTTTGAAGATCGCTGCCGAGCTGCTTAAGATCGGCCTGACGACCCTGGTAGAAACTCTGGAGTTCCTGAAAAATCGATGTACTGGAAACTGCCGCCGTCGACATAAATCATCTCCCAATGGAGTTTCGTGGGTTACTTCACACTCAGCGCTTATTTGCGCCCCACAGAGTTCATCGGCGGACGGTGGAATGACTTTAGAGGGAACGCAGGGTTACTGATGTTTTATCAGCAATGTTCACGAGCAATGTTCGCCAGTAATGTTTACGAGTATTGTTTAGAATCATATTCACAAAATGGGAAGTTGGCACCACGGTGTGACCACCGGAGGTGAGTGCGACGCTCACGGCACGTTCACCCCAGTTGCGTTTTCTCCGCGTGGCAATGATAATCACCGTTTGCCATAATCTGCATAAATTTTTGACGTCAAACCAGCCCCGGCCCGGATCGGCATCAATTCCGGCGTGGTCTGGCCCCGATCAGACCTAGTGGCTGATCTAATCGGTACAACTCGGTTGTGCCATTTTTGCATCTCTGTGGAGACGGAACAAAGGAAATGGGAAAATTAGTTCACTTCGCTCTGGCAGTTTTCTTGCTCGTAGGCATCGCTTCCGCTCAGAACAACATTCCGGCAATCGATATATTCGGCGGCTACTCGTATATCCGGTTTAACCAGCCGTTTAGCACACTAACGCCGCATGAGAATCTGACGCTAAATGGCTATGCGTTTTCCGGCACTGTCGGCTTGTTTCATCATCTTGGCGTGGAGGCGGACTTCAGCCACCACTCAATTAACGATTGCGGTGGCGTTGCCAGCGTGAGTTGCAGCAATTTCTCCTACATGTTCGGACCGCGCTACACGTTTGGAAATCGCACGGACAAGGCGACATTCTTTGTGCACGGCCTGGTTGGTCGCGACAACGCAACTATGCTTGGATCTTCCGACAGTACCGTGTCCGACACGTCTGTATCCTTAGTCGCTGGCGCTGGTATCAATTATTGGTTCACCCGCCATATCGGAGTCCAGTTGGGGCCGGCCGATGTGGTATACACCAATCACTTGGCGGATGACGGCGCTAACGCCCAAACCACATTCCGTGTCGCTGGTGGAATCGCCTTTCGATTCGGTGGTGAAACTGGTCCGGTTTTTCCAAAGCCTCAGACTCAGCCGCCGCCGCAGCCCGCGCCGCAGGAGGAAGAGAAGCCCAAGTCCGAGTCTCATCGTTCCTGGATTCGGCCCTGGCATAAGACCCAGACCACTCCTGCTGAGGGCGAACCTTCGGAGACGCAAACCGCTCAGGGTCAATCCACGACTGCCCCAGCTCCATCGAAGAATGCACCGTCCGCGCCCCGCGGTATGTCGGTCCATCCGCTCGGCATTATGGCTGCGCCTCAGGAATTCGCGGGAGCGAGAATATTGCAGATTGAGCCCGGCGGCGTTGCCGAGATGGCATCCTTGCACGTCGGCGATCTGATTACCTCCGTGGACGGCAAACCAGTCCGCACGCCGATGGAATTGGCCGCCGAGTTGGCCGGCAAAACCGGAAAAGTTCGCATCGGAATTGTGCGCGGCAAGTTCGTGACCGAAACGGAAGTCCTGTTGGGTGCTCAGTGATTAAACCCCGCAACGCATGACCAGTGGAGCGCCGGGCGTCCAAGACGTGCAAACGCCCGTCTCTCCACAAGTCATCACTCGCTAAGTCATCACTCGCTTACGCCGCCCTGAGAAAGCAATAATAATAATAATGTCTGGGAAGATCCGGAAACGGTCCAGATTTGATGCGAGTCCCTTTCTGAGCTCGCTGGCGTTTCCTCTGGTCCTACTGTAACGAAACAGAATCCACCTACACTATCCATCAAGCGCGGAAGTGTTTCTCTTCCGCACATTCCCCTGGCAAAGGCGGCACCGCACGCAGGAGTGATAATGTCTCTACTCGTGATCACCGCGCTGTTCAGCATGAGCCTCTTTGCAGCATGGGTTCTTTTCAAAATCCTGCAGAGCACCGCCACCGTCACCAAACCCGAGTATCAGCTTGGGGGCGCTGCGGCCGGATTCGTCGTCATACTTTCCATTCTCGCCCTGACCTACATGCAGGTGAACGGCAAGCAAAACGACGACACGGATTTGAAGAATCAAATCGCGGATTTGCAGAAAAAAGTGCAAGTTGGAAAATCCTGTATCGATGGAGAAAAGGCGGAGGTGACATACGCTGGCACCGTTTCGCCCGCTTTGCAGAACGCCAACGTCGTCTTTGCCGTTACGGAAGCCAAGATCCAGCAGGACGGGAGATTTGCCTTCCAGAGTAATATCGATCCTTCCAAACTTCCTTCGATTTATGTCATCGGCCCCGACAGTCACACCCCGTACAAACAACTCTTTCCAGACGATAAGACCACCGCGCTTACAATTCCAAGCACACCTGACTGAGGCTGGGGAGAGAGTGCATGAGGATACAAGCATTTCAGCGAACGGAAAACGCGCGACGCAAACAGTGGAGGGTGGCATGGGTGATGGTTATCCTGCTATTTCTGCTGCAGGGCCGAGTTCTGGCACAGGCCTCAACCGTCATCGGCACAATTACCTACCGTGACGGCAAGCCAGCTGTGCATATCCTGGTCATGATTGGAAATAGCTATCGTTACACCGACGTTGGAGGGCGGTACAAAATTGACAATGTGCCTCCTGGACGCCAGCATATGGTCTGTAAGCAGGGTTCCACAATCCTGTGGCAAGGGGACGTGGACATTGCCGGCTCGCAAATGATTTTGAATCAAAAGCTTCCTTAAGGACGAGTGGTTTTACCTGACACTACGACAAGGGGAAAACGCAACCGTGACAAAACGCAACAGTAGTGGAGTAGTTGAATACATAGCAAGATGTCCCAAAGAGGCGCAAAGCAATTTGACGAAGATCAGAGCGGCCATTCGCGCGGCAGCGCCTGGTGCCACTGAACGCACCGATTATTTCCAATGGCCCGGATATTCCTATCCAGGATTTGATTATGACGGGATGTTTGTTTGGTTCAGCTTCAAAAAACCACACATACGCCTACATGTACGCCCTCCAGTAATACAAGAACACAAGAAGGAACTTGCAGGTTTTGCTACAACGAAAGCCATTGTTAGCTTCCCAATGGACAAACCAGTGCCATTGACATTGGTGAAGAAACTGGTGAAAGCAAGTCTAAAGGCAATGAAGGATAAGCGGATCAACCGTATCAAAACGTGACTTGAGCCGTTTTGCAGGCGAAATCCTGAGCGGAGCGAAGGATCTCAAGAATAGACGGTTATAGAGGAAACTGGTGCGCCCGGAGAGATTCGAACTCCCGACCTACAGCTCCGGAGGCTGCCGCTCTATCCAGCTGAGCTACGGGCGCACTGCGGATTTATTAAGTGTACATCGGAGCCGTAACCGCCTCAACGGCAGCCGAGTAGAGACGCGGCTTGCCGCGTCTCCCCAGACTGCTCAGCAGCCGCCGACCTTCCAAAAGCGTTCATCCTGGTAATCAAGCTTCAGCAAGCGATTGCGCGGGTCGTGACGCTTGCCGCAATTGGGGCAGGGAATAAAGCTGCGGATGTGCATGCCGCGACGGTCGTAATCCTCGGCAACGGCAAAGTTGGTGCCGCAACTACACGGGATGAGGAACATGCGAAAGTTTTTCTTATCTCTCGCCTCGTCCTTGACTCCACTTCGCTTCATCAGTCTTCGACCGCTGCCATCGACCTCTTCCGCTTGTTCGCCTGCAATACCTTCTTGCGCAGCCGCAGAGACTTCGGCGTGACCTCAACAAACTCATCCTCGGCGATGAATTCGATCGCCTGCTCGAGATTGAGATTGCGGTAAGGCACCAGGCGGATCGCTACGTCGGAAGTCGAAGCCCGCATGTTGGTCAGCTTCTTCTCGCGAACAATGTTGACGTCGAGATCCGTGTCTTTGGCATTCTCGCCGATTATCATGCCTTCATAAACGTCGATGCCGGGTCCGGCGAAGAGCGTGCCACGCTCCTGCAGATTGTAGAGTGCGTGCGAGGTAGTAAGGCCGGGACGGTCGGCAATCAGCGCACCCGTCGGACGATGCGGAATTTCCCCCTGCCACTCGATGTATCCATCAAAAAGCGCATTCATGACGATGGTCCCGCGCGTATCGGTAAGCAGAGTGCTGCGCAGCCCGATCAACCCGCGGCTGGGAACGCGGAATTCTACGCGCACGCGTCCATAGCCGTGATTGTGCATGTTGGCGACTTCGCCTTTGCGCGATCCGACATGCTCCATGACCACGCCAACGAATTCCTCAGGAACATCGACCGTGAGGTGTTCGACCGGCTCCATCAATTTGCCGTCAATCCGCTTGGTGACAATTTCCGGCTTACCGACCATCAGCTCATAACCTTCGCGCCGCATCATTTCGATCAAAATCGAAAGCTGCAATTCGCCTCGTCCCAGAACTTTGAATGAATCGGTGCTGCCCGTCTCTTCCATGCGCAGCGAGACGTTAGTAAGCAGTTCCTTATCCAGCCGTTCGCGCAGATTGCGCGAAGTGACGTAATCACCTTCACGTCCGCAGAATGGAGACGTGTTGATCGTAAACAGCATCGCAATCGTGGGCTCATCAATGACGATCGGCGGCAGCGGCGCAGGATTCTCCGCGCTGGTAATGGTTTCGCCAATCGTGATGCCCTCAACGCCAGCTACGGCAATAATGTCGCCCAGCGATGTCTCTGTAATATCGGTGCGCTTAAGGCCGGAGAAGCTAAAAAGCTTGGTGATTTTAGTTTTCTGAAATGTCCCGTCGCGCTTGGCGATAGCAACATCCTCACCAGTCTTCATAGTCCCAGAAAACACGCGAGCAATGGCCAGCCGTCCAAGATAGTCGCTGTAATCGAGATTAGCGACCAGTATCTGAAGCGGTCCGTCCTTGTCGCCTTGCGGAGCGGGAATCGTGTCGACAATCGACTCAAACAACGGACGCAGATCTTCGCCGTGAGCCCCCTGATGCACGGCAGCCGTTCCCGCTTTCGCGTTCGTATACAAGACAGGAAAATCAAGTTGATCTTCCTTGGCGTCAAGGTCAATAAAGAGGTCGTAAACCTCGTTAAGAACTTCCTGCGGACGAGCATCGGGGCGGTCAATCTTATTAATGACCAGAATCGGCTTCAGGTTAGCCTCAAGCGCCTTGCTGAGCACGTAACGAGTCTGCGGCAGAGGACCTTCGCTGGCATCGACCAGCAGCATGACGCCGTCGACCATCTTGAGCGCGCGCTCCACCTCGCCGCCAAAATCGGAGTGACCAGGCGTGTCCACAATATTGATTTTTGTGCCGGCATAAAACACAGCCGTGTTCTTGGCAAGAATAGTGATGCCGCGCTCGCGTTCGAGATCGTTCGAGTCCATGACGCGCTCGGCCACAGTCTCGTTGTCGCGGAAAGTGCCACTCTGTCGAAGCATGGCGTCAACCAGCGTGGTCTTGCCGTGATCCACGTGGGCAATGATGGCGATGTTGCGAATACTCGGATTCAGATCGAAAACTCCTCAGGCCAGCAAATTGGGGCTTGCTACTACTTTACTATGGCGGAGAGGTTCACAGTTTGTTGGTCGGCGCGATCGTGCGGTGACGAAGCTCTGCCCCGCCACCACACAAGCTTCAGCAGGCAGGCGGTAACAGGGCGGGTTTCTTCTGACTCTTATTGCGGTGTTTCAGATTCGTTGATGGGGGCTGGCTCACCTTTACGCCACCACGACTGCGGCTGCCTCACCCATCGCGGTTTTCGAAGGGTGAGCACCACGGACCTCGACGCCATGTTCACTCGTCACATACAAACGGCCGAATTCCGTATTACCTGATTACAAAAATTGACTTGCTCCAACAATAGCATTCAGTCGTTTGTTCTCGGTGAGCCTGAGTCACTGCCCATCTATCGTCAAGTGGATCTCTTTCATTTCCTTAATTTCCGTGATCACAATCGCATGCGTCCCCGTCCGTTCAAATACGGTTCCGCTAGCCCGCACGTATTTGCCGACGAATGGCATCAGTTTTTGCCGCTGATCCGTGTCGGGCATTTTGTCGGAAATGGGGAAATACAAGTGACCATCCTTGGTCAGAATAACGAGCGGCGAACCACCCCTCACGCATTCCCTCACACATTTGAGGCTTAGGTCAGTCGCAGTTCCATCCAGGTTCTGAATGGGACAGGCAACATCCCGAACCAAACCCTCGATTGTTGCTTCCGAAGCGTTAGCCCGGTCGCCTGCCATCGAAGTTTTCGGCGGAGAGTCGGACGCCGCCAGGACCGAGACTATCCCGCAGCCTGCAAGCAAGCAAACACTCAAGAATCGGTTCATCGGTTCTCCTTTTCATTTTCATGGGGCATTGCAACACCCTGCAGCCAGTGTCGTCAAGACGTAGGATTTGCAATCCCCCCTGGTCAATTGGCGAAACATCGCCATTACACTCATTGACTTTGTGTCGGCAATTTCCCAATGAGTGTAATCGTCTGTTATCGACACCTAGACTTAGAACTGCTAGCCTTTCCAATGCCGCGCTCTCAGCCTAACCGTTCATTCATCTCTACTGCTG
>JBATZM010000036.1:0-2670 GCA_049674665.1 Terriglobales bacterium
TTCGCGCTGCGCGAATCCCGGGAAACAAACAGTCCCCGCGCTCATCTGTCTCGCCCGTTTCACCAGTTCCTCTCGGCAGACACCATCCCCGGCAAATACCAAGCCTACCTCCGAGCGCAGACCATTCTCTAGTTTGGCATAGGCTTCGAGCAGATCAAAGACTCCTTTTTCGAGCACCAATCTCCCTACAAACAGAATGAACCGCCGCGGCAGCCCGAATCTTTCGCGAAATGCGTCCGGCTGAAGCTTCACTTTCTCAGCATCCTTCGCAAAAAACGTGTTATCAACTGCGTTGGGCGCTGTGAAAATCTCTACCGCCGGAGATCCCAGCGAACACAGATATTCGAAGGCTGACTTGCCAGGAACAACGAATCCATCGCAGCCCTTCAAAAAACGCGCCTTCAAGAACTCTATTGGCTTGCTGAGAATGCGCGCGTCCTGCGCGTTGCTCTCCGACCACAAGACAAATCTTACCTTGTGGCGTCGAGCCCACATCCAAGCCTGCCAGGAAGCAACGTAGTTATATCCACCGCAAACGATCGCATCGGGAGAAAATGTCCTTAAAGCAGAGGAAAACCCTGCGTTCAAAAGATAGTTTGACTGTCCAACGCGAAACCGCCAGGAGCGAAGCACTTCATAGGAGAAGCGAATTTCATCTTTGTACACACGCCATTGCCTGAGGGTAGGGTCCGTCTCTGAAAGAAAGATCACCTTCAGATCGATTCCCTCGTGCTGGGCCAGCGCATTGAACACCGGGATGCGATAGGGAGAGATGATCTCGGTCAGAATTACAACCCTGTGCGTCATGCACGCCACTCGTATGGCGCTCGAAATGAACACCACTTTTGCTTCATGCGATTCGAGAGACTCGCTCCCCTTCCGAGGTGTTATGGCTGGACACGGCCAACTCCAGTAGATCCTGCCACTGTTCGGTGATCCGATCCCAGTCGAATTTTTCCGCGTGCTGAATTGCCGACAACGACATCTGCGCCATCAGATCAGGCTCTCGCATGAGACGATTGAGCGCCGCACTCATCTCGTCATCGGATGACACCAATAGTCCGGTAACTCCATCGACCACGTAGTCCGGGTGATAGGAATTCCGCGCCACGCACGGTAGACCGCAGGCCGCCGCCTGCCCTAACACTTGGGGATGCCCTTCAAGTTCGCTTGGGAAGAAAAATATCCGGCTACGACGCATCTCTTCGCCCAGTTGCGCAGCATTCAAGTGGCCGAGAAATACAACGTTGCTGCAGTTGAGATCCTGCGCCAGTCGCTCGCACGCGCTCTGCTCCTCGCCGATTCCAGCCAGTCTAAACTCCCACTCCAGATGCTTTGCAGCCTCCCGAACCACGAGGTCAGCCCGCTTGTAATGACGAAAGGATCCCGCGAACAGCACGCGTGGCAACCTGCCCTCATCTCCAAGCGCTGGTGGATAGTAATAGCGCCGGTCGATGCCGTCGTAAACAGTTTGCACATTACGTCCACCGAGTCTTTCGACCGTTTCGGACATATGACGGCTATTCCCAGCAACAATATCGCATTCGCGAATCGCACGCCGCATCAGGGGTCGACTGTCATGTTCGAGTCCTCCGGAAACTACATACGTGACCAGCGCTGACCTCCAATGCAGCTTTGCCCTCGCTGAAAAAAAAGCAGCGTCCAAAGGGCCTTCCCTCGGGAAAAAATAGACATCCGGGATATGGGTCAGCATATGCCATAAAGTGCGTGCAGTATTTCCGCGTTTTCTCCACCGAAGAATTCTAGTGTTTGGGCGCGCGGCGATTCTTGGGTCCACCTTGCCAGCGCAGAACATCACCACTCGAAAACGCGATGCATCCATGCGGGAGACAACTTCCTTCACCGTAAGGTTCTGTGCATTAGTGTTGCTCTCATCAGCGAAAGAAGGCGTAAAGACTGTAATCATGCGGTTGGCAAGAACTTACAACGAACATTAATGTCTATATCAGGAATGTTCTATTCTAGCCGAACATCTCGAACCCGCGGTTTCACACGACGATCTCATACAGACATCCTGACATCAACTATCTCGGATCGAAGATCGCGCAACCGGGCGCGCAGGCGCATAACGGCATCTCGAGGCGAAACCGTTTTTTGCACGTGTTCACGGACGGCTTGCAGCAGCCGTTTTCGAGTTTCGCAACCAATCTCACCGACGTTAGGATGCATCTCCCCCGGATCAGACTTCAGGTCGTACACGTCCTCGGTGGACCCCGGCTCAATTCGCATGATCAGCTTGAAGCGGGCATCACGAACTCCCAGAAGCCTCGACGCTCTCCGGCTTTCCGCCTGAAAAGGATTTTTACAATCGTAGGCGCACTCGATGATCGCAGGATCGCTCCAGGCAACGTCGTGTTGAAGGTTTGTCCATAGACTGCGCCCCTGAAAAGCGGACGGAGCCTGCACGCTCATGATTTCAAGTAAAGTAGGCGCTAGATGGAGATGGCTCATGGGAGAAGCTGGAACTTTCTTTCCTCGTGCATCGGGAACACGAATCAGCAGCGGTACACGAACAATTTCTTCGCTAAGATGAACCGGCGCATGGTAGCGGCCGCCGTGTTCGAGAAATTCCTCACCGTGATCCGCAGTCAGAACAAACACACAATCGTCCCACAAATGCGTTTGCTTCAAACTATCCACCAGTCGGGC
>JBATZM010000037.1:0-3425 GCA_049674665.1 Terriglobales bacterium
GCGTATCCGCGACGCGTGGCGTGAGGTTTTTGCCAGAGAGCCCATCACTACCGTGCTCTCCGGCGACGAATACAATCCCTACACGCGACTCCCGGTAGTGCTGGCCGCATCCATGAAACTGCGCACAGTCTTTTGCGATCATGGCGCGTTGAATATGAGTTTCGGAATAAGAAGGCCATGCTCCGAAGCCTATCTCGTGAAAGGCAATATGGCTCGGGATTACAGCATTGGATGGTGTGGACTTTCGCCCGACAAGATTGTGGTTGGAGGTCCTAGGGAAGCACAGCCTTTACTAGTTTCCAATCAGGCGCAAAGAGATTGGATTGTTTTTTACTCCGAAGCTTATGAACTGTCGTCAGGCCGTACTCAAGCCTTCTACGCAGAACTGCTGCCGGAGTTGTGCCGGCTCGCCAGTCTGACGAACCGCAAAGTGATCGTCAAACTGCATCCTTTTGAAAGTCTCAGCACGAGAAAACTCTTCGTCGATAAAGCGTTGTCCCCAGAGCAGCGCAGCCTCGTCACACTACGCGAGGGGTCAATGACTCAAGACCTTTTTGCGCGAGCCTGGTGCAGTCTTACGGTTGAGTCCAGTGTAGCGGTTGAAAGCACGATCAACGGAGTACCGTGCTTTTTATGCGGGTGGTTTGATGCTTCCTGGTATGACTATGGCAAGCAGTATGCTAAGTTCTCTGCCGGTTATACGCTTGATTCGCCCCAGCGAATTCGTGAGATTCCGAAATTGATAGAGCAGTTTCGAATTACTGAAGCAACGCGCCAAAACCTTCAGACCGAAATAAGTCCGGAACATCTTGAATCCGTCTTGTCCGGAATATAACCAACCATCGGATTTACGGTAGAGACAAATTGAACGCCTTGCGAGCAATTCGGAGCATCGGTCTGGTTAATCTGGTTCCGGTTATAACGATCGCGTAACTGCCTTGGACAAACTTGGGCAGTCAACGCTTAACCAGCGCCCAACTCAGCGGCGTTCCCCGCTCCACATCGCAGGCTGCGTGTTTTCCCAGAACTTCATTGAAGTGCCGGGGGTGCAATCCGTCCGCTGGACGAATCGAACGCACGTTCTGCTTCGTAAACAACTCGCCGTTCTTCACGTCTTCCACCACAAACAGCGAACGCCGGAACTTGCGGCTATTGGCCTCGCGCGGCCCGGAGGCGAACCGCACCGAGCCCAGAGCTTTCTCGGCGGTGCGCACTGCATCCACCATCGCCTTGAATTCCTGCGGCTCCAGTGAGAACGCGCCATCCGGCCCACCATCCGCCCGTCGCAGACAAAGATGCTTCTCAATAATGCAGGCTCCTAGCGCCACAGCGACTATTGGAACTGCGACCCCCATCGTGTGATCAGAGAGTCCCGCGGGACAACTGAAACGGCGCGCTAACTCCGGAATAGTGAGCAAGTTTGCCTCCCCAGGTGGTGCCGGATAGGCGCTCGTACACTTTAAGAGTGCGATCTGAGTCGCACCCGCACCTCGTGCCGCCTCGACAGCTTCAGAAATTTCTTCTTCGCTGGCCATACCCGTGGACATGATCAGTGGTTTTCCAGTACGAGCCATCTTCTGGATCAAACCGATGTCCACTAACTCAAACGATGCTACCTTGTGCGCGGGAACATTCATCTGTTCGAGAAAATCAACCGCGCTATCGTCGAACGCGCTCGAAAACAATTGCATCCCCAGGTCGTCCGCAATCTGTTTTAGTTTTGGCTGCCACTCCCAGGGAGTGAATGCCTCCTGGTAGAGGTCGTGAAGGATGCGCCCATCCCACAACGTGCCGCCGGCAATTCGAAAACATTCTTTGTCACTGCGCAGCGTGATCGTATCTGCCGTGTAGGTCTGAAGCTTCACGGCATCCGCACCAGCTTCCTTGGCCATATGAACGATGCGGACCGCCTGATCAAAATCCTGATTGTGATTGGCGGATACCTCAGCAATGACATACACCGGAGATCCCGGACCGATACGTCTGCCCGCAATCGATATCGTTAGATCAGTGGACATGAGTTCCGTTCCCGCATTCCCATGTAAAAAGTAAAGCATCTTGATCAGCGACCCGTTCCATCCCAGCGCGTCGAAAGCCACTCACTTCGAATAGTCGGACCGAGGCGCGATTGTCCGGCTTGACGAACGCGTCAATCCGGTGCACAGAACTAGCACGAACCAGAGCGCGAGTGGAAAACGCGATCAGTTCCCTGCCCCAGCCCCCGCCGCGAAACTCCGGCGCTACGTTCACCGAGAGCACCGCACAGTCACCGTGGATTTTGAATCGCACCAGTCCCACCGGTTTGCCCGCCGCATTCTCGCCAATGTAGATGACTGAGTTCGAATCCTGAAGCCGCTCGGTAAACCAGCGGACGTGGTCCTCCCATGAAATAGCCGCTGAATGAAATGATGCCGCCCGCGCTGTCGGATCATCCGCCCACTCAAATAACAACCGGCCGTCACTCTCACTCATCAATCGAAGATTCAATTCCCGATCAAGAAGCGCGGCCCGCACCCGCTCGCTGCCTAAGCCATCCACCAATTGCCTTGCCAGTTGCGACATCTTGAGTCGTCGCGCCCCATCCTCTAATAGCTCTGCCGTGATTTGCGCTAGAAATACGCCATCGAGGGATTCTGCCTGCCCAGCCATGACCGCTGCCCCAATCCTTGCCAAATGCTCTGCGATGAACCGCTGATTCTCGGCCACAATCACCAGAATCGCGGGCAGTCCCAGCAGGCACATTTCCCAGCATGTAGTACCCGCTCCCGCTATTGCTAAGTCGGCCCAAGCCATCAACTCCGCCATGTTGACCACATTTGACATCAGTTGGACACGATCTGGAAACTTCTCCGCAATTTCCGCGACTGCGCTTCGATTTCCCGCACTGCCTCCCACAATCACGCGAATCTGCAAATTATCGATGGATAGGTTGGACAGGGCAGATAGTAGGGAAGGTGTGAGATCTTTCGGATCGCTGCCTCCCATGGTCAGCAATAGTCGCGTACCGTGCTCCGGAACCTTGCGCACCCAATGCTGGTACGCCGCAAACTCATTTCTGAGGAGCGTATAACGCGAGCCGAGAAGTAAGCGAGTGTGCGGCGCTCGTTTTGCATACATTTCCGCGTCCGCATGTACATTTTGATTTAACACGAGCTGGGCCGAATAGAACTCGGTTTCGCCGTTATCGTCCAGAAGAAGAACTGGACGGACTTTCTGCAACTCCGACACATAATGTGCATTGAAATAGTAACCGTCCACTACGAGCCATTCTGCATTGTGGAACCGAGCCATCGTGATGGCCTGCTTCATATCGACAGCGCCGCCCGGATCCGCGTCGATGGCAACAATCTTTATTTGTTCTGATTGAAGACGCGCCTGAATAGCGGCGGTAGATTGCGCTATGGCGAAGATCACATCGCCACCCG
>JBATZM010000038.1:0-71482 GCA_049674665.1 Terriglobales bacterium
TGCCTCGAAGCCTGCGGCTGACGGGGGCGGTGGCTTACAACAGTTTTCGCACGACGCCCGTAATTACGCAGGTGAGCGGACCGGTTGCCAAAATTGTGGTTGTGCCCGGTCAGAGAGTGCAAAAAGACGAGCCGATGCTGTATGTGGCGAGTCCGGATTATTCGCAACTCCGTACCAATTACCTGAAGGCTAAGGACGCTTACGCACTGGCGCAAAAGGCTAATGCGCGCGCCCGTGACTTGTATGAGCACAAAGCGATTGCCGAGCAAAACGTGGAGCAGGCAGAGTCGGCCGAGGTGCAGGCTGGTGGCGATCTGGCAGCGGCGCAAGCCGCATTGAAAGTGATGGGAATCACGGATCCCGACGCGCTGGTGAAAGCTCCGCCTTCATTTGAAGTTCCCGTAAGAGCGCCGATCAGTGGTGAGGTGGTCGAGCAGGATGTATCCGCTGGACAACTTATTCAACCTGGCACCACTCAATGTTTCATGATTTCGGATACCAGCAGCGTCTGGGTGCTGGTCAATGTCTATCAGAAAGATCTGCCCTATGTGCGCGCTGGCGATACGGTTGCGATTCAGACGGATACTTATCCTGAAGTGTTCCACGGCCGCATTTCCTACGTCGCGGCATCGCTCGATCCGAATACGCGTACGCTGCAGGCGCGCATTGAGACGAACAATCCGGGCGAAAAACTGAAGAAAGATATGTACGTTTCGGTAACCGTAAATGCGGGCGCGATCCCGAATGCGATTGCCCTTCCGGACGCAGCTGTACTGCGCGATAACGAAAACCAGCCTTTTGTTTATGCCGCGGCAAGCTCGAATCAATTTGGCAGACGTTCAGTTACGCTCGGAGAAAGTTTGAACGGACAGACGGAGATTACCAGCGGCCTGAAAGCCGGGGATCAAGTCATTGGAAACGGCAGCTTGTTCCTGCAGTTTGCGAACTCGCTGCAGCGCTAGCAAGATCGCACAAGGTTCGAACAAAGTAACAACAACTCTGGCATAAGGCCAAGGATGGTGTCCACCACAACCGAATGATCCACAGAATAGTCCAAGCGGCGCTGCGGCAAAGGTTTTTGGTGCTGATGTTGACCGCTTTCATCACGGTCGGCGGAATCATTTCTTTTCAGCGGATGCCCGTAGATGCGTATCCCGACCTCTCACCTCCGCAGGTTGAAATCATCAGCCAATGGCCGGACCATGCCGCTGAAGAGGTCGAACGGTTGGTCACGCTTCCGCTTGAATTAGAGATGAATGGCGTTCCCCACATGGTGGTGATGCGTTCTATTTCTCTCTATGGACTCTCCGATCTGATCCTGACTTTCGAGGACAGTACCGACGACTACTTTGCGCGGCAAATTGTGTTTGAAAGGCTTGCGCAAGCTACGCTGCCGACGGGAGTATCCCCGAGCATCGCGCCTCTGTTCAGCCCCAGTGGTCTGGTGTATCGCTATGTGCTCGAAAGTCCCGACCGCACACCACAGGAGTTGAAGACGATAGAAGATTGGACCGTAGAGCGGGCCTATCGATCGGTGCACGGTGTGGCCGACGATTCGGGCTTTGGTGGAACGGTGATGCAGTACCAGGTTCTACTCGACCCGGCGCGCATCTACGGATATCACCTGACGATTCCGCAAGTGGTGACGGCACTTTCCGCCAATAATGCGAACGCAGGCGGCGGTTTCTATTCTCAGGGCGGACAGTTCTACTACGTGCGCGGAATCGGACTAGTAAAAAATACCGAAGACATTGGAAACATCGTTGTGGGCGCCAATAAGGGCGTGCCAATCCGAGTGCGTGACGTTGGCGAAGTAACGATTGGGCACGCACCACGTTTGGGTGAATTCGGCTACGAGAAGAATGATGATGCCGTGGAAGGCGTCATTCTGATGCTGCGCGGTGAGCAGACGCAAAACGTCCTGAAAGGAGTTGAGGCAAAAACCGAGGAGTTGAATCGCCAGATCCTGCCGCCTGACGTCAAGATCCATCCTTATTATGACCGCAGCGTACTGGTGGACCTGACTACGGACACGGTGGAAGCGAACCTGCTCCGCGGCATGGTGCTGGTTTTAATTGTGCTGATTTTCTTTCTGGTCAGTTTCCGGGCAGCTGTCATTGTTGCTCTTACCGTTCCACTCTCTCTCTTATTTGCCTTTATCGTGCTCCATGCGCACGACGTTGCTGCGAATTTGCTTTCCATCGGCGCGATTGATTTCGGCATCGTGATCGATGGCACCGTGGTGATGATTGAAAACATCTACCGCGAGCTGGCCCTGCGTGAAGGACAGCAGTACAACCTGAACGAGGTTATTCTTGCAGCTTCGAAAGATGTGGATCGGCCGATTTTCTATTCGGTGGCCGTCATTCTCGCCGGATATCTGCCGATTTACGCACTGACTGGACCTTCTGGCAAGCTGTTTCACCCCATGGCTGAGACCATGTCTTTTGCCCTGGTCGGCTCACTCATCCTGACGCTCACCTTGATACCCGTGCTTGCCTCCTACTGGTTCAAGAATGGCGTACGCGAGAAACCGAATCGCGCCTATGAATGGATGAAGAGGAAATACGCAGTCCAGTTGGATTGGTCGCTCGACCGGCCGAAGACAACCATGCTGATCGCGACCTTGATCTTCGGAGCGGCCCTGCTGCTGGTTCCCTTCATTGGAGGCGAATTTATGCCGCACCTCGATGAAGGCGCGATTTGGGTTCGTGCGACGATGCCTTACACCATCTCGTTTGAAGAGGCGAGTAACATCGCCCCTCAGATACGCGACATACTGATGTCTTATCCGCAGGTAACTGTCGTGGGGTCGGAGTTAGGGAGGCCCGATGACGGTACCGATTCGACGGGCTTTTTTAACTGCGAGTTCTATGTTGGATTGAAGCCGTATAAGGATAAGTCGTGGGCCGGCGATACCAGCGACAAGAAAAAACTGATCGAATCGATCAACAAGAAACTTACTGCATTCCCTGGAATCATTTTTAACTTTACTCAGCCTGCAGAAGATGCGGTAGATGAAGCCCTCACCGGCCTCAAGAGTTCTTTGGCGGTCAAGGTCTATGGTGAAGACCTGAACGTGCTCCAGGATAAAGCGATCCAGATCAAGAATGCATTAGCCAAGGTACCCGGATTCACAGAGCTTACTGTGGTGCGCGAACTGGGACAGCCAAGCCTGCTGGTCGATGTCGATCGCGACAAGATCGCACGCTATGGGATTAACGTCTCGGACGTGGAAGCTGTGATTTCGGCCGCGGTGGGTGGGCAGGCAGTGACGCAGGTCATCCAGGGAGAGAAGCTGTTTGACCTGGTGGTCAGGATGCAGCCTCAGTTCCGCAGCAGCGCACATGAAATTGGAAACTTGTTGATAGGTGCGCCGGATGGGACGCAGATTCCCCTTAGTCAGCTCGCCAATATTACTCAGGGAAACGGTGCGTCTTTTATCTATCGCGAAAATAACTCGCGTTACATCGGCGTGCAGTACAGCATTGAAGGGCGCGACTTGGAGCGGGCGGTGCGAGACGGCCAAGCGGCTGTGAAGAAGGTCGTGACCCTTCCGCCGGGTTACACGATGTCGTGGGGCGGTGAATATAGCCAGTTTCTCGAGGCTAAGTCGCAGATGTATTTTATCGGCCCACTTGCCATAGTGCTTATTTTCATGATCCTGTTCGCGCTCTACGGAAACTTCAAATTCCCGGTCACTATCGCTCTCGGAGTAATTATGACGGAGCCGGTTGGAGCACTGGTTGCGCTGAAACTCACTCACACTCCATTCAGCGTTTCATCAGCCCTGGGTCTTCTAGCGCTGCTAGGAGTTTCGGTGGAAACGGCGGTCATTCTCGTCTCCTACATCAACAAGTTGCGCCAGGAAGGAATGGGCATTCGCGCGGCCACACGAGAAGCTTCGCTGCTTCGGCTGCGTCCGATTATGATGACCGCTCTGGTTGCTTGTCTTGGGTTGCTGCCCGCGGCTCTTTCCACCGGTATCGGATCGGATACGCAACGGCCGTTCGCCATAGTCATTGTGGCCGGTCTCATCTCCCGGCTTTTCATCGGATTCTTCGTCAACCCTGTGTTGTACGAGATGGTAGCCCGCGAAGGCGATGTGCTGCAGGTATAGGGTGACGTGGGAACATCGGGCAGACAGCGGGTTTTCAATCCTGCGTCAATTCAACTCCTGCGCGCAACATGGGATCGGCTCGGCGTTGGCTGGGTCCCCTTCCATTCCTTGGTTCGTACCTCTGTTCGTGGGTAGAGATTCGCAGATCTCGAAGATGGAATCGAGTTTCGTGATTCTCAATAGCTCACGCACCTGCGCGTTCGGATTGATTAGTTTTAGGTAGATACCAGCGGCTTGCAAGGAAATGAGAACGCCTATTCCCGCCGCGTCGATCGCATCAACCCCTTGAAGATCGAGAATGACAGTCCGGCCATGTTGCTGGATAGCCGAACACAAAAGGGCTGTTTCCTCGCCACGGACGAGTCTGCCCGAACATTGCAAGATCACAGCATCGCTCAAGTTTTTTGTGATTACAGTCAGCATGTTCAATTCTCCTGAAGCTGCAATGGGGGAACATTTTGTCGAAGCGGATTCATTGTAGGCGAATGAAAAGCGAATTTCAATACAAACGATACAAAACAAGAATCAGCCTACAACGGCTTTGTTCTCCTATGTTTAAGCCTTCGGATCGGCCGTGGGAGGTCCGAATGGACCACAGCGACCGCGCATGTTTTGACGGAACTTCTCACGTTCCTCGGGGGTCATGTGTTCCCACCGCTCCATCATGCGGCGCCGCCAATGCATGTGCCGGCCTGGTCGGCCGTGAAATCCACCGAAGCCGAACAATATCTTACTGAGGATCAACAGACCTACTGCTTGCCAGAAGTGGATCGGATGCAGGCCAAAGACAATCGGCATTAGCCAATTCCACAGGCTCATCAGCACAAAACCAAATACACCGACGAACAGCACCGCAAACAACATGACCTTTATTACTTTTACAATCCGATTGCTTTTCATTTTATTGACCTCATGCTTACTTCCTTCATGCTTTCCTGAAATCGTCATAGATAGCCTGCAGTCGCTGGCGCAGGTGCTGCACCGCGTAATGTTTGCGCGAGAGCAGCGTGTTCACGCTGACACCGGTTTGGGCAGCAATCTCTTTGAAGCTGTATCCCATTAACTGGTGAGCGACGAATACGTCGCGCTGCTCGTCAGGCAACTCTTCCAGAGCGGCATCCAGTTCCTCCAACAACACACTGCGCACATAGGCCGCTTCCGGTCCAGCATCCGGCGCGGGTAGCAGATCCTCTAGTTGAAAGACTTCCCCATCTTCTGTGAGCACAGCCGGCTCATGTCTTAGCGCGTCTCGTTGCTTCTTCCGGAATAGATCCGTGATCCGATTACGGGCTACGCGAAACAGCCAGGCGGTTACCTGCTCCACCGGCTTCATCATCCGGTAGGTCTCCACGAGTTCGTAAAAGACTTCCTGGAGGATGTCTTCTGCATCGCCCTGGTCGGCCACGCGTTTTCGAATGAAATTGCTAAGCCGGGCCTGTTCCCGCTCGACCGCCTCGGAAATCCGTTCGTCCTGCTTAGCCATCATCCACTGTTTGCTCAGAGCCTCGTCCATCTACCCCTGTAGACGATTGAGCGAGAGAAATATTTTAAGGAAAACTGCCTCTATCGTAGACGGTGACCCGGAATTTGGAGCAAGTTGGCGATCAAAATAGGGTGGTGTATCATCCCATTTCAGCTTGGTTCGGGTAATTCGTCCACGTGTTTGAATCGTTGATCGGATCGTCGATTAGATTTGCCGGCTCCTCGCCGGAGGTTACCCGCTGAGTTTACCTACGCTTTCGCGATCCCTTCTCGACGGGCTGCGCAGTCGCGGGCTTGCGAATATTGATTTGCCTCCGGCGAACATCCTGAGTGCGCCGGAGACGATTCTCCAGATCGGCTCGGGGGCTTTCCTGAGAGGATTCGTAGAAGACTTCCTGCAGTTGGCTCACACGGCGGGAGATCTGGCGGGTCGCGTTGTATCGGTTCAGCGCAAGGCAGATCGTCGCTCTGAAGCATTAGTCCGTCAGGATGGGCTCTACACGCTTGTTCTCCGCGGAATCGAGAATGGCCGACAGACAGAAGTAAGACGCATCATTGCATCCATAAGCCGTTGTCTTAGCGCCGAAACGGAGTGGGACAAAGTGATCGCTATGGCTGTGCGGCCATCCACCCGTGTGATCGTCAGCAACGTCACCGAGACAGGCTTTGCGCTTGGACCATCGGACACGCCCATCGATAAGCCTCCGCTCAGCTTTCCGGGCAAACTCACGCAGCTTTTGTGGGAGCGGTGGCGAGCGTCGGAGGGGCAGGATTTCGATCTCGCGGTCGTTCCATGCGAGCTGATTGAAAATAACGGATCCGTGCTGCGTAAGTTGATCGGCGAGCAAGCGCATGCTTGGAATCTGCCTGCCGCGTTTTCAGACTGGCTGGGAACATCCGTACATTTCGCTAATACACTGGTGGATCGAATCGTGACTGGAACGCCAGCACCTGAAAAGTTGGAGGCAGAGTGGCATGCGCTGGGATACCGTGACGACCTGATCATTTGTGCCGAGCCTTTTGCACTCTTTGCGTTGGAAGCGGACGAATTTGTACGCAATCATTTTCCCATCGAGCGTGCGTCACCCAGCATTCGGTTTGTCGACGATCTCACACCTTATCGAGTGAGGAAGGTGCGAATCCTAAACGGTTCGCATACCGTTCTGGCAGCGTTGGGCAGATTGCTCGGCCTAAGAACGGTTCGCGAGGCTATCGAGGATCCTCAACTGGACGGTTTTGTCGAAGATGCGATTTTTCGGGAAGTGATTCCGGCCTCTGCGCTTGACCAAGAGGCCCAGGATGCACAGTATGCTCGTGAGATCCTGGCGCGCTTTCGCAATCCGTCGGTTGAACACCAACTAGTCTCCATTTGCTTGAATTGCAGCACCAAGGCGGGTGTTCGACTTTTTCCGAGTATTCGGAATTGCATGAAGCGGCGTGAAGTTCTGCCGCACAGACTTTTGTTCGGGCTGGCTGCGGTGATGCTTGTGCTGCGTGACTCGGAGGTCGAGGACACGCATGGAGAGCAAGTGCGAGAGATGTGGGCACGGGTCGACTATCAATCTGCCGACTCGGTTCTGGCTTTTGTCCGTGGCATTCTGACGAAGCAAATGGAATGGAGCCGGGAGGAAATTGATTTGCGTGCGGTCGCCCCGCACGTCGCTGGTTTCCTCATGGAAATTCGCGAACGAGGACTGCGGCCCAAGATGGAATCATATTTTGGTCGAAGCGCTTCCAGTTGCTAGAGTGCTCCCGCCTTGTGTGGTTTACCAACAACGGCAATCCGCGACAATCGCGCAGCGTGGCTGAACGAACCTCAGAGAAGTTCTGAATTGACATTTCCGCATGCCTATTGCAACTTCGATAGCGGCTTTGTGGGAACGGTCTGTGGTGGAACGGTCTGTTGATCGTTGCGATTCGTCGTATGCGCTTACTCCCGCTTCGCTACTTCATCGTTGTAGTATTAGTTTTCGAATTATTTGATCGGGGCTCGTACACGCCAGCGACTTCGTGCAAGCATGGCAAAACTGAACATCAAACCAAAGCGTGACTGTATGTGGGACTTGGTGAGCCTGGGCGAAGTTATGCTTCGGCTCGACCCTGGCGACGGTCGCATCGCTACTACACGCCATTTTCGCGCATGGGAAGGCGGAGGCGAGTACAACGTTGCCCGCGGCCTGAAGCGTTGCTTTGGGATGGACACAGCCGTGGTGACTGCCCTCGCGGACAATCCAGTTGGACGTCTGATTGAAGACCTGATACTTCAGGGTGGTGTGAACCTGAAGTATCTGCGCTGGGTGCCTTATGACGGGGTGGGTAGAAGCGTGCGTAACGGGTTGAACTTCACCGAAAGAGGATTTGGGTTGCGTGCAGCGCTCGGCTGCTCGGATCGCGGACACACGGCCGTCTCGCAGATAAAGCCGGGCGAAATCGACTGGGAGAAAATATTTTCCAGTGATGGCGCGCGCTGGCTCCACACCGGCGGAATCTTTTGTGCGCTTTCGGAAACCGCTCCCCTGGTTGCTCGTGAAGCCATGGAAGCGGCGAGGCGAGCCGGCGCGATTGTTTCTTTCGATCTCAACTACCGGCCGTCGCTGTGGAAGTCGACTGGAGGAAAAGCAAAGGCGCAGGAAGTGAATCGCAGCCTTGCTCCGCTGATCGATGTACTGTTCGGAAATGAAGAAGATTTCACAGCCGCATTTGGTTTCTCTGTAGCCGGACTCGACGAGCAACATGCCAACCTGGATCCGGCAAATTTTCAACGAATGATTGAGAAGGTCGTTCGGGAATTTCCTGGACTGGCAGTCGTGGCCACAACTTTGCGGCTGGCAAAAACTGCAACCGTAAACGACTGGGGTGCGGTGTGCTACTACGACGGCCACTTCTACCAAGCACCCACGCGGGAAAATCTGGAAATCTACGACCGCGTCGGCGGTGGCGATTCGTTTGCCTCCGGATTAATTTACGGATTCTTGTCAGGCAAGGAACCTCAGTGGGCCGTTGAGTGTGGAGCAGCGCACGGTGCGCTCGCGATGACTACGCCCGGCGACACCTCGATGGCTACTCTGGAAGAGGTTCTGCAGGTAATGAAGGGACAAACGGCGCGGATTGCACGATGAGCATTTGCATGCATGCATTTGCGAACTGGGCTTTTGCAATACAGGCATTGATTCGATAAGAAATTCGAGACCAGAAACCACATGAATGTCGATGAGGTAATTCGCAGAATTGGAGAGATTGGGATTATCCCAGTCGTACGGGCTGCGACCGTCGAGGATGCAACGCGGGCGGTGGAGGCGATCCATGCCGGAGGTATTCCGATTGTTGAAATCACTTTGACTATCCCCAACGCAGTCGCGGTCATCCGTCATGTTGCGCGTCACTACGGAAGTGAGGTCCTCATTGGTGCCGGCACTGTCACTACCGCGCAGGAGGCCGAGGCATGCATGGCGGCTGGCGCGGAGTTTATTGTAAGTCCGGGATTGTCGGTGCCGGTACTTGCAATCACTCAAGCTAGCGGGAAGCTAGCGATTCCAGGCGCGCTCACGCCGACGGAACTTATGGCTGCGCGCGCAAATGGCGCGAAGCTGGTCAAGATTTTTCCTTGTGGAAGTGTGGGAGGCGCAAAGTATCTAAAGTCTCTGAGAGGTCCGTTCCCTGATGCCACGCTGATTCCTACTGGAGGAGTGAACGCGGCAAATGCCGGCGAGTTCATTGCTGCTGGAGCCTATGCGCTCGGAGTTGGCGCGGAACTGGTGAATGCCGCGGCTTTGCGTGATGGAAATTTGGCGCTGATCACCCAGGCTGCGCGAGAGCTTGTGCAAGCGGTTATTTCAGCCCGCGTCTCGCGATGACCGCTGGCGACATCCGTCGCTAATCCTCAACAGCTCAGCAATCGTTTCTGAGGACCGGCTTCCAGATCTTCATTCCCTCACGGTTGCGGAATCTTGAAGGATGCAGAACAATACTTCGCAGGAGATGCGACTGACGCGAACGATTTTGCTGGCGTGCTTTCTGGTTGTGTCGCACTCCCTTTTTATGGAGGGCCAATCGGGATCAGCTTCTCCAGGTCCTCTGGCGCGACCCGCGGCCCCCATACGGACCAATCTGCCCCCAATCATCGTGGATTTCAAAGACATCGCCGAACAGGCTGGCTTAGCGGCGGTGAATGTCTCTGGTGGAGTTGACAAGAAAGATTACATCCTGGAAACAACGGGCAATGGCGTCGCGATCTTCGACTATGACAACGATGGATTGATGGATATTTTCCTGGTCAACGGAACTACGTTGGACGGCAAAGGACGCGGCGCAACCTCGACCAGCCACCTGTATCACAATTTAGGAAATCTTAAATTTGAAGATGTCACCGTAAAAGCCGGCCTCACGAAAATCGGCTGGGGACAAGGCGTCTGCGCCGCCGACTACGACAATGATGGCCACACAGATCTATTTGTCACCTACTACGGCCACAGTGTTCTCTATCACAACGAAGGCAACGGCACATTCAAAGACGTCACTGAGGCGGCCGGGCTGAACTCGAATTCTGTCCGCTGGGATACGGGCTGTTCTTTCTTCGATTACGACCTCGACGGCAAACT
Organism: Terriglobales bacterium; assembly: GCA_049674665.1. Classification (GTDB taxonomy): domain Bacteria; phylum Acidobacteriota; class Terriglobia; order Terriglobales; family Acidobacteriaceae; genus Acidiflorens. Next base: position 10,201 of record JBATZM010000038.1, read on the forward strand.
CGATCTGGTGGTCACGGGATACGTTGATTTCGATCAAAGTAAAATTCCCGCGCCCGGCTCCGGTGGATATTGCCAATGGAAGGGCATGCCGGTAATGTGCGGACCGCGAGGACTTCCTGCCGGCCGCAATTTTCTGTTCCACAACGATGGGCATGGAAAATTTACAGATGTTTCCGCGGCCAGTGGCATCGGCAAGCCCACCGGCTGCTATGGCTTCACCGCGTTAGCCTCCGATTTCGACAATGACGGTTATCCCGATTTATACATTGCCTGCGATTCCAGGCCCAGTCTGCTTTACCACAATCTGAAAAATGGAACGTTTGAAGAGATCGGAATCGCATCTGGGGTGGCGTTGAACGACGCCGGCCAGGAGCAGGCGGGTATGGGTGTTGCGGTGGCGGATTACGATGAGGATGGGTACTTTGACATCGCCAAGACCAACTTCAGCGACGATGTGCCCAACCTTTATCACAACAATGGCGATTTGACTTTCACCGATCGTGTCTATGAATCTGGACTGGGCACACACTCCCAATTTTTGGGATGGGGAATTCATTTCCTTGATGTTGACAATGACGGTCGCAAAGACTTGCTGGTAATCAACGGACACGTGTATCCGGAGGTGGAGCGAGGTCCGCTGAATTATAAGTACCGGCAATCGCGCCTGCTGTATTGGAACGTAGGCGGCGGCAAGTTTAAAGATATTTCGGCAAACGCCGGTACTGGCATTACGCAGCCATGGGCGTCGCGAGGGTCGGCGGTTGGAGACTTGGACAACGACGGATCGCTAGAAGTGGTGATCAACAACCTGGATAGCCGGCCGAGTCTGCTGAAGAATTATGGTACAAAGAAGAATTGGCTATTGGTGCACCTCGTTGGAGTTAAGTGCAATCGCGACGCGGTGGGCGCGCGCGTCTATGTGTATGTCGGCAGCCGCCGTATCTCTGGAGAAGTTCAGACGGGCTCGAGCTTCATTTCGCAAAACGATCCACGCGTGCATATTGGGCTCGCGGACGATACCAGCTACGAACGCATTGAAGTGCAGTGGCCCGGCGGCGAGAGAGAAGTCTTCTCTGGAGGCAAGGCGAATCAGATTATCGTTCTCAAGCAGGGAACCGGCAGTCCTGTTAAGACGAAGCCCTGAAGAATGCGGCTTAGCGACCCGGTTCTAGAATTAACTTCTGCACTCGCCAGTTCAACAATTCGCCAACGAACAACACATTCTCCGATGGACACGCCATCTCATGAATCCAGCCGAATTGCTTGAGTTGCTTGCCCGATTCGCCGAGCACGCCGAGGACTTTTCCATCCAGGCTGAGTTTGTAGATCCGTCCCGGATAGCCGTCCGAACTGTATAACACCTGATGTGGCGGAGGAGTAATGCAAATCGTCCATGGGGCGCCGGGCGCCATGGTTTGTGTGCCTGTGATTGGCAGATCTGGTTTATTTCCGATCGCCGGACGGGCATTCGGATCGAACGCTACATCGATCGTGATTTGCCTCAAGAATTTTCCATCGGTATCGAACACCTGGATGCGCCGATTGCCGCGGTCGGCGACATAGACGTGATCTTCCGCGTCGACTGCGATGCTGTGCGGCATGTTGAATTGTCCTGGCTGGCTCCCCGGCTCTCCCCAGGACTTGATCCATGTGCCGTTCTTGTCCACTTTCGCGACGCGCGAATTGATGTAGCCGTCGCTGATGTAGGCGTTGCCTGCCGAATCCCAGGCCACATCGGTGACTTGGCGAAACATTCCATCCACCGGAGGCAATGGCGGCTTGGGATGCTTCAACGGCGCGGTCTCTTCAGAAGAGGCTTCCTGCTTGCGTCCAAAAACCATGGCGACGCGCCCCTCGGGAGTGAATTTAATCACCATGTCCGAGCCTTTATCCGTGACCCATATGTTGTCCTGCTTGTCGATCTTGACTGCATGGGCGTACGACCAAGCGTAAAGGTTGTGGCCGATTTCGCGCAGAAACTTGCCATTCGCGTCGAACTCAAGAAGTTGCGCGGCGCTCGCGCCATAGGCCGGTCCAGTGGAATTGCCCCGTGAAAAGACGAACACATGCCCTTTGGAATTAACGGCTACTCCCGCCGCTTCGCCGAGATACATGTCTGATGGAAGCTTCAGAAAATTCGGAACGGATTGAAAGCGTATCTCTGGTACCGGCTGCTGCGCGGAAACGAAAACAGCGCCGAAGAATACAACGAGAGGAATGATGTATTTCATCTGAGACACCGGGCGATCCTCAAAGAGATCCCTAACGATAGCAAAACTCAGTTCGATTCACCCGCTGCCGGGGATCTACCTCCTAACATCACACTGCTCATCTTCTCCAGCTTTCAGGAACCGAAATATACGAGCCATTCAGTTCGCTGGCCGATGGACAGCCTAGCAAACGGAGGGTTCTCTCCAGGTCATTGCGCAGAATTTCAAGAGCGAGCGCCACGCCGGACTCGCCAGCCGCGCCCAATCCATAGGCATAAGCGCGCCCACACAGAACCGCGCGCGCTCCCATGCAGAGAGCTTTGACGACGTCGGTACCGCGGCGAATACCGCTATCTATCAATATTTCGGCCTGATCCTTCACGGCCTCAACAACCTCCGGCAGCACCCGCAACGATGCTGGAGCGCCGTCAAGCTGACGTCCCCCGTGATTGGACACCACTACGGCCGCTGCTCCTTCGTCCACACACCGTCGCGCGTCTTCGGCTGTGAGCACGCCCTTGATGACAATTGGACCTCGCCAGAGTTCGCGGATCCAGCTCAAGTCCTGCCACGCAAACGCTCCACGCCGCAGGGCCGTGTGCGCGTTGCCGATCCGCAAAGGTCCGCTCTGGGGAATGACGATGTTCGGCATCAAGGGAAGGCCGCCATCGAGCAGAAATCGAGCTAGCCAACGTGGACGCGAGAAGAACTGCGGCAGAAATGGAATCTTCGACCATACGCTGCCACGTAGCAGTTGCTCCATACCACCGCGCACTTCGCGTTCTCGCAGCCCGATCAGGGTGGTGTCAATGGTGATCATCAGCACCGAGTAACCCACGGCCAGCGCCCGGTGCATGGCGTTTTCTGCGGCTTCGCGCCCGCCGGTCAAATAAAGCTGATACCACACGGGGCCGTCCGAGGCTGCCTTCACATCTTCGAGCCGATGCCCGGAAACTGTCGAAAGAATATAGGCCGTGCCTGCCGCTCCTGCGGCTCGTGCGGCGGCGACTTCGCCCCCAGGATGCATCACTCGGCAATAACCCACCGGGGCCAGCAGCACGGGCATGGATAACTCGAAACCTAAGACGATGGTTCGCAGGTTGCAATCAGGAATCGCAACCGCATGACGCGGGCGGAAAGTGACTTCTTCAAACGCGCGGAGGTTCTCACGCAGCGTGACCTCGGTTTCCGCGCCACCATCGATGTAGTCGAAAACTACCTTGGGCAGCCGACGACGAGCCAGGGATCGCAAGTCTTCAATGTTGACGGCGCGTGGGGAATTCATTGCCCGCGTGGGCTTCGTCATGCTGCAAACTCCAGTACAACATTGCTCAGCGTGCCATCCATCCGCCGTCTACCAGCAACACATGCCCGTGAACATAGTCACTCGCGGAAGAACACAAAAACACCGCTGCGCCAGCCAGGTCGCTGATCTCGCCCCATCGTCCGGCAGGAATGCGTTCGAGGATTTGACGGCTGCGCTGTGAATCGTCACGCAATGCTTGAGTGTTGTCGGTGGCCATGTAACCTGGAGCAATCGCATTAACATTGATGCCCTTTGAGGCCCACTCATTGGCCAACGCTTTGGTGAGGATCGCTACTCCGCCCTTGGCTGCGGCATAGGCCGGGACCAGAATCCCTCCCTGAAACGAGAGCAGAGAAGCGATGTTTACGATTTTACCTTTGCCCTTTTTCAGCATATGTTGTCCGGCAAGTTGCGAAAGCCGGAACACCGAAGAAAGGTTTACGGCGATCAGTTCATCCCAATCGGCCATGGAAAATTCGGCGGCCGGTGCCCGCCGGATTGCGCCGGCATTGTTTATCAGAATATCAATCGACCCGAACTCGTCGATGGTTCTCTGAACCAAGGCCTCGCACACTTTCGGATCCGCCACGTCGCCCGCGAGGTAAAAGGTTTTCCTTCCCAACTGGCGAATAGTTTCACACCCGGCTTCGCCGCCGGCGGATCTTCCGTGCAGGCCGACATTGGCTCCCGCTTGCGCAAGCGCGAGCGCGATGGCGGCGCCCAGCCCGCGGCTGGAACCAGTCACGAGCGCGTTCTTGCCGTTCAGTTGGAATGATTCCAGAATCATGATTTAGTCTCTCGCGGTTTGATTAAAATGGATATCGTTAGCCGATCGGCGCAGGCTCCAGACGAGGCGTGAGAACTTGAATGATGGCCAGCGCCAGCAAATACGCCGAACCCGCCACGAAGAATGGGATCATGTAACTGCCCGTCCACTGCAATATGTAACCCACAATCTTGGCCATCAACATTCCTCCGATTGCGCCGGCCATTCCTCCGATACCCACAACTGAGCCCACGGCTTGAGTGGGAAAAAGGTCCGAAGCCAGGGTGAAAAGATTGGCGGAAAATCCCTGATGCGCGGCAGCGGCGAGTCCAATCAATAGCACCGCGCCCCACAGGCTTTCCATGCGGTACGCGAATACGATAGGAACCACACAAAGCGCACAGATCAACAGCGTAATCTTGCGCGCAAAGTTAACGCTTTTGCCGCGGTGAATCAGCGCGGAAGAGAGCCAGCCGCCAGCAACGCTGCCCACATCGGCTAGCACATAGATCACCATGAGGGGCAAACCCAACTGCATCAAACGGAGTCCGTGGTCGCGTTGCAGAAAGTCGGGAATCCAATACAAAAGAAACCACCAGATCGGATCGATGGCGAATTTGCCGACCACGAACGCCCACGTCTGCCGATAGGGTATTAGACTGGCCCATTTAATTTTGACCGCGGCAGGCTGACGGTTGCTGCGAATGTAGTTCAGTTCCGCCTGGGAAAGCAACGGATGATCCTCTGGCTTGCGATAGAGCAATAACCAGAAGATCACCCAGATAAATCCCACGGCACCCGTGATAATGAAGGCGCTGCGCCAGCCCCAATGAATCGTAATCCAGGGCACAAGCAGCGGAGTGAGAATGGCGCCGATGTTCGCACCGGCGTTAAAGATTCCCGTGGCCAGAGCCCGTTCTTTCTGCGGAAACCACTCGGCCACGGTCTTGATACTGGCCGGAAAAACACCGGACTCGCCGAATCCGAGCGCGGAGCGTGCAACTACAAAGCTGCCGAAGGAACTACATCCCGCGTGAGCCATGGAGGCTGCGCTCCAGAAAATCATCGCCAGCGCGTAACCTATGCGAGTACCGAAACGATCCACCAACCGCCCCATCACTACCATCCCTACGGCGTAGGCGGTCTGAAAGGCAAAAATGAGATTACTGTAGTCGATTTCGTTCCAACCTAAGTCGTGTTGCAAAGTGGACTTCAAGACACCGAGGACCTGACGGTCCATATAGTTTTTGGTGACACCGAAGAGGAGCAGAGCACAGATCACCCAGCGAAAATGGCCCACATGGGTTGACATGCTGCTCAACGGGCGATTGGGTTTGTGCGTCAATGTTTCTGAGGATGTCGGCATGCCGGCTTGGCGATCCATGCACTGATTTTCTACTCTTAATTTTGTTACCTTTTTACTGTACAGCATGATCCAAGGCTACTAATTTAGTGGGTCGCAGAATTTTCGACGACATCAAAAACATTGACAGCCTGTGCCAGCGATCTCTTGGACTTTTATTCTGGTACCTGGCAAACGAACCACGGAGGAAAATCGTGAAAGAAAGCGTACGCGCTGTTTTGGGCTCACTATTGCTGATTGGTATCGCAGGATTTTTGTTATCTTCATCGTCAATAGCGCAGAGCCCGTCATTCCATGATGCTCCGGCAAGTGCGAGGCAAAAGAAGAACCCTCTCGCTGGGCAGGTAGCGGCAGTGCAAGCAGGCAAGAGCCTGTTTGCGAAGTGCGCCACTTGCCATGGCCCAAAAGGAGAGGGGACCGGCAATGTGCCCGCCCTGAACGGTCACTCAACGCAATCGGCGGCGGATGGCGAGATCTTCTGGTACATCTCCAAGGGCGACATCGATAACGGCATGCCATCCTGGTCTAGTCTGCCGGAGAAACAAAGATGGCAGATCGTTGCGTATGTGAAAACACTTGGGCATCCTACCGCTTTGCATACCACCGCCTCAGCGGCACGCACTCCCGCTCCGGCTTCCACGCCTATGCTCGCTCCTGCCGCGGCTGTGGACGCCACCAACGCTCCGCCGCCTCCGGCTCCATTCACCGACTACCGCTTCGAAAAGCCAGGGGTAACTCGTAAGATCAGGACATCCGATCTTCCAGCTCCATTCGCCACGGCGTCCGCTGACAATGGTCCCGCAGTTGTGCCACGTCCGGAAAAGGCGTGGCCGCAAGTTCCAGCGGGGTTCAAGGTGGAGCAATACGCAAACGGCCTAGAGCAGCCCCGGTTGATTCGCACCGCGCCGAACGGCGATTTTTTTGTGGCCGAAAGCTCCACCGGCGTCATCAGAATTTTTCGCGGAATTTCCGCCGACAGTAAGCCGCAACAGATATCTGTGTTCGCCTCCGACCTGAATCGTCCTTTCGGTATCAACTTCTATCCTCCCGGCAACAATCCGCAATGGGTTTATGTCGGAAACACAGACTCCGTCGTGCGTTTTCCGTATCAGAACGGCGATTTGCAAGCGCGAGGTCCAGCGGAGCATCTCCTAGACTTGCCCGCAAATAAAGGTCATTGGACGAGAGATATCCAGTTTTCGACGGACGGCAAAAAGATGTGGGTCGCGGTGGGCTCTGGCTCTAATGTCGACGATCCCGACACCTCTCCCGCCGAAAAAGATCGCGCTGACATACTTGAGTTCAACCCCGACGGTTCCAACATGCGAATCTACGCCTATGGAATTCGCAACCCGGTCGGGCTCGCGGTAAATCCTCAGACTGGCGAACTATGGTGCTCGGTCAACGAGCGCGACGGCCTCGGAGATAATCTCGTTCCCGACTACATTACCCATCTCCAGGAAGGTGGTTTCTACGGCTGGCCATGGTGGTATATGGGCGGCCATCAGGACCCGCGGCACAAGGGCAAACATCCTGAACTCAAAGACAAAGTCATCACTCCGGACGTCATTTTGCAGCCGCACAATGCTTCGCTTGAGATGACCTTCTATGATGGCAAACAATTTCCGGCAGAGTATCAGGGGGACATTTTTGCCGCGGAGCACGGCTCGTGGAACAAATCCGTTCGGACGAGTGGCGAACTCATTCGCGTGCCCCTGCATCAGACCGGCCACGCCAGCGGCGAATATGAGGATTTTATGACGGGCTTTGTGGTGGATAACGGACACGTTTGGGGACGTCCGGTAGGCGTGACGGTAGCTCAGGACGGATCCCTTTTGGTCAGTGATGATGCTTCAGGTTCCATCTGGCGCATAAGCTACACGGGAAAGTAAGGGAAGAATCACGGGGCGTTTTGGCGAGGCACAGCTATTGATTTACGCCACTCGCCAGAAATCCACCGTCAACAGCGAGGATCTGTCCGGTCACGAAGGATGCGGAGTCCGACGCTAGAAACACGGCCGCTCCCACCAGTTCTTCCAACTTTCCGAATCGGCCGACTGGAGTGCGCATCAACAATTCATTTCCACGTGGCGTGTTTTCCAAAAGTTCCGCGTTCAGCGCTGTACGAAAGATTCCGGGCGCGATGGCATTCGTCAACACGCCGTCTTTTGACCATTCCACGGCCAGTGCCCGCGTCAGCGCTGCCACGCCCGCCTTACTTGCGGCGTAGGCCGCTACTTCGTGCAGAGCTACAAAGCTGTTCAGCGAAGCAATGTTGATAATCCTTCCGTACTTGTGGCTCAGCATGTGCTTGCCGAACACCTGACAGGCGCGAAGCGTCCCGGTTAGGTTCGTATCCAAAATGTCGTTCCAATCCTCTATCGGGAAGTCTACGGTAGGCGCGCGTCTGATCGTCCCCGCGCAATTCACGAGAATGTCAACCTTTTCAAACCTCTCGAGGCATGCCGCGAGCAATCGTTGCAACGAATGCGTATCGCGTGTGTCCGTCGTGAGTCGTAGCGTCTGTCTTCCCCGCGTTTCGATCTCCCGTGCGACCTCTTCAACATTCGCAGCATTCCGTCCCGTGGCAATTACGTTTGCGCCGGCGTCAGACAACCCCAGGCTCAGGGTTCTGCCTATCCCGGATGTGCCGCCAATCACCACGGCTACCTTGCCCGACAAATCCAAAGCTGAAAACATTTCGTTTGCTTCCTCTAGAATCGATCTCGTGACGCCCACAAACCCAAGCCAGGACTCTCGATAAAATAAACATCTTCACCCGCAACTCGATTCCAACCTTGCTTCAGTTTCGCCGGATCGTACAGTTGCGTCATCTGGCTCAGGTCACAGTATTCGAAACCTGACCGCTCCACTTCCTCGCGGGTCAAATGTCCGGGGCAGTATGTGATCCGGAACCGGCCTTCGGACGATCCATGAATCAAGTGGGCCGCCGCGCCTAAGTCCGCGGCCAAGTCTTCGTTCTCTCTCACCATTGTCAGCGTGGCCTCGGCGCCATGATAACCATATTTGCGGATCAGCCCATCGATCTTGTGGTCTTCTCCGAACTCGCGCACACCCGGAGCCAGGATGATCAATTCTCCGCCATCCTCCATCGCCATCCGCGTCCGGTAAATCGCTTTATTTCCCAGCCAGGTGCTACGAAATTCGTGCGGGTCGAGATAAACCAATACTTTGCGCATCGGTTTAGGCATGAGTTCAAAGTTCACTTGAAAACTCAATTCTGCTGCACGGTGAAAACATTCCGAGTCGTCTCCCACGAACAGACCACGCGCAACCGTCGCTCCAGAAATATTTCTGCTCACGACTGTTAGAACGTACACGATCGGAAGGTCGCTCAGAAAATGAGACGCCGCATAGTTCAGTACGCGCCGCACAGGATTATCGGCTCGTCCCATTATCCGTTCCATGCCGTAGACGGCTCCCAGATAGTGGCTGCGATTGATACTGTCTGGTCCGCCTGTTCCGACTAGGATGTTCTTGTTGTAGTTCGCCATTCCGATTACTTCGTGCGGCACAACCTGTCCCACCGACAGAATCAAATCGAATTCTCCGTGGGAAATTAGCCGGTTCACCTGGGCTGGCCAGTCATAGTCCAACTTTCCTTCCGACTGCTCTTGGATGAATTCCCGGGGAACGGCTCCGATCGTTTCTACATCATGGCGCCAATTATGCACATGAAAGAGATCGCGTGGAACGTTGCCAAACATGGCTGTAGTTTGGTCTGGCGACATCGCCTTGTGTGTTCCCAGAGCGGGCAACACCGCATGGAGACCTTCGCCATAGTAGTTCCACACATAGCGGGTCAATTCGCCGGCTCGCGACGACGAACGCGTCTGATCGGGGGGGACAGCTAGTACTTTTCTGCGCTTACCAAGCTTGTCGAGAGCGGCAAACAAAAAGTCCCGTAGCTCGCTGGAGGAGAGCTCGCAATCTTGGCTACCTTGTGCGCAATAGAGACTCATCGTTTAAGCTCGAATTCTAACCATCTTCCAGTTATCGCAAACTTCTCTGAATCAGAGTTTGTCCCTTGTCCGACATTTGAAAACTTAGCCTGCCTTTCGATACAGCGCGTCCGGTACTTAGTGCAAGCTAACGAGCAATTTGTGGCTCTCCTTGGAAAACAGTAGAGTGGAATTTTTCGCTCCACGACCTCAACTTCACTGCGCTAGAGCGGCGACGGTTCGTCTTCGTTCTCGTCCTTCTTACCGCGAACAAGTCTCTTCTCCAGGAAACCCCGAGCCAAGTCTCTTCCTCCCATGCCGAATGCGATTGCCAAGCCAAGCATCAGTGCTCCGAAGGCAATTCCAAAGGCAACCAGCATGGTCTGTTCTGCCAGACCGAGTTCTTCAAAAACAATAGACAATACAAAAACAATAATGATGCTGCGAACAGCGAGGCTCAAAACTCTAGGCGAAGGCATATTCGCATTTACCGCCGCCAATAGAGCAGCGCGGGAAAAGAAGCTAGCAGCCAACAATCCAAAGAACATGATGAACATCGCCACGAACAGACGCGGCAAGAAGAGGAAAAATGCTGCGATTTGCTCCTGCAAGCCCAGGATCCCCAGCACGCTCACACCCAATAAGATGAAGCCTAGCCAGGCCACCCAGAAGACGAACCGGCTCAACATTTCCGTCGCTGTAGGCAGCGCGGCCTTGTTGAGCAATTGAGAAGCACCAGCGTTTTCTGAAAGCTTATCGAATTTGACTAGCCTCAGAATGCTGCGCAGAACCGCTTTTACAACGTACGCGATCACCCAGCCTAAAACCGCAAGGATCAGCATCACGATGAGACGAGGAAGGAAGTGTGCGAAATTTCTGGCAATGTCGTGCAGCGCCTGACTTAGTTCGCTGATAATCATTTCCCGCATAGTTGCCTCACTCTCTAGATTTCCACAGCTGCAGCAGATAGGGTTTCAAGCGCTCGAAATCAAGGCATAAACTTTCGATATTGTTCTCGACCTCGCCCGTAGAAACGTTACGGTTCTCCATCAGAAACGTGAACGCCCTCCCGCGGAAAAGCGGCGCTAAGGCTTGGATGATGTGATCCCGGCTGATCACAGATTTCTGGTACGAGGCGGCAAACTCGTAAACCGTCCTTACCCACAATTCCGCGGGGTAAGCAAACTCGTCTTCTCCCAAGCGGGCGATCCGCTGGAGTTCCGCCAAAGTATCGGGGGAAAGAATCGTCTGAAAGACGGACTGCAGTTCGGCAACTCCAGTCGAGAACATTTCTCGCAATCGTTTCCGATTGATTCGAAGCGGTGGCCCCAGAAGCACTTCCTGGTCGGCGCCAGCAGTAGGGGCCGGCTGAGAACCGGCCACAACACTCCAGACGGGAAAGTCTGGCTCCAATGCGGAGAACAAGGCGCCGACGGTTTGCCGCAGCGCCGGCACCAGTTCAGCGGCATGTCGCTCGATGTGAATTTTTTCTCCAAGGAAGGACTGGCAGATACGGTATTTTCCCGTGATCGCAGCCAAGGTAAAGCGAAGTTCGACACCGGCGCCTTCGGTTCCATCATTCCAGACATTTTGTCCCAGGAATTGAGTTCCGAGACGGCCGGAGAACCCGAACTCTGGCGAATACGCCTCCCGAATTCTTAATCCGTAAAGTGCGCGAGTCATCGGGTAGAGCAAATTCGTTATGAGTAACCCTTCAAACTTATGTCTGCGATATGTGGGAGTCACAAGATCGAAGCCATCGCGATAAATCGGGCCGAGCAGCTTTGAGAGCCATTCCGGTTCAATGTTCGTGGACTCGGGTGACATCACCACACAGGCCTTTGCATGGAGAAGTTCGGCGGCAGCCAGAATAGTCCGCAACGCAACTGCGCTGGACGGGCTGCTTGCATACTTCGTGCTTATCGAATGCAACGTGCGGAGCGCGTGCAGATTGACCGCCGGGCGCATGTCATCGATAGATACGCCCGTGACCAGTTCGGGAGTACCATCACGCGACCCCCCATCGGCATTAATGATCACGACCCGGTCTCGGGGAAAACCGCGCAGGATGCCGCTCTGAATTGCGTGGACAATCGGCCCGACAGTTTTGGCGTTATTGTGAGTGGGCAAGCCCACGAGGACGTCTACTTCGCCGACGTTGATGAGTTGGCGAAGAAAATCATCCATAAGAAAGCTCTCTTCTGCCAATTTCATCTCCATTCGAAGTACCGTCGCGGGCCTTTGTGCCAACGCGCGTCAGGTAACATCGTTCTTACTATCTACGTTTTACTATCTACATTTTTCAGATTCGGCGCAGCCGAAACCAGTAAAACTGATACGGTCCCATGGTCAGCAAATACGGCAGGTCGCCCACGCGGGGAAACATATTCCTGCCGAACATCTCGATCGGAATACTTCCCTTGTGTCGCCGCAAATCCAGTTCGACAGCTTGCGCGGTACTCGAAAGATTGTTGACCACCAGGACCGTCTCGTTCCCCAGCCGCCGCACATAGGCCAAGATTCTATGATTAGCTGGGTAGAGAAACTCGATCGATCCCCTGCCAAACACCCCAGTCGAACTGCGAACCGTTATGATGCGTTGCATCCAATTGAGGAGCGAATGTTCGCTCGATTTTTGCCTCAAGACGTTCACGGCCGGATAACCATACACAGGATCCTGAATAAGGGGAGCATACAGACGTTCTGGAGGTGCCGTAGAAAAACCGCCGTTCGCTTCCCCGTTCCACTGCATCGGAGTCCGTACTCCATTGCGATCGCCTAAACTGATATTGTCGCCCATTCCAATTTCGTCGCCGTAATAGATAATCGGAGTGCCGGGTAACGACATCAGCATTCCATTCATCAACTCCATGCGCCTGCGGTCGTTCTGCAACAACGGAGCGAGCCGTCTCCGAATTCCGAGGTTTAGTCGCATCGTCTTGCTTTCGGCATACGAGTCATACATGTAGTCGCGTTCCATGTCGGTTACCATTTCGAGAGTCAACTCGTCATGGTTGCGCAGGAACAGGGACCACTGGCACGAGGATGGGATTTCCGGGGTCTGCTGCAGGATTTCAGTGATGGGTTTGCGGTCTTCCAATTTCAGGCCCATGAACATCCTGGGCATCAACGGAAAATGAAACGCCATGTGGAATTCATCTCCGTCACCGAAATAGGGGCGGAGATTGGCGGGCCACTGATTGGCCTCCGCGAGCAGCATTCTGCCTGGAAATTTTTCATCGAGTTTTCGCCGTAACTCTTTCAGGACACCGTGAGTTTCCGGCAAGTTCTCACAATTTGTGCCCTCCCGCTCGACCAGGTACGGCACAGCATCGAGCCGGAAACCGTCGACACCCATCTCAAGCCAGAACGTCATCACATTCCACATCTGTTCCCGAACAGCGGGATTGTCGTAGTTGAGATCTGGCTGGTGACTAAAGAAACGATGCCAGTAGAAGGATTTTGAAGTCGGATCCCACGCCCAATTAGACTTTTCTGTGTCCAGAAAAATGATGCGGGCTCCCTTGTAGCGGGTGTCGGTATCACTCCAGACATACCAATCGCGCCGCGGATTATCCTGCGAACTTCGTGACTCTTGAAACCACGGGTGCTGATCGGATGTGTGATTCAACACCATTTCGATGATGACCCTGATTCCTCGCTCATGAGCCGATTCCAGAAACTTCCGGAAATCTTCCAATGTTCCGTAGCTCGAATGGACTGTGTTGTAATCCGAGATATCGTAGCCATCGTCACGCAGAGGGGAGGGGAAAAATGGCATAAGCCATATTGCGCTGATCCCCAGTTCCTGGAGGTAGTCGAGCTTCTCCTCAAGCCCCTGAAAATCACCGATGCCATCCCCGTTTTTATCGCGGAAAGTGCGGACGTGGACTTGATAAACGATGGCGTCTTTGTACCAAAGCACATCCCGGTTTAGTGGCAACCGATTCCTCCTGCACCAATTCGAGTGCATCCCAGCAAAACAGGGCAACAGGCAAGTTTATATGAAGTGGCAATCGTAGAATCCTCACGTCTAACGCGAGAAGTGCAGAGGCTAACCGCAATGCTTACGCAACTTGGAACGCAACCGCGGGTTCATGCCGCCTTCGCAAGTTGATAGAGCGATCCCAAGATTGCTCCGAATGCTGCATGCGCAAGAAAGACTGAAATGGGGGTTCGAACACCATAGTTCAATGCCATAAATCCAGGAGGTTCAAGTTGCCGATTGGCGTTGGGACCGTGCTGCTCACTCGCCATTCGCGGGTGTATCCCGGGCATTAACGACATTCCCACAGTCAGGACCATCAGCGCGTGCGCTAATCCCAAGAGCGCTCCGAACCACCAATTGGCCATGTGCCGGGCCTCAAATATCCATACATACAAGATGGAAAAAACCCAGCCATTCACCAGGTGAATAACGAAACCGTAAAATTTTGCCTTTTCGCGTTGCGGAGTAACAAAAGTTCCAATTAGATAAGGCAAATTCATTCGTGTAAGGCCGAGTCCCTGGCTGGTTGCCAAGAGAGTAGACAAAGCCAAGGTTGCCAAAAATCCTGACAGCAGCCAGCTTGTCCAGTTCACGAACTGACCTCCGAAGCCCCGTGCCCGTTAGCCGGCGGCCGATGTTTCAGTTGTTTTTCTCCTTTTTCTCGCTGGCTAATTGACAGCGCGGCGCCGATGAGTCCTACATGCGTATATGCCTGGGGAAAGTTCCCCAATGCCGATCCGTTGTTGGCGTCTATCTCTTCACCATACAAACCCAAGTCATTTTTATATTTGATCAATTGCTGAAACAACCGGTGAGCATCATCGAGCGAGCCGCCGCCCATTGCGAGATACTCCGCTTCCCAGAAACTACAAATGGCGAATGTGCCCTCCGACTTCTCTTTCTCATATCGGTAGAGTAGTCCATCGGCAGTTCCCAAATTCTGGCGGATTGCAGTATAGGTCCGGCGCATCCTCTGTGATCCGGCCTCCTCGAAGCCATACCAAGATAGCAATAGCAGACTGGAATCGAGTTCCTCGCCGTCGAGAACACTGACGTAGCTTTGCAATTGTTGATTCCACGCGCGTTCTTCGATCTCGTGTCGAATCGAATTGCGATGCTGTTTGTAGCGCTCAATCGGGGCTCTGCGCAACATGCCGCGCTCACTAAGAATCACCAGCCGGTCCAGTGCAGTCCAACATAAGAGTCGTGAATGCGTGTGGTTCTGAGGTTCGGACCTCGGCTCCCAGATCCCTTGATCTGGTTGGTTCCAATTCTTAACTACGTAGTCTCCAAACCCGATCAACGCGTTCTGCATCTCCCGATCAAGGTGCCCGCCGTGGAATGCAAACTGGGCGGCCGCGTCGATAACCTCGCCGTAAACGTCAAGTTGCAGCTGCTTGCGGGCCGCGTTTCCAATGCGTACCGGCTGCGATCCGCGATATCCACTCAAGTATTTAAGTTCACGTTCGGCGGGAGCTTCATCGCCGTAGACAGAGTACAGTATCTTCAACTCCGGCTGTGTCAGCCGAGTCGCCTGTAGCATCCAGTCGAGAAAATCTTCAGCTTCATTCCAGTAGCCTAATTCGAGCAATGCGCGGATCGTCAGCGAAGCATCGCGTAACCAACAGTAACGGTAATCCCAGTTCGAATCCCCAGCGATGCGCTCTGGAAGAGACGTGGTCGGTGCGGCAATCATCGCTCCGGAGGGCGCGTAACTAAGTAACTTGAGAACAAGCACACTGCGGACCACTTCATTCCGATAGACGCCGTCATACATGGCGTTGCGTCCCCATTGTTGCCAATGGCTCACCGATTGATCGATCTGATTATCCAGCGATTGATCGAGCGGACGCAGTACCCCAGGGGCTTCTTCCGAATACGTGAACGAAAAACGCAGAGTTTCGCCAGCGCGGAGGACGACGTGAGCGTGGGCAGATCCATTCTTGATCAATAGAGGTATGCTGCTCCGTAGCCAATAGACCCCTCTGCCCACCACAATGCGCAGTCCCAACCGTCCACACTCGAGAATCGTCACAGCTCGCTTGCCATAGTCAGCCCTGGGCGAGAATTCAACCGCAAGCTCCAACTCACCTGCAACACATGCCACTTTCCGTATGATCTCGTGGTCCGGCAGAAGGGAATCCTGAGTAAGAGGGTGGGGTATAACTGGCATTAAGTCTGTCAGAATGACGCTGCCCTGCGGACTAGTAAAGCGAGTTTCGAGGACGTTCGAATCCAGTACGTATTTTCGTTCAATGGTTACAGGTCCGACGGGAGAGATGCGCCAGTACCCTCCGCGTTCCCGGTCTAGAAGCGCGGCGAAGATGGAGGGCTTATCGAACCTTGGCCAACAGAGCCAGTCGATCGATCCATTTCGCGATACCAAAGCGGCTGAGCGGCAGTCTCCGATGATGCCGTAGTCTTTGATCTCGGGCCAATTCTGCGTCCAACAAAGATCACTGCTTACCTGCATCTTGAGTGAATGTCTGTCTGATATACGTTCCGACACACATATGTTGATGCATTTTGCGACCGGCAGTTTGCCATGGGTACTATCACGAATTGAAGTCCATCCTATGCAGCTTCTTGCGGGGTTGCGATCAGGCAGTAGAAACGATCGAGGTGTTCGATTACGTCTAGACGGCGTACCCCGCGAGTCTTTGGTCTTTTCACAGTCTCCGCTCCGCAGGGCGAACGAAAAATGTCCGCCCCGCGTGAGTGCTTAAGGCGAGCACAGCTTACCTTCGGCTGGTTTTAGGCTGCCTGTGAAATTTTCCCGGTAAGCGCCGCCAGTAACTGTGCCCCATCGGGACTGCCGAGTCCAGTGCATGGATCCCATCCCTTGGTTGCGCTAAACGCGCCGTTATCGCCTTCGGTGACGTCGTGGAATCCGGAAGTTTCTACGGCTTGGACGTAGATCAACGGATTCAGGAAGCCGATCGACTTCCCAATCTTCTGATTGATGCGCGCCACCAGCCCAGCCCACAAAGGCGCAACCGCGCTAGTGCCTCCGAAGACAGCGTTCTCGCCATCGACGCGAATGTTATAGCCGGTGTTGGGGTCGGCATCGCCGGAGACATCGGGCACGCCGCGGCCGCCAGCCTTCACCGACGGCAACGGAACACCGAACCCATCCTGCCAGGCTGGAAGGGGGAACATGTTGCTCACGCCGCCACCAGTCGCTCCTCCACTCGATCCGTCGTTCCAGACTTCTTCGTTGACAATTTGATCGTTCGAAGCCTGCAGCGTGGTGCCACCGCAACCGAGTACGAACGGATCGGATGCGGGAAAATCAACGTGGTTCTTGCCATCGTTGACTCCATCCGAAGAACCGCTGTCACCGGAGGCAATGCAAACGGTTACGCCGATGGCTGCCGCCGCCTGAAAGGCCTCGTCGAAGTTAGTCATCGCTTGGGCGGTCCAGGTCGATTCGGCAGAGCCCCAACTTATGGAAATGACCGACGGTTGATTAGTGCTGTCATGCACAGCCGTGGTGATCGCATCCAGAAAACCCTGATCGGTGTTTGGAGCAAAATAGACGACGATCTTGGCCGCCGGAGCAATCGCGCCCGCGACTTCAATATCGAGCATCACTTCGCCGTCAGCGCTGTCGGGAGTGGTTGGGCTATTGGTGCCACCATCGACCGATACGGAGATGACTTGCGGCGGAGTAATGTTGAGCCCGCTGAAATAAGTGCTGATGTCATCCAGCTGAAAGCCTCCGCCTAACTCAATCAGCCCGATACACTGGCCAGTTCCGTCGCCTGCGGGATAGTCGTAGATTTGGGCCACTTCGTTTGGATCATACGAAGTGTCTGAGGTATGACTCTTAGGCTTGTGCTTATCGGGCTGCGGAAATCGTCTGAAATGCGGTTGTGCCTGCGGCCGATTGTCGAGTCCGAAAACTCCCGTGATGATGTCCGAATAGTCGGCGGGCACGCTGATAGAGCCAATACGGCCGCGGAAATTTCCCTTGGGGTTGCTGTACTCTTTGAGTTCCACATGGAAGGCTTTTTGGAGATTGCTTACGGTTCCCGAGACTAATACGGTCCGGCGCGCGAGTTCGGTGCCGGTTTCATGCACCTTCAAATTGAATTCCTGGGCGAACTTCTTGATTTTTTCCAGATCGGCAGGATCGGCACCGTGAGCCTCCTCGAAGTCGGCGCGAGACATGTGCTTGAATCCGGGTTTTGCGAGAGTGCTCTTGAACTCCTCACGCTTTGCCTCTGATTTCGAACGAATTCGTATGGAGACTTCAATAGTTTGATCCGGATGCGAATTATGGATCAGGCGTGCACCACGGACAGCTTTACGTTCACTACCTGAAAGGACATTGAATTTTCTAGCGGAAGTCACGTCGGCTCCTTCGTTCGGGGGAACAGAGCGGCTGGGAACTGATCGCGACTGGGAGTCGCACAGGTGGGGAAGGCCAAGGTCGTCCCGCCGTTCAGATGGAACCCGAAACAAGTTGAGAATATCAGGGAAAAAAGAGAATGATCAATCCTAAATTGGTGGAAATAAGTAGAAAGTGCAGGTGAATCGGTTTGCGGCACCCCTCGCCATTGCAATCTGAATTCGAGCGCACGCTGCTTCGTTTGATTGAAATACGTGGCGGATGCGACATTAATCTTGTATCCGGCTTGCCGGACGATAGCTTGAATTGCTTCCTGCTGCGGCTCGTCGCGTTCCGTGGTTAGGCACAGGGTTCCGTGTTGCTCTTGCTTCATCCGGTAATCGAACCAACGGAGGCCTTCGAGCACCCCCATGCCCAGCGCAAACGACGCGATCCCGAGCTTAATTTGCCCGCCTCCGAAACAGAGGCCAACGATGGTGACAAACCATAGTGTGGCCGCAGTCGTAACCCCGAGAACGAAGCCATCGCGCCTAAGGATAGCGCCGCCGCCAATGAATCCCATGCCCGTCAAAATACCGAGAGGCAGACGCATAAGATCGAGGGTGATAAATGAATCTCCTGCTTTTCCCGACGTGGCTAACAACAGGTTCGCCTGGATCATGGCGATAGCTGCCGCCAAACAGACGAGTAGGGTCGTGCGTAGTCCGGCTGGACGGCCATGCTCGCCACGATCCAGGCCAATCGCCCCTCCAGCTATGACCGAGAGCTAATCTTATTGCAATGTCTTGCCATGTCAATGTTAAGGGCATCCATTCCTCCTTATAAGTCGAACTTATGAGTTGAAATCGGCTGGAGCCGCGTTTACTTGTCCATATCCGCCAAGGCGAACTTACCGAGCAAGAACGGGTGCGATGTTTGCGGCGTGGTTTGGCTTCCAGTGGACGGGTAAGGATCTGGGGTGAGGGTCGGAAATCCCCAGACATTTCCGTTGTGCAAGTCGATGACGACCTTGCCCAATACTTGGCGGCTGCCATCGGGCGCACGCAGCATGGCGGTACCAGGTTCAACATAGACGTCATGGGCATCGCCGGATTGCGCCATTACGGCGGTCGGCGCCACATAAGGACGCACAGCGATTGCGCTGAGGGAGACAGCGATTACCAGCAGAAGGGATTTAACGACTCGATCAAATTTCATAGGCTCTCCCGTTTTACTCACTGTTTTTTAACGGAAAAAGATGTGTAGCCTCACAGACGACTCAATGACTGACCATGTTACAACGCTGGTCGATGCAGATGTTCTCAGCTCACAGGGTGCTTTGCAACTGGACGGAGGAGGTAGTAGAGGATAGTCAGCCCGATCAGAAAGACTATTCCGGCAACAAGGTTGACGCGGGAATCCCACCAGGTTTTGGCAACGGACGCAAGAACTACGGCGAGGCCGATGATGGATCCCCATTTACCGAGAGGCGATCGGGCGGGAATTTCGGCGGCTTCGGCTTCTGTAAGCCTGCGGCGGAAGTTGATATGGGCGGCGAGCGAAATGATCCAGGAGAGCATCATGCCGAAGAAGGCTCCGCGCAGAATGTACTCGAAAGCTCTTGCCGGAGCCCAGCGTTCGAGTGCGAGGGCGACGACGATTCCGTAAGAAGATACCAGCAGAGCCATGGTCGGAGTACCTTTTTTGCTGAGACGGCCGAGTGCTTGAGGAGCCCATCCGGTGCGGGCCAGCGAGAAGAGCATGCGGGACGAGATGTAGAGAGCAGCGTTGGCTCCCGAGAGCGCGGCGGTTAAGACCACGAAATTCATAAAGTGAGCGGCACCAGGGAAATTGACGGAGCGGAAGACAGTAACGAAAGGGCTTTCGGTAACACCGGCACGGTTCCAGGGCATGATCCCTACGAGGATGACGATGGCTCCGAGATAAAGAAAAGTAAGGGTAAGAAAAGTCATGCGAACAGCGCTGGCGATAGCCTTGGCAGAACTCGATTCGCCCGATGCCACGGCTACGAACTCCACGCCGCCAAATGTGTAGATGGCGAAGGTGATGGCGAGGAGTGGAGCGGCAACACCGAGCGGGAAAAATCCGCCGTGGTTGGTGTATTGGGGGGTGGCTCGCCCGGTGAGGAGCAGGGCTGCGCCGAGCACAATAAAGATGGCGATGACCGCGACCTTGATCATGGCGAACCAGAATTCGAAGCGTCCGTAGCTGTGGACGGCAAGGAAATTGATGGCAAGCAGAAATGCGGAAAAAGCGAAAACCCAAACAATGGCGGGGACACGTGGAAACCAGAGTTGCATGTAGGTGGCGGAGGCTACCATCTCCGCTCCAATGGAAACTGCGATGGCCAGCCAATAGCCAGCACGGGAAATGAAACCGGCATAGCGGTTGAGGTAGAGGTCTCCGTAGACTCCGAAGGACCCGGCAGCCGGATGAGTGCTGGCGAGTTCACCGAGGGCGAGCGCGACGGTCCAACTGATGAAGGCAGCAAGCACGAAACTGAGGATGACGGCTGGACCGGCAAGTTCGATGGCAGCGGCAGTGCCGAGGAGAAGTCCGGTGCCGATCGATCCGCCGACCGCAACCATGGTCATCTGTCCAGCGGTCAGTTGATGACGCAGGCCGGATTCCGCGTTACGGGATTCCGCAATGCCGGAAGCGACGCTGCGAGAGGATAGGTTCGAAGGAGCGGACATGAGGGCTCGTATTCATATATCAGAAGCGGGAGTGCAAGTGGCGGGGAAAAGAGCTTTGCTGGTGGAGAGCCGGGCGTCCCCGCCCGGCAACGATGCTGCTGGGGGTACAAGTGGGATGCGCGAGACGCCCGTCGCTCCATCGTATGACTATGACGTGGTCGCAGTACTAATTTGCTTCTGTTGAGACGATAGTAAGCGTATGCGTCTCGGCAAAATCCGATTCAGGCAAAACCGATGCGGGGTTGGCGACGACGACACGGTCGCGGCCAGTGCGCTTCGCCTGATAAAGAGCATCATCAGCGAACTTGAGGAGCAGATCGACGCGGTCGGTTGTTTCAACAAAGGCCGCAACGCCGATCGAGACGGTAAGAGCTTCTTTCGCGTGCTGGTCAGTCTGAGTACCGCATGCCCTGAGGCGCTTGCATATTTCCTCGGCGCGCACGGTCGCTTGTTGCAGGGAGCACTCTGGAAGGATGAGAGCGAATTCTTCTCCACCATAGCGGCAGGCGATGTCTTCGGCACGCACACATCGGGACAGAGTCTCGCCAACCGCGGCTAACGCGCGGTCTCCGGCAGAGTGTCCGAAATTGTCGTTATAGCGTTTGAAGTGGTCCAGATCGAGCATCATGACAGCCAGGGGACGGCGTTTGCGGCGCGCGGAGTGCAGTTCGCGATCGAGAAACTCCTGCATATAGCGGCGGTTGTAAAGGCCAGTGAGTGGGTCGCGGACGGCCTGCAAACGGAGAGCTTCACGGAGATTAAGGTTTGCAACCGCGACTGCAACGTGTTCGGCGACAGCAGCCGCAAGCTGGCGGCGGCGAGCAAAAGAATTGGAATCGGGTTCTGTATCGGAAATAGGAGATAAGAGATCATCGTTCTGGATGGAAAGTGTCCCGATAGCGTCGCCATTGGCGATCAGAGGAATACAGACCGAAGCTCCCTCCCCCAGCAGGTGCGAACAACGCGGATTGGAAGGTCCGCCGGCATGAACGTGAGTGCAACCGCGGCGCAGCGCCCAACACTGTTCGGGTGAAAAAATCTGGCCAGTGGGACAAACTCCCCATTCCGCCGCAGATTCGACGCGGTTCCGGGAACTGCTGAGCAGTGAGATACAGCCGGATGCGCCGGGAAACAGACGACGCAAGCGCTCGGGGATGAGGCGAAAAACTTCTTCCCTGGAAGTGCAGGCTTGCAAGAGACTTCCGAGTTCGCTGATCTGTGTGATTTCATCAGTTTGGCGGCGCGCGTCGTCGAGCAGCAGACCGATTTTCTGGTGGGAGACACTCAGCTGTTCTTGCGCGACCTTGCGCTGCGCGATTTCCTGTTGCTGGTGGAACTGAGTAAGCGCTAAACGGAAGGTGAATGCGAGGAGCGATGCGGCGATGGCCACGGCCGCGAGAGTTTCTCCGTAAGCCTGTTTCCACCGGTCCATCAGCAAAGCAATGCAGGAGAGCATTGCCACCAGAACCAGGTTCGTGCCGAGGAAACTCAGGAAATTCTCGGGCGCTAGACTGGATTCGGGTTCTGGAGAAGGTGTCCACGTGAGAGCGACGAGGGCGGCGGCGACCTGAGGAACTGCCCACCCAAGGTCGGACCATGCAATCAAGGCCGCATCGCTCCTTATGTAGATCCAGTCGCCGATGAAGGTGGCGACCGCGCAAACCAGCAGGAAGAGCGCTAACCGAAGCAACAGAGTGCGGTTGCTGAGGATACCGGCGAACCGCAGGCGCACGAAGACCGCAATAAGGAGGAACCAACTTTGCACGTCGCTGAATGTGACATTGTGCGAGAGGGCGTCGGCGGGCAACATCCGCTGCACCGGAAGAAAGAAAAACGTGGAGTAGATGAGGCCAACGACGATAGCGACCTGAAAGAGATCGAGAAAAATTTCGTACCTTACCCGGGTACGCCGGCGAACCGCCGGAAGGAAGAGCATCATCAGGACCGGGGCGCCATAGAGGCAGTAGAGCAGACCGCGGGTCGAATCCGACAAAAGCGTTTGGTCGAAGAGTGTGTCGTAGGCCTGTAAGACAGTCGGGACAAGGACGACCACCAAGTCGACGGCGAAAAGAACCCAGAACAGAGCGGCAATGCCTTGCGCGCGACGGAATGCCATCCAGGTGCAGGCGAGGGCCAGCAGACTGTCAAGAACGAGCATCCACTCCGAAAAACCGAGGCCCGGCCGTCCCGTTCCCAGCACGAGGAAGCCTAGCGCCTGTGCCGCCATGAGGGCGGCAAAGATAAAACTCACAAACCAACCTTGATGGAGGTTTGCGAATTCGCGCATACGAAAGACGCGACGCATATACAAATTGGCTGTCACACTCATGAGTTGTCGAAAGACCACACAGCTTCATTGATTGAGATCGGCGGGGGAGTGGAAAACTCCAGTCTTTAATATTCTTCTAATGCTTCTGGTGTGAAATCCTTCGAAGAGGCCTGAGGACGGTCAATGGCGTGACTTTCGTAATAGCGGAGCGGGGTAACCGCGTTGCTGGGGTGGGGAGTGGAATCCTAGAATCAAGACGGAACTCTCCGTCCCAATGCCACCTATGCCGGAAAATCCTAATCGTGCCGAAGTAGCCCGCCGTGTAGAAAAGGCGGAGAAGCTTTTGCAGAAGGGTAAGACGGCCGACGCCCTGGTGGAGTATCTGCAAATCCTGGAAAGCGATCCGCAAAATGACAATGTCCGGCAAATGGCGGCGGATCTTTGTCTATCCTTAAATAAGGGAGCGCAAGCGGTGCGGTTGCTCGGCGAGTTGTTCGAGCGGCAAGTGGCAGCCACGGACGCGACCCGAGCGAGCCTGACCTACAAAAAGTTGGCGCGATACACCAACCCAACGTGGGAACAAAAAGTGCGCTTTGGGCAGCTTCTGGAACATTCGAATAAGAAGTTGGCGATCGGGACATACGAAAACGCTCTGGAAGACTTACAAAAGCAAGGGAAAAAAGAAGAGGCATTGCTGGTCTTGCGGCGGATCGTAAGTCTGGAGCCATCGCAGGCAAACCATCTGCGGGTAGCGGAATTGTCGGCAACACTGGGCGAGCACGTAATGGCTTCGCAATCGTTTTTGCAATTGGCGGAACTGACGGAAACTGCCGGTGGAAGCGCCAGCGCATGGTTCGAGCGCGCCTACACAGAAAATCCGGCGGATTCGAAAACCGCTGTCGCTTATGGCAAGAGCTTGCTGTCACAGGGCGAAGCTGGAGCCGCAATTTTCATTTTCGAGCCGCTAGTGCAGTCCGGAGACGCATCGCTTGAACTTCGCGACTTGTATGCCCAGGCATTGCTGTCCGCGAACCGGTGTCTGGATAGCGAACCCCTGATCTGGCAGATGTTCGAGCAGAACCCGGCGCGGATGCACCAGGTAGTGAGCCTGATTGGAAAAATGATCGACCTCGAACTGGATACCGAGGCGGTGGCGCTGGCCCGCAAGCTGGAGGCTTTCCAGCGGCGGCGTGGAGAGCGGCGATCGTTCATCGTGACCATGCAGGAACTGTTGGCATCGCACCGTCCGTCGGCGGAAATGCTGGAGTTTCTGGCGGAGTTGTTTAACGCCTCGAACCGGGAAACCGACTATGCGCAAGCGCTGCTGAAGCTGTTTGATCTGTACTGCACTAAACACGATTATCAGAAAGCCGGCGAGTGTTTGGACCGCGCGGCGGAAGTGGATCCATACGAACCCGGACATCAAAAACGCCTGGAGACTCTGCGCGGAAAGATCGACGACCAGCGCTTCAACGTAATCGCATCGCGCTTCACCGCGGTGAAAAAAGAAGAACAGCAGGTCAAGGCTCCAGAGCCGACGCTGGGAGCGGCTGCACTGCAGGACTTAATGCTGCAAGCCGAGATCCTGGTGCAGTACGGGATGCGCTCCAAAGCCATCGAACGTTTGCAACGCATTCAGGAACTGTTTCCGCGTGAGGAAGAGCGCAACCAGGATCTGCAACGTTTGTACATTGCGGCCGGCATCGAACCACAATATGCGAAATCGGCAACATCCGCTGCGCCGGCAGCATCGGCAACGCCAAGTAGCGACCAGTCTGCCGCAACAACAACGACGACAACGGCAGCGAGCGATGTGGCCGACGTTAGCAGTCTGGCGAGAGTGGCTGAAATCACGCGCAAACTCTACCACCAGGGAAACGCCGAAGGAGTCTTGAAAACGGCAGCCAACGAAATCGGTGCAAACTGGCGGACTGCGCGTTGTATCGCGGCTTTGCGTAAACCAGGTCTACCGCCGTCAAGTGTGCAGGAATATCACATGGAGGGCCTGATTCCGGCAAGTTCCGCCGCGCTCGTCACTCTGGTGGAAACGCTGCAGGATTTGGCGGTGGCGCGGGGCACGGTGACGATGGGCGACGCGCGGAATATTCCCGAGTTGATGGGAGTGCGTACGGCCATCGAAGAACTGCAGATCGAATCTTTGTTGGCTCTGCCGCTGACCGAAGGCAATGACCAGATCGGAGTGCTGATCCTGACCCAGAACACGGGCCGGGTATGGCAAGCTTCGGAGGTGCTCGTGATCCGCACTTTGAGCGACCAAGTGTTGATCGCGCTCAATAACGCCGGACTGCGGCGACTGGTTAAAAATCTTTCGGTTACCGACGAGAAATCGGGCCTGCTGAAGCGGGCTTCGTATTTGGATCTACTGCAAGCTGAAACCCGACGCGGGTTACAGCAGGGGACGACGGTGACGGTGTTGCTGATGCAGTTTGGACGCCGGAACGCGCTAATCAAGGAACATGGCGAGCAGGCCGTAGCGGCCGTGATGGAGCAGATCGGACAACTGTTTTCGGCGAACATCCGGACCAACGATCTGGCGTTCCGCTACGAAGCGACGACCGTCGCACTGGTGCTGGGCGATACCGGCGAAAAAGAAGCTCTGCTGGCGGTGGAGAAATTGCGCCGGTTGCTGGCGGAAGTGCGTTTCCCGGGAAAAGATCAGGGAGTCGAATTCTGCGCCGGTCTCGCGCAGGCGGTGATGCGGCAGCATTTCGACCCGGTAGACATTGTGACTGAAGTAGCGAATCGCGCCGATCACGCGCTCGAAGAGGCAGTGGCGCAGGGTCCGGGAAAAATTGTGACGCAGGCACCGCAGTTCGCTGCATCCGCAGCGGTGGCATAAGCGTCTCGAGTATTTTGCCAACCAACCAAAAAAGTTGATCCTGAAACAGCGAAGAACCAACCGCGGTGAAGATTACAATGGTCTTCATGCCCGACGATCTTCTGTGCTACCGCTCCGAGTTTCCCATCCTTGAGCGCGCCAACTACATGATCTCCAATTCCCTGGGAGCCATGCCGCGTGCCGTTTATGACGCGCTCCACGCCTATGCTGATGTCTGGGCCACGCGCGGCGTTCGCGCCTGGGAAGAACGCTGGTGGATGCTCGCCCTCGAAGTGGGCAACGAACTCGGCGCGATAATGAACGCGCCTAAAGATTCCGTCTCACTTCACCAGAATGTCACCACCTGTCAGGCGGTGGTCGCGTCGTGTTTCGATTTCACCGGCAAGCGCAACAAAGTCGTTTACAGCGACATGAACTTTCCTTCTGTCATGTATTTCTGGGAAGCGCAGCGTCAATATGGCGCGCAAGTTCACATGGTCAAAACTGACGACGGCATCACCGTCCCCACCGAACGCCTGCTCGACGCTATCGATGAACAAACTCTGATTGTCCCCATTTCGCACGTTATTTTTCGCAGCTCCTACATCAACGACGCCAAAGCCATCATCGACAAAGCGCACAAAGTTGGAGCCCACGTCGTTCTTGACACCTTTCAGTCTCTCGGCACCGTCCCCGTCGATATCCAGTCGCTCAACGCCGATTTCGCCTGCGGGGGCGTCCTCAAGTGGCTCTGCGGTGGCCCCGGTGTCGCGTACCTCTACGTCCGTCCCGACCTTGGCAAGAGATTAGAGCCAAAGCTTACAGGATGGTTCGCACACGAAAATTCTTTTGCTTTCGCCACCGGACCCACCCGCTATGCCGAGCCTCCGTTCCGATTCATGAACGGAACCACGCACATTCCCGCAATCGAAGCCGCGCGTCCCGGCTTAAAGATCATTCAGGAAGTTGGCGTACAGAAAATCCGCGAGAAGTCCAAACGCCAGACTGCTCGCCTGATCGTACTCGCCGATCAGCACGGATGGCGCGTGAACACTCCGCGCGATCCCGAGCGACGCGGCGGCACCGTCTCCATCGACATGCCCGATTCCCAACAAGTAAGCCGCGATCTACTGGCGCGAGACATCCTCGTAGACTGGCGTCCCAAGGCTGGCGTCCGCTTCTCGCCGCACTTCTACAACACCGATGCGGAAATTGATGCGGCCATGACGGCCGTCGCCGAAATACTGAAAACCCGCGCCGTGACCGCCTAACTGACGTAGAAACGAGGCTAGACGCGGCTCCGCTGTAATCATAGTCAGTAATAGGTCAGTAACAGTTACTTACTTCCGTAAGTCACTGCCGTCTCTTTCTCTGTGTCGCTTCGTGAATCTCTTCTTATCCTCATATCAGCTCCTCCAAGACAAATCAGGAACGCACCGTGACGGTCTGCGTTTCCCTCTTCATGCCGATCAACTACCTCACGATTCTTTCGTCGATTGCAATCGCCGGTGGTTTGTACTTTTTCTTTTTCGGATTTCAACTTCTGGCCCGCAAACGCTCGTCGCTCGCCACACCAACCTCCAAGATTCGTGGCGCCGCATTGGGACTAGTCGAGGTCAACGGCATAGCGACCGGTCCTTACACTATGCCTGCGCCCATCACCGGCAAGTCCTGCTTTCTCTACCACACGACCGCCTGGCAGCAGCTTGAGGGTAAGAAGCAGGAATGGGAGAAGATCGCGGACGAAACTTTGCATCTGCCGTTCTTCATCGACGACTCCACCGGCCAGTTACTCATCGAACCTCTAGGAGCCGATCTTGATCTGGATGAAGATTTTCGCGAAGAGTACGCCGCATCGCTTTTTTCTTCGAACGTCTTCTCGAATGGCGAGGAGATTCCGCCGCGGGTCAGCGTTTTTCTTTCGCGCCACGGCATCGTTCCGGCGCGTCATTTACGCATCGAAGAACGCTTGATCAAGCCCGAAGACACGCTTTTTATCACCGGAACGCTCACGGAAAATCCGGGCATTCAGGTGCGCCCGTTTGCGCCCCGCGATATGGCATCTCGCAGCGCGCCCACAAATGACGTGCACTCAAACGAATCGCGCAACCGTTCATCGGCGCAGCCTCCTGCACCGCAGATCATCCGGCTTCAGAGTGGCGCGGCTCCTTCCTCCACGCAAGAAATGAGCCAGCAGGCAAAAATCACGGCCGCGCTCAATCGCGCCGGCATCACCAAACCTGAAGCTTGGTCCGTCGCCGGAGTCCCGTATCAATCCGTAGCGGTCGAAGAAAACGCGCCGATCGCGTCCGACCCGCGTCTGTACGAAACCCGTCCAGATGAACGGCACCCAGGTGAGGATCAGCCCAAGTCGTCCGGCTTCAATCTAACTCCGCCTGCCGTATTGATGAAAGGCGAGAATGATCCCACATTCGTAATCTCTTTCCGCAGTCAGAAAGAATTCGTGAGAGCGTTCGCGTGGAAATCCGCAGCCATGGTCTGGGGAGGTGCCGCCATCACGCTACTCGGCCTCTATACGCTGCTCGTGCAGATGAAACTGCTGTAGTGGGATGTAGCGGACAGAGTCCTGACTTTTCAGCTCTCCCCTAGCTCTCGGCGGAGCCAGTAACTAACTGCTTAACGAAAAGTGCGAACCGCTAATTTAGAATGTCTTCTGTGACCGAACCCGTCCGGATCGGGATTCTCGGGGACTTCAATCCCGAATTCCGTTCTCATCACGCGATCAACGATTCGCTCCAGCACGTCGCGCGCAAGCTCCAGCTCAAAGTGGAATCGGCCTGGCTTCCGACGCCATCGCTCATCGAGCCAGCAGCAGCCGTCACACTCGATTCCTTCGATGGCCTGTGGGCCTCACCTGGCAGTCCCTACAAGAGTTTTGACGGGATGCTCAAAGGCATCGAGTTCGCCCGCGTCCACGACCGTCCATTCCTCGCCACCTGCGGAGGCTTCCAGTACGCGCTCATTGAGTGCGCGCGCAATGTCCTCGGAATCCAGGACGCGACCACTGCTGAAGAGGACCCGAACGCCAAGAATATCGTCATCTATCCCGTATCCTGCGCGGTTCCGAACCGAGCCAAGAATGCGCCCAAGCTTTCAGGAAAGGTGGGCGAGATTCGTCTGCGTCCCGGTTCTTACCTTTCATCGTTTTATGGAAAAGAAGTGATCGAGGAAGAATTCTTCTGTAACTACGAAATGAATCCGGAATTTGAATGGATGGCCATGGAAGCAGGCTTTCCGGTCGTGGCCCGCGGCTCCAAGGAAGAATGCCGGGCCATCGAATCTCCTGCACACTTATTTTTCATTGCAACATTGTTCCAACCGCAACTGTCGTCCAGCGAAAACAGTCCGCATCCGCTGATCATGGCATTCGTGCAGCACGTAGCCGACTTCCACCGCAAACGCCTCGATGACTCGATTCTCACCTGAGGGGAACGGCTCTTCGAAAATACTATGCCATCAATCGAGCCCTGGTTGCGAGGTACAGAGACCGATGTTCCAGCAGTTGCTCGCGCCGTCTTGCATGCGTTGCAATTGGCGGACGAAGATTTGCGGAAGTGGTGCGGCAATCTTTCGGATGCCGAACTGAATTTGCAGCCTACCGGTGCGTCTCCCGTTGCGTTTCACATCCGGCACCTGGCGCGCAGTTTGGATCGTCTGCTGACTTATGCCGAAGGGCGGAGTTTGAGTGAGGAACAAATGACTCGTCTGCGGACGGAACTTGATCCGGGTGCAAGGCGCGATGAGCTGTTTGCGGAACTCGCTGCCGCGTTCGCGGATGGAGCGGTGCGAGTGCGAGCACTGGCGAAGATGAATCTGGAAGAAACGCGAACCGTAGGCAAGAAACATCTGCCAACCACAGTGGGAGGATTGCTCGTTCACATGGCCGATCACACGCAACGGCACGCAGGACAGGCCATCACTACGGCGAAAATGGTGTCGGCGAAAATCTCTATTCCATAATCTCTTGCAATAATCTCGTTCCGGGCTCCAACACGCCTACATGCCGATGCCAGATCCCAGCAGGCTATAGAGCAGGACAGCAAGCACAATCAAGGTAAAGGCGACGTACATGCGATCCCGTTCGAGGGCAAATCCGACGATGGAAAATGCTACTCGGGCGATGGGAGTGGCGATGAGGAGGAGCAATCCGAGTTGAATCAACCCTCTGCCATGGCCGCCGATGACGCTTTGAATAACTCCGCGGATGGTGCGAAAGTCGGAGGGCTCGCCATGAAAGATGCGGTAATCGGCGTGCTCGTGCGCGTGGCGGAAGAGATAAATACACGCTCCCCAAAGTACGACAGCCGCCGAGATGACGACCCCCGAGCGGAGCAGATTGCCGAGGATGACCTCGATGCGATGATCGTCCCAAGGCTGCGATTTTGCAACCGGCGCTTGAGAGGTGGCCATCAGATTTTCCCCCAGAATCCGTTGTAGAGCATCTGGAGACCGAGAACGAGAATCACTAAGCTGAAAACCAGCCGCAGCGATTTTGTTTCGGCCTTGACCAAGATTCGGCTGCCGATTAACGAGCCACCCAGCACTCCCAACATAACCGGCATTGAGAGACCCGGATCGACGTATCCGCGGCTCAGATAGACGCCAGCGCTGGCAGCGGCAGTAACGCCGATCATAAAGTTGCTGGTGGTGGTCGAGACTTTGAAAGGAATTCGCATCGCATGATCCATGGCGAGGACTTTAACAGCGCCAGAGCCGATGCCGAGTAAGCCGGAGAGCGCGCCCGCGCCGAACATAAGGCTGAATCCTGTCGGGACGTGCTGCACATTGTAACTGCGCTCGCCTTCCTGCTCGGGGAAGCTGCCATTCATCCGAAGACGTGTAGCCAGCGGATCAGGCGGCAGGTTGCGTTGGGCCGGGGGGCGTGGTTTGCGCGAAATCCATGCCGAGTACAGCAGCATCGCGCCGAACACGACTGCCAAAGCGCTAGTCGGAATCCAAGTGGCGAGGAAAGCTCCCAGCAACGCCCCGAAGGTGGTAGCAATTTCCAGGAACATACCGATGCGAATGTTAGAGAAGCCTTCTTTCACATACGAAGCGGCCGCGCCGGAGGAAGTCGCAATCACGGAGACGAGCGAGGCTCCGATAGCGTAGCGGATATCCACGTGGAAGAAAATCGTAAGCAGAGGCACGAGAACAACACCACCGCCAAGGCCAGTGAGCGATCCGAGAAGTCCCGCAACGAAAGAGACGATCGCTACGAGCACGGTGAATTCCAGGATGGTCATTTGAATTTCTCATAGGTTAACATTTCTTTTCCCAAGAGCATTGCAGGCAGGCTTGCGGCAACGCACGATATCGGATTCGAGCGCGATCAGAGGAGCAACGGAAGAGTGGTACAGCGAACGATCAGTGAGGATTCAGCCAGCGAGGATTCAGCAAGAGCGTGGTTTTCAAGCGGTAGACAATTTTGGTTTCGCCAAGCCCGCGAGTAAGCGGGCAGGCTTGGCGATTTTGGATTAAATTTCGAGGCTCCGCGGATGAACGCTACTGGTTGACCCAGACCACACTGGCTTTTTTCAACTGGGTATGTTCTTTCTTGAGTTCTCGAGCGGCAGCACCAAGAGAAACTTCCTCTGGTTGCGGGAAATCCGAAACCGGCCTTTCGCCCTGGACCGAGGCATAACTCCCATTGCCGAGGACGCTCTGCCCTGACGACATGGGCGCATAAGATGCGTGTGCCGGATGATCCGGCGAAGCCGGGATATACGGTTGCGTGCTGATAGTGGAACCGCCAACGAAAGTCTGAGCAAATGCCGCAGTGCTGAAAAGTAAGCAGAACACGAACAAAGCCTTCTTCATCGCAGGGTCTCCTTGCGGAGAAAGCGAGGGATCATCCGCGAACTAAAGCTTACGGATTTGGCTTCTCCAGTTGTAGTTAAAGCAAGCTCTGTGCCAAACTTTGTAGGGGTAAAATGGCAGCTTGCAAGCAGTTCCAGCCGATAAAGGCAATTGTTTGCACACTTGTGGAGAGCGCTTGGAATGGCAGGGAATGGGGCTAAAAACCATGTGTTTTCGCCCATTCGACGGGTAGATAACAGCGCGTG
Source organism: Terriglobales bacterium (assembly GCA_049674665.1). GTDB lineage: Bacteria > Acidobacteriota > Terriglobia > Terriglobales > Acidobacteriaceae > Acidiflorens. The sequence continues at coordinate 42,040 of JBATZM010000038.1, forward strand.
ACAGTGCGGGGCTCAATATCCGATAGACTCAATATTCCGTATCTTGGCAGTTGCTCCAGCAACTTCGGAAGGATTTTTCTCCTGACATTATTTAATTGCAACTGAAACTACGACAAGGTGATCGAAATGAAAATGCGGGTAGCAATACGAGTCTCTTTGATTTTGCTGGCAACGACTTTGCTGGCAACCGTGGCCGCAGTGGCGACTGGTGCGGACTACAAGGTCGTTAAGACATGGAAGCTGGGTGGCGACGGCGGTTGGGATTACCTTTTTGCAGACAGCAATGGGCATCGTTTGTTCATTGCGCGCGCTACGCGGGTAATGGTGGTTGATACCGAATCCGGCAAGCAGGTCGGCGAGATTCCGGATACTGCGGGTGTGCACGGGATCGCGCTGGATTACGAGATTGGGCGTGGGTATACCAGCAATGGCCGCGAAGACACGGTGAGTGAGTTCGATCTGAAATCATTGGCAGTCGAGAAGAAGATCAAGGTCGGCAGCGGACCCGACGCCATTCTCTACGATCCATTTTCAAAACGCGTCTTCACTTTCAACGGGAAGGGCTCTGACAGGTCTGCGACAGCCATCGATGCATCCAAAGGCGAGGTAGTGGGCAAGATCGAACTGGGTGGCAAGCCGGAGTTCGCCGCGACCGACGAAAAGGGCACGGTGTTTGTAAATATTGAAGACAAATCAGAAATGGTGGCGTTCGATCCGGTGAAGCTGGTTGTGAAATCACGCTGGAAACTTACGGACTGCGAAGAACCGACGGGGCTGTCGATCGACCGGAAAAACCGGCGTCTTTTTGCCGGCTGCGGCAATAAGAAGATGGCCATCGTCGACGCGGATAGCGGAAAAGTTGTGGCCAGTCCCAGTATTGGAGACGGCTGCGATGCGACCGCGTTCGACGCCGGTCTTGGCTTAGCATTTGCGTCAGCGGGAGACGGCACGATCACAGTGATTAAAATAGAAGATGGCAACGACAAGTTTAGCGTCGCGCAGACAGTGACAACACAGAAATCAGCGCGCACCATGACAGTCGATGCCAAGACGCATCAGCTTTTTACTGTGGCGGCGAACGTGACAGGCACTCGGCAGGACAGAAAAATTGAGCCGGATTCATTCGTGGTGCTGGTAGTGGAGGCGGCGCACTAACCGACGGTGCGATCAGTGCAATTCGTATCCAACAAGGAATCGGCGGAATAACGTGGCCAGAGCTGGAATGATTGGACCGCTGCGCTCCTTTGGGCAAGACGCTTCGGTCGTAAACAAAACCGTAAAACCAGGCACAGTGAAGCGTACATTGCGCTTTGCTTCGCCTTACATCCGGCTGCTTGCGGTCTTTCTCTTTGTCGTTATCCTCGACGCTGCCATCGGCATCGCCAATCCCCTCATCTATCGAGCCATCATCAATCAAGGCATACTCAAGGGAAATTCCACTCTCATCATTCACCTCGCGGTGCTGGTGGGCATTCTCGCTATCTTTGACGGCGCGTTCGGGCTGACACAGTCTTACCTCTCCGCGAAAATCGGCGCCCGCATTGTGCTCTCCCTGCGCACGAAGCTCTTCGAGCATATCCAACAAATGCCGCTGGCGTTCTTTACCCGCACGCAAACGGGCGCATTGGTTAGCCGCCTCAACAACGACGTTTCAGGGGCGCAAAGCGCTTTCACCGACATTCTTTCGAATGTGGTCGGCAACATCATTACCGTTGTCCTGATTCTGGGAGCCATGTTCGTGCTCTCATGGCAGATCACGCTGGCTGCTCTCATCCTGCTACCGCTTTTTATTTTTCCAGCCCGCTTCTGGGGACGAAAGCTCCAAGCCATCACGCGCGAAAGCTACGACCTTACTGCCTCCATGAACAGCCTTATGGTCGAGCGCTTCAATGTGGCTGGCGCCCAGCTCGCAAAACTTTTCGGGCGCCGCCAGGATGAAAGCAAAGCATTCGAAGCCAAAGCCGCGCGCGTCTCCGATATCGCAATCAAGCGCACAATCTACGGACGCATCTTTTTCACCGCGCTGTTGCTCATGGCCTCGTTTGCTACCGCGCTCACCTACGGCTGGGGCGGCGTGCTCGCTATCAAGCACGTACTTGACGTCGGCACCGTGGTGGCTCTTGTTTCTTACCTGGCCCGCCTCTACGGACCGCTTGTCGGACTATCCAACATTCAAGTCAGCGTCATGACCGCGCTTGTTTCCTTCGAGCGCGTATTCGAGGTACTCGATCTGCCGCCGATGATCCAGGAAAAGCCTGGGGTGATCGCAGTTCCGGAGGGCCCCGCGCGAATTTCCTTTGATCATGTTTCGTTCCGTTACCCGTCCGCCTCTGAAGTTTCGCTCGCGTCGCTTGAATCCCTAGCCGTACCCGATAATGCCGCGCTCGACAATGCACTGGGGAAAAACGTGCTTCGTGACATCACCTTTGCAGTCGAACCGGGGCAGCTTGTCGCGCTCGTCGGTCCTTCCGGAGCAGGCAAAACCACAATCACCCAGCTCATTCCCCGCCTGTATGACGTACAAAGTGGAACTGTAGCCGTCAATGGCATCGATGTTCGCGATGCGAAACTCGATTCGCTCCATCAACGCATCGGTATCGTCACGCAAGATGCTCATCTCTTCCACGATACGATCCGCGCAAATCTTCTCTATGCGAAGCCTGACGCCACTGATGCGGAAATAACGGAAGCACTGCGGGCAGCTCAGATATTGCCGCTGGTCGCATCTCTACCCAAAGGATTTGACACGCTGGTCGGCGAGCGCGGATATCGTTTCTCGGGCGGAGAGAAGCAGCGTCTGGCAATTGCGCGTCTGCTTCTCAAGGCACCCGACATCGTTATCCTCGACGAAGCTACGGCGCATCTGGACTCGGAGTCGGAAGCTGCCATACAAAGAGCCCTCGAAATCGCTCTCGCAGGACGAACTTCGATCGTGATTGCACACCGTCTTTCGACGATTCTCAAGGCCGATCAAATTTTAGTGGTGCAAGATGGACGAATTGTTCAGCGCGGTACGCACGCGGAACTCCTGGAACAGCAAAATCTCTACGCGGAGCTATATCAACTGCAATTTTCCCAGCCCGCTTCTTTGATTTAGTGATTTAGTCGAAATTCTTTTGCCATAACCAGCATTCGCATGGCCTAGACACGGCCAATGGAACATCCCTTTAGTAACCTCCTGTTTCATGACCTTTTAACAGTTCGCCCGTTACAATATTTATAGACAAATTCATAGGAAAACGAATTGTGGGGCATGAAGTGGATAGCATAACCAGAAGTCGCGAACGACGAAAATTGATGATGGAAATGTTGGAAAGAAAGATAAGGTTGCGTGCGCGCCAACTTTACGATGAGCGCGGACAGATCGAAGGACGTGAGTTGGAAGACTGGGTAAGAGCCGAGTCGGAAGTTCTGCAATCGAGCATTCTCGCGCCGCTCTGGAGCAAGCGCCAGGGAACGAGAACTGGCAGAAGTATAGAGCTCGCATAGAGTGACTCCAAGTAACAGTGTTGTACAAAAAATGCCGCAAGGCTGCTCCTAACGTCGCCGCGTTTCGAGCGGCTTTCCAACATCTAAACGGCGAATCCCGAAATTCTTGACGCTAGCGCCGACTCTTCCCCCGCAGATCCGCCGGTCAAGCTTGGCTTTTGCGGAGTGAATCTGTTAGTTTTCCCCTTCAGCGTAAGGCGCAATATTTTTTGCCGAATCTTTCTGGAGGATGAAACGTGGGATCTCAAAAGTGGTGGCTGAGTCTGTTTTTTTGTTTGGTATTTACGGTCTCGATGCAGGCACAACAAGTGTCGCCTGCGGATGAAGCGACGCGGAAATTGGCGCTCGACATTTTCAAACAGCTGATCGAAATCAATACCACGGACTCGGTGGGCAGCGTAACCACAGCCGCAGAAGCGATGGCGCAACGCTTTCGCGACGCCGGATTTCCCGATAGCGACATTCAGGTGCTCGGTCCAAATGATCGGAAGAAGAATGTCGTCGTGCGTCTTCATGGATCGGGCAAGCACAAGCCAGTGCTGTTGATCGGCCATCTCGACGTGGTGGAAGCGCGCCGTGAGGACTGGACAACCGATCCGTTTCAGTTCATCGAGAAAGACGGTTATTACTACGGCCGCGGAACCAGCGATATGAAGGACGGCGACGCGATCATGTCGGCCACGCTGATCCGCATGAAAAAAGAAGGATACGTGCCAGACCGCGACATTATTCTTGCGATGACGGCGGATGAAGAGGGCGGCGGATCGAACGGAGTAGATTGGCTGATCAAGAATCATCGCGACCTGATCGATGCCGAGTTCGTTCTCAACCACGATGGCGGCGGCGTGCTGGCGGATCACGGCAAACCTTTGTTCATGGAAGTAGACGCCACCGAAAAACTGTATGGCGATTTTGTGCTGACGGCGACTAATCCGGGAGGACACAGCTCGCTGCCAAGGCCAGAAAATGCGATCTATGAACTGGCGGATGCGCTGACTCGGATTCAGCACTACCAGTTTCCCTTCGAGCTGAACAACATCACACGCGCGTATTACGAGCGGCAAGTGAAGATGTCGACGGGGCAGCGCGCGGCCGATCTGAAAGCGATGCTGAAGACGCCTCCAGATATGGACGCGGTGGCGCGGCTGTCGAAGGATCCTTTGGATAATTCGACGATGCACACCACTTGCGTAGCAACGCGTTTGAGCGGAGGCCATGCCAACAACGCCTTGCCGCAGATGGCGCAGGCCAACGTGAATTGCCGCATCGAACCTGGACATTCGCTAGAGGAAATCCGGCTAACGCTGGAGAAAGCGGTGGCCGATCCGAAAGTTAAAGTGCAGTTCCGCGAGAACACCGGTGAACTGATGGATCACGGGTCAAACCGCCACAGTTATATACCGCCTGCTCCGCGGAAAGATGTGTTCGATCCGCTGGAGAAGGTCGTGGCGCAAATGTGGCCGGGAATTCCCGTGATTCCAACCATGAGCACAGGCGCATCGGACGGCGTGTACACCAATGCTGCTGGAATGCCGACATATTGCGTGTCGGGCGAAGAGTATGACCGCGACGACATCCGCGCCCATGGAAAAGACGAGCGGATGGGAGTCGAGGCGTTTGCCCGGGGCGTCGATTTTTACTATGTGTTTTTGAAGGAAGTTACGGAGGAGTAAGTCTCGGATTTCGCCCGTCGGGGTCCCCCCTTCCCCCTCGGTATATTAGAATCAGGACTTTAGCACGGGACTCACGCCAAAGTCTTGAGCGGATGAGGGTTAGAGGTAAAGTCTTCAAAACATAGCAGTTAACGACTAACTTTGGATGTTAGTCGTCCTTTGGTCGCTGTTAGTGCCCTAGTAAGTTGTCAAGGAACTTAGTTGTTTGTGCCTTTGGCACTTAGTTACCATTGTAGCAGCGGTGTCAATGGCCAGTAGAGGGCGGCCCACTGGCCAGCACTCGGAGGTTAAGAATGAGCACGCTGACGCCAGGGTTTGATGCGGCACAGGGCAGGCGAGAGGACGACGATCTTGATCGATGGCGGTTTGCGTCGGAAATTGTTGACGTGATACTGACGACCCCATCCGATTGGTCCGCGCGCATAGGCGTCTTCGGCAAATGGGGAGACGGAAAGAGTACCGTCCTGCGTTTCGCAGAACAAATGCTCACGGAAAAGGGCAACGTCGTTTTCTGGTTTAGCCCCTGGGCCGTCCGCAATTGGGAAGACCTCTGGGACGACTTTGGGAGTCTACTCCTGGAAACTCTGTCAACTGCCCAGATCCCCTTCGAGGATTCATGGAAAAAGGCGGTAAAGGATTCGGGTAAGTGGCTCGAGTCGAAGGGCGTTGCTCAGGCAGCGGAGGCTGCCGCTGGTCTCGTCGGAAAGGACAAGATAGCTACCGCTGCCTTCCGTATGTTGGGTCGATGGCTAAAATACGACGGTCCACAGATTCGCACGATTCGGGAGAAACTGGGAGACAAGCGCGTCGTTGTACTGATAGATGATCTCGATCGTTGTGCTCCGGACTTACTGCCGCGCCTACTCATGTCTCTCCGTGAGATATTGGATCTTCCAGGTTTTACGTTCCTCCTCGCGTTCGACGATGAAATCGTCGCGCGTGCGCTCGTATCTGCAAACCCCGCATGGATAGTGGGGTCCACTTTTTTAGAAAAAATCCTCGATTTTCAGTATCACCTGCCAGCTATCACCGAGAAGCAGAAAGAGCGCTTCGTGCGCCGCGCCATGAGCAGGTACTGTCCGTTCGTCCCGCCTGAGTCAACTAGCAAGATCCAGGACCTGTTGCCCGACAATCCTAGGAAACTAAAATCGCTGATTCGCAGTCTCGCATCACTTCAGCCGCAAGTCACTCGCCACGGCGTAGACGAAATAAACTGGGCAGATATGTGGCTCGCGCAGATGTTGCGCCATGAGTCTTATCCATTTTTTGAGTTGCTTTTGAAGGGTGAAACTCTTGAGGAAGTGGCTGGATATCTATACTCCGTCAAGCAGAAACTTTCCAGGCGAAAAGAAGCGCCAGCGGAGAACACACAACTCAGACAACTCCTACAGCAAGCGGGAATAGAAGACCGGGCTCAGGTCGAACGATTAACCCGCCTGGTCGAAGCCTCTCGATCGCGTTCCAGTCGACATTTTCGTTACGTATGTGAGCTTGCAAACCGGCCCCACGCCCTCACGTGGAAAGAGTTCCGCTCAGTTCGTGCCAGGTGGGAGTCCGATCCTCGCCCGGCACTCTTGGCGGAATTGATCGTCAAGCACGCAGAGGAAAGGGCTGTCAGCGTGGACGATTTAGATAATGAGTTTTTCGAGGCAATCTTAGGAGAACGAGGTGGTCTGCTGCAACAAGCAGCAGAATCAAAATCGACCCTAGAGCATACGGGCTTCGCCGATGATGCCAGCAGGTTGCTCACTATGACTGAGCAGTTCTTAGGCGATCTTGGCAGGATCGACGCTGAGCGAATCGAGAAGTTATATGGACAGATCACGAGTTGGATCGGCTTTCGCAGAAACCCTGCGGACCTCGCCTTGCGAAATCACGAGGAGGATTTGCTGTTAAAGCTTCTTTCCTGTGCATCCGAGCAGTTATCGACGGAGCTGATGAGGATATTTTTCCCATCTCTCGATATTGACATTGGAGATGGGACATTGCAGTTGAAGGAGGAGCTTCGGAGGAAATGCATGGCGGTCGTCGCACCCAAGGCCGCCAAGGAGGCTATCTCCTTCATGACGCGAGACGGCGGAATTCAAAGCCTCACTGAACGGGACCGATTTGCTGCGGTGAAGTATTGCCTTTTCAAGTCCGATTCGCACGTGTGGAAAACTGATCTTCGCGATGAGTTTGTCGCATTGATCCGTAGGGGAACCACAGATTTCAAAATCTACTCGAACGTAAGTGATCTGTTTGACCTCATAGTTCGGGGTTTACGGAGAGACATCGACTCAACAATAGGCCTGTCTGATATAGGCGCGTTACTTTCAGATCAAGAATTCGTCAAAGCACTGTGGGACACGGTCACCTCAAAAGCAATTCAGTACCGGATGCAAATGAGCTACATCGAGGGTCGGCAGCTCCTGGTTCAGAACGGCGTCCCAGAGGATATTCTCTTGCTCACGGACGAATTGAAGCTACGTGCGGAAGAAGCTGCTCGATTACGTGCGGATCGTCAAACCGCAACGTCTTAGGGCTGCTATAGCCAGCCCCGTGCCCTTGGGTGACGACCGAGCTGCACCACTACTGGTCTTGACATTCGCCAAGCATTCGCCTATGCTCCCGGCATGGCGATCACTCGGCGTCAACGCGAGCTGTATGACTTTATTTCGCGCTTTGTGGCGGAGAACCAGTACTCTCCTTCATTCGAAGAGATCAAGGTGGGCATGGGTCTAAATTCTCTGGCCACGGTGCATAAGCACGTTACCAACCTCGAGAAAAAAGGCCTGCTGACGCGGGACTATAACCGCAGCCGTTCGATTGATCTGGTACCTCCTAAGGGAAAGTTGAAACAGTCGATGGCGGTGAATACGGCGATGGTGCTGCCGCTGGTAGGACGGATCGCAGCGGGACGTCCGATTGAAGCGGTGCAGAGCAACGAGACGATTTCTCTAGCGGATTTTGTGCGCTCGAAAGAAGTGTTTGTGCTTGAGGTGCGCGGCGAGTCCATGCAGGACGAGGCGATTCTCAATGGCGACTACGTGCTCGTCGAGAAAACGAAGACGGCGCACAACGGAGATATTGTGGTGGCGCTGCTCGAGTCGTCTGACGCCACGTTGAAGAGGTTCTTTCGCGAAGGAGACAACATTCGTCTACAGCCTTCGAATGTCGCGATGAAACCGATCATTGTGCCTGCCGCCACGGTCGAGATTCAGGGACGGGTCATTGGCGTGCTACGCAAATACTGACCGAGCAAATGCTGACAACGCAGAAAAGGACGGGCGCGATGCCCGTCCCTCCACGAAATTCTTCCGTTAGCTCAGGTGGCGATCCAGCGCTTTGGTAATGTCGTCTTTCGAGCGATAGCCGACGAGTTGTTCCACGACCTGTCCATTTTTGAAGACGAGCAGGGTAGGAATACCGGTAACTTTGTAGCGCATGGGTGTGGCTCCATTGCGGTCTACATCCATTTTTCCGACCGTAACTTTACCTTGATATTCGCCGGCGAGCTCTTCGACAATCGGAGCAATCGCGCGGCACGGACCACACCAGGCGGCCCAGAAATCGACGAGCACGGGCTTGTCAGACTTCAGTACATCAGAATCGAAATTGGCGTCGGTGACTTCGACGATGCCGTTGCTTGCCATTCATCCTCCAGGATTTCAGCTAAGTTAACTGGTTCCGCCCGGGAGAGCCGTCTGGCCTCCCAAAGGGCGGGACTTCTATCCTAGCACTGTACATTGGATGCTCGGCAAGTGCGGAAGTCGCAGGAGCCCGCGGCGTGGGGATGGACGGATGGAGTGCCGTTAGAATGAGAGTCTTGCATGATGAGAGCCTTGCCATAATGACTGATCTCGACAATCTCCGGGTAGTGCTGGTGCAAACGCGGAATCCGCTAAATATTGGAGCGGCGGCGCGGGCCATGAGCAATTTTGGGGTCCTGCGGCTGCGGGTGGTGAACCCTTATGAGGCGGCTTTTCGAGAGGCGCGGTCAGCAGTCGGCGCGTCCGCATTACTGACGAAAGCGGAAAAATACGACGGTGTGGCCGAGGCAGTCGGGGATTGCAAACTGATCGTCGGTACGACCGTGGCCGGGCCGCGGAGAGATTTGCAGCATCCCCTGCACCGGCTGGATAACGGCGCGCGCACGATCAAACGGCAACTGAAGGATGGTCCCGTAGCATTGCTGTTCGGCTCGGAACGATATGGACTTTCGAACGAAGAACTCAGCCACTGCCATTGGCTGATGCGAATTCCGACGCGAGAAGAACACGGTTCGATGAATCTTGGGCAAGCCGTGGCGGTCTGTCTCTACGAAGTGGTGCGGAGGGCGCCGACGGCTATGCCTACGACGACAGCTCCACAAAAAAAAGAAAAAACTCCCGCTACTTCAGGCGATGTGGAACGGGTAACGCAATCGCTATTCGACGTTCTAAGCGCCAGTGGATATGTAAAGCCGCGAGCAGCCGCTGCGACCGAGGAAAATTTGCGGCGCATGATCCGCCGCATGAAGCTGAATTCCAACGATACGGATATGTGGTTGGGAATGCTGCGGCAGATGGCGTGGAAGCTTGGCGCAACTAAAAAGAACAATAAATAGTCTGAACAAGTTTATTTGTTAAGTGTCAATCGTGCGGTAATTCACGTTACTTCTACACGTTACCCGATACAAGGCCACTGGCCTCCCTTCCAACAAATTACGAATCAATCTCACGCTAACCCTTGCCACTTCGGCGAGTCGAACTAAATTAGTCACGGGGATGGTTGCGTTTCCCGACATTTATCGCCAGGAATCCCCTTCCCTTGCCGACTTTGAGGTGGCGACATGCGCATGCTGCTGGACACCTTCGCGCAAACTTTACAAACTCTGTGGGCTCACAAGCTGCGGTCTTTCCTGACCATGTTTGGGATCGCCTGGGGCGTCGGTTCGCTATTGTTGTTGGCCGGAGTGGGTGAAGGCTTCCGCAACGGCAATCGCAAACAGCTCGAGACCTACGGCAAGAACATCATCTTCTTTTTCGGCGGACGTGCGCCGGCGGTCGAGGGCAGTTTCAACTCGATGAAGTGGTTCAACCTCACTTATGACGATTACCTCGCCATCAAAAACGAATCGAAGCTTGCGATCAATATTTCGCCGGTGATCGCACGCGACGATCTCCGCGCGGTCAGCGACTACACCAGCACTAACGGACAAGTCTCCGGCGTGCCGGCGATCTATAGCCAGGTGCGAACCATCCCGCTGGCGGTTGGACGCTGGATCAATGACGACGACAATGAGCAGCGGCGGCGGGTGTGCATACTCGGACGGGAAATGACGCGCAATATGTTTCCGGGACGTCCGGCAGTCGGCAACACCATCCTGCTGAATGGCGTTCACTTCGAGGTGATCGGCGTGCTCTCGATGATCGGACACGAGGAGCAAAATGCGACCAACATTCGCATTTTTATTCCGTTCAATACCATGCGCGAGTTGTTTCCGCTGACCGGTGACAACTCGAAAGAGGGCAACGCGATTTCGTTCATCAACTATCAGCCGCGCAGCTTTGACGAGAACGAAGACGCCAAGGATGAGCTGCATCGGATCGTCGCCCGCGATCACGGCGGATTCGATCCCAAGGGTACGGACATCTGGGAAGAATGGGACACGATCAAGAACCAAAAAACCATGGGTAAGATCTTCACAGCGATGGATTGGTTTCTGGGTGGGGTGGGGCTGGTGACTCTTGCGTTGGGCGCAATTGGCATTGTGAACATCATGCTCGTGGCGGTGACCGAACGCACTCGCGAGATTGGATTGCGCAAAGCTTTGGGCGCGACCAATCGCAGCATCCTGTTTCAATTTTTTCTTGAGGGCACATTTCTAACCCTGTTGAGCGGCGCAATCGGAGTTGGCGGCGCCATGCTCGTTATTCGTCTGCTCTCGGGAGTGCACCTCCCGCAAGGTTTCGATACTCCGCGAATCGTCCCGGTATCGGCGATCGGCGCGGTGTTGTCGCTGGCTTTGGCGGGTATTACAGCAGGACTGTACCCCGCACGCAAAGCTGCAATGCTGGAACCAGTAGAAGCTTTGCGTCAAGAGTAAAAAATGGAGCGACGGGCGTCTCGCCCGGCTTGGCCAGGGGTGGCCGGGCGGGGACGCACGGCGCTCCACTAACAACATGAGGAGTAAATCATGACCAACGATCTGCTGCGAGAGGCTTATGGCGCGATGCAGCACAATCGCCGCCGTACGACGTTGACAATGCTCGGAATGGCTTGGGGGATTGCAACGGTGGTTATCCTGCTGGCCTTCGGCTCCGGATTCGAGCGGGCCATCACCCTCATTTTCAGTTCATGGGGAACAGACGTGATTGGAGCATTCCCAGGACGAACGTCGCTGCAGGCCGGCGGAGCGAAAGCAGGCGCCGAAGTACGATTGAAGCTCGCCGACGTGGATTACATCCGCAACGAAGTACCGATGGTGAAAGGTGTCACTCCGATTTTCGACAAGCAGAATGGCGCAACTATCCAGCATGACACTCGCACCTTTACGAACCTATTTTTGACGGGCGTCTACCCCGTGTACCAGCGTATTCGTGGCTTTGACGTTGCCAGCGGCCGTGGGCTGGGCCAGCAGGATCAACTGGAGCATGCCCGCGTGGCCGTAATTGGAGACGAGGCGAAGCGGAGATTATTCTCCGGTGAACAGGCGCTGGGGCAGAGCATTCGGATCAACGGGGTCAGCTTTCAGGTGATCGGAGTTTATCAGCACAAGGTGCAAGGTGGCGACAATAACGACAATACTCTGATCGCAATCCCTTTCAGCGCGATGGGCGATCTCTACGATACGCGATACATCACCGGCATTTTCATGGATTATGAAGGGCAAGATCATCAGCAACTGGCGCGCGTGGTGCGCAGTGTGCTCGCCGGCCATCATAACTTTCGTCCCGACGATCGTAGAGCCGTGTTCATCGCCGACTTCAAGCAGGACTTTGACGAGTTCACGGTTGTAACTACCGCTCTTAAGATCCTGCTGGCTTTCATCGGCGCGCTGACGCTGGGTATCGGCGGCATCGGGCTGATGAACATCATGCTGGTTTCCGTGCAACAACGCACGCGGGAGATCGGCGTAGAGAAAGCGCTGGGCGCGCAAAAGAGCCACATTCTTTTTCAGTTTCTCGCGGAAGCGATGGCAATTACTTTTGCCGGCGGAGCGGCCGGGATCGGAATCGCTTACCTGATCTCGTGGGGCGTGGGCGCACTCCCGCTGATGAGCGCCTTTGGCGATAACCTACAGGCCGGCGATATCCATCTGCATATCAACGTCAGCAGCCTCGTCGTAGCGACAGGCATTCTAGGTGTGGTCGGAGTACTGAGTGGGATAGTGCCGGCAATTCGCGCGGCGCGACTGGACCCGATTGAGAGTCTTCGCTACGAATAAATAGCCGTTGCTCGGCGCAATTTATGCGGGTTACGGCTGCCACATTGCCTCACAGCCAATAACTGAGAGAATATTTGGTTCTCGGAATGTGGAGATGTGATTCTGTTCCGAGGATTTACAGGTGCCATCGGCAAGCCGGAATTCGTAGATGATCACTGCGGCCTTGCTCGAATTGGGACGGAATTCCCACTTCTTAGCGTTAGATAAGGTGTCAGATACCAATAGCCGCGACCCCGAGATTGCAGCTGTCGATATCACACTACCTACATTATCGAGTTTAACCCTTACTACAACGATACCCTGAATACGGGCCTGTCGTGCCAGTTGGGGATATCGCATCTCCGCAAACGAAGTAACATTAATATCCTTGTCGTCGATCATTTCATTTTGCTGCGCGACCAAGGTATAGGCGTGAAAGATAATTATCAGCAGGCTCAGTCCCATTGATATGGATCGTTTTCGGGTTTTCATTGGATTCCTTTAGGCTGTCGTTCGCGATCCACGAATCACGCCAACAGCCACCGTTCCCAAGACTAGCAAGCTCAGCAGAGAAATAACTGCCAGCGATATGACGCAGTAGATGCACCACACGCCCAATATCGTGGACTCGATGTGGGCAAGGTGAAGCGCAAAGGCGAGGCCACCGAGCGCGGCTATCAGCATTACGCGATAAGCTTTTCTGAAGGCGAGCACGCCGAGAAACAGATATCCGACGATGCCGATTACGGCCACAGGCACTCCGTAGAGCACTGCGTACGGACTGTGATTCACAATGCCGCAATCCCAACGTTCATTGATGCTGCAAGGCGAAGCGTCTGTGCGGTAATGCTCGCGCCACGCGAGTGAAGAAGCGGCGATACCGAGTACGGCAAGCACAATCAGCACCCATCTCATGCAGGACTCCGGCCCAAAGTAATTTACTGAGATGATTTTATCTTACGAGTTCAGTGAATCGAGATTAGAGAGCCGGGTGCTCCCGCCGACTGAACGGGCGAGACGCCCGTCTCTCCACCGTGTTGCCGTCCATCAATCGTGATAACGCTGCTCGCCCGCCGGAATCGAGACGCTGAGGCGATTTTGCGGTGGAGGCAATGGGCACGTTGCATAGGCGGTGAATGCGCACGGCGGATTCACCAGCCGATTGAAATCGAGCCAAACTTCGCCTAGCTGGCTTACGCCGTGGTCGGGAAGTTCGGTATAGAGAAAGCGTCCGGAACCATAAGTCGTAGTTTTGCTGGTGGCATCGCGCATAATGAAGAAAAGTTCGGTTGATTTCGGATCTTCGAGCACGGGCTCGAGCCGGACAACTTGTCCATCGAGAGTGAACTCAGCCGCGCCGGGTGCGGGCATATGCGTCGTAGTCCCGAGCACGGTCGGAATGTCGAGCACTTTGGGAGGATTGTAGGGAATCCAGCGCGCATGAATGCGATAAGCCGCGCTCGGCGCATACCAGCGCAATCCATGGAAACCCACGCGAGTCGGAGCCTTCAGATCTTTGACGCGTAGCGCGAATTGGTCGTCACGATGGATCACGATGACGGTGAGTGTGCCGATCGTCAGCTTCGATGGTTTCTCAGAGTCGTCGGCCAGCAGGGCCTGCTCTTTTGCGGGTTGACCATCGACCAGAAGATCCTTCGGGAAACCCTCAGCCGGAGGCAGCAAGCGGAGCGTACCTTTTTCAAGGCGCACGACTGCGATATGGGCTGGTGCGTTGCCGGCAATCTGAATGCGGCTGTCTTCCGCCGAACCGAAGCTGTTGTCCCCTTCTTTCAGCCATCCGAGGGCGATCAATGAAAGCCAGCCCTCCGGCGCCTGGAGGCTGGTTGCACGTTCGGCGCGCCAGGTAAGCAGATCGCGCTGCCATGAAGTTTGATCTTTGGAAGTTTGGGCGTCAGAACTCTTAGCGCCGGAACTTCTACCATCTGCACGCGAAGCAAGTGACTGCGAAAACACGGCCACCACAGCTAACGCCGCAATCAAAATGAATCTTCTTTTCATTTGCAAGTCTCCGTTTCCCGACGCCCGAAAGTCCGCGACTTCCCTACACTAGATAATACTGCGCCGTCCTGTCCGCGTAAGCCGTGCCGTTTTGCAGGCAATGGGGACAGGTATTCTCTTCCAAAAGTTTGTGCACATGGCGAACTGCTTTGAGGGTCGATGAAAACTTCTCGTCTTCTTCGCGGAAAACGCGATCCACGGCTAGCCAGTTGTGAAAACGCAAATTAGTCATTGCGTTGGCGAAGTCGGGACGAACTCCACACAGCAGCACAGTCGTTCCGTGTTTCTCCATTTCTTGGAGAAAATGTTCGAAACGCTCCAGTGCAACCATGTCGGGGTTTCGCGTGCGCTTGATACGCAGAACAATGAAACGAATGTTCTCGTCTTCAGTACGGCGCTTGAGCTCGTCAAAGCAGCGATCCAGTTCCGGGCCTGCGCCAAAAAAGAGCTCGCCCTCCAAGTCGTAAAGCAACATGGCTGTACAAGGAGGATCGTCATCCAAACGCTCGCGCACCACACGCTCGTCGCTGACAACCATTTCGGACCATCGCAGCACAGCGGCGCGCGGAACAAATAAGAGGAACGAGAGAGCCACGCCAATGAGAATCGAGAATTCGACGCTGATGAAAATGGCGGAGAACGCAGTCACAAACACTAACCCGGCATCGAAGCGGGACGCACGTACGGCATAGCTCAGCCGCTTCCAATCGATCAGCCGGGAAGCAGTAACGAGCAGCAGTCCGGCCAACGCGGCCTTGGGAACATATCTCGCGGATGGCGCAAACAAGACGACGACCAGAGCTACAGTTCCCGCAGAAACTACGCCGGAGAAGCGGCTCACCGCTCCCGACTGAAAGTTGATGGCAGAGCGCGTAAGCGAACCAGAGCCGGGCAAGCATTGGAAAAATCCACCGGTAAGATTGGCCAAGCCTTCGGCGAGGCATTGCCGGTTATAGTCCAGCTGTTGGCGTGTGTATGAGGCGATGGACTTCGCAATGGCGAGCGCCTCCAGCAATCCGAGGAAGGAGATCGCGACCGCGCTGCCTGACAATTCCTTGACCCACCAGAATTTGATTTCGGGAACATGCGGGAGAGGAAGGCTGCGCGGAACGCTGCCTACGACTGATACCAGCGTCTTGCCGTCCAAACCGGGCTTGGACCAACCGAACCACGCGGCTATAATCGCCGCGACGATCAGGGCCACCAACATGTCGATTTGCGGCAGATGATATTTTCGCGCCAGTTTTCTGAGGAGGATAACCATCACAATCGTCCCCAGGCCAAGGCCGAGAGCACGTGGGTTTACGTGGCCTCCCGTGAGCGTAAGCCAGATGCGGTAGAGCACGTGTTGCTGTCCGGTGCCGCGGTCACGCAGGCCGGTCAGGTTGCCGAGCTGGCTGAGTCCAACCAACGCGCCCGCTCCGGCCATGAAGCCGATCACCACCGATTCCGAAATGTAACGAGTCAGGTCTCCGAGTTTGAAGATTGCTATCAGAATCTGAATCGTGCCGATCATGATCCCTAATAAAAAAGTGGCCTGATAAGCTTCAAACCGCACGTCGGGACTAAAAAATGCGAGCGCGCTGAATACTACCAGCGAAATTGCATTGGTCGGCCCATTGATGAGGTGAGACGAAGAACCGAAAATGGACGCCACCAGTGTAACCACGATGGCGGAATACAAACCGAAGCGTGGATCGATGCCCGCAATGAGTGCATAGGCCATAGCCTGCGGCAAGGAAATGGCAGCGACGGTCACGCCCGCCAGAAGATCCTTGCGTCCACTATCCCAGGAATAGTTGAGCTTCATTGCGTTTTACCTTGCACTTTACCTTTCGGGGGGAAGGTCGATCCGGGGAACCCATCCTGAGGCTTGGGGATATGACTCGGGGGGACATGAAATGATCGATCGACCAGCGACGGGTGTGAGAGTAGCTCTCTTCTCCGCCCCGCCTGTACCGATTTCATTATAACGCAGTATGTCTATCTACACAATCGAGATTATTAAATTGGGCCAGCAGGCTGGGATTGAATTTTTCTCGCATGAAGTCTTTCGCTTCGCTCAAGATGACAATCAAGCCGCGACGTTAGAACGACGAGTTGCCGGCCGCTGCGTTCAGCAGGATGGTCAGCGGGGGGACGTGCTCCGGTTTGACGTAACGGTTCACCAGAAAGCGCTTGCCATCCTTGGCCGCGTCATAGGTAAAAATGTCGGTGCTGGAAATCGGTGCCCGGCCGCCGATTTGGAACAGAGGCACAGGCGTGCCCGTCGAGAAGCCGTTTTCGTCGCTTATCGGCACAGCCATCAACATGCCAGTCGGTCCGATATAGAACATTTCTTTGCCATCGCCGCGCCAGCGTGGTTCGGTGCCGCCGCCACGCGATACCTGCCACTTGCCCGCCGCGCCGGGGAACGAAGTGACATAAATCTCCCAAACGCCGGACTCATCCGATGCATATGCTAGCCATTTTCCGTCGCGAGAAATCTGTCCGTTCGATTGATTGGACTTGGAGGACAGGAATCGAGTAGGCGATCCACCTGCAGTCGGCCACATCTCCAAATGCAAATCGTTTGGAGCAAAATCTGTGCAGAGAATCGCCTGGCCGTCGGGGGTCCAAGCGTTAGGAATAGAATCGTCCCCTGCCGGGCCGTGACCAATTGATTTCTCGCGCTCTAATCCGGTCGCTCGCTTGAGAAATATCGAGGCGCCGCTTCCAAGGCTTGAGCGATAAGCCAGCATGGTGCCGTCCCGCGACCACACCGCGGATGCTTCTTCCTCCGGATCGAATGTGAAGCGCTCCGCCGCGCCAAAAATGCCTGTGCTCTGCAGCCAGATATCGACGTTATTTGCTTTCACATCGGTGATATCCACGGCAACGCGGCTGTCTTCGGGTGAAAGATTAGGGTTGGCAATGACGCCTACATCGCCGACCCGGCCCAGCTCTTTGCCTGATCGATCCATCCACGTAAGAGCGGAGAGGGATGCGCCGGCGCCTGTGTTGTAGACCACGGTCCCATTCCAGGCAACCGAAAACGCCGCCCAATAAGTTGATGGTTGAAAGCCGACAACATTTGCAATCGCGGTCGCGCTCCCCGAAATCTTGGCAGCGGATGTGTCAAAGGGAACGCTGACAAGCTGCCGGTTGTCATCCGCATAAAACAAATGCTGAGAATCGTAGCCAACACTGGAACGGCAGAGGAGCACAAGTTTTTGTTCCTTACCATCGATGGAGCTGACATAGATACCGCTGGCGCGATCGTCTTTTGGATTCGCGAAATTGCCCGCCCAAAATAAAAATTGTTTGCCATCGGGAAGAAAAATTGGCCAACGGTGACTCACTTGATCTTTGGATTTGGCCAGGAGCTCTTGAGTAAGCGGAGCTGCGCCGCTGCCATCGGGGTTGACACGCCATATGCCGCTGCTGGGGCCCGGGGCGTAGATAATGACGTCGCGACTTCCCCAACTGCCGCCACGCGCTGCCAAAACGTTGGTCACTGCCTGAGGCGTACCGCCCGAAATTGACATCTTCAGCAATTTGCCGCCGGCAAAAAATGCGACGTAGGCGCCATCTGGCGACCAGAAAGGATAAGTCGCACCCTGAGTACCGGGCATCAGCGTGACATTGGGAGATCCAATGCGCTGCACGTAGAGCATGGGCAGGCCAGTTCTCTCTTCCGGCGATACAAACGCAAGCATCGAGCCATCGCGCGAGATCGCCATGTGGCTCACACTCATTTCTTCGGGAACAGGGATGGCGAACTGCATGCGCGAGGTTGGCGAAGGACGTCGCGCCACGAACCACGTGACAGCGGCGACGGCGGCCAGCGCCAGCGCAATGGAGGACCAGAGTAGCAGCGGCATTCGCCGGGGAGCTGCGGCCGCGGCGCGCGCAACCGCACTGGTCTCGGTTCCGGAGAGCGCGCCGAGTGCAAAAGACAGATCTCGCGCCGACTGGAAACGCTGCTCCGGATTTTTCTCCAGACAGCGCCGCACAATGCGTTCGAGCGCGGGAGAGACAAGCCGAGTTCCATCGGACAACTCCGGCGGATCGTCCTTCAAAACTGCCGTCATGGTTTCGGCCGGAGTGTCGCGGCGGAAGGCGCGCACTCCCGAAAGCATTTCGTAGAGCACGGCTCCGAAAGCAAAGATGTCGGTGCGAGGGTCGGCCACCTCGCCGCGCACCTGCTCTGGCGCCATGTAACTCGCCGTGCCCATGACCACTCCCGCCGCAGTTTGCGAAGCAGTAAGCGTAGGTTCGTCCGGATCTGCGCCGGCTGGCTGGGCTAGCTTCGCCAATCCAAAATCGAGAATCTTGATGCGCCCATCTTTCGTGATGAAAATATTCTCGGGCTTCAGGTCGCGGTGGATAATGCCCTTATCGTGCGCTGCCGCGAGACCCTGCGCGATCTGCACTCCATACTCAATCGTCTTACGCTGAGGCAGAGCACCGCGGTCGAGCGCCGTGCGCAGGCTTTCGCCCTCCAGAAGTTCGGAGACCAGAAACGGCGAGCCGCTCTGCTCGCCGATATCGTGAATGGCGAGAATGTTGGGATGATTGAGCGCCGCCACGGCCCGCGCCTCCAGCTCAAAACGACGCAGCCGGTCGGTATCGCGGGCAAACGATTCGGGAAGAATCTTTAAAGCAACATCGCGTCCAAGACGCGTATCCCGCGCGCGATAAACCTCGCCCATTCCGCCAGCGCCGAGCGGAGCAATGATTTCGTAGGGGCCTAGTTTTGTTCCAGAGGTGAGAGCCATCCGTGCGCGCAATTATAGTTCAAGCTTCTGGAAGTAACGATGACGGTGAGTCGACGCAACAGCAAGAATATTCAAAGAATGGAGGCGCGGGTGAGAATCGAACGAGACCGTATGAGTGAAATCGCTTGTTATCGTCATTCATGGCGGCGTCCAGTAAAATACGCTGGGGTTGGACTTGAGCGTGGACGAACCTACATCAATGTCATTCCAGACGCGTCAATATGATCTGTACGCTATGCTGGGCGATCCAGGTGCTGAACCGCCCTGGATGGAACACGTCTGGTCGCGCATAGTTTTGGTGGTTGATCCCTTGGTCGAATCGGCACGCGGCCATGCCGCGGTCCGTTCGATGCAACTCAATGCCGGACCCGGCTCTCCTAATAAACGAGCTATATCTTTCGGTCGCATCGGGTGGAATAAAGCGGGCCACAAGAAATGGGTGTGGCCGTCTGCGGGTACCGACGGAGGTAGCATCAATCGTGTCTTTTGCATGTCCCAGATATGGGCGCCGTCGTGGACTACCTGCGAAAAGGAGCGTCAACCTCCAGACGTCTACTTCGCCATTCGCAATGAAGACGACTATCGCGGACGGCAACTCAGCTTCAATCCGGTCTGTCTCCTTGCTGTTGCTCGCGATCGGAGCACAGAGTTCACCGGCCAAGGGAAAAAAGCCGCTGAGGCCCTGGCTCAGATACTTCAAGCGCTGGTTCGAATCCACAGGGAACGGCCCTGGAGTTATCCGTTCGGCCAAATGAGCACAGATGCGGTCGATGATCTTGTCGTAACAGGCTTGTTTAAGCCGGGTCCTCTGCATCAAAATCCGGCTTCGCCCTCGATTCTGAATGGTGTCTGGAACACCTTTTGAAAGAAGGGTAACTGTGTGACTGTCGATGACAGGTGAGCCGTATATCCCTTCGCCAGCTTGGCTCACCCACAAATAGACGGCGCGGGGAATGCGGATCATTAATCAGCCAGTGTTACGTGGGCAAAGGATGGAGGCGCGGGTGAGAATCGAACTCACGTATAAAGGTTTTGCAGACCTCTCCCTTACCACTTGGGTACCGCGCCCGGAGTCATCACAGTAGAGCCTGGGACGTGGGTTTGTCTAGAAGACACGCAACCTATTACACACTAGCATCAATTATCTTTGTGTTTCTCGACAACGCGTTCTGTGCTACAACACCGGACATGCACTCTAGGCCTAATGCTACCGCGGCTTCATACCCCTCCACGATTCCGCCGAAGACAGTTGAGGCAGTGACTGTTGTTCCAAATCTCGTACCTGCAAATCCGAAGCAGGATGCTTCCTCGATCTGTCCCAATTGCTCGACCGAGTTACGTGGACACCGCTGCAAAGTGATTTGCAAAAAGTGCGGCTTTTATTTGAGCTGCTCCGATTTCTACTGAGAGCAGCGGCAGGTTTCTACTGAGATCGAAATCGCCTTCTACTAAAATCGGCATCGAGCCGTGCGCCAATTTCCCTTCCACCTTCTACAATAGAGCCTGACTTCGTTTTAATCCTCACATTTAGGAGATTGGCATGGAACGCAAAGCAAGTGCGGTATGGAAGGGCAGTCTGAAAGACGGACAGGGGACGGTTTCATCCGCCAGCGGAATTCTTTCGAACACGAAGTATTCGTTCAAAACGCGCTTCGAAGACGCTCCCGGAACGAATCCGGAGGAACTAATTGCGGCCGCGCATGCGGCGTGTTTTTCAATGGCGCTATCGGCGCAACTGGGAGGCGCGAACCTGACTCCGGAAAGCATTAATACGTCAGCTACGCTCAGCATGGAAAAACTTGAGGCGGGCTGGACCATCACCGCCGTTCATTTGGATGTGGTCGCCAAAGTGCCCGGCGCGACGCCGGAAGCCTTCAATACAGCAGCGCAAAATGCTAAGGCAGGCTGCCCGGTATCGAAGGTGCTGAACGCAAAGATTACACTGGACGCTAAGCTGGGCTAGGGGCGCGTCCCGCAAGAATCGATCTACTCTGTCATCCTGAGCTGAGCGAAGCGAAGGACCTATACGTTTGAATTTGCTATGCAGGAGGTCCTTCGCTTCGCTCAGGATGACAATTTATGACAACGAGCGGCTAACTTTGCGCGCGCAAAACTTGCCGCAGTTTGTGATTGATCTTTACTGCTTCCTGCGAAGCCTGATCGATCAGTTCGATCCAGCGGCGCGAGTTCTCAGGCGGTCCCGCCTGCGCGACAAGGTAGGTGGCTTGCACGATCGTTTCGAGCGCATTGCTGAGATCGTGCGCCAGCACACGAAGCTCTTTTGCCAGTTCCGCCGGAATTTTCTCGGACATATTTTCCATGGCCGTGCGCGGCTCGACGCCAAGCTGCTCGTTTGACAGCAGTGCGCCAGCCAGTAGAATATTACTGTAGTCGCTCTTAAGAAGGTCCTGCCGACTTTTTCTCTTAATGCGGATATGGCGGAACTGGCAGACGCGCTAGGTTCAGGTCCTAGTGATCGCAAGGTCGTGGAGGTTCGAGTCCTCTTATCCGCACCAATTACAGCACTCAGCCATCAGTAAGAGCTACATCACGCGCCCGCGGACAGCCGGTGCGTGCTGCGGCTTTGCGCAATCCCATACTGGCGGATCTTATAGAGCAAAGCTTTGTAGCTGATCTTCAACAGCGCCGCGGCTTGTTTGCGATTCCAGTTCGTCTCTTCTAAGGCACGGGCAATTGCCTCGGCCTCCGCTTCATCTTTGGCATTGCGAGACAGCGATTTCAAGCCGCCACCTGTGTCAGCACCGGCGGTTGCGCCTCTACCATCGACGTGCTGACCTCCACCGCCATCGGAGCGAGGCTGCAACTCGGATGCAGCGAGCGTTGCGTCTCCCAAAACCAGGTAACGCTTGATGAAGTTGCTGAGTTCGCGCAGGTTCCCCGGCCAGGAATGCCGCAGGCACGCCTCCATCAACGGCGGCAAAAGTGGCAGCGGCGGACGCGCATACGATTCCGACATGCGCGACATGAAATGCTTCAGCAGGATCGGGATTTCTTCCTTGCGATCGCGCAGCGGAGGCAGCGACATGGTGAACGCGTTCAGGCGGTAATAAAGATCCTCACGCAGACGCTTGTTGGCGAGCGCTTCGGGAATATTGATGTTGGTGGCGGCTAGAATGCGGACGTCGACCTTGACCATGGTGCGGCTGCCAAGGCGGGAGAACGACTGATCCTGCAGAACGTGCAGCAATTTCGCTTGTAGCCCCGGTGGCATTTCGCCGATTTCGTCGAGCAGAATTGTGCCCTTGTTGCAAAGTTCGAACTTACCGGGCTTGGCATGCGTGGCGCCGGTGAAGGCGCCTGCCTCGTATCCGAACAGTTCGCTTTCAAGCAGGTCGGCCGGTACCGCGGCGCAGTTCACTTTGAGGAAGGTGCGATGCGCGCGCGGAGAAAGTTTGTGGATCAAACGCGCCAGCACTTCCTTGCCTGTACCGCTTTCCCCGAGCAGCAGGACCGGAATGTCGACATTGGCCACGAGCGCGGCCTGCGAACGAATCTTCTTCATCGCCGGGCTGGCAGCAACGAAGAACACGTCGTCGCAAAGTTCTTCGATATCGCCTGCGTACTTTTCGCCGTTGGCTGTGCCCACGCACTGTCCAATGACCGCATCGAGTTCAGCTTTCTGGAAGGGCTTGGTCAGATAATCGATAGCGCCCAGACGCATCGCCTGCACGACTTTGCGCGTGTCGTTCACGCACGAAAGCATGACAACTTTCAACCCAGGCTTGAGCTGGCGAAGTTGTTCGAGAGTCTGGAGCCCATCGATGCCGGGCATGAGTAGATCGAGCAACACCAGGTCGGGCTGTAGCCCTTTCTGGACATGCTCGACCGCTTCTTCGCCGGTACTGGCGGTTTGAACTTTGTGCTCATCCACTTCCAACAAAGTGCGGATGTAGCGCAACATTCCTGGTTCGTCATCCACCAGCAAAATGTTGGCGGGTTCGCTCATTTGGTTCCTCGTGGCGGAGTGCTCAGAATTGGTTTCAGCGGAATGAGAAAAGAAAATTTGCTACCTGCGCCTAGTTCGCTCTCGACCCAGATCTTGCCGCCCATGCCTTGCAACAGACGACGCGAGATCGCTAGTCCCAGGCCCATGCCTTCGGCGGCTTCGCTGCCCTGCAAGCGGAAGAAATCATCGAAGATCTCCAGGTGAAATTCCGGCCGAATTCCCGGGCCGGTATCGGCCACACTGACTTTGACGGCGTTCGGAATGTTCGTCGCTTGACGGCGGCGGTCTCCATTGACCGCAGGGTTGCTTACACCGCGGCGCTCCCACATGTGAGGTTCGGCGTGCAGCCAGACCGTGCCCCCTTGAGGCGTGTACTTGGATGCGTTTTCCAGAAGATTGGACACCACACGCTGGATCTTTGGTCCGTCGAAGGGAAATGCTGTCAACTTGTCGTTGGCCAGAAAATACAGAGCCAGACCGCGCTCCTGGAAACGGCCTGACCACAGCCGGCAAACTTCAGAGAGGCAGCCGTTCATATCGCCTTCGATGTACTGCATGCGCAGTTCGCCGGTTTCGAGCACGCTAAAAGTTAGAAAGTCCTGAATGAAGTGCTGCAAGCGCTGGCCGCTGGAAAACATGTCGCCCATCACTTCGCGCTGGCGCTCATTGAGCGGTCCCAGTTTCTGACTCTGCAGCAGTTCAATGTAGCCGTTGAGAATAGCCAAGGGCGTCTTAAGATCATGAGCGGCCGAGGCGAGCGCGCTCGTCGTCTTGCGGAAACGGTCGCGCAGTTGCTCAAGCTCGAGTACAACATTCTCCGCGGAATTGGTCTCGGAAGCTGTAGCCGCGGACGGCTGGCCATCTTTCAGACTGGTGCCAGTGGGGGCAGCGGCTTTGTCGGGAATCGAAGCCATGGGAACCAAATAACGCCGGAATTGGGGAGGAAAATCTACTACCTTCAGAACGTGGGGATAAGAAAGATCCTATGTTAGGTGCCTCCAGACTGTCAATTGAAAACACCCCCAAACCGGTACCAAAAGGCAAAAGGTTGCACTTTTTCGGACTGACCGGTAGTCATTGTGAAATTCTGAGCCTGCCAAGCTATTTCGGCAATCTCCGTGTTGGTGGCGAGGTTTAGACGGTTTCCGTCACTTCCGAGATCCCTCCGAGGTTTGGCCCCTGAGATGCGGTCTTTGGAAGTTCTGTTACCTTTTCAAGGTGGTTCTGGCCGTGCCTCGTCGCTTATCAAACAAGGAAGAACGCAAATGGGCCCGATTGCAGCTCGCCATACCGGTTTTTGTCCGCACCAGGGACGGAAGCGGCAAGGATGCACTGGAGTTTGCCACTGCCATTAATATCTCCCCTGGGGGAGCTTTGGTGGTAGTTCGCCGTTCTTTGCCGAAATCTGCACTGGTTTCACTGGAGATTCCGAGCGCTCCCATCGGCCCCACCAACCGTTTGAAGGCTGGTTCGCGGATCATGCAAGCGAAGGCGGTCTGGGTTGCGCACCTCGATGACTATCATCTTATAGGTGTAAAGTTCGCCCGCCCCCTGAGCACCGACGGGGCAGCTGTTTCCGGCAAGCATTTGAGAAAAGCTGGTTCTGCGGTGTGAACTATTTTTCCCTCCCCTGGTCTTTTCCAGAGTGGCACGTTAGTGCCATGCCATCGGCACGTGCTCTAGGGATATGATCAACCTAAGTTGTTCATTAGTTGAGTATTTAACTGGAATTTTCCAAGTCCCTCTTTTCTCCTCCCCGATTTGGTGCTTGGGATGCACTTTTACTGCATGCGGGTGAACACTCCACCGCAAATGGGGCATTCAGGTCTTTATGACGACACTCTCGGTAAGTACGCTGGCGCAGTCGCTCGGTGAGGTTCCCCCTGACAATATTATCTTTGGCCACTCGGAAGCCATGCAGTCGGTTCGTTCGCGGCTGAGTAAAGTAGCTGCGGCTAACGTACCGGTGCTGATCACAGGTGAAAGCGGAACCGGCAAGGACATCATTGCCCGGTTGATCCACGCACTATCTCCCTGGAAAACGGGGCCTTATGTAAAGGTGAATTGTCCAGCGATTCCTGGGACGCTGCTGGAAAGCGAACTGTTCGGCTACGAAAGAGGAGCTTTTACCGGCGCGGTGGGCTCGAAGCCAGGGCGTGTCGAACTGGCCCATCGTGGCACCTTGTTTCTAGATGAAATTTCTGAGCTGGACCCATCTCTACAATCGAAGCTCTTACAACTTTTGCAGGATGGACAGTTCTGCCGGATCGGCGCTCAGGAAGATAAGAAGGTAGAAGTTCGGGTAGTGTGCGCGACCAACCGTCACCTGGAAGCAGAGATCGAGTCGGGAACTTTTCGCCAGGATCTTTACTACCGCATCAACGTGGTGAACCTGAGAATGCCCTCACTGCGGGAACGCCGTGGCGACATTGAAGACTTGTGCGCCTACTTCCTGGAATACTACAACCGCAAGTTCAACTGCCGCGCCCGGCCTTTGTCCGGTGAAGTGCTGGCTGTTTTGCAGAAATATCACTGGCCGGGAAACATCCGCGAACTCGAGAACTTGATTAAGCGCTACGTGATCCTGGGCCATGAGGAAGTGATCACTAACGACCTGGTATCGCGCGAGCCAGACTTTTTCAATCCCGAAATCTCGCTCGATGGGCCGATTTCTCTAAAGAAGCTGACGCGCCAGTGCGTTCGCGAACTGGAGCGCAAGGTCATCCTGAAAGTGCTGCAACAGCATCACTGGAATCGCAAGCAGGCAGCCCGCACGCTGGGCATCAGCTATCGCGCTCTGCTGTACAAAATCCGCGATGCAGGTTTGCCCTCGAATCGTGCCTTGCGCCTGCGGCAGGCTGAGAAGAACAATGCTGCCAAGAACGGCAACGACGACAGTTCAACCAGCGGAGCTGCCGCCGACTGAAAATAATTTAGCTAGTGGAGCGGCGGGCGTCCCTGTCGGCAAGCTCAGGGTAGGTTCCCGCCCATCCACCAGACACAATGTCATCTTGAGCGGAGCGAAACCCATGCGTCGGCACCCGCCTGAATGCATACACCTTCCGCTTCCCCCATGACAACAACATAAAACGCGGTCGCAGTAACCAGCGGCGTCGGCTCACTCGCTGAGTCTATTTTCCAAATCTCGAAGGACAGCGCTCCACTCGTTCAGCCCTTCCGCTTGAAGCCATAAGTCTTTGAGCTCGGAATTGATTCGAATCCGTTCAACAGCGCGCCGCGTCAGTTCCGACATTTCAGAGCTAGGCGCGCCCTCGATCTTGCCGACCCATTCTGCAATCTTGCGCGGCACCGTCTGTGGAGGCTTACCCTTCGCCGTAGCTACAACCTCGGCAGCCGCGACCGCGACGCTGCTATCCGGAGCTTCTAAATAATCATCGCTATCAGCAGCGCGGGTCAGTATTGACCGCAGATCATCGATTCCGATTGAACTTAATCGACCAAGAAAATTCTGCGCGTCCTCATTTTCGAAGCTGCCCGTTCCCCAACCTGGCATGAAACCTCCGAGAGAATTATAGATTGCGCGATGGAGACTTTTCATCGAATTGCTTTCGAGAGAGCCGACGACCGATCGAATGTATGGAATAGTCGGAGCCCACGGCAAGATCCTTCTTCGGGAATATAATGGCAGCGGGATGGCCCTCAATTCTGGCACGAAGCTCGGCCCATATGAAATCATCGCCCCCCTGGGCTCGGGCGGGATGGGCGAGGTGTACCGGGCACGGGATTCGCGTCTCGATCGCAGTGTTGCGATCAAGATTCTGCCCGTCGCACTCTCCACAGACAGTGACCGGTTGCGCCGTTTCGAGCAGGAAGCACGCTCGGCCTCCGCTCTCAACCACCCGAATATCATTACCATCCACGAACTTGGACAGGACGGTTCCACTCACTACATTGCGATGGAACTGGTCGAAGGGAAAACGCTGCGCGATCTGCTTGGCTCCGGCTTGCTGCCCATGCGAAAGGCAATTGAAATTGCGGCACAGGTTGCGGACGGTCTGACCAAGGCGCATGAAGCGGGCATCGCGCACCGGGACTTAAAGCCCGAGAACCTGATGGTGTCTCACGATGGATTCGTCAAAATCCTCGACTTTGGCCTGGCGAAGCCTACGCCGCCCAACGGAGAGCGGTCGGATATGTGCGCTACGACCGCGTTCGAGACTCAACCGGGGCTGGTTCTAGGGACGGTGGGATACATGTCACCGGAGCAGGCCAGCGGTGATCTGCTGGATTTCCGGTCAGACCAGTTCTCGTTCGGCTGTGTGCTTTACGAGATGGTGACCGGGAAGCGCGCTTTTAAGAAAAGCACAGCTGCGGAGACCATGGTGGCCATTCTCCGGGAACAGCCCGAACCGATCGGATTGCAAAATCGCGACGCTCCCGCTCCGCTTTGTTGGGCGATCGAGAGGTGCCTGGCGAAAGAGCCCCACAAACGTTACGTCTCTACCCGGGAGCTCGCACGGGAACTTGCAGCCATACGCGATCGCTTCTCCGAGCGGCCAGGTAAGCAGGCAGAAATTCGCTCGGCCAATCTTCCTGTGCAGCGAACCGGGTTTGTGGGGCGGGAAAAGGAAGTAGCTGCCGCCAAAGAACTGTTGCTGCGTGAGGATGTGCGCCTGGTCACCGTCACCGGTCCTGGCGGGATCGGCAAAACCCGCCTCGCGGTGCAGGTGGCGAGTTGTGTGGTCGAAAGCTTTCCCGGAGGCACTCACTTTGTACCGCTCTCCTCGCTAAGCGATCCGGGCTTGCTCGCGTCGGCGATCGTTCAAACGTTGGGAATCCGGGAGGTGGGAGGTCAGTCGCCGCTCGAAATACTCAAGGAAAAATTACAAGGTTCATGGCTCGCACCCATGCTCCTCCTGCTGGACAATTTCGAGCACCTGATTCAGGCAGCCCCTGCCGTGGCAGAGCTCCTGGCCACAGGCCCCAATCTTAAAATCATGGTAACGAGTCGCGCAGGACTGCACGTGTACGGAGAACATGAATTTCCGGTACCGCCGCTGGCGCTGCCTGATACGCGGTCCATGCCTTCCGTGGATGTCCTGTTACATTGCCCGGCCGTCGCGCTGTTCGTACAACGCGCCCTCGCTGCCAAGCCGGACTTTGAACTTAATCGAGAAAACGCGCCCGTCGTCGCCGAGATTTGCGCCCGGCTGGATGGTCTGCCACTCGCCATCGAGCTGGCAGCCGCCCGTGTCAAAGTTCTTTCTCCCTCTTCCATGCTGACCCGCCTGGAGAGTCGACTGCAGCTATTAACTGGGGGCGCGCGGGACCTGCCACAGAGGCAGCAGACACTTCGCGCTGCCATCGACTGGAGCTACGATTTGCTGGACGCTGCCGAGCAGAAGCTTTTCCGAAGATTATCGGCGTTCGTGGGGGGATGCACTCTGGAAGGCGTGGAAGCTGTATGCGACACCAAAGGTGACCTCAATGTGGATCTGCTCGACGGTATGGCATCGATGGTGGACAAAAGCCTGGCGCAGCAGGTCGAACAAACGAAGGGTGAATCGCGGTTCGCGATGCTGGAAACGATTCGCGAGTACGCTCTGGAAAAACTGGAGGCAAGCGGCGAGGCAGCCTTGACGAAGCGCGCCCATGCCGCCTACTGCCTGGTGCTGGCGGAAGAAGAGGCTACGGAGCAGAGCGGTGCGGAAGCGGGGGAATGGCTCGAACACTTCGGGTTTGAACATGACAATTTTCGCGCTGGCCTGGAGTGGCTGACCGAAACTGGAAATGCGGACTGGGGCCTGCGTCTCGGCGCCGCCCTGTTTCGCTTTTGGGAGATGCGCGAGTATTTCTCCGAAGGCAGAGGGCTACTAGGCAAGCTGCTGAAACTCCCCGGAGCGGCTGCTCCCACGAAGGCACGAGCGCGAGCGCTTTTTGCCGCCGGCGTGCTCGCCGTTGAACAAGGAGATTACGCTTCGGCGGATGCCCTCATCACGGAAAGTCTAGACATCGCGCGTAAGTTAGGTGACAAGCAAGGCGCCGTTGTCTCTCTAAACGCGCTGGCGGTCAATGCTCGTGACAGTGGTGACGTCGCAATTGCACGTTCTCTGTTCGAAGAGAGCTTAGTTCTCTGGAAAGAATTGGGCGACCGAAAGGCTGTCGCTCGTGCTCTCAGTAATCT
>JBATZM010000039.1:0-3270 GCA_049674665.1 Terriglobales bacterium
TGAAGATCTGTTTTGGTGGAAGCTTTGAGATTCCGCTGATGGCAGCGCTAGTCGTAGTCGTACTCATGGCGGCCGTGGGTCAAGCTCAGGTGCGCACACCGCCTGCGTTGGAAATGCCCCAATCGCATAATCCGCTGGGCCCGTATATGGCTGAGCACGTGGCGGAGCCCGTGCTGACAAATTCGCCGCGTCTCGACCGGCTGATTCGTGATGGCAAACTTTACTTATCGCTGAAAGATGCGATTGATCTTGCGCTGGAGAACAATCTGGATTTGGCGATCGCCCGCTACAACTTGCCGATTGCCGATACGGATATACTCCGCACCCAGGCTGGCGGAAGTTTTCGGGGCGTCAATACTGGCGTGGTGCAAGGAACTCCTGGAGGAGGAATCGGCGGCTACGGTGCCGGAGCGCCGGGCGCGGGCGCAGGTGGCACGACGAGCGGCGCTGGGGGCGCGGGCTCGGGCGCTTCAGGACTGGTGCAATCCACCTTGGGAACTGGAACTCCGGTGTCCTCGTACGATCCGTCCCTCAGTCTGAACATGGGAATCGAGCACCTGACGTTGCCTCAATCGAGTGCAGTACTCTACAACGTCCCGTCTTTGCAGTTGAATACGGCACAGGTGAATGCCCTCTACACGCAGGCCTTTTCCACCGGCACTTCGATTTCCTTTGAGTTCAACAATAGTCGCCAGACTACGAACAGCCCCGAAATCTTTCTGTCGCCGGCTTTGAATTCTTACTACCGCTTTACTTTCCAACAGCAGTTGCTCGCGGGATTTGGTTTTGGTCCGAACCTGCGCTACTTGCGCATCGCCAAGAACAACAAAAAGATTTCCGATATCGCTTTCAAAGACCAAGTGATTGCCACGGTCACGCAGATCGAGAACATTTATTGGGACCTGGTCAGCGCCTACGAGCAGGCGCGCGTGAATGAGCAATCTCTCGCCTTTGCCAATCAGACTCTGGAAAATGCGAAGAAGCAATTACAGTTGGAAAGCATTCCGGAGATGGATGTAATGAAGGCCGAAGCCGAGGTTTCAAAACGCGACCAGGATTTGACTGTAGCCCGTACGACTCTCCAGTTGCAGGAATCGTTGATGAAGAATGCACTCACCAAGAGTCTGGATGATCCTACCCTGGAAGAAATGCCAGTCGTGCCGATGGATCGCATGCAGGATACCAACACCGAAGCGGACGCGAATGAACCGATACTTGATCTAATTGCGGAAGGACTGCGCAATCGTCCGGAATTGCTGGAGACCGACGTTGACCTGGCAAACCGGCAAATCAGCCGTCAAGCCGCGCGGAATGCACTGCTGCCAACACTTTCTCTAGTAGGTTTTTACGGCGGCAGTGGTCTCGCAGGCATCGTACCTCCTGACGTCACCGTCACTTCCACCGTCCCAACCGATCTAGCGGGGAGCTGGCAAAATGCCTTTAACAACTCATCGCCAGACTACTACGTCGGGCTCAACCTGAATATTCCATTTCGCAACCGGGTCGCCAAGGCCGACCAGTATCGTTCCGAGTTGGAGTACCGGCAGGCTAGCGTACGTAAGGAGCAGCTAAGAAAGCAGATTCGGATCGAGGTGCGGAATGCGCAATATGCGCTGGAACAATCGCGCGCCAGGGTCGAATCAGCCCGCAAGGCGAGGGATCTGGCGGATCGCACGTTCACTATCACAAAAAAAGAACAAGAACTGGGATCAGGATCGAACTACCAAACAATGACAGCACAGCGTGATCTTTCGGTGGCAGAACTCGACCTGGTGAACGCCATGACCACCTACCAGAAAGCCAGAGTAGAACTTGATCGCGCTACGGGCGCGACTTTGGAACATAATGGAGTGCTGATTCAGGATGCGGTCACTGGGACGGTTACCGCGCCGTCTCCATAACTCGATAACTCATGCCGACTTCGGCCAAGCCGCAAGATTTCCGCAACGTGGCAACTTCCCATTCCCACGAAAACCGCGTGCCGCGCATTCTGGCGGCCGACGATCAACCGCACATCCTCGAAGCTCTCCAACTGCTGCTTCATCCTCAGGGCTATCGGTTGGAGAGCGCCAAGTCTCCCCGCGAGGTCAGGGAAGCGTTGGCGACAGAGTCTTATGATGCGCTCCTGATCGATCTCAACTACACGCGCGACACGACTTCTGGCCGGGAAGGGTTGGACCTTCTTTCGGAAATCGTGGCGCTCGACAGCAATCTCCCGGTCATCGTCATGACGGCATGGGGCAACGTCGAACTCGCGGTCGAAGCCATGCGCCGCGGGGCGCGAGACTTCGTCCAAAAGCCCTGGGAGAATGAGCGCCTGCTTGCTATTTTGCGGACACAGGTCGAATTACATCGCGCCCTGCAACGCGCCGAGCGACTCACGGCGGAGAATAGGCTTCTCCAGGTTCAGGGGCGCCCGGAGTTCATCGCCTCAGCGGCTTCTATGCAGCGTGTACTGGAGGCGATGGCGCGAGTCGGTCCTTCTGACGCGAATGTCCTTATTACAGGCGAACATGGCAGTGGCAAAGAGGTGGTTGCTCAAACGTTGCATGCTCTTTCTTCACGCGCCGCACGCCCATTGGTTGCGGTGAATACGGGTGCGTTGGCGGAGGGATTATTCGAAAGCGAACTTTTCGGACACGTGAAGGGCGCCTTCACGGACGCGCGAACCGATCGCATCGGGCGTTTTGAACTGGCCGATGGAGGCACGATTTTTCTGGACGAAATCGGAAATGTGCCTATCCGGCAACAAGCGAAATTACTGCGCGTACTCGAATCGGGCGAGATCGAGCGGGTAGGGGCATCGCGGTCGCGGAAGGTCGACGTGCGATTGATCTCGGCGACGAATACCGACCTTCAGGCGGCATGCTCCTCGGGCCAGTTCCGGGAAGATTTACTTTTTCGGCTGAACACCGTTGAGATTCATGTGCCGCCACTCCGGGAACGCCGCGAAGATATTCCAACGCTCGCGATTCATTTTCTCCGGCGCTATGCGTCCCGCTATCGTCGCGAGATCGATGGATTCGACAATGCTGCGCTGCAGGCCATGGCACAATACTCCTGGCCAGGGAATGTTCGAGAGCTCGAACACACGCTGGAGCGTGCGGTCCTGATGTGCCGCGGGCAGGAGATTCAATCTGCCGACCTGGGCCTGAATCTGCAGCGGCCGCAAGCTCAAAATTTCGAAGAACTTAGCCTGGAAGCGGTGGAGGCGCTCCTGATCCGAAAGGCGTTGCAGCGTTTTCAGGGAAACATAAGCCAGGCCGCCGA
>JBATZM010000040.1:0-8710 GCA_049674665.1 Terriglobales bacterium
TTTCTACACCGTTGCTCTTCATACGGTCGGCGAGTTCTTTCTCGTTCTTCACGAACTCCACCTTCACATTCATCTTGCGCCCCGTTTCCTGAATCTTGCTCAGGAAGAACAGGTCTTCGACAAAGGCGAAGACGCGCGAAGCCGCATCCTCTCGTGGAGCGGGCAGCGGCTCAGGATCGACCACCGGGTAGGAGGCGGAAAAACCGGGGCGTCGCGGTCCTCGGCTACCGTTCCCATTGTCGCCACCCATGTTGGCGCGGTAGCTGTGATCCATGGGAGCAGTGAAGATGCCCTGTTGCTCCTGGCGCTGACGGCCCATCGGGCCACCTGCACCTCGTTTCGGCGGCCGTCGTCCACGGCGCCGTTTGTGTCTTCCTCCGCCTGCGGAGGAATGTCCGGGTCCTGCATTCATATTTTTCTCTTGTTAAGCTTTTGAGTTAATCCCCAGAGTTAATCCCCGAAGTTAATACCCCTGGCCCGGATCACAGGCCAAGTTGTTTCGTCTTCCCTTGTGGTCGAACAGGTTAGTCGGCAATCGAACACGCAACTGACTGCGCGTGCTCACTGCAATTCGACTACCGGCAGACCAAACCCCACATCGGCTGGATGCGATCTGAGAACGATATTCAAACTATAGATGTTCAATCGTTGTTCAAAGTATCGTTCAAAGTATCTAGGCGCCTGGAGTTTTATTTGGCGCGAACGGCCAGCCTGGAAGCATGGCCATTGGGAACATCTTGATGTTACTCATGAAACCGCCGACAGCGCAAGGGGGGAGTGCCCTTAGTTTTCCACATCCGGGACATTACCAAAGTTGGGCGGAACTTGCTTACCTGGGCAAAAGTGAGTAAATGCTTCATGCGCCGCTGCCGAACCCTCTTGTTTCCGCAAGTCGACAGCCTTGTAGTTTGCGGCTGAAGTTCCACTACCGCAGCGTCGATATACAAGGAGTGGAACCCGCGCCCGCCAAAGATAAAAAAAATAAAGCCTCTACCCCACGCTCACTTGCGCTGCCTGGGCAGCGTTTCGTCGCCCGCCAACCCATTTTTGACCGTGCGCAAAGCGTCTTCGGATACGAAATTCTTTTCCGCAACGGTGTCGAAGACTTCTTCAACGCCGATCCGGAACTTGCCGCGCGCTCCACTCTGGACAGCTCGCTGCTTTTCGGTATCAGTACCCTTTGCGATAGCCGTCGCGCCTTCGTAAATTGCACCAGCGAAATTCTGTTCAAGGATCTGATTACTCTGCTGCCTCCCGGGCAGACCGTTGCCGAGATTCTGGAAACAGTTGAACCGGACGACCGTGTCATCGCGGCTTGCAAGCGGCTTAAAGCAGCCGGCTATTTGATTGCGCTCGATGACTTCTTACCGAACGATCCCCGTATACCACTGGTTGAGTTTGCTGACATCATCAAAGTGGACATCCGGGCAACCAGCGAAGTAGAACGGGCAGGCATGATGCGCCGGTTCGGATCTCCGAAATGCAAGATGCTGGCCGAAAAACTTGAAACGCCCCACGAGTTTAATCAGGCTCGTGATATGGGCTTTGTTTATTTCCAGGGATATTTTTTCTGCCGGCCCGAACTCGTCATCGGCCGCGAAGTTCCTGCCAGCCAGCTGCACTATATCCGCCTTCTGGAAATGGTGTCTCGAAGAGAAATCGACATGCGAGAACTCGAGAAGATGCTCAAACAGGAAGCCTCGATTTCTTACCGCTTGCTCCGCTACTTGAATTCTCCCGTCTTTGGATTTGCCCTTGAAATCAAGTCCATTCGGCACGCCATCGCTGTTCTTGGAGAACGGGAGATGCGGCGTTGGATTCGTCTTGTCGTTACCGTGGGCGCGGCCGAGCAGAAGAGCAGTGAACTGGTGCTGATGGGATTGGCACGTGCCCGTTTTTGCGAATTGCTCTCCAACCGTTTGCAATCAAATAGCGACCTATTCCTGATGGGGCTGCTGTCAATCATGGACGCTATCCTTGAGGTTGGCATGGATGTGCTGCTCGAACAACTACCCGTGGAACATGAAACTAAATCGGCGTTGCTGGCGCAGGAGAGTAGTCTCCGGCCATTGTATCGGCTCATGCTGGCCCAGGAATCGGGGGAATGGTCCGAGTCAAGTGCGCTCGCCAAACAATTAAAACTGACCGATGAGGAAGTCGCGACCAACTGGTGGGAGGCTATGCAATGGGCACAGGAAGCGACGGGCGGCGTGTGAATGAGCCGTCAGTTTTCAGCTATCAGTTGTCAGTGAAAGCGTCGAGCCTTACTGAAAATTCCTCGATCGGACAGCCGATGATGGACACGCCACCAGCTTTACTGACGGCTGAGAGCTGACGGCCTCCTACGGCGCTTCGATCAACTCCATTTTGCCTTCGCGCGTCCGGTGCAAAATCAGCAACCTGCCCTTGGGATCGCGGAATACGAAGACATCGCGGTCTCGGAAGTGCGCCTCTTTGATCGCTTCTTCCAAACTCATGGGACGAAGTGCGACTGAATCCTTGGCATGGACGAGATGCACTTCGGTGGTCCGCGCTACCGATGGAAATTTATGGACGAGAACGGAAACGGTGGTGCTTTCGGTGAGTCCAATTGACGCATCGAGATTCTCTTCCAGATTCCGTCCCAACGACTGGCCGTCAAATTTCTTGACCGCTTTGCGTTTCTTGCTCAGCCACTTTGTTTTGTATTTGAGCGCCTGCTTCTGCAGATGATCAAGAGCTTCGTTGACGGCCGACACCATGTCGGTGGTTTGGGCGATGCCTACAATGGGGCCGTTGGGTGGGTCGATTGTAATTTCGGCTTTATGACGGCGTTTTTCGACCGCGAGAGTTACCTTGGTCTCGAATCGGTCACCTAAAATTTTGCGGATCTTATTAAGGCCGGTTTCAACTTCTCTGCGGATGGTGGGAGTAATTTCATACTTTCTGGCGGTATATTCCACGTTCATTTAGCAGCCTCCGGGGGCGAGGTCAGAGGTTTAGAGGTCGGATTGCAGAGGTGAACCCAGTATTTGGGAGGGTATTGGCTTTCACCTCTGCAATCTGACCTCTGAACTCTGCAATCATTATTTTCTTTTCTATTTTTTCACTCTTCTTTGGTGGGTGCTGGGAATCTTCATATCTTCCCGATATTTTGCGACTGTACGTCGCGTTACCTGAATACCTTGCGATTGCAGAATGCGGGTGATCTGCTCGTCGGTCAGCGGACGGGTGGGATCTTCCTCTTCGATCAACTTCTTGACGCGGCGTTTCAAAATCAACAGCGAAGTGCCGCCGCCTTCAGGTCCCTGCACGCTTTCGGAGAAGAAATATCGCAATTCGAAGACGCCCTGCGGGGTGTGGACGTATTTGTTGGCGACCGCGCGGCTGACGGTTGAAGGATGCACGCCAATCTCTTCGGCCACTTCCTTGATCATCATCGGCTTCAACTGATCGATGCCGCGCTCGAGAAAATCTTCCTGGCGCATTACGATCGAATAACAGACCTTGGTGATCGTCTGCTTGCGTTGTTCGATGTTCTTGATGAGCTGTATGGCGGACTTGTAGCGATCTTTGACGTAATTGCGGGTGTCGCGGTCATTGCCTTCACGGGTGAGCAGGCGCTTGTATGCTGGGTTCAGGCGCAACTGCGGCATGTCTTCATCATTCATGATGACCAGCCACTCGTCGCCATGCTTCACGAAAGCGACATCGGGCTCAATCAATCGGGCCGGAACTTTGTTGTAACGCAAGCCGGGCCGGGGATCCAGGGTCCGAACATAATCGAGCGCGGCCTGCACCGCCTCGACTGGACGCACCATGGCACGCGCGATTTCCTTGAACTGCTTCAGCGTTACCGCTTTTAAATGTTGATCGACAACGGCAATCGCATCTCTCACCACCGGCTCGGTCAGAGCGTGGGCATTGGCGTTGGCATTGCCATTAGCGTTGCCATTGCCATTGCTGTGCAGATGCAACTGCTCCAGGTGGTAGCGCAGCTGGTAGAGCAAGCACTCGCGCAGGTCGCGGCAGGCAATGCCTTGTGGATCAAACTGGCGCACGACTTCCAACGCTTCGTGCAGATCGGCAACGTTGAAGTTTACGGACGCAACCCGGGCTGGCGCTGTCGCTGCCCCGGTTGACCCTGCTGTGGCCGTGGTTCCGTGGCTAGCCGCGCTGGGCAGCGGAACAGGCATGGCTTGGACATCTGTAGCCTGGATCTTTGTGGCTTGGACCTCGGAGCGGACTTGGAAGCGATCATCCTGTCGAACATCGATCGGCTCAACTTCGTCGAGCTCAACTTCGCCGGCAACTTTGATCGTAATATCCCGGCCAAAAAAAGATTCAGATCCCGCGTCTTCCGCGGACAAATGTGGAATATTAGGGTCTTCAGCGACGAGGTTCTTCGGTGCGAGAGCTGGCGCGAGGTCCGATGCGAGAACAGAAGCGCCGAGGTCTGAAGTCTCGAGATCGGAATTTTCGGAGTCGGGTTCAGCGACAGCAAGTCCAAGCGCCTCGGCTTCCCCTATGATCTTGGCCGCCACTTCAACATCGGCTTCGGGTGCCGCGACCGGGGCGATCCCCAGCAACTCCTCATCGCTGGCAATCAGGTAACCTTCTTCATTCAGATTCCCAATAATCAGCTCAGCCGCTTGATGCACCGGCGGACGGACGGAAATTGCGCCTAGTTGCCATAGCAGGTGATCGCTCAAGTTCCCCGGTTTCGAGAGGAAGTTCTCGAATGAAGGCTTCTCGATCTCTTCCATCTCTCCCGAGCTGCGATAGCCGGGATCGAGATACTCCTGGAAGAACGAGCCAAAATCGATCTCCTCGAACGGATCTTTCTTCTCATCCGCAATGGCTGGAGCTTCTTCCGAGGTCGCCTTGGCGGCTATTCGGTCGCGTTCTTCCTCCTGGCGCCCGACATCATCGAGCAACGGAACGGCATCTTCTAACTCTTCCAGCACCGGGTTCTCGACCATCTCGGCATTGATCATGTCCTTAAGCTCGAGCTTGTTGAGCGCGAGCACGGAAACCATTTGCACGAGACCCGGCGTCAGGATTTGACGCTGGGATAATTTGACGTTCAGTTTGTGCTGAAGAAGCACTATCTCTCCCCAAAAAATTTTATATTTCCCACCTCGCCGCTATGCCCCTAACCATCCGGCGCGCAGGCATGTGGAAAATTTAGCTTCTCATGCACCGAGGTAGATCGGGTGGGCACGAAAGGACAATGTGCCCACGCCTTGGTAACTTGAATCTGGTGCCGGATCCCCGTTTCCAGTTGCCATTTCAATCTGGCTCAAGAACTGAGAACTCATAAGCACTGATTCTTCACACCAGTTCTTCATACCAGCGAGAAACTTTCTCCCAAATAAACTCGCCGTACCTCCGGATCGCTGCCCAGTTCCTCCGGCGTACCGGAGCGGAAAATGCGGCCCTCGTTAATGATGTATGCCCGATCTGTAACCGACAGTGTCTCGCGGACATTGTGGTCCGTAATCAGTATTCCAATCCCGCTGGCTCGGAGATCGGAGATTATCTTCTGCAAATCCAAAACAGCAATCGGGTCAATACCTGAGAATGGCTCGTCGAGCAAAATAAAAGTTGGATTAATACACAGCGAGCGCGCGATTTCCACCCGCCGCCGCTCCCCGCCCGATAATGCGTACCCGCGATTCTGCCGGATATGCTCCAGCCCGAGCTGGTCGATTAGCTTCTCCGCCTTTTCGCGGCGCTCATGCCAGGAAATTGGCTGAACCTCTAACACTGCCAGGATGTTTTCCTCGACCGTCAGCTTGCGGAAAACCGAGGCCTCCTGCGGGAGGTAGCTGATACCGTACTGGCGCGCCCTTAAGTACATGGGAACGCTGGTGATATCTTCGTCGTCGTACAGCACTCGGCCAGTATCAGGAGGAATCAGACCTACGATGGAATAAAAGGAAGTGGTTTTTCCAGCGCCGTTCGGTCCCAAGAGGCCGACTACCTCACCCTGTAGAACCTGAAGGCTTACCCCGTTTACAACGCGTCGGCCCCGGTAGGATTTGCCAATTTCGTCGGTGGCCAGCGTATGCATTTATCGTGCCACTTGCGTCCGAGTGACGGTCGGGGATGTTCCCTTGCTTTCAACCAGCACCCTATCATCGTGTCTGTAGAAAGTCAACGAATCGCCCGTGGTTCTGCCCTGTTCGGCATCAAAAATGCAAGGCGGTCCGCCGGTTAGAACGAATTTGTCATCCGCCGACGTATACACCAATCGGTCGCCAGTTGCGTGCCGCGTTGGTTCCGTGACTACAACGTTGGTTTGGGCAATGATCCGCTCCACTTGCCCAGGCATTCCCGGACCCACTCCCAGTTGTGACTGGTTCGGTTGTGACTGGCCCGGTTGTAACTGGCTCCGCGGTCGCAGAAATACCGTCATCTGCTGGCTTGTCATGGTCGCGTCGGTCGCTTTCGCTGTCACCCCGCCGTCTAAAAAAATCCTTCGCTCCGTATCGACATAGTTCAAACGCGCAGATGTGATGTGGACGGGAGTCACCTTGCCACTCTTGTCCACTTGCACCAGTACGGTTAAAACCGATTGGGCCGGGCTTTCCTGGGCTATCTGAGCAACTCCCTGTGCTATCAACGAGCGATGATCGCGATCAAATTGGAGCGTAGGAGCTTCGACAACGTTGGCGTTTTGCCACAAGCGGGCATCGCCCGTGTATACAGCAATCGCGGCCGACCGATGCACCGTCATGCTGCGGCTCGTCACGTGAATCGGGTCGGACGAGGCAAACATGGCGCCATCCGGTTGCGGCTTCAGATCGGAGTATGTGCTCTTAACGTTGCCCTCGGCCATAGCGTCGCCAGTGGACCGATTCATGCGCATCGTCTGGGCCGTCGTCGTCATGCCGTTGTCCACCACTCGCGGCGACCCGATCAGTACCAGCATTTGATCGGCAGTGGTGTACTCTCCTCGCTGCGCCCAAGCTTTTTGTGGGCCATCGACGTAGGCGAGATCACCCGTCTGGGTGATCGAGGAAACGCCGCCCTCTGGCAAAAAGACAACGTCCAGCATCTGGCTGGTCGATACTCGATCAGGCTGCTTACTCGATGCGATCTTACTCGGGCTAACCTTGCTTGCTTCCATCACGCTGCTGACGATCTTCGCATCCGGTTCTCCATGCAGTGTGGCCAGGCGGTTTTTACCCGTGAATTTCGCTGTAAACTTGGTAGCCGTGACCACCGTCCTCTGATTCGCTCCCGGCTGCGTGATCACAATCTGCGGTGGTCCGCTGGTCTCGGCACGCTCCAGCAGACGACCATCTTTCACGATAAAGTCCATCACCGGGGCGGTCATCTCAACATCTTGCGCGCCTCCCTTCGATGACGCCGACGAAGGTAATTGAACCGAGGGTGCTGACGACGATGCCGTTGCTACTGCCGCTCCGGTTCCGCTCTGGCTGTTTTTCTGTGTCAACCTTACGCCCTGTTCGGCATGGACTGTCTCCAATATCTGCTGGCCGGCGGAGTTTCCGCCAAAGTGGAGCGTTACCTGTCCGGCGGCTGCGTCGGCGGGCTGTGTTCCGAGAGAATCGAGTTGCACGTTGCCGCTCAGGACGGCCGTGGTAAGCAGGTTCCGAGTACCGGTCAAGAACAGTTCAGCGCGATCTGAACGCTCGCGTGTCTCAGAGCCAGATGACTTTGAATCCTCCAACTTCGAACTGGCTTTAGATGATGACCGGCCGCGAAGCTCGCTCTCCACATTGCCCTCGGCCAGAATGTGGTCCACCGTGTTGTCCTCACGCAGGAAAAACGTTGCTTGATCGGATTGCATTTCCTGCTGCGGACGCGTCACCAGCACGGTGGTGAGAACAACCTGATGAGGCTGTTTCGTAATTACGCCACGATTAGCATTCAGATGAACCGGCTGTGGCCGATTGACAGTCATCGCGACCGATGAAAGCAGATTCATCGTGCCTGTCTTGGCCACATATTGAATGCCCACCGCCGAACCCGAAGCCTGCGGCGTCTCAAACACCACTTTCCCCGTAGCCGAAGCATCTCCTGTATTTTTGTTGAAGGTCAGCCCGTCGGTCTCAAGATGAATTGGATTTCTGGTCTGCGCCGGTGGTGCCTGATCCAAATGCTTGATCCCCTCTGGATTGGCTTCCAGATCAATCAGGACCATGCCCGTCGCGCTCACATTGCCCGACGTGGGATCGTACTCGAAATCATCTCCCGTAATCTGGTCGAAGCGGTCAGAATCCTTGCCATAGATAACAATCTTGACGTTGTGTAACTCCGCTCTTCCTCCTTCTTTGAACTGCACTGCCTTGGAGGCGCTCACCGTGAACTGGGTGCGGCCCTCCACCGATTTGGAGATGGAAAATCCTTCGGCAGTCTGCTGAATGTTGAGGCCAAGTTTTGCCGGCACAGCGCGGACGGCGTGGCGCAGACTTAAACGGGCGTAGAAATACATCCCCGCGACGATTACAATCATCAGAATGGCGCCCAAGGCAAACCAGCGGCGCAGCCGTGATACAGGAGAAGCCATCAGGGGCTAGTGTAACTCGCAATGAGTGGGTTCTCAGTTCCCGGTTCTCAGTTCCCGGTTCTCAGTTCTCAGTTCTCAGTTCTCAGTTCTCAGTAGGACGGTAGTGGGCTACTTTGACCTGACTCGATAAAACTCCCAAAAGAACCCGACCAAGAAAATACCTAGGAGTGCCACGAGCCACGGTAATGG
>JBATZM010000041.1:0-1518 GCA_049674665.1 Terriglobales bacterium
GGAACGTAAGACGCCATCGTTATGAGACGGCCTATCGCGAGCGCATGGAAGGAGTTCTACCAGTAACGATTTCGCAGGAAAATTTCGACAAAGAAGGTATGTTGCCCGTGTTCATCGTTCGTGTGCAAAATGGCAATGGCAATGGCGACGATCAGGGCAAAATTACGGAGCGCAAATACAAACTCAATACGCCAATCGTGCGACGAGTGTTAGCGCCGGGAGAAGTGCCGCAGCGAACAGTACCGAAACGAGCGCCCAGGCAGAAGCGATAGCAATCACAGCAACATTGTCATCCTGAGCGAAGCGAAGGACCTCGTCTATCTCTGCGCTTACAGCGCACTCTGCGGTTAAATCAACTGTAGAAATCCGCGATGCTCTCGACCACGCGCTGAATCTCGGCCTCGGTCAACTCGGGGAACATCGGCAACGCCAGAACTTCGCTCGCTGCGAGTTCAGAGACAGGCATGTCTCCAGCTTTTAGTCCGAGGTAAGAAAAGACCGGCTGCAAATGCAGCGGCAGAGGATAGTAGATTTCCGATCCAATTTTTCGGTCAGCAAGAAACTTGCGCAGTTCGTCCCGACGCTGGGTGCGAATCACATATTGATGAAATACATGTTTGGCTTGCGAACTCCGCGAGAGTAAGCGCACAGGCACGGTGCTTTGATTCGTCTGATGCGCAGTTTCGCTGGATGCCTGGCTCAAAGTCGAAGTCAGGCCAGAGTCGGCAAAGAGCTGGTCATAGGTTGCAGCGTGTTGTCGCCGACTGTCATTCCAGTCCGCGATGTGTTTGAGCTTCACGCGCAGTACCGCAGCTTGAATGGCGTCCATGCGTCCGTTCCAGCCAAATTCGTCGTGGTAATAACGGCGCGGACTGCCATGATTGCGGAGCCGCCGCATGTGCTCGGCCATCTCGGGACGCGTCGTGGTGACAATGCCCGCGTCTCCGTAGGCGCTGAGGTTTTTGGTGGGATAAAAGCTGAAGGCAGCAGTTACGCCGAGCGAACCCGCGCCGCGACCGTTCCACTCGGCGCCAATCGCCTGAGCGGCATCCTCGACAACTGCGACTCCGAATTCGTGAGCATGTTCCTTGACGATCCGGTCGAAAGCATCCATGTCGGCGCACTGTCCATAAAGATGTACGGGAAGAATCGCACTAATATTTCCGCGCCGTTTCGCGGGAAGTACCTGATCGCGCAGTACCTGATCAACGAGTGCCGCATCGAGGTTGAGAGTGCCAGGATCAACATCCACAAAAACCGGCGTTGCGCCCGCCCGCACAATTGCGCTGGCCGAGGCGAAGAAGCTGAATGCCGTAGTAATGACCGAGTCGCCGGGCCTTACGCCCGCAGCAACGAGTGCCAGCCACAGTGCTTCCGTTCCCGATGCGCAGCCGACGGCGTCAACCGCTCCCGTCAGCGTGGCAATCTCGCGCTCGAGCGCCTCGACCTCCGGACCCAGAATGAAATGTTGCGAATCGCACACCTGCGCAATCGCGGTCAGCACCTCTTCGCGAAGGC
>JBATZM010000042.1:0-41141 GCA_049674665.1 Terriglobales bacterium
GGCTACGAGAGTGTGATGGACCACGGCGGCTGTCCGTTTGTGTTGGAGGAGCGACATGCCTGTTTGCGTGCCATTGCCGAGAGCAAGCTGCGCGATCCCATATTGTTCTGGAAAAAAATGGATGCCAATCTCGACGCCAAAGGGGAAATCCCGGAAAGTGCCCGCGAGGCGATCGAACATTTGTTGCCGGAGCCAGGCTTACGTTATCGGCTAGTGCGGCGAAGGGCGGGACTCGGAAGTCTGGGCCGCACGCGTCTCGTCGGAATCGCCGATTGGAATGGCGGTCGAGTGGCGCGCGAAGCGAAAGCATTGCTCCCCTCGGCATTGCAGTGTGTGTTCCCGAAAACAGTTCCAGCCGAGATTTTATACGGCGCAATCCTGCGCCGGGCGATGCGCTGTCCCGATCCGTATGTACAGATGCGCGGACACTGGCTCGTCCGGCGGCTCTCGCCCCATTGCTCCCGCATTGAACTCGATGCCCTGGCAACCAATCGCGAAGAGTGCCGCTTGCTCGAGGCGATGGGCAGAGAGACCGCCAACATCCACATCGGAACGCAAGAGAAACGTCAAACCATCCTCAGAGACTTGCGCAAACGAAAAGGAAACTGGCTCATCTCCGCCGCGCAGGCGATGGCAAACGCCATGGAAAAAGATTGGCGAGTATGGAAGGAGCGCTGGCAGAGCTAGACTCTGCCAGCGCCTTATTGGAGCGAAAGTCCGTATAAGGACTCGGGTGGCGGGTCGAAGAGCTGGCACTCCAGTGCATGGGGTTTATTTTCAGCTCCGATGGTGATGAGAGCGTCAAGAATGTATTCGAGGGCGGCTGGCGAACCTGTCCAGACCCGGGAAAAAGACTCGCGATGAACCGAAAGTTCGCCAACCAGTCGG
The DNA here is from genome assembly GCA_049674665.1 of Terriglobales bacterium. Lineage (GTDB taxonomy): Bacteria > Acidobacteriota > Terriglobia > Terriglobales > Acidobacteriaceae > Acidiflorens. The sequence continues at coordinate 889 of JBATZM010000042.1, forward strand.
CCTACCGCGTCTGGACCAAGATCAACATCGGTCAGCCTCGGATCGCTGCCAATCGGCAGCGGAGGGATGTTTGCCGGAGGCAGGCGTAGGCTGGCTTGGGTCAGCCAATGGGCGATAAGCGTTTTGAGATGCTGCCGGCAGCAGACGCTCTTCATGTCTTTCTGCACGGCGAGCGACGAATGCCAGGAGAGTATCTTGAGCCTGTCCAGCCAGCGGTTCTCGACCACAAGAAACCATCCCTTGTGACGAAAAGTATCGAGGCCGCAAACCGAGCAAGGTGTGCGTTTTGCGATCGAATAATCCATAGGTGTCCCCTTTTTGAATCTGTCAGGCGCTGACCGCGCGGGTGAGAAAGCGTGGACTCGCGCGTTCGCTGAGGGGGACAGTCATCATTCCCAAAGTAGGGTCGAAGCGGAGTGTGAAGTGACAGGAGCAGGTGTTGCAGAGCCAGAAATGTTCTCGTCGGCGAAGCTTCCGCCGGTTGCCGTCGAATGCAGAGTTGGGGTCGGACGAAAAAGTCTCAGCCAGGAACAATTTGCCTTCACGCAGGGAACGGAAGGGAACCGTGCAGGCAGGGTTGGCGCATTTATGAAGCATGGGCTGGGTCCAGTCTTTTCTTCTAATCGGAGTTTTGGCCAGAAAGCTCTATGCGTAATGCACGCGAGAGGCCGAAACGGTGGCGGGGTCGACTAAAAGTGATTGATCCGTCGTTACAGTGACTTAGATAAGGAAGAAGATAGTTTGTATCGCCGCCGCCCTGCCATGCCGACGGAGCAAGGTCTCCGCCGCCGAATGATCGTCAGTAATTGCCAATAGCGCTTGCCAACATCATCCGGGCGATTCCAATAACAACAGTCGCTATCCTTTGCGAGAGCAGATGCTCGTGTCGACTTGTTGCCACTGCCCGTCTTTCTGAAACGAGTAGCTGACCGTGAAACCGTTCGCGCCATTCTTCGTGAATTCAAACCGCTCTCCCGATGCAGCTGGATTTCCCAGCGCCTTACCTTCCCACACTAACTTCGAATCCACAAATCCATGGGAGTAGAACAAGCGAACCCCGCCGGTAGAGTCCTGCACAGTCGATATATACTGCCGCCCCTTCTCATCCCACCCCCACTCGGAGAGTGCATGGTAAGAAAACGGAGGGCGGTCGTCGTGCCGGAACAATATCCATTTATTTTCCAGCTCCGGCTCAAACGAGACATCGGCCGAGATCGCCTTCCCTGAGCCAATGAATTTCCCGTCACACGACCAGTGTCCGGAGAACCATTGCAAATCGGCCACACCTTTGCTCGTAGACGCCGTTTGACATTGAGCCGCGCTCGTCAGCGACAAACTCGCCAGGCAGAAAAACGATAAGAACAAGAAAACCTGCAGGCAGATTGGCTTGCTTCTAAACCTTTGCTCCATGATCGCCATCTCCTAATGGACGAGCAAATCGCCAGAAGGATAGCTCTACGAAGTGTTCATTGCCAGCGTGACATCACTTTGCCGCGGATTAGTGCACAATCCATACCGATGCAGCGATGACAATGCCAGCAGCCGCCAACAAAAGGCCGAGGTGCCAGAAGATTCGCCGTCCCGAAAGCAGCGTAATCGAGGTGATCACGAGGGCAATCTCTAGGAAGACTTCGCCAAGATCGAAGCGGTCGGCCTTACGATGTGTAACCGCAAACTCTTGTTCCAGTTCGTGTCCTTCAGTCTCGAGCTTTTTCTTATCATCCGTATAGCGCTCAACTTCGGTGCGAACTTTCTCCTGGAACTTGGCCGCGCCCTCCGCATCCTTGGAGGCAACCACGCCCACCAGATCGGCGAACAACTCATCGGTATGCAGCCGTATATTCTTGGCTTGGTAATACGACCACTTATCGGTGACCTTATTCTGCAAAATAATTTCTTCAGTGTGGGTGCGATGTCCAAGCAGAGACACGGTTGCGACGAAGACGGCTAGCGCCGCCATGGTGAGCGTAATCGGCGCGAGATCGGGATGCTCCCGGGCGTGTTCGGCGTGCTCGTGCAATTCGTTGAGTTCTTCGCTCATATTATCGGGCTCCTGGGATAAGTTCATCGGATCACTGTGGAGAGCCGGGCGTCCCCGCCCGGCCACCACATCGCTGGACGGGGAAAACGCGCGTCGCTCCGCCGCAAAACTAGTCACGCTAGCAACGAACTATGAGGATAAACCAAGTTGCCTATTCTCCCATCACTTTAATGAGCACTCGTTTATCGCGCTGGCCGTCGAACTCAGCGTAGAAAATCTGCTGCCATGGACCGAAGTCGAGCCTCCAGTTAGTGACCGGCACGATCACTTCATGATGAATGATCAGCGATTTTAGGTGAGCATCGCCGTTGTCCTCGCCAGTCTGATGATGCTGATAATTCTGCCGAAAAGGAGCCAGCGTCTCCAGCCAAGCGTCGATGTCTTTAATAAGCCCGCTCTCATTGTCATTAACGTAAACTCCCGCAGTAATGTGCATGGCCGAGACCAGAATCATTCCGTCCTTAATTCCAGATTTCTTAAGCGCGCTCTCTACCTGCGGAGTCAGATGGATGTAGGCGCGCTTGGTTTTCGTGTGCAGGGTCAGATACTCGGTATGGAATTTCATGCCTCCACGTCTATCACGGACAGCCCAAGCGAAACAATATTGTGCAATCGCCAATTGCTTCGCATATAGTGGATGAGATTTTTATCGCTAGAACTAACTGTGAACCCACAAGAAAGCGATCTTCAGTCCTTACGAGCACTGGTTCGTGATCTCGCTGCCCGCGTCGAGCATCTGGAGTATATGCTCGAAACGGTCGCGGCCGAGCCAGCCTCGCTTCCGTTACGCGCAGAGTTTCAGCCGCCTCCAAGCCCGCCGCTTCAACCTCCGCCTGCGCCATCGCCCCACGTCGCAAACACTTTTTTACCTCCGCCCGTTCCTGTTTCGTATTCCTCGGCTCCGCACCCGGCTGCCGCCCAGCCCGAGATCGATCTTGAATCCCGCATCGGCTCGCAATGGCTCAACCGCATTGGTATCTCGGCTGTGCTGATCGGAATTTCTTACTTCCTGAAATTCGCCTTCGATAATAATTGGATTGGCCCGACCGGACGTGTCTCCATCGGTTTGCTGGCTGGGATCGCAATCATTATTTGGAGCGAACGCTTTCGCAATCGCGGCCACAAAGTGTTTTCTTATTCTCTGAAAGCGGTTGGTGTCGGAGCCCTCTATCTCTCCTTGTGGGCCGCGTTCCAGGTCTATGCCCTGATTCCAAGTTCGGTGGCATTTCTGGCCATGGTGATCGTTACCGCCGCAACCGGTCTGCTGGCCTTCAAACAGGATGCCGAGATCCTCGCCGCTTTCGCGTTGACCGGCGGTTTCAGCACTCCCTTGCTCCTTTCGACCGGACAAAATCGCGAGGTCGAACTGTTCTCTTACGTGGCGTTGCTCTGCGCTGCGTCCGCGGCATTGGTCGTCGTCAAACCATGGCGCCGATTACTCGTCCTTAGTTACATCGGCATGCTCGTGCTGTATGCAGGATGGTACGCCGATTACTACAGCCGCGATCAATTCATCATTACCTTGAGCTTCGCGACCATCTTTTTCGTCATTTTCGCCGTGGCTCCGCTCGTTGCGAAAGCCCCAGAGCAGGGAATGTCTCTCCTGCACCTGCCGACGGCCTTGACTCTCATAAACACTGGTGTCTATTTCATCCAGGCCTACGTGATGCTGAATGATATAGATAAGCAGGCGATGGCCTGGTTCGCGATCGGGTTGGCAGCGGTGCATATCGGTCTGAGCTACATCATTCGCAGCCAGGAACTCGACAATGCGGAGATATTGCGCCTCGTGCATCTATCTCTTGCCGTCGCCTTGATCACTATCGCTATTCCGATTCGACTGGACGGCCATTGGATCACGGTTGGTTGGCTGGTTGAATCCGCCATTCTTCTCTGGATCGCAGATCGGATCGAGGTTCGTTTTCTGCATTATCTCGCTACCATTGCGCTGGCACTGGGGGTAGCACGGCTGCTCATCTTCGACAACTTCGTAGTGGACACATTGCTGTTGAATTCCCGCATGGCGACATACCTCTTGGCCGTTGCCGCGCTTGCTCTATTGGCGTGGTTCAGCCTGAGGCGCGAAAGCGAAGGTGATCGCCAGATCGCCGCGATCGCAGTGCTGGCGGTAAGCGTTCTGGCGCTGGTCGGCTTGAGTCGCGAGATCGGTGATTACTATGCGCGGCAGACCTCTGCCAGTTGGAAGGGCGTCACTTCGTGGGCCCCTGCCGCTGCTGCCGATCGCCGCCGCATCGCCATCGCGGAAGACTTCAGCTATTCCGCACTATGGATGGGATACGGCGCCTTCCTCATGGTCATTGGCTTCTGGCGAAAGTCTGCTTTCTTTCGCTGGCAGGCATTATTCCTGATCGCCGCAACCATCGTGAAGGTCTTCGTCTACGATATTTCTCAGCTCGATCGTGGATACCGCGTTCTCAGTTTCATCATCCTTGGCGTACTGCTCTTGGCCGTGTCGTTTGTTTATCAGAAAGACTGGCTGAAATTGTCTTCTCCTCACCAAAGTCAGGGAGGCACACCCAGTTGACCAAACAGCGGATGCTTCATGCCTTCTGCCTGCTCCTTTGCGCCGTTGCTCTCGCCCAAGCGAACCCTGACCGTCCCTCACGAAACTACTTCCGATTTGTGCGTGATATCACCATCGCCCAATCCGGCCGGCAGAACTACCTCGTGATCGATCCTCCCATTTGGGCACACGCCAACGCCGGTCTCTCCGATCTGCGCTTGCTCGCGGATGACGAGCAAGTACCTTACTCTCTCAGCGAAGAACAAGCTTCGTCATCGACGCAAGTCCGTGAAGCTCGCATTCTGAATCTCGGCTTGCGCGCCGGACGCACCGAATTCGATCTTGATCTAGGAAATGACGCCGAATACAACCAGGTGCAGCTCCGCATCAAGGCAACTAACTTCGTTGCCGCCGCGACTGCCGACGGGCGCGATGTCGTGACCGTCGCAGGCCGCAAACTCTCCACATCCACTTTGTATGATTTTTCCCGCGAGAGTCTGGGCAATAACTTTGCGCTGCGCGTGCCACTATCCACTTTCCGGTATCTGCACGTGAGCATCACGCCGGCCATCGCTCCAAACGATGTGACGGGCGCAAGCACATCGGTGCATCGCGAGACCCAGGCAAAGTGGGTTTCATCCGGCCAATGCCACGCTCCAGAACAGGTGGAACCCAACACAAAAATCGCCTGCGATCTCGATCCCGGCGCTCCCGTCGGCCGTATACTTTTCACAATTCCGCCAGACCTGGTCAACTTCCGCCGCACCGTCAACATAGTAGATCCGCAAGGCGTCTCCCTCTGCGTCGGCAGCATCAGCCGCATAAAAATGAAGAACGGAACCCACGAAGTGGTGACCGAAGTGGCAACAGAAGATCTCGCGCTTAGTTTCTGCAACGTGAAAGCCCGCTCAGTCGTGCTCGAAATTGAGAATGCCGACAACAAGCCTTTGCTGATTGAGAAAGCCGAGCCGCAGTCCTTGGAACGGAGAATTTATTTCGATCCCGCCGCCAGGTCCGCCATCAAGCTCTATTACGGAGACGAAATGCTAACCGCCCCCGAATACGACTACGCCCGCTTCTTCCAAAAACAGCCCGACGAAGTTGAGGCCGTCCTGAGCCCTGAGCGTGCGAATCCGTATTACACCGGTCGTCCCGACGCAAGACCCTGGTCTGAACAGCACAAGTGGGTTCTCTGGACGGCAATGCTGCTGGCTATGGCAGTACTTGCAATACTTGCCCTGAAGGGTTTTACTAGCGGTACGGCTGCGCAGAAATGAGCAAACCAAGTTTCTGCCAAAAAACTACCGCATCGACTCTTCAATTTCCGAGATCCAGTCAGGACGCTTCAGCACTTCGCGCGGCTTCGGTCCATCGGCAGCGCCAACAATGCCATCGCGTTCCATGAGATCAATAAGATGCGCAGCGCGGCCATAACCGATGCGCAAGCGACGCTGCAAAAGGGAAGTGGAGGCTTTGCCAAACTCGATCACCAGGCGCACCGCATCATTAAACAGCGGATCATTATCATCCGCGGAAACTTCTCCCGAATCGTCGCCGGCCGATGCACCTTCGCGATCTTCTTTAGGAAGCTCAAGGAATTTCTCCTGATACTGCGCCTGACCTTGCGCCTTCCAGAATTCGACAACCGCTTCGATTTCTTTTTCAGTAACGTAAGGAGCATGAAGCCGATGCACACGCGCCGAGCCCGAAGGCAGATAGAGCATGTCGCCGCGTCCCAGAAGCGATTCCGCTCCATTCGCGTCGAGAATGGTTCGCGAATCAACTTTAGTAGCGACACGAAACGAAACGCGAGCAGGGAAGTTAGCTTTGATCAGTCCTGTAATGACGTCGACCGAAGGACGTTGCGTTGCCAGGACGAGATGAATGCCCACCGCGCGCGCCATCTGCGCCAGTCGCGTGATCGATTCTTCCACATTGTTGCCGTCAAGCATCATCAGATCGGCAAGTTCGTCGATGATAATGACGATCTTAGGAATCGGCCCTTCATCCGAAGTAGCCTGCTCGCTGAACAAACTAGGAGTGTCATCAAACAGCCGGTTATAGCTATCAATATTGCGGACGCCTTTAGCAGCCAGCAGTTTAAGACGCCGTTCCATTTCGCGGACCGCATTGCGCAGAGCGTTTGCCGCAAGTTTCGGCTCTGTAATGATCGGCGTATAAAGATGAGGAACGCCTTCGTAATTGCCCAGTTCCAGACGCTTCGGATCGACGAGAACGAGCCGCACTTCATCAGGAGTCGACTTATACAAGATCGACATGATCATGGCGTTGATAGCCACGCTCTTACCAGTTCCAGTAGAGCCAGCGATCAGCAGATGCGGCATTCCCGCCAAATCGGCAGCAGCGATGCGTCCGTTAATGTCTTTGCCCATTGCGATCGTGAGCTTCGATTTCGTGCCCAGGAATTCCTGCGATTCTATGTTCTCGCGCAGCCAGATAATCTCACGCTCGCGATTCGGCACCTGAATGCCGACCGTGCTCTTGCCCGGCATTCGCTCAACCAGAATGCTTTCGGCGCGCAGCGCCAAACAAAGATCGTCGGTAAGTCCAATGATGCGGCTGTACTTGATCCCCGCTTCGGGCTTGAATTCAAATGTCGTGACAACCGGACCAGGATTGATCTGCGTAACTTGGCCGTGAACTTCGAACTCAGCATATTTCGCGGTCAGCACTTGAGCGACAAGCTTGAGCTCGTCCTCATTAACCGATTGCTGCTCGTCAGGGCGATGCAGCAGGCTCGATGGCGGAAGCTTATAACTGCCAGCAATTTTCGGAAGAGTCGTTTTCGCCTTGCGCTCAGTGTCAGCGCGCTCCGTGACTTCAACGTCAGCAGTCTGCGGAGTTTGTGGCGGAGCGACAATGCCTTCGTCGACTTCACCCTCAGCCATCATGCGCTCGATGCCATTGCGCGGGACCGAAGATGATGAAGATACGGATTGCACGCCCGGAATGTCCTGCTCCGTTTCCTGCCGATTACGCCGGACTTCCTGAAGCGGAATCTCGGATCGTGCAGATTCCGCATGAGGTGCAGTTGGACGCGCAGGCACGAGTTGGGTTGTCACCACTGGCTTTACAGCGCGGCGTTTTTCCAGTTCCTTTTGCTGACGTTTGCGCGCCCGTTCGTCTTGCCAGTCTCTAAAGCGGTCTCGCAGCGCCAGCACAAACGCAAAGCGAGTTGGCGCCCAGACTTCGATTGCGGAGAACGAGAAAGCCGTGGTGAGATAGAGTGCGACCGCCAGAACCGTTGTACAGACAATGTAAGCGCCGGCAACGTTGAGGTAACGGATTAAAAAGTCGCCAACAATGCGGCCAACCAGACCTTCAATCGGGATCGCACCCATCCAGCGGAAATGTCCAGGCAGAATGGCGAGCAGCGCAGGCACGAACATGAGCAGCCAGATTCCGCCAAGCGTCTTCGCAATCGGACTCTGTACCGGTCGCGAGCGAAACCAGCGCGCGCCGAGCATGACCATGAAGATAGGCAACAGAAATGATCCAACGCCCCAAAATTGCAGAACGACGTCGGAAAGATAGGCTCCGAGGATGCCGATCCAATTACGGGCAGCGTGCGACCCAGTAAGAATAGAGGCGCTGTTCAGCGACGGATCGAGCGGCGAGTAAGACGCCAGCGCGAGGAAAAGGAGGAGTGCGGAGACACACAACAGGAATCCGACGAGCTCGTTCAGACGCCGGTTCCTGGTTGGCGTAAAAATCTTCGAGAAAAATGTCATGTGGCAGCGACGGCGTTTAGGGCAAAGCCCACCCACAGCACCGTTACATGGCCAGAGCCTAATAATTATGACAAGAAGCGGCAATTCGGGCAATGCGGGAAAAGGACCTCGTTGGCGAGTTGGGTACTGACCAATGTGATCCTCAATTCATCCCTTTCGTCCCGGCCTACGCGGATGCGTTGTATTGGCGTTTGCCTGTCTCGACGCCTTCCACGCTGCCGTGCGTTCGCGGATATAGTTTCGATAATCGCTATTGGTTTTCAATAACGGCATGGTGTGGTGAACGCCACCCTTGCCGTCCTGAACGGGCAGCCGCGAAACCAGTTCGGCATGCACTTCTTGCAAGTGCGACGGCTTATTAGCATTCGGGTTTGGCGTGCCGGATACAGGAACGACCACTCCTACAAGAGGATCGTCCGTACGCGCTTTAGTCAGGGTCAATACGGCACTTACATCGCCCGCAGCTGCATCCCGTGCGGTAAGGTTCGGCAAATTCCAGCGAGTTTCCACGGTCTTCAGGATCGACGTGTGATCGAGAGGCATGGCATTTGCGGCCACTCGAAACACGGTGCCCGCTACGATCATCGATGAGACCAGCACCGTCGGCACGCGTGGACCGAAGCGCGTGAAATCGAATGCGTACTCGCCAACAGAATTGTCTGGCGGAACTGCGCCGAGTGGCGGCGGAACATGGTCGTAGCAGCCGCCATGCTCGTCATACGTGATAATCAGAAGCGTCTGGTTCCAGTTCGGGCCGTTGCGCAAAGCATAGTAGACGTCGTGGATCAGTTGCTCGCCCAGCGCCACGTCGTAATTCGGGTGCTGGCTGTTTCCGGCAGCGTCCCAACTCGGCTCCAGGAAGGTATACGACGGCAGAGTACCCGCGGCAGCAGCCTTCTGAAAGTCAGTGAAAAGACCGAAGTGACTATCGTCGGCATTGGTTGTATCCGGAAAATCTTGCCGAGTTAGCGGCGGATCGATATAACCGTAAATCGACCAACTAATGTTGTTCTTGGACAGTAACCCGAAGATAGTAGGACAAGTATAAGTCGTCGTTTTGTCATCCATATGGCCCTGCGACGTGCCCGCGCAGGCGAACGCACGGTTGGGCAAGGTCTCGGTCGGAACGGAGCCAAACCAGTGATCGCACACCGCGTAGCCACGCGCCAATCCCGAGAGCACAGGCAGCATTGCAGGTGTGAAAATGCCCATGATGCTGTTCGCCGTCGTGCCGGGTAATATGGACCATTTCTCCGTCTTCTCCCAACCCAACGTGTAATTGAAGTCAGTGACAAAGCCTTGATTGGTCGCGACTGCTGGCACTGGAGCATTGACGTTGCCAAATAGCTGCGAATTCGTCGCCGAGTAACCCTCACCAGGATCGGCCCCAGGCGAGTAATACGCATACTGGCCTGTGGCTTGAACCTTCGACACAGGAACCGCCGCTCCCTTTGTGCCTGGGTTCGACTCCTTCCCGGTAAGTCCCTCGAACGCAGCGCCGGTAGGAGATACATTCCCACTATCAGAGTAGAGAAAACCCAGCATGTGATCGAACGATCGATTTTCCAGCATCAGAACCACGATGTGGTTGATAGACGTCAGCAAGCTAGTATGTCTCTGTACTTTTTGGGACATTGGAGTTTCTACCTCCCGATGAATCCCGCCGCCCAAGCCAGCACCGCAATCCCAATCACGATGCGATACACGGCAAACGGAGCAAAGCCCCGCTTACGGACCCAAGCCATGAACCATGCAACGGCTCCGTAGGCGACGATGAAGGAGACGACGAAGCCGATGGCGAGGATGACCCATTGGTGACGGGTGATTTCGTGGACGCCGATGGGATTTTCATCCTTGCCGGTGAGCGACTTTAGAAGCGTATAAAGTGTAGCCACTGCCATAGTTGGTATCGAGAGGAAGAATGAGAACTCAAGCGCGGCGGCGCGGGACATTCCCACTAGCTGCCCGCCCGCGATCGTAGACATAGAGCGCGACGTGCCAGGGAAAACGGCGGACAGAATCTGGCAAGCGCCGATCCAGATGGCTTGACCGCCGTGGATGTCATCCATCTTCCATGTGTGAATTGGAGAGCTAGGCGCTCCCGGGCCAGCTTTTTCCCATGGAGCTTTCATGGCGTCGATAACCCACATCACGATGCCACCAATCAGCAAGGCAGCGCCCATCACATCGAGACGCTCAAGGTTCTTTCCGATCACCTTGGTCAACAAAAAAGACGGGATGGCCGTAACGACAAATGCGATCATCACCAGACTCAAGGGATGGGTCAAATAGTCGCAGTCCCGCTTTTCGCCCTTGGGAAATGTCGAGATGAGCTTGGCGATATGATGGCGAAAATAAATTGGTAGCACCAGAATTGCGCCGAGCTGAATGACGATCGAGTACATCTTCCAATAGCCGCTCGACAGCGGCACGTGCATCAGTTGTTCGGCGATGCGCAGGTGTGCGGTGGAGCTGACGGGCAGAAATTCGGTAAGTCCTTCAACAATTCCGAGCACCACGGATAAAAGATAGTCGCTCAAGTGTTATCTCCGGTACAACTGATGTAGAGACGCGGCTTACCGCCGAGTTTACTGTCCAATTTTCGCAACTTCCGCGTAGCGCCGGAAGAAGCTATCTTGCTTCCACTCTGGGCGATGGTCGCCATTCGCAACGTTGATTAGCAGAGCCCTGACAATCTCTTCATATTTCGCCGCTGCGGCCAGGTCAACCGGTTGGTCAATGTCATCCGACGGCGCGTGATAGCGCTGCGTTAACCAGTCTTTGAAAATCTTCATCTCTGGTGTGCCAGGTTCAGGAGCGATGCTGATCATTAGCGAAGGTATGCCGTGGCGGATGAAGCTGTATTGATCGCTACGGATGAAAATATTACGCAATGGCTCGGGGTCAGGTTGTACTTTTACGCCGAGCGATTGAGCAATCTCGCGCACCCGATCGCCGAGATCGGATTCGTCGAAGCCGAACACGGTGAGTAGCTTCAGAGGCACGATGGGCAAAAACATGTCGACATTAACGTCGGCGACGATGGATTTTGGCGGGACTGTAGGATGAGCGGCGAAATACTTTGACCCGAGCAGGCCCTTTTCTTCTCCAGTGACCAAGACCAACAGGATCGAGCGGCGAAGGTTTTCCGGATTCTTCTTGAAGCTCGCGGCCATGTCGAGAACCAGAGCGCTGCCGGAACCATTATCCATGGCTCCGTTGTAAATCCGATCGCCGTTGATAGGTTCTCCGATTCCGATGTGATCGAGGTGGGCGGAGAGCACCACATATTCATCTTTCAGAGCAGGATCACTGCCGGGGATTTTGGCAACGAGATTAGCCGACTCTATTTTGGTGACGTCAACTTTCGTCTTCGCTGCGAGTGAAACGGCTAGCGGAAAGTGTGGCAGCGGTTTGCGATCTTTACCCAGAGCAACGATTTCTTCAAAAGTGTGGCCGGAGCCGGCAAAGAATTTGTCGGCGCTAGTGGGATTGACAGTGACAGCAAGCTTAGCGCCTTCGGTTTCGTTGAACTCGGGATAATCGAGATCCATGGTCGGATGAGCGCGGTTGAGTGCCATGCGGGACCAGGGAATGTCCATCGAGTTAGGGTTGATTAAAGAAATGATGCCGACGGCGCCGGCGGCGCGTAGAACTTTCCAGCGCTCGGCCGCCGTCTGGTAATGCGAAGCGAGAGCACCGGGGATTTCGGACGGCGATCCGGAAAAAATAACAATAATCTTGCCGCTGACGTCGATGCCGGCGAAGTCGTCATAATTTTTCTCCGGAACTTTGAGGCCGTAGCCGACGAAAACCAGCGGTGCTTCGACCTCGGGCGCGGGCATGACACGTGTGCTAATGATGGCGTCTTCGCCAAGCGTGAGCGGTTCGCGTTTGCCGTCGCGGATCAGAGTAAGGCTGCAATCTTTTTCGACAATCTGGCGAGAAACGAACTTGACTGGCTGGTAGAAGCCATTTACGCCCGCGGGCTCAGCTCCTGCGGTCTTGAGTTGTTTCACGGCATATTTTTGCGCTTCGCGTTCGCCAAGGCTGCCGGTATCGCGGCCTTCGAGTTTGTCATCGGCGAGGAATTTGATGTGACTCCACCAGGTCTGTCCGTTGAAGTGAGTGGTCTGAGCCGCGGCGGAAATCACGCACAAGAGCGCGAGCAGTAACGCCCATAACTTGGTCTTCATTACGGTATGCCTCACTTGGCGAAGGTTACTAGGATAGCAGGAAGTTGCGTGGAGGGAGGCGATCCTGCCGCCATTCGCCGCGAGCAGGTGCGTCGTCAGCGGCCGGATTCAAAGCGGTAGCCAATTCCACGCATTGTCTTCAAGTAGCGAGGATGCCGTGGATCCTGTTCGATTTTTTCCCGCAGACGCCGCACGAAGACGTCAATGGAGCGTGGGGTCACGAAGGAGCCTTCTTTCCACACGGCGTCGAGCAACTGGTCGCGGGTAAAAACGCGTCCGCGGTGCCGCGCCAGATATTCAAGAAGGCGGAATTCCCGGACTGTGGTAAGTACTGCCTGCCCCTGTACGCGCACTGTCATTGAAGCGATGTCAATCTCCAAATCGCCTAACTGAATAATCTCGTGACTCGGAGCCTCGGGCTGAGATCGTAAAACATTACGAACTCTGGCAATCAATTCCCGCGGACTAAAAGGTTTGGTGATGTAGCCGTCTCCGCCGACATCGAAGGCCTGGAGGCGATCTGGTTCCTGAGTTCGGGCGGAAAGAAAAATAATAGGCGTCTTGGCCAATTGTTCATGCTGGCGAATCTGGCGGCAAAGATCGAAGCCGCTGATCCCAGGCAACATGATATCGAGCAGAAAAAGTGCCGGTTGCGCCATAGCAGCCTGGGAAACGACCGGTGCTCCGGAGAAAAATGTCGAAACTTCGTACCCGGCGGTTCGCAGGTTGTGTTCAATAAGGTGAGATACATCCGGGTCGTCCTCGACGACATAGATCAAGTCGGGATATCGCCGTTTGTCTGCCACCTCCAAAGAATCCATGGCCAGAAGGAGAGCCTCCACGCACTCTCAAGAAGCTTCAAATCTAGAAAAAGCTTTGCACACTACCTAGCTGACAGTAGAGAGAGTGTGTTGCTGCAATGTTGCGCTAGTGTTAAAGGAGGGTTAATTTGATCGAGGCATCTGTGTTAGTGACGCCGCTGATCTGAAGCGGTGTTGGGTGAAGCTCCAGATTCCGGAAGCAACTGAAGTTCGTGCCGAATCCATTCCAGGTTCTTGCCGCCTTCGAAAGCCGGTTTGAACTCTTGGAAATTTTTGTAAAGAATCACGCTTGTGCCAGCGGGAACGGCTGCACGGAGCTTTTCTTTAGCGGTCGGTGGTGTGTTGGACTCAAAAAGCTCGTTATCAAGGCGAAGTTTTTTCGCCTGAATCTTTGGCAGCCAATTGACCGGATCAAGCCCGGCTACTTTCTTTAAGAAGTCCGGCTTCACATACTCCGCGCGTTCGTCTTCCGGAACGAAGGGAGAGCTTGCCATCCAGGTTGGCCAATCGCCCCAAGGATCCAGCGCTTCCAGAACTTTAATGCGTGGATCGACCGCCGAAGAGAGGATTGCGATGCTTGCTCCTGACCCTTGCGCGAACATCCCCACCCGATTCATGTCGAGATCGCCGCGTGCATCTAGATAATTCAGCACCATCTGTACATCGTGCGCCGAGGTTCCCAGGCTCTCTTGGAGTTTGCTGAGAAACCACTCCTTCAGCGGACGATCGTGGTAGCGGTGCCCAGTGAGCGCGGAAACGAAGCCAACAGCGGCAAATCCGTCTTTGGTTACGAGATCTTCGTAGGCGTCATTCTTGAAGATATCGGTGTCAGTCGGATACCCGTAAAGATACAAAATCACCGGCGGGTTCTTGACTCCCTTGGGTTTCATCACATAAAGATCGATTGGATCGTCCAATCGCCACTGTACCTGTAGCAGTTCCAGGGTGTAGCGAGCGTTGTCAGTGATAAACACGACCGGCCGAGCTGGTTTTAGATGGCTGCTGGTTAGTGCGGGTGTGGTCCAGTCCTCGTGCACGCCTTGAAAACGAGTGTCGGCTGGTTTGGCCACCTGCGGAGACGCCGGTAAGAATTGAGCAGCGCCTATCCGCACCAATAATAGGAGTGTGCCCGCGAGAGCAAGCACTCGTATGAATTTGGGTCGCATGAACTTGAATCGCAAGAGATTGGACATCGTATTCTCAGGATTTGTGATCGTCGTCAGACGTACTACAAATCGTACTGCAATCGCGCTGCAACCAAAGAGAGGGCGAACCGATAAACGGTCCGCCCCCTCACATTCTGAAACGGATTGGGTTAAATTACGGTCTGACTTGTAGACCCTGGTCGCCCTGAACCTGCTGCGTGGTTTTGGAGCACAGAGCCACCGTGGTGCATGGGAGGATTATGCCGCCCATGTCGCCACCCGCCTCGTCGGCCACCGGAGTGTTAACCGGAGTTGCGCCGAGTAGGGTTCCGGCTCCGTCGTACTGTTGATAGTGCGACCGCACGATCAACAGACCAGGATCGGTAATCCCGCCGGCTGTCGTCTTCGCATACGGGATATAGTCCGGAACGGAGGTGACAACGAACTGTTGCGACTTGACGATCAAAGCCTTCGCATTCGTCAACCCGGTTCCATTGCTGACTAAGCGCTCCAGCGACCAGGCGGGGTAAGTCCCGTTGCGAACGTTCGGATAGGAAAGACCGCCAGTCCAGATTTGGTTTTCCGCGCAAGGAAATGCGGAACTGCATGACGCAGGCAAGTTAGCCGCTCCCGGTACCGTACCAGCTGTGGCGGGCTGACCAGGATCGTATCCAGTTCCGGTTGAGCTCTGCGGTCCGTAGCTCGCGAAAATGGGATCGATATTGTTCAGGGTGATGTAACCGTAGGAAGAGCTGTTGGCGATCGTACTCACGTTCCCGTAACTGAAGAACGTATAACCGATGCCATCCATGCCGAGATTTGCGACGGAGTTTAGCACCGACTTCACTTCTTCACCCGTACCAATCGCGCGATACCTTGCTCCGGTACCCGCCGCACACGTTCCCGACTGCCCAGCAAGTGGGTTATTTTTGGGAGCGTCGACATTGGTTTCCATAGACACGCCAAGAACCGAACCAGGATAGACGGTGGGATGACGCATTACGTTGGATTCTGTAGTGTTGTACGTGCCCGAAAGGGGTTCGCGCAGGAAGATGCCAATCCCCGCGGCAGGTAGAGCGAAGGCACTGGCATCGCAGTTCGTGCCAGAGAACGCTTGTTGCAATTGTTGCTCGCTAGCATTTGTCAGATTGGCAAGCGCGCTCTTGCGCTCGGTGATGAATACGATTGGTTCAACGCCGACTTCCACGACGGTAAAGGCTGGTATGGCCGTGCCGCTGATGGGGTCCGAACCTTTGATATTGAACGCGACAACGTTAGCTACCGTCGTGCTGCCGGGGTAACCGCTCTTGACGGGGGTCCCGACGTAGGCAGCGGATGCATCGCCGAGGCCACTCGCTGGGCAAACGCCAGAGGCGTTCACAGAGTTGTATCCGAGACCGTCGAGGCCATCGCTGGCAGACCCGCCATTCGATCCGGAGCCAAGTATTGAGTTCGCACGGCAGATCGCGAAGGCGGCATCTTCAGGACGGATGTCCGTCGCGGCCACAGTAACTGGTGTTCCAGTTGTGAAAAGAGCTGACACGTTTGCAGGCAAAGCCGAGTCAGCGCCCCAAAGGACAGAAGAGATCTGCTGTGCACCACTACCAGAGAGATTGGCCGCGGTAGCGCTTACGGTGCAATGGGGTTGCGCAAAGTAGCAGCGGTTTCCGACGACCGAGTCAACTTTGTTGAACGACCATACCTTAGTGCCAGTGGAATTCCAAACAATCCACTCGGTACCGGGGTCGACATTAACAGGCGATGTGCGAGTATCTGTGAGGTTGACAGCGTTGGAAGCGCTGGTCCAGTGCCCAGCGCCAGTACCGGCCTCGGCAAAAGCGCCCAAGGCCAATGTTTGCCACATGGCTGAGGAGCCAGCAATGGTTACCTCCACTGTTGTAGTCACGGCATGTGCCTGAGGCGCGATGGATACGATTGCCGTTAACAACAGCACCGCGAAAATCGATTTCATATGCGACATAGCGATTGATCCCTCTCTCAATGGTTTTAAAAACTATTTCGTTGCGCGTGGGGCGTTTCGCCATACGCAGGAACGTGACTGTTAGCAAATCCGGTGATTGTTTCCAAGCGATCCTGTGTTATTAGCTGTGCGAGCTGCCGATCAACACACATCAACTCGACGCAGCAAACTTTGAATTTCAGGCCGAAGTCTATCTGCTCAGTCGCTGGGGGATGTTAAGGTTCCGTGACAAGTTAGTGAAAATTCCTTAACTTGAAAGGCGTAAGAGTCCCTTCATTTCATGCTTTTATCGCACTATTTGCGAACCTAAGTTGATAAGCATGTAATGCCATTACACTTTTGTGCCTTTCTAACAGGCAATGACTTCGCTTGTGGAAAACGAGGATGATCACTTTCTAAGCTACGTTACAAGTAACCTGTACAGAACGCCGTTCGGGATAAGCCGTTGGACTTTGGGGCCGGCAATTAAAAATTGTTAAGGAATTGTTACAAAGAAGGCGATGAGGTTTGTTAAGGAAGTGTTACATCGATAGCGTTTGCAATTGGAACAAATTTCACATTCCTTTAACCTTGGGGCGCTGATCAGCCCTATACAATCCCCGCTTGCCATCGCATTCACAATCCTATTACTCCGGAGCGCTAAGTGTGTTTTCCTGCGCGCCGTGCATTGTTTTCCGCATTCTCAGTGTTTTGACACTTGTGTTTCTTGGGTTATCGCTGAGTGCCGGACAGGAGCAGCCGAAGACAACGACGGATAAGGCCAGTCTTAGCGGGAAGGTGACCGACCAGACAGGCACCGTCGTGCGCGATGCGAAAGCGGTGCTCACGAGTGCTATGGGTGCAAGGCTTGCAATTCCGGTTAATGACAAAGGCGTTTATGTAATCAGCGAACTTTACCCGGGGACTTACACATTCACCGTATCGGCGCCCAACTTTGCTGATGTCGTCTTCGACAATCTCAACCTGACACCCGGCAAAAAGTTGACGCTGGACGCCACCCTGAAGCCAGCGAGCGGCAAGTCGGTAGTCGAGGCGGGTGGCGCGGAGCAGGTGGAACAAAGTACTGCTCCGGCTACTAAGAAAATTGCAGGGGACAAGACCGCCGTTAGCGGGACGGTGACCGATCAGAGTCAAGCCGTCGTAACTGGGGCAAAAGCTCTATTGACGAATGCTGCCGGCGAGAAAGTTGAAACTCAAGTCAACGACAAAGGCACATATTCCTTCACTGGACTTAAGCCGGGAACTTACACGCTAACAGTGACGGCTCCTAATTTCGCGGACAAGACTTTTGACAACATCGCATTGACGGCAGGCCTCGAATTGACGCTCGATGCGTCCATGGAGCCGGCTCATGCAAAAACCGAGGTCAACGTGGAGTCCGGCGGTGTGGGAACCGTTGAGACCGAGACCGCGAGTGTTTCCGGCACGATTACGCAAAAGGAAGTTGTGTCAATCGGACTCAACGGCCGTAATTTTACTCAGTTAATCGCACTCGCCCCTGGCGTCAGCAATCAGACTGGGCAGGACGAAGCCAAGGTGGGAGTGGTGGGCAGCGTGAAGTACAGCGTGAATGGAGGCCGCGTCGAATACAACACGTTTGAAGTCGACGGCAGCGACGTGCTGAACACCGGCCTGAACGGTGCCTCAAGCACGCTCATGGTTTACCCCAGCCTGGATGCCATTCAAGAAGTGAAGGTACTAACCTCCAACTATGGCGCTCAGTTCGGACGTACCGCATCGGGTACTGTGCAGGTAACCACTAAGTCCGGAACTGCTAAGTGGCACGGAAACATCTACGACTTTGTCCGTAACGAAGCGTTTAACTCCCGCAATTTCTTCGATGTCGTGTATACAACGCCTCCTCCTCCTGGGCAGCTTGTCGGCGGCGAGACGTTCGGAAACAAGGCTCCGCTCTACCGGCGGCAGGACTTTGGCGGTACGATCGGCGGTCCGCTCTTCATTCCTCACGTTTTCAATATCAAAAAAGACAAGACGTTTTTTTTCTACTCCGAGGAATTTCGTCTGGAGAAAACTCCCACGGAGTACAACCAGGCGGTGCCGGGATTGAAAGAGCGTGGTCTGATCTTGACGTCGCAGGGAGTGCAGAAAAATCTGCAAACGAACCCTTCCAATGGCGCTCTTTACCAAGACTTTGATTTTAGTGATGTGTGCCCTTTGGGTGCGGTACAGAACTTTTCCCGGGGACAATACCCAGACTGCCCGTCTGTAGAGTCGGTCGGCGGAGGTCCTGTTCCCCTTTTGCATTTGCAAGGCCCCTTGGCCTTGGGCTCGGTCAGCGTGGACAAAAACGCATTGGCAATCTTGAACTCGAACCTGATACCGTTGCCAAACGCTCCTTTCGGTTGCAACTTCAGCATTGCTAATTTTGACGCGGCCGCTCCCGACCCTGCTGATCCCAATCGTTGTTATAATGCCGCAGTTTCTCCTTCCACTTACTGGCGCCAGGAATTATTTCGCATCGATCAGGTAGTTACTGACAAGGTCAAAGTTTCGTTCCGCTACATTCACGATGCCTGGGATACCTCGGTGCTGACGCCGCAGTGGGGCGTAGTCCAAGACACGTTTCCCACCGTGCAAAACCGCTTCTTTGGTCCAGGCACAAGCTTAGTGGCGCGACTGACGCACACGATATCGCCGACGCTGTTGAACGATCTGGTCGTCAGCTACGTGAATTCAGATATTACTTTAACTGACCAAAACGGACCGGGCGGCGCACAATTTCAGCGCAATCCCACGCTGGATCAGCCGCTGGTTACCGACCCGTCGGCTCCCGGACAGTGCAATCCCACACTCAGTGCCGATCCCGTAACTGGATTCCCGCAATGCGCCATGGGTTACATCTTCAACAATGGCTTTGGCGGCAAAATGCCGGGTGTCAATTTTCTGGGCACAAATGCCGCCTATGGGGGGAGAGGTTTTGCAGCCGATCCCGCCTACATGCCGTGGGGCCACACCAATCCAACTTACTCACTGCGCGACGATCTTGGCAAAGCAATCGGCAGACACACGCTGCAATTCGGAGCGCAGTATGTGTACTCCCAGCGCAATCAAACCAACAACGCTATTGGTGCAGCTTCTGGCGACAAACAGGGCCTTTTGACTTATAGCAATCTAGCGCACAGCACGGGAAATGCCTTCGCTGATTTCCTGGTTGAATCCAACGCTAATGCACAGAACATTCCTACTGGCTTCATTCAGAGCTTTACTCAAGATTCTGCGCAGCATCGTTACTACCAGCGTTACCAGATCGGTGAGCCTTATTTCCAGGATGACTGGAAAGTGACTCACAACCTTACCTTGAACTTGGGTTTGCGAATCAGTTTGTTTGGCACCTATAGCGAGAAAAACCGTAATGCGTGGAACTGGGAGGCTGCAAAATTCAATCGATCGCGATTTGCAGTTGATCCGATTTATGGCGAGCTTCTGGATAAAACTAACGGGTCGACGGCAGTACCGTTTAACCCTGTCACTTTCCAAGTGGATCCTGGCGTAGTTAGTGACTTGGGCCTGGTTCGGTGTGGGTTTAATGGTACGCCTGCAAGTTGCATGAGCGGGCACCTGTTCAACCCAGCACCGCGAGTTGGTTTTGCCTGGGACCCGTGGGGCGACGGCAAGACTTCAATCCGTGGTGGCTATGGCATTTTTTTTGAGCATGGAACCGGCAATGAAGCTAATACCGGTTCCCTTGAAGCAAGCGCCCCGCTCGTGCTCAGCATGACGCAACCGCTTCCTGTCAGTTACACATGCATCGGCAATGTCGGATATGGCTCCGCGTTTGACCCGACTAATAGTGCTTGCGCAAGTTCTCTGGGTGGATCTCCGCCATTGGCTGGTTCCGTTTTTCCTCTCGACGTTACGTCAATTCCGACCAAGGCGGTTTGGCCCTACGCTCAGCAGTGGAGTTTTGGCATCCAGCGGGAACTTCGCAACGCCGTTGTGGTCAACCTAGCTTATGTAGGGAGCAAAGGAACGCATTTGACTGTCGAGCGTCAGATCAACCAGTTAGTACAATTGCCGGCAAGCCAGAATCCCTTCGGTCCCAACGAGCCGCTGACCATTACGGATTGCACGGTTCCTGCGCCGGGAGCAAGCGGTAACCCAGGGGACGGCTCTACTGCGTTTCTTCTCCAGAATGGAACGCAGGTGACGCCTCAGAATCCTGCCTACATGTATTTGCAGGCGGCATGCACGAATCCAAACATTCCCAATGTTAATTCTCTGCCTGGAAGACCCTACTCGGGTCTGGGGAGAGTTCTCTCATTGCAGAATGTCGCCGATTCGAGTTATCACGCATTTCAGGGCACTATGCGACGCACCAGCGGACCGCTCACGCTCGGAATCTCCTATTCCTACAGCCATTCGATTGACGACGCTTCCGATCGTAGTGATCCCATTCTGGTCAATTCTTACGACTTGCGTGAAAACAAGGCCAGCTCGAGTTTCGACGAGCGTCATCTGGCGAACTTCAGCTACGTATATCAACTACCGCTCAAGACTCTTCCCCGTCATCTCATTGATTGGGCAAATAAAGACTGGGCCGATGAAGACCGAGCCAATGAAGACGGGACTAACAAACAGACGCCGCAGGATGCGACCCCGCCTAAGTCCAATTGTTGTTCTGCACTGGCCAATAACCTTCTCGACGGCTGGGAAATTTCTGGAGTAACGATTTTTCAGTCGGGCACGCCGTTCACAGTGATCAATAGTGCGGGTAATACCGGCATTTCCCTGACGGATAACGCCGGAGTTTCCAGCGGACTGGGCATCGCAGCATCGTACCCAGACCTGGCGCGTGGACTAGTCTCGCCAGGTGACAACACTCAAAGCTTTGGTCCGCTCATCGGCAATCCTTCGCAATTTGTAGCCCCTCGAGGTCTCACCTTCGGAGATGCGGGACGGAACTTTCTGAATAATCCGGGGCGCGTGAACTTCGACGTGGCGGTGCTGAAACATTTGAAGATTCGGGAGTCGGGTGAACTTGAATTCCGAGCTGAGGCTTTCAACGTTTTCAATCACACGCAGTTCCGGATCTACGATCCGGATAACCCCGGGAGCACTGGGAACAACATCATCAGTTGCTATGCCGGCCCCGTGTATTCCGCCGGGTTTAGGGGCAGCGGAGCCGATTGCGTCACCGGTGCTTCTTTCTTGCACCCGCTCGATGCGCATCGGCCGCGCACGATTCAGTTCGGTCTCAAGCTGGGCTTCTAGGACGTTATGGAAACATTCACTAAAGGTCGAGCAATATGTAGGCTGAATCGTGACTTCCTTTCGCATCGGGTTTGCGCAGTGTGGGTGAAAAGTCTGGCGTTATTGCTGCTGACTGGCACGATGATGCTTTCGGCCTGCGGAGGCGGCAGTTCCAGCAGCGGTTCGCAGATCCCCCTAACGCTCTCGGGCAACTGGCAGTTCACGATGGCGCCTCCGTCTGATGGTTCGTTCCTCGGTGGCCTACAGGGCGGATTTCTACTGCAGAACAATGGTGCCGTGACGGGAGCAACAACTTACGCGGTCTCTTTGCCGAACCTCTTGATCCCATGTAACACCGGATCGGCGGCGATCACCGGAACCATCAGCGGCCAGAACGTGAAAACCATCGCTGCGGTAGCAGGCACACAAACCTTTACGCTCACCGGAACGCTGAGTTCGGACGGCACGACGATGGCCGGTACCTATACCTCAACTGCGGGTATCGCTGGTGACGGTTCGCCCTGCGGAACCGCTCAAAGTGGGCTGCAATGGAGCGCAGTTCTCGTGCCACCGGTCACGGGCCCGATCGCGGGTAGCTTTCACAGCACAGGCGGTGCCGCAGGCTTGGACGAGCAAGACTTCCTAGTATCGGGAGCTCTCAACCAAACGGCGAATACCGGAGCCAGCAATGCAACTGTCACGGGCAATCTGAGCTTTTTAAACACGCTCACGAATGCAAGCGACTACCCCTGTTTCACGAGTGCATCGCTGTCCGGCCAAATCAGCGGTAATTCCGTCACTCTGGAGATGATCGGGACTGACGGATCGGAATTGGGTCTGATCGGCGAACCGGTTGGTTCCTTGGGAAGCACAGGCGTCAATCCCGTTACCGTCAGCTCCGTGCATGGCGGCTATGTTCTGCAAGGACCTGGGCCGTCCTACTTGGTAGCAACGACGCCTTCGGGCACAACGCCCTGCCCCGGCAGTCTTGAAAACATATTTGCTGCCGGAGACTTCGGGAACATCTGTCTCGCATTAAACGGCTCAAGCGCGTGCCAACAACCGATCACGCTGACTCCGTCTGCACTGATTTTTCCCGCGCAAGCGCTGGGCTCGCCTGTGACCATGCAGACAATAACGCTGGCAAACGCCTCGGGCACTATGGTGGGCGGTGTGGCGTTGAATCTAACGAACAGCGATGGTGTAACTAACTTTACGGAGACGGATACGTGTGGTGTCAACGGTGTACCGTCGCAAGGGCAACCTTTCAATCTTATTCCAGCGCAGTCTTGCGTCATTACGATTACCTTCGCCCCGCTGGAAACCTGCGCGGTCGGGACTCCGTCGGCGCAGTGTCCTTCTCCGTTAAACGCAACGCTAGTCGTTACGAGCTCGAACATCGAGACGATTTTTACAGTACCCATTACTGGCACCGGAGTCAACGAGAGCGCGGCCTCGACTCGCGAACTCGATAGCGTGCAAACGGTGCAAACGCATTCTAGCGTAAGCAATCGCACCTTCCATGACGTGGAGCATCATGCAGAGATTAACTAAATATCCAACGCCATGCCGCGCGAATCGTGAACTGCCCCCGTTGTGCGGGCGGTACGCGAATGGTCTGCGGGTTTTACTGTTCGCCACCACAATAATAATGACGACCATACTCTCGGCGTGTGGGGGTGGCACTTCCGGCGGCTCACAGCAGAGCGCAACGCTTTCGGGCAACTGGCAGTTCACGATGGCCCCTCAGACAGACGGAAACAATAACGATCCAACTTTCAGCGGTGGCCTGCTGGGCGGGTTTCTTCTGCAAAACGATGGCTCAGTCATGGGGCAAACGGTTTACTCCGTCACGTCGTCCATCACCCAGACCCCCTGCAACAGTGGATCGGCTCCTGTGACTGTAACGATCAGCGGACAGAATGTGACTATCGCTGAGGTTGCTGGTACACAAACTTTTACGCTCGCCGGAACGCTAAGTTCGGATAGCTCGACGATGATGGGCACCTATACGTCAACCGCCGGGACAGCGGCCAACGGTTCAGTTTGCGGATACGCCGAAACGGGACTGTCATGGAGCGCAGTATCCGTGCCACCGCTTACAGGTTCTATCCAAGGAAGTTTTCACAGCACAGAAGTAGGAACGGATCTGACCAATCAAGATTTCGCCGTCTCCGGTTCTCTTACACAGGGGCAGAACATCGGAGCCAGCAACGCGACGGTCACGGGCACCTTGAGTTTCATTAACCCGACAACCCTTCTAAGCGACTATCCTTGCTTCTCTACTGCCTCAGTCAACGGCCAAATCAGTGGCAATACTGTCATCCTGCAGATCATCGGAAACAACGGGTCAACTTTGGGTCAGATTGGTGAACCGGCCGTCTCGACGACAGGTGTTAATCCCGTTACCTTCGTCTCGGCGCAGGGCGGATACATTCTGCACGGGGTTGGGCCCTCCTACATACTGGCCACCAGCGCATGCCCAGGTAACCTCGGTGCTGCAAGTACCGCAGGAGACTCCGGGGACATCTGTCTGGCATTAAACAGCACGACCGCTTGCCAGCAACCGATCACGCTGTCTCCGGCCGTTATAACGTTTCCTGCTCAGATGTTGGGATCGGCTCCGACCAGCCAGACGATCACACTGGCAAATAATTCCAGTTCTGAGCTGGTTGGTCTGACGTTGAATTTTACTAACGACTACGACAACCTCTTCGAGGGTTTTAGCGATTTCAACGGTCTCGCCAGTTTTGCGGAGACGGACGTTTGTGGCGCCGGTGGTGTCTCTTCGGGAGGCGAACCTTTCGACCTCGCTTCAGGGCAGTCTTGTGCCATCACGGTTTCTTTTTCTCCTCAGGAAAGTTGCCCATGGCTGCCGTTCGGCAAACCACCTGCCATTACTGGAGCTCCACCGGAATGGTGTCCGCTTCCTCAGATCGCAACTGTTACCGCGACTCTTTGCACGACCTCAAATTGCCATAGTCCCACGAGCGCTGATGGAGATCAGGCATTTACTGTGCCCATCACCGGCACAGGAATCAGTGCGCT
The DNA here is from genome assembly GCA_049674665.1 of Terriglobales bacterium. GTDB lineage: Bacteria > Acidobacteriota > Terriglobia > Terriglobales > Acidobacteriaceae > Acidiflorens. Next base: position 25,608 of record JBATZM010000042.1, read on the forward strand.
TCAACCCTCGACGCCCGAACTCGATTTCGGCGCGGAGGAACAGGGGCAGCTCAATCCACCGAAAGCGAGCGAAGCCAGTCTTCCTCAAACACTGTCATTTACGAACAATAGTGGGAATCCGGTGCAGATCCTGGGGAGCGCGTCTTGCACGAACCAATCGGCGGCGAGCCACACTACGCTCCCGTCTCCCAGGCTCGCCAGCAGCGAAGTTGCCGGCCTGCAAGTAGTGAGCAACGACGTCTATCCTATCAATCAAGACCCCGGCACCACCCCCGCCACCATCTTCTATCGCTGCGACAGCGATCCTGGCACGTTTCTGCCAAACTTCCAGATCTCCTCGGACGCTTGTACAGGAACCGTACTCGCTCCTCAGGCAAGTTGTAGCATCCAGGTGTCGTATGTGCCGCAGCCAGACACCGACGTAAATAGCGGGCTGGATTATTTTCTGGAACTGAATACGGTGCAGTGTTACGGCTCGCAAACGTCCGACTGCGAAATCGATAGCGGGCGTTTCCCCGTGGAGTTAAGAGCGAATACACCAAGCCCATTGAGAATGTCTCCCGGTGCCGGCTTGGATTTTGGTAACCAGACGGAGGGCAAGACCAGCGGCCCGTTGACGATTACGCTCCTCAACGACCCGACCCTGGCGACCCCAGAGACCGTTACCTTCGTCGGTAAGATTACGGCGCAAGGCAACTACTCTGAAACCGATGATTGCCCGGTTACGCTCGCTCCCGGCAGCAATTGCACTCTGACCGTAACGTTCAAGCCGAGCATCGTAGGATTCGATCCCGGAACTCTCACCATTAACTACTCGCCGGAACCATTCGGAGAGCCCCAGGTTGTGTACCTGCGTGGCACGGGGCAATGATGCAGCGCACTTCTAAGGAGGTCGGCAGTGGCAACTAAACAATGGATTCTCTTTCTTCCGCTAGCGGGGATGATCTCAGTGCTCGCGGGATGCAACAGCGGTAGCACCGCGAACGTGCAGAATCCTCCACCACCGCCGCCGTCCAACGTCACCATCAGCGTCCAAGCAACGGGATTGACTAACGGATCGGTTCCAGTCAATGGCATAGTAAGCCTCGCGGCGACGGTTCAGGGCACCGCTACTCAAGTCGGTGAAGGAGTAGCTTGGTCTATGACCTGCCAGGCAGATCCCAACAACAAAAACGGTCTCTGCGGCACGCTCAGTAGTCCGTCTAGCGCGAGTGGCGCAGCCATCACCTACACAGCGCCCGCAACGCTTTCTTCATCCAGCATGGTTACCGAAATTGTTGCCTTCGCGGAGGCGCAAGAGACGGCGAACAATGTCTCTCCGATTACGATCACCACCTTTGACAGCAGCTTCCCGGCGGGCAACTACGTTCTCCAGGCGCAGGGCGTTCAAGGTACGACTCCCTACCAGTTTGCGGGCGTGATTACGCTCGACGGCCAGGGGAATGTCACCGCCGGCGAGCAAACCGTCAATTCCAACGGCGCATCCGTGACGGACAGTATCAATCGTGTGGGCAGCAGCTATTTCATTGGCAGCGACGGACGGGGAACAATTACTCTAGTTGACCCCAGCGCTGGCACGGAGATTTTCTCTCTCGTGTTTCTTACTAATAAGCAAAATCCACAGGCAGTGATATCCCAAACAGGTGTAGATAGTACCGGCGCCTTCGCCACCGGAACCATGGATTTGCAGCAGACCAGTATCGCAGCGCCCTCGGGCAGTTACGCCTTCGTGGTGAGCGGCACCGATGTTTTCGACAACAGCGTACCGCTGGCTTTTGGCGGCGTCTTTGACATTGCGCCAGACCAGACCATCACGGGTGTAGCCGATGAGATCATCGCCGGTAGTGTGAAGCTCACCGCCGGGGCGCTGTCCGCCGGGTCGAAGGTCTCTTCGGCGCCGGATACATTCGGCCAGGTTGCATTTACGCTGCTCGGAATCCCCAGCGAGAGTCACCCTATACCGATAACCATCATCTTGACTGGCTACATCGTGGACGCTACCCACATAAAACTCGTCGAGACTGACACCAATGCAAGCAACCCTACTCCATATGCCGCCACAGGAGGACTCGCCATCGCCCAAGCCGCAGGCAGCTATGGCAACTTCAACAACGCGTCGTTCTCCGGGACGTATGTTTTGGGAATTACTGGAATAGACCTCTCACCCATCAACAGCGGCTACACCCCGTCTACTTTGACCACGGCAGACGTGCTCACCGCCGATGGCAACGGCGACCTGACCAGTGGATTCACGGATACTTTTCTGCAGCTGAATTGTGTGCAAAAAATCTGCAAGCAGAGCGAAGACACAATCACTGGAGCCCAGATCAGCTCGTCATTCACTGGAACCTATTCCGTCGATGCCGCTGGAGCCGATCCCGGGAGCGGAACTGGTCGTACCACTTTGAACAGCTTCACCTTCTCCGCACCGCCAAGTCCCTCGTATAGCCCCACGCTCTTTTTCTATCTCACTGGTAATGGGAGCCAAGGTCCGGCGGCGCTGGTTCTGGCGACTGGGGATCTTGTATCCAATCCCAAGCAACACTATCCATCAATTGGAACTGGAGTGGCTTACGCGCAATCGAGTTCCGTTCCGGCATTCAGTGGCCCGTACGGGTTTAGATTCACTCAGGTGAGTTCATCGGGCGAAAATGACGGTACGGCGCAGATGACCGCGAATTCGACCGCCACGCCTCAAGTGTCCGGTATTGCGGATAGCACGGCTGCTCCGCCTCCCCCAAACGACATTCTCGTATCAGACCATCTCTTCAGCGGTAGTTTCAACCTTCCGCAATCCAACAGTATTTTCACGGGCACGTTGGCCAATTACAACTCTCTGGGAGCGGGTAATGACGGCTTGGTATTCACAGTCGGCAACAACAACGTCGCCAACGACTCTGGGAACCTCTTCGATGTGGACTATTACTTCATTGACCAGAATCACGGCTTCTGGGTCGAAACTGACTTGATAACCGGCATCAACGGGAATCCGGGATCGGGCCAGGTATCGTTCGGATCCTACGCCGCGCGAACCCCAGTGTGTGCTGGCTGTCCGTAGCGAAAAAACTCGCACTGTGTATCAGCACGAATTGATGGACTCGGGGTCGACGGCCGTCTTTGCCCTTCGCTGCACTGATTCGGTACACTGCCAACTATGAATACAGGGAACCAACCGAATGTGAAGTTCGTCCAAACCCCCGACTACCGCGAGGCTTATTCCAACAGCGTGCAGATCCGGGTGAATGTCTGGGATTTTTTCCTCGTTTTCGGAACCATGCAGCAAAGCACAGAGACACAGGTGGAACTGCGAAATTTTCAGGGGATTTATCTAAGCCCGCAACAGGCCAAGGCGCTCATGGCGCTCTTACAGCAGAACGTACAGAACTACGAGGCCGCCTTTGGCGAGATCAAACTTGACCCGCGTGCTCCTGGCGGACCCATTCACTAATGACTGCGCGGCCGGCAGCGCGGTCTGATCTGAATACTAAATCTTCACCACAATCCTCTGCATGGGCGCAGCAGTTTTTGCTGTTCGCGTTGTTTTTTGTCGGCCTGATGCTTCTGCATGCGCCGCTTCTGCGTCTTCCTTATTTTTGGGATGAGGCTGGCTACTACGTTCCGGCAGCGCGCGATTTATTTCTGAGCGGCACGCTTATTCCACTGTCCACGCCATCGAATGCGCATCCTCCGCTGGTGATGGCGTGGTTGGCGCTGGCGTGGCGCGTTGCCGGATTCTCCACGGCTGTCACGCGCACAGCCATGCTGGGGCTGAGCGCATTCTCGCTGCTGGGATTATTTCGACTTTCGCGAATCGCCGCCAACCTGCCCGTGGCGTGGGCGACAACCGTGTTAGTGGCGCTTTATCCGGTCTACTTCACGCAGAGCTCCCTGGCGCAGCTCGACTTGCCAGCCGCGGGATTTACATTCTGGGGGTTGGCGGCATACATTGTCGCTCGCAAAAAAGATGACACTCCTTGGAAACAAGCGATTTGGTTCTCGCTGGCCGCGCTTGCGAAAGAGACAGCGATCCTTGCTCCACTAGCGTTGTTTGGATGGGAACTGCTCGGCTACCTGATGCGCACGTACTTGAATCCCAATTCCAGCTCCAATTTAAATCCTGGCCTTCATCTTAACGACCGCTGGAACGAAATCCTTCCACCCGTGAGCAGGCGCACGAGCTTCCTTTATCTGCTACTACCCATCATGCCGTTAGCTGGCTGGTACGCCTACCACTACGCAAAGACAGGCTTCGTATTCGGCAATCCCGAATTTTTTCGTTATAACGTTGCCGCAACGCTTAGCCCTCTGCGTGTCCCGCTGGCGTTAGGAATAAGGCTCTGGCAAATTTTCGGATATTTCAGCCTCTATCTGCTCACGCTCGCCGGGTTGCTGGCCATGTTTCGTCCGCCACGACCGAACAACGAGGCCCAGAGCAAAAAGAAGGGCGAGAAGAAGAACGAGGCCAAGAAAGAGGTCGCACGTCCGCGAATCCCTTTCTGGATTCAGGGAGCATTGCTTTCGGTGTTGCTCGCCTACCTGATTTTCATGTCGGCCGTGGGGGGCGCGGTGCTGGCTCGCTACATGTTGCCGGTCATCCCACTCGTAATGCTCGCCTGGGTCTCGACTCTCTGGCGTCGCGTGCGCTATTGGAAGCTAGTTGTGGGAGCGGTCGCAATCGCCTTTGTAGCTGGCCTGTTCACCAATCCACCATATGGATTTTCTCTCGAAGACAATCTGGCCTATCGCGACTATATCGTGATGCATGCGGAAGCCAGTCGTTTCCTGGCGATGCGATATCCCGGAGAGCGCGTTCTCACCGCATGGCCAGCGTCGGACGAACTTACCCGGCCATGGCTCGGCTATGTCAGTCAGCCTTTCCGCGTGCTGCGTTTGGAAGACTTCTCAGCGCCCCAGATCGAATTAGCTGCGAAGGCGCGCCGTCAGTTTGATGTGACCCTTGTCTTTTCGACAAAGTATCAGCCGCCTCATCCGCTCTTCGAGAACTGGGATGCGTGGCAGCATGCAAAAGAAAAATTCTTTGGCTACCATCGCGACTTGCGGCCCGAAGATATTGCCCAGCGCCTAGGCGGGACAGTTGCGTATATCAAAGAACTGAACGGGCAGTGGGTCGCGGTGATTGCGTTGGAACGATGAAGCGATGAATCGTTGAATCGAAGGATTCACACGCCCATCAAGTGGCAGGAATACGTCTTGACCACAATCCAGACATTCTTGCCGAGGCTAAGTTGCAGATCGTCGCGAGCCGCCAGCGTCAAGTGCACCTCAAACTCCATGCCACTGCAGTCTACGATTGCCGAGATCATGACATCTTTCTGCACCAGCCGCCGAATAGTTCCCGGCAAAATGTTACGAGCGCTCAGCCCCTGCGGACTTACCGTTGCCAGCAGCAGATCGCCTCCTCGAATGCCGACGCGCACGCGCGAGCCGACATCGGCGCGCACCAGTGGGGTTTCTAACTCCACCTCGCCGCTTCCCAGACGACAGGCCATGGTGCCACGAGCCTCGTGCAGTGTTGTCACAGTGGCGTCGAAGATGTTTTCGAATCCTGACAGGTGCGCAACCGTCTCCAGCCGCGGAGCACGCATCACTTCATGCGGCTGCCCTTGCGCCACGATTCTTCCAGCATCAAGCATGATGACCTCGTCGCCCAGCGCAAATACTTCCTCGCCACTGTGGGTGACAAAAAGGATCGGAACGCGGTGATGCTGGTTCCACTTGCGCAGATCAGCAACGAGAGACGACTTTGTCGGACGATCCAGCGCAGCTAATGGCTCATCAAGCAGCAGCGCGCGGGGGTTGGTCACTAAGGTACGCGCCAGCGCGACACGTTGCCGCTCGCCTCCGGAGATTTGCGCCGGTCGGCGGTCACGCAAATGCTCGATGCGGAACGCGGCCAGCACTTCGCGGCTGCGTGTTTGTCGCTCCCCTGCGCTGAGGCTGCGGAGACCATAAGCGACATTTTCTTCGGCGGTGAGGTGAGGGAAGAGTGCCAAGTCCTGATGCACGTAGCCAATACAGCGCTTCCAGGCTACGACATTGCGCTTGTTTTCGGAGTCGTAAAGATCCTCGCCGCCAATGGCGATGCGTCCTTCGTCCGGATCGGTCAGTCCGGCAATGCAGTCCAGCAGCGTGGTTTTTCCCGCGCCCGAGGCCCCGAAGAGAATCGTAAATCCGGCAAGCGCGCGGAAGTGGACATTCAGATTGAAAGTGCCCTCGGGATTCGGATAGCGCTTGCGGATGCGGACTTCGAGTTCGGAAGAGATTAGCTCCGTCAATGCCGCTGCGGATTGCGATGCAGGTCGCGCCGGCAAAATAATCTTTACCGCCATGGCCCCACCGCCCATGGACGCCGATTCAAGCCATATACCGTTGCTAAAACTAAGAATGAAATGAGCAGCAGCACCAGGGCGGTCGAGTTAGCGCTGGAATAATTTGCGGCCTCCACCTGATCGTAAATATCGATCGAGATAGTGCGCGTCACGCCGGGAATATTACCCCCCACCATGAGCACCACTCCAAATTCGCCGAGCGTGTGCGCGAAGCTAAGCGCAAATCCCGTGACTAATCCCGCTTTTGAGAGCGGTAGCACAATGCGGCGAAAAGTTTGTAACGGCGAATGTCCGAGCGATGCGGAGGCGCGAAGCAACCTGCTGTCGACCGCGCCGAAGGATGCAGCGAACGGTTGTACAGCGAAGGGCAAGCTGTATAGCACAGATCCGATGACCAGTCCTTCAAAGGTGAAGGCCAGCGTATGGCCAGTGAGCGATTCCCACCAGCGTCCGAGCGGACTGCGCGAACCGAGCGCGACAAGGACATAAAAACCGAGCACAGTAGGCGGCAGAACGATGGGAAGCGCGACCGCTGCCTCGGCCAAAAACTTCCAGCGCCAGCGCGAATAAGTCAGCCAGTATGCGATGGGAATTCCTATGGCGATTAGGAGCGTCGATACGATGGCTGCGAGACGCACTGTCAACCAGAACGCCTCCCAGTTCATTTAGTGCTTCTCCAATTCAGGAGTTCCAGCAGGCAGGCTGAAGCCGAAACTAGTAAGCAGGGAAGCGGCCTCGGGGCTATGCAGAAAGTCGAGAAATTTGCGAGCCGCCTCCTGCTGTTTTGATTTTGAGAGCACGACGACTGCTTGGTTGAGCGTGGGATAGGCGTCGAGCGGAATCGTCCAATAGCGGCCTTTATCCTTCATCGCAGGTGCGAGCGCATGTGAGAGCGCGATCAGTCCAGCCTGCGCGTTGCCTGATTCGACAAACTGCGCTGCCTGCGAAATGTTTTCTCCTATGACAAGCCGGCTAGAGACCTTATCGTAAATCTCGAAATGTCGCAGCGTGGCTTCCGCAGCTCGACCGTACGGGGCGGTCGCAGGATTTGCGATTGAAATCTTCTTGACCGAAGGGTCGAGCAAAGCCTGAATGCCGAGCTTCGATAAGTCCAGTGGCGAATCGTTCGGCACCCACAAAACCAGCCGTCCAACCGCATAACGGTAAAGCGAGTCCTTCGAAGCCAGTCCCTCGGCGATCAACTGTTGAGGATATTGCTCATCGGCCGAGAAGAAGACATCAAAGGGCGCGCCGTTCCGAATCTGATTAGTCAGATTGCCGGACGCTCCGAACGAAAGCTTCACCGCTTGCCCCGTCTTTTTCGTATAGGCAGCGGCAAGATCAGGAAGAGCAGCGCTCATATCCGCTGCTGCGGCAACGGTGATTTCCTGGGCGCTTGTGAAGGTTCCTCCAAACAAGAGAAGGAGAGCCAGTGCCTTTTTGATCACAGACAATTCAGACCTCCAAGGAAATGAGCCAAACGCGGACTTTCGACTACGCCAGTTTCGTCTTCGACAACGGTAACTCCCGCACCCGCTTGCCAGTAGCCGCGAACACCGCGTTGTACAGAGCAGGCGCAAATGGCGGCACGCCGGGTTCGCCAACGCCAGCTGGCGGCGCTTCGCTCTTCACAATTTGCACGTCAACGTGCCGCGGAGCCCGATTCATGCGCGTAAGCTGATAATTATTGAAATTGCTCTGGTCGATGACTCCGTTGGTAGCAGTAATCTCACCGAACAACGCCAAACTCGTTCCAAACACGGCCGCTCCCTCGAACTGGTTGCGAATATTGTCGGGACTGACGACCGTGCCCGCATCGAGTGCGGTCCACACATTCGGAATGTGTACCTGTCCCTTGCTATCAACTTCGACTTCTACCACAGTCGCAACATAAGTAAGGAAACTACGATGCGCGGCAATGCCCACGCCGCGCCCCTTGCCCAAGTTCATCACCCGTTTACCCCAGCCCGATTTCTCGGCCACAATTTCCACCACGCGCCGCAATCGGGCAGTGTCGAGCGGATAATTCTTGGCTTCTTCCGCTTCGTCTCCTTTAAGGCCAAGATCGACGATGCGCGGTGGTCCAATCAGGTCCAGCAAATACTGTACGGAGTCTTTATTAGCTGACTTTGCAAGTTCGTCGGCAAACGAATGAATTGCGAACGCATGATAGATGTTCGCTACGCTGCGCAGCCATCCAATGCGTACGTGATAATCGGCGGGTCCATTTTCAGCACGATGATTCGGAATATCGAAAGGAAGATTGTTCCATCCCAATCCCATCTCGTCGTCAGCATAAACGGCAGACGCATCGAAAGTTGAATTGATCGGTGGATATACGGTGCGTTGCAGCCAAGCTGTCGGCTTGCCGTCAGGCCCAACTGCGGCCTTCATGTACATCGCGGCAACCGAGTGAAAAAAGTCAAAATGAATATCGTCTTCGCGGCTCCAGACAACTTTGACCGGCTTGCCGAGTTGTTTGGAAAGCACAGCGGCCTCTGCAACTTGATCGGGCTTCGACTTGCGCCCGAAACCGCCGCCCAGCAGCGTGACATGACAAGTCACATCTTCTTTCTTGATTCCGAGCACGCTGGCAATCGTCTCCTGCACGGCTTGCGGATTCTGCGTAGGAGCCCAAGCCAGCACCTTTCCGTCACGATACTCAGCAACAGCAACCGGAGGCTCCATCGAAGCGTGTGCCAGATGCGGAGCGTAGTACTCCGCCTCGATTATCTTGAATCCGGGCTCCCCACCTTTGGCAAACGCAGCATCCACATCGCCGACGTTGCGAACTACTTTGCCCGGCTGCCGCGAAGTTGCTTCCAACGTTTTGCGATAAGGTCCAGAGTTGTATACGGAGTGCGGACTACTATCCCACTCGACCTTCAGACTCTTGCGTCCCTTGAATGCCGCCCAAGTATTGTCGGCAATCACGGCGATGCCGCCCAAGGGCTGGAACTGATGCGGCGGTTTAAAAGTGTCGATGGTCAGCGTCTTCTGAACACCCGGCACTTTAAGTGCGTCTTTGTCATCGTACGACTTGATCTTCTGTCCAAGTACAGGCGGATGCTCAATCGATGCAAAGACCATGCCTGGCATAGTCGCATCCATGCCGAAAATCGCCTTGCCTGTGACAATCTCGGGAAGGTCAAATAGAGAATTGCTTTCCTTGCCGATATATCGCCACTGAGAGCGTTCTTTGAGCGGTACGTCCTCTTTCTTCGGTACCGGCAATTTGGCAGCGGCAGCGGCGACTTCACCATAGCCCAGCTTGCGGCCGCTAGCGCGATGCACAACAAAGTGCGGCTCGGTCGCGCACTCCTTTGAGGAAACACCCCACCGCGCGGCTGCGGCAGTGATCAACATCACGCGTCCGGTAGCGCCCACCTGACGCATAAGGTCGAAGCTGCTGCGAACCGAGTGCGATCCGTCTGTATCCTGTTCGCCATATTTCGGATCGCCAATCGCCTGCTCAATTTTTACTTTCGACCAGTCGGCATCCAGTTCGTCGGCGACGATGAGCGGCAACGCAGTGCGACTGCCGCATCCCATTTCCGAGCGATGGGCGACGATGGTGACGGTGCCATCCGGAGCAATCGACATCCAAAGACTAGGTTCAAAGGGAGCCGCAGCCGCATCGCCTTCCGCGGCCCACATCGGCTCGGGAACGAAGCGCGCACTCAGTACAAAAACGCCGCTTACTAGCGCGCCGTGCAGAAAGCCTCGTCTGCTAATGGGACTAACAGAACGGCTGACATTTTCAATAAGCTTCATGCCGTCTCCTTCGCAGCTTGGTGAGTTGCAGCCTGATGCTTAGCCGCCTCATGAATGGCCGCCCGAATCCGCTGATACGTGCCACAACGGCAGAGATTGCCGGCCATAGCAGTATCAATATCCTCGTCGCTAGGATTCTTGTTCTCTTTAAGAAATGCGATTGCCTGCATGATCTGACCAGTCTGGCAGTAACCGCATTGCGGCACTCTGATCTCCAGCCACGCCTTCTGCACAGGATGCATGGGAGCAATGCCTTCAATCGTAGTGATTTCAGCGCCGCCGACCTCTTTCATGGCAGTGCTACAGGAGCGGATGGCCGCGCCATTCTGATGGACCGTACAGGCTCCGCACAATGACATCCCGCAGCCGAACTTCGTCCCCGTGAGCTCAGCCACATCGCGCAAATACCAAAGCAGCGGCATGTCGGGATCGCCGTCAAAAGTCTTTTCTTTCCCGTTTACCTTAAAGCGGATCATTTGTCCCTCGTGAACCTGAGATACTGCAAACGCGTACTGCAAACGCCGATGTTGCAAAATTGATTTCCATATCCTAGTCGCAGAGCGCAAAATGTGGAAGAGTGGCTGCAGCGATTGAAGTTAGCTCTGTGGCACTCCTCCGTGATCCCCTGTGCTCCCTTGGTTAAAGGTTTCCGCCGATACCAGTGAGCCATCATATAATCGTGTTTCATCACAGGGGGACTTTTGGCCTACGACGATCTGCGGGACTGGATCAAAGCACTCGATCGAGCTGGCGAACTGAAGCGTGTCCGCACCGAAGTGGACCCAATTTTAGAGATTGCCGAAATTGCCGATCGGGTTTCGAAAAGCAGAGACAGAGTTAGCAACAATGACGGGCAGGGAACTGTCGGCGGGAAAGCGCTGTTATTTGAAAACGTGAAGGGCTATCCCGGCTCGCAACTTCTTATCAACCAGTTCGGTTCCGCCCGCCGTATGCGACTGGCGCTAGAAGTCGATGCACTCGACCAAATCGCCGAACGTATTCGCGGCTTCATGGACGTGAAGTCTCCGCAAGGCTTTCTCGACAAAGTAAAGATGCTTCCCATGCTGGCTGAGATGGGCAAGTTCTTTCCAAAGACGGTTGCCACGGGTCCCTGCAAAGAAGTAATCAAACGCGACAATTTTTCGTTACTGGATTTCCCCATCCTGCAATGCTGGCCCAAAGATGCCGGACGTTTCATCACGCTGCCGTGCGTAATCACGCGCGATCCTAAGACGGGCAAGCGCAACGTAGGCATGTACCGCATGCAAATATACGACGAGCGCACAACGGGAATGCACTGGCAGCGGCAGAAAGTAGCCGCCGAGCATTACCGCGACCACATCCGGCAATCCGTCGAACACGGTAGAGACACGGGCACTCGCGCCAGTGCCGCCGTTGACATCATGGCAAGATCATCCGGGGGATCGATGCAAGCTGCCGGCGATCGCCCCTCCGGCAAAATGGAAGTAGCCGTAGCCATAGGCACCGACCCCGCGCTAACTTTCTCCGCCATAGTGCCCGCGCCACCGGACGTAGAAGAATTCATTATCGCCGGATTCCTGCGCCAGAAGCCAGTCGAGCTAGTGAAGTGCGAGACCGTCGATCTGGAAGTCCCAGCGAACGCCGAGATCATCCTCGAAGGCTACGTCAACTTGGACGAACTCCGCACCGAGGGCCCCTTCGGTGATCACACCGGCTTCTACTCGCTAGAAGACGAATATCCGGTCTTCCACGTTACCTGCGTGACCCACAGAAAAGATCCGATCTATGCGACGACGGTCGTAGGCAAGCCGCCACAAGAAGATGCCTGGATGGGCAAAGCCGTCGAACGCATCTTCTTACCACTGATGAAGCTGACCATCCCCGAACTCGTGGATATCAATTTGCCGATCGAAGGCGTGTTTCACAATCTAATGCTGGTTTCCATTCGCAAATCCTATCCCGGACAAGCGCGCAAAGTGATGAATGCGATCTGGTCGCTGGGGCAGGCCATGTTCACCAAGTGCATCATCGTAGTCGATGAAGACGTAAACGTGCAGGACGTTGCCGACGTCACGCTGAAGGTTCTGAATAACATCGACCCCGAGCGCGATATCCAGTTCACGATGGGCCCAGTGGATTCCCTCGACCACGCAGCCCGCCTGGCAAACTACGGATCGAAAATGGGCATTGACGCGACACGCAAGTGGACAACCGAAGGTTTCGCGCGCCCCTGGCCAGATGAGATTGTGATGGACGCGAAAACCCGTGCACTGGTGGATGGGAAATGGAAGGCACTGGCGAAAGAGTTGGGAATGGAATAACCTGCGTCCAATTTTCCACCCGTTCTACTTAGACGCGACGGTACGTTTTACTGTCGCTCACGAATCAGTAATTCAAGTTCTTCCGGAGTTCGCGGCCAGTCTTCTCGCAGCAGCCGTGATAACGAACGATCGGCAAGTAACTTTCCTCCGGTCTGGCAGCTTGGACAGTAGTTGGTTTCGTTGGCCGCGTAGCGTATGCGCTGAATCTTCGCTTGGCAGCGCGGGCACGGTTCCTTGTATCGCCCATGCACTGCCATTCCAGGGCGAAACGCTGTGACTTTTTCAGGAAACGCGTCGCCTGACTCTCGCCGCAAGCGCTCAGTCCATTGACTTAAACTTGTGCGCACCGCCGCGAACAATTGCTCGATCTGCTCTGGCTTAAGTTTTTGTGTCAATGCGAGTGGTGAGAGGCGAGCTTCGAAAAGGATTTCATCGGAATATGCATTGCCAATCCCGCTAAATAACCGAGGATCGGTGAGCGCTCGTTTCAGCGTGTGGTTCGCAGACGTGAGAACCGACGTGAAGCGCTCCAGATCCGATTCCAAAACTTCCATCCCGCCGGGGTCGAGCGCGGAGAGCCCATCCTCTCCTGCCACCACGTGTAGCGACGCGCGCTTTTGTGACCCCGCTTCAGTCCAGAGCAGAGTTCCATTGGCGAAGTCGAAGGCGGCTAGCCCGCGGGGAGGTGAAACCTTCGCATCGCGTTTGCGCCAGTGCAGTCGCCCGGCAATCATCAAATGCAGCACTAGCCAAATGTCATTATCGCCGTCCAAGCCCATGCAAATTCGTTTGCCCAACCTGCGCAATTTGACGACAGTCTTACCCTCCGCGTTCGCCAACGGCGGGGTTGCCGTACGCAACAAAAATGGGCTCGCAATTCGCACACGATCGAGGCGTTCGCCGAGAATGCGTTTTTCCAACGCCTCGATATAGACCACAATGTCAGGTAGTTCGGGCACAAGTGATCGCCTTGTCGCGACGCTGACTATGGTACATCCATCGGTTCGAAGTCCGCCCCCTTGAGCCGAGACCGCAATTTGTGTTCTCATTAGAGAATGACGTGCCCGTGAGGGTCCGTCGGCGCGCTTTAACCTCAACCCTCAACCTCATCTCGACCGGAGCGCAATACCCGGAACACGATGAGCGAACACCAGAGGAGAATAGTCATGAGCAAAGTCCACTACATTCCCAAGGGATACAACACGGTTACGCCGTACCTCGTCATCAAGGGTGCCGCGAAAGCAATCGATTATTACAAGAATATTTTCGGAGCAACTGTAGTTGTGCGAATGGATGGTCCCGACGGCAAGGTCGGCCATGCTGAACTTCAAATCGGCGACTCGCGCATCATGCTGGCGGACGAAAATCTCAGCATGGGCAATCGCAGCGCCGAGAGCATCGGCTCATCTCCGGTGAGCCTGTACGTCTACCTCCCCGACTGTGACAAAGTCGTCGAAAAAGCTGTTGCGGAGGGAGCGAAAATCCTAAAGCCCGTGCAGGACCAGTTCTACGGAGACCGCTCAGGCTTTATTCAGGACCCGTTTGGACATCTCTGGGGTGTCGCGACTCACAAGGAAGATGTGTCCCCGAAAGAGATGGCAGAGCGCGCCCAAAAAGCGATGCAGGCCGCTTGACGACGGACAGTTCTTTACTTCTAGCTATTGGCTCTTAGCCGTTAGCTGGGCCGATGTCCGGCTTGGCTAAGGGCTAACGAGCTAAGAGCTCGTTTTTGGACCTCGCCTGCTACAATTTTTTTCTGCATCAATCTTTGCATCAATTTACGAAAGGAACTCTCCCAATGTTTTCTGCTGGCAATCCTTTTCCGAGTTTTTCTCTTCCCAACCAGGACGGCAAGATTACCAAACTCTCCGATTTCGCTGGAAACTGGCTCGTCATTTATTTCTATCCGAAAGACGATACGCCCGGCTGCACCATCCAGGCCAAATCGTTTACCGCGACCAAGGCCGACTTCGACTCTGCCGGAATCAAAGTCATCGGCATTAGTGCTGACGACGTGGCCTCGCACAAGAATTTCTGCAACAAGTTTTCTCTCACCGTCGAATTCCTCGCCGACATTGATGGCGGTCTGATGAAAACCCTTGGCCTCGGTCAGGCGGAATGGAAAGGCATGAAGTTTTGGGAGCGCACCAGTTTCGTGGTTGATCCTCATGGCACGATCCGCAAGGTGTATGAAAAGGTGAACCCCGAAGGCCACGAGAAAGTGTTGCTTGCCGATATCGCAGCACTGAAGTCCAAGGCTGCCTGATTCGAGTCTTCCGCTATTCCGCGAGTGGGTCGGCGGCGAACTCCGATCCGCTATTCTTGTTCCATGGCCGACGCAGCGTTCCAGCCAAGCCTTCTGCCATGACCGCAGGCAAGATCTTGTACATCCGAGCGCGCAGATCGCGATAGCCTTGGATGCCCGCAAAAAGATCGCTCATCAAGTCGCGGAAGCTCTTGCTTTGCGCAGTCAGAGACACCATCTTTTCCAGCACGCTGTCGCCGAAAATTTGTCCACTGTAGAATCGCTTCGAGACGCGTGCCGCCAGCTTCAACTCGGTGAGCACTTCTTCTTGCAGGAGCGCGCGATAGTCCTCGTGCCGACCAGACAGCAAAGCTTCGGCACACAACTCCGCGGATCGAAGCGCGTAGTAAAGACCTTCTCCGGTGATCGGATCTACCAGACCTGCACTGTCGCCAATCATCGCCCAACCGTCTCCGCACACATCGAGCGCTTCGAAAGCGTGAGCGCTAAAGGACGGAAGAATGTGCGAGTAAAAGCGAGCACCATCCAAACGAAAACCGTTTTGTTCAAGCCACTGCTCCAGTACCCGCCGCAACTCGGCAGTAGAGGTTTCACCCATCTTGCCTGCAATCCCAGCGGAAACGTGATCCGCGCGCGGAAAGACCCAAATGTAGCCTGTAATTCCTTGCAGAAATTGAATCTGCATCAAAGAATTGCGGCCGGGAATAAAGTAGCCCGCAGTGACCATCAAATCGCTCGGCGGAATGGGTGCGACAAACTGTGACCGGAACGGATTGCGCGCGCCCGCTGCCAGCAACAGGTAAGACGCTTTGTATTCACTGCGGGGAGTTTTCAGTTGCCA
>JBATZM010000043.1:0-2033 GCA_049674665.1 Terriglobales bacterium
GAACGTAACGCAGCTCAAAAAGTGGTAGGTCGGAAGTTCAGTTAACAGCTTGGGCTGGGGGTCTTCGGCTGCGTAGGGTCATTCGTTTATGAATGACCCTACTTCGTTCGGGATGACAAATTTGAAACGGGATTGTTAATCAATATTTGAGCTTATGACCTACGAAAACATACTTCTCGAAAAGAAAAACGCCATCGCCTACGTCACCGTCAACCGTCCCAAGGTGCTCAATGCGCTTAGCTTGGCCACCATGGAAGAGCTTGGGATTGCTTTCCAAGAAATAAAAAGCGATGCCGCGATCCGTGTGGCGATCTTGACCGGCTCCGGTGAGAAGGCTTTTGTCGCGGGCGCGGATATTGGCGAACTGGCGAAGCAGGAGCCGGTGTCCGGTAAAGAGTTTGCGCACCGGGGGCAGGCGGTGCTTGACTTGATCGAAAATCTGGGCAAGCCGGTGATTGCCTGCATTAACGGATTCGCACTCGGCGGTGGATGCGAACTGGCTCTCGCCTGCACCATGCGTCTCGCCAGCGACAACGCGAAGCTGGGGCAGCCGGAGGTGAAGCTGGGAATTCTTCCGGGATATGGCGGGTCGCAGCGCTTGCCGCGCCTGGTGGGCAAGGGACTCGCGATGCAGATGGTGCTGGCCGGGGAGATGATCACGGCGCAGGAAGCGCATCGCATGGGGCTGGTGAATGAAGTGACTTCGGCAGCGGAGTTAATTCCGCGGGCGGAGGCGATTGCGGCTAAGATCATCGCGAACGCTCCGCTGGCGGTGCAGTACGCTATGGAGGCGGTCAACAAAGGCATGGAGATGACTTTGGCCGAGGGGCTGTTTCTGGAGGCTACTTTGTTTGGGCTTTGTTGCGCTACTGAAGATAAGAAAGAAGGGACTACGGCGTTTTTGGAAAAACGGCCGGCTTCGTTTAAGGGGAAATAGGTCAACGGCTTCACCACAGAGACACAGAGGCACAGAGGAAATCTACGAAAGAAAAAATCAAACTCGAACGTCTTCCCGAAGCGACAGTTCCGGCTATCGAAGGTGGCCTCAGCGCCGTGGGAAAACGCTTTGCTATCGTTGTCTCGCGCTTCAATACTTTCATCACGGAAAGACTTTTTCAAAGCGCTTACGACGGATTGTTGCGTTCCGGCGCTAAGAAGAAAGACATCGGGCTGGTGCGTGTGCCGGGTGCATTCGAAATTCCTGCGGTGGCCCGCATGCTCGCCGAAACGAAGAAGTACGATGCCATCATCTGTATTGGCTGTCTGTTACGTGGCGACACGGCGCATTACGACGTCATTGTGAACGAAGTGACGCGCGGCATCGGGCAGTCGGCGCAGGAGACTGGAATTCCTCATGCGTTTGGCGTTCTGACCTGCGAAACGCTGGAGCAGGCGATTGATCGCGCCGGGTTGAAGATGGGGAACAAGGGATTTGAGGCGGCACTAGCAGCGGTGGAGATGGCGAATCTTCGGACAGCCATCAGCCATCAGCCATCAGCCGTCAGGAAAAGCAAACCAAAAGCAACTTCTCGGAAACACAGGGCTCGTTCTTGATCTAACAATCTCTCCGCAATGCAGCTGTCCTGTAAACTGTTGTCACTCTCATCCACAGCAAGGTTTTCCTGAGGGCTGACAGCTTCCCATGGGCACTCGCCGCAAATCCCGCGAACTGGTTCTGCAGATGCTCTTTCAGGCGGACATGGGCAAGCAGACGCCGGAGCTAGTCCGGAAAACGTTCTGGGCAGAGCGGACGAACGTGGAAGAAGAAGTCCGCGGATTTGCCGACGATCTGTTTCGCGTGGCCAGCGATCGCCTGGTGGAGATCGACGGGCTGATCGGGAAACATACGCAGCACTGGCGCATGGAGCGGATGGCGGCCGTGGATAGGAATGTGCTGCGCGGAGCCGTGGCGGAGTTTCTGGGCTATCCGGCAACGCCGCGGGCGGTAGTGATTAATGAGGCGCTCGAGATCGCGCGGAAGTTCTCGACACAGGAGTCGGTGCAGTTCATCAATGGCGTGCTGGATAGCGTGG
>JBATZM010000044.1:0-24588 GCA_049674665.1 Terriglobales bacterium
ATCCGCAGCAAGCTTCGATTGCCCGCGGCGAGCAGATCTTTAACACTCAACCCCTGACGATCAGCGATGTCCCAGGGCTAACAACCGGCACTCAGCAGATTATGGGAACCTGCACCACTTGCCACGATACGTTCAATGTAGGAAATCACTCCTTCCCCTTGCCATTGGACATAGGGACAGGTCACTCGCTCACTTACGAAACCGACCCGAACATCATCGCGGCGCTTCAGCAACTGCAAGCGCCGAAGCTGCCTGTGTTCGAGTTGATCTGTACTCAAGGGCCTCTCGCCGGCAACACCTACTACACTTCTGATCCGGGGAAAGCCCTCATCACCGGCCAATGCAGTGACATCGGCAGAGGCAAGGGTCTTATCCTGCGGGGATTGCCAGCGCGCGCCCCGTATTTTCATAACGGAGTTGCAGCCAATCTCCAGCAAGTCGTGAATTTTTATAACCAACGCTTCCAGATTGGCCTCTCGCAGCAGCAGACGCAGGATTTGCTCAACTTCCTGCAGACGCTGTGACCGGGCCGGGAAGCCAAGTGTACGAAGGTTGGAGAATCAGAATGAAACGAGATTGCAAAATCAACAAGACAGTTCTAGTGATGATGATTCTGGCGGCGGTCGCCATCGCTTTCAAGGCGCCTGCCGCCTGGGCACAAGGATATCTCCGGTGGTCTGGAGTGCGTCCCCAGTTTCGTTTGACAAGGGTCAAGCACCGTCGGTGGCAGTTTCCGGTCAATTCGCAGTAGAAGTGCATGAGGGTAATTCGGGCACACTCTGGTATAGCGCCGGCCAGATACAAGGCAGCACGATCGTCTGGTCCGAGGCCTTCCAGTATGCCAACGGATATGCTCCGTCGATCGCCATCAGCGGGAACACTGTCATTGAAGTGCACCAGGCGGAATCGGGCGAGGGAGCGCTCTGGAATGTAAACGCCCAAATCAACTCCACCGGTGGGGTCAGCTGGGGCGATGCTGGTCAGTATGACAATGGCCTAGCACCTTCGGTGGCAGCGAATGGACTGACTGTTGTCGAAGTGCACCAGTCAGGCAGCGGAGTCGGTCCGCTCTTCTATCACACTGGCCAACTCCTGTCGAACGTTGTCGAGTGGACTGCGACTCCATCCCAATATGACACCGGGGTAGCACCATCAGTGGCGCTTGCGGGATCGACTGTCATCGAAGTGCACCAGGTAGGCACCGGTGAAGGGCCCCTGTGGTACCACGCCGCCGAGATCCGGTCCAATGATGCGGTGGTGTGGGCCAAAAATGGGTTCCAGTATGACACTGGCCTCGCTCCCTCCGTATCGGCATCCGGACCGACCGTCATTGAAGTGCACCAGGTGGTCAGCGGAGTCGGTGCGCTGTGGTATCACACGGCTGGATTGCAGTCGAGTGGGACTGTCAAATTCGCAGCCAAGCCGTTCGAATATGACAGCGGTGAAGCGCCGCAGGTCTCAGTGGCCGGAGCAATGATCCTGGAGGTACACGACTCAAACAAAGGTGTGGGACCAATTTTCTATCACACCGCAGCGTACTAGTGAAATCGATTGCAGCCATATCCCGGATAACGGGCTATTCGAATTGTCTGAGCCAGCCGAGGACCCGCTGACTCGCGTTGGCCGGAAAAACTCTGCGTCCTCGCCGCCCTGCTGGTGATCTATTTCACATGGAAGTTTCAGTTCGTCCTCCAGCATGGAAGACCGTGCTGGCGTTCTCCATCATTTATTTCGTCTGGGGCTCGACCTTCCTGGCGATCCGCGTCGGCGTGCGTGAGGTTCCTCCATTAGTTCTGGCGAGTATGCGGTTCTCCGTTGCCGGAGTGGTGCTCTTTGCCTGGATGCGCCTGAAGGGAACGCCTTCGCCGACTCGCCGCGAGTGGCTGGCGGCTTCGGTGCTTGCGGTTTGCATCTTCGTGGTCGATTACGGCCTTTTATTTTGGGCCGAGCAGCGCGTGCCTTCGGGAATTGCTGCCGTCATGCTGGCGACGATTCCGGTCTTCATGACGCTTTCGGAGATTGTTTTTCTGCGCACGCAGCGGCTGACGTTCCGGCTTGCTCTGGCTCTCTTGGTCGGGATCGGTGGAGTTTCTGTTCTGGTGAGCCGCTCCCTTAGTTTGGGCGAAGTCCCTATTGATCCCAGGGGCGCGATTGCTTTGGTGATCGCAGCGATGAGTTGGTCGATTGCTTCGGCTCTTACCCGCAAGCTTCATTTGCCTGAATCAAAAGTCATGAGCTCAGGAGCGCAGATGCTTGCGGGAGGAATTATGCTCGCATTGACGGCGGCGATCCTCGGCGAGTTTCGCGGATTTCACATTCAAACCGTTTCTCGCAGTGCTTGGTTCGCGCTCGCCTACTTAATTGTGGCTGGCTCCATTGTCGGTTTTACAGCCTACGTCTGGCTCATCCATCACGAATCGCCAACCAAAGTTGGCACCTACGCCTATGTCAACCCGGTAGTGGCAGTCGCTGTCGGATATTTTCTTGGCGGCGAGACTGTCGGTCCAAGAACATTGCTGGGAACACTTCTGGTGCTCGTCAGCGTCGTGGTGATCACCACCACTCGTGCCAAAAAGCCCGTCGCTCTTCCTCTCGCGAAACCACTGCAAGAGTTGGCGGAAGAGTAACAACCCACTGCTCACTAATGGCTTGGTTCGTTGCAAAGCTAAAAACTCCATACCAGCGCAGGTTCACAGTTCTTTAATCCACCATTCATCTCCCGTTAACCCGCGCAGTCGGTATACCACCAATACTTATTCCCGATAGTACTTCGGTAGTACTTCTAGGAGGCTAAAGTGTCCGATCGTCGTTTTCTCTCCCTCGGGCTGGTTGCTTTGGGCGCTGGTGAGCCTGTTTTCGTTGACGGCTGCTGCGCAAGTAAACGGCAAGATTCAACACGTTCTACTCATCAGCGTTGACGGCATGCACTCGCTCGATTTCGCGAATTGTGCCAAGGGTGTTCCGATCTACGGGAATCAGACGTACTGTCCGCATCTGGCTGCGCTTTCGGCAACCGGAGTGCATTATCTGCAAGCGTTGACTTCGAAACCTTCGGATTCTTTCCCTGGGCTGGTAGCTCAGATCACGGGCGGAACGCCGCGTTCGTCGGGGGTCTTCTATGATGTCACCTATGATCGCGCTCTGTCGCCTCCAGCGAAGACCACGCCTTACGGGATTGTTGGCGGCGCCAAACTTTGTCCGAGCGTAGTTGGCACGCAGGTTGGGTTCGACGAAGAAATCGACTACAACTATCTGAAACTTGACTCTGGGAAAACGGATGGCAGCTCCGGAATCAACGGAATCAATCCGGACTATCTGCCGCGTGATCCAAAGAATGGCTGCGCGCCGGTGTATCCGCACACTTATCTTCGCGATAACACGATTTTCAATGTGGTGAAAAATGCGGGTGGTTACACGGCTTGGTCGGATAAGCATCCATCTTACGACTTTACCAATGGGCCGAGTGGCGATGGCGTGATTGATCTGTGGTCACCGGAGATTAATTCGATTCCGGTGCCGATACCTACGGTTCAGGGTTGCAATCCTCTTCCCGATCCAGGGGCTGCGCAGTCGACCAACGCGTGGACCGACAGCTTCCAGAACATTCGCTGCTATGACCAGTTCAAAGTGCAGGCTGTGTTGAACTGGATCGACGGCAAGACGCACGACGGTAGCGCTACTGCACCCGTGCCCAACGTGTTTGGCATGAACTTCCAGGCAGTGAGCGTAGGTGAAAAACTGGTGGAACCGTCGCTCAGTCTGACGGGCGGCTACGTGGACGCGCTGGGAACTCCAAGCGATTCATTGTTCGCCGAGATCCAGTACGTGGACGGTGCGATTGGTCAGTTTATTGCGGAGTTAAAGAAACAAGGTCTCTCGGATTCGACCGTGATCATTGTTTCGGCCAAGCATGGCCAGTCGGCAATCGATCCGAATCGCGTGCTACGCATTCCAGCGGATGATCCCGCGGATGAACCGCCATCTCAGGTACTTTCACCGAGCGGAGTGGGGCCTGGTTTGCCGGTTGCTCAAGCAGATGAGGATGATGTCTCGATGTTGTGGCTAACCGATCAAAGCCAGACGGAGAGCTTCGTGACCACGTTGGCTGCGAATGAAAACCTGTTTGGGCAAGGAGAGATTTTCTCCGGTCCCTCGCTCACGCTGCAATTCAACGATCCACTCACCGATTCTCGGACCCCGGATATTATTGTGGCCCCGAACGTTGGTGTAGTGTATACCGGCGGGAAGGCTAAAGTTTCCGAGCATGGTGGCTTTGCCTACGACGACCGGAACGTTCTGCTGATTGTCTCGAACCCGAGTTACAAGGCTGCAACGTTTAACGATCAGGTTGAGACCCGTCAGATTGCTCCCACCATTCTGAAAGCTCTGGGGCTCAATCCGAACCTGCTGAGCGCGGTGCAGTCCGAGCACACGGAAACGTTGCCGGGATTAGCGTTTACCCAGAAGTAACTAGCGGTTGGGTTGGAATAAATGTGGGGAGCTTATGCTCCCTGCATTTCTTGTTTGCGGACGATTTGGATGATGCATCGGGCGTGCTCTAATAGCGCCTTTGTTTCACCCATTGGCGGACCTGGTCCTCGACCGAAAACGTCTCCGCCGACGGCCGCGCAAACTTTGATTCGAGGGAAAAAGCGTGTTCTTCCACCGGAACCAGGAAGTGAAATCTGGTGTTCACAAAGCTGCGCACGAAGAGTTCGGCATAGTGTTCCAGTCCGAGAACCTGAAACTGGACGGCGTGTACGAGCGCATGAAACAGAGATCGTTCGGTGATTACGTCGTTGAAGACCAATACATCGAGAAAGGTTACAGATTTCATGTGGGGGATGTCGGGCAAATTCAGAATCCCCAAAGCCTTCGCTTCTGCATAGAACGGCGGATTGGAAATCCGCGCACCGTGGAGTTCCACTGTCCTGACATGGTCGAGTAGGTCCGCCGAAAAATAAGCGGACATGCGGGCCTGCTGGTGTTTACTCAGCGGAGCGGCCGATGGCAGGTGTCGATCGCGCTGGTCTCGAAGGTAAGACGAAAGGTATTGAATTCCTTGCACAATAAGTTTTTCATCCAAGGCTCCAGCGGGCGCGGAGACCGTTTCTTCGGCTAGAAACTGCGCTTCGATCGCCGAATAATATTCGCTCATGGCGCTGGCCGTCTCAATAGACTTGCGTAAAACATCGCGGCGGCCGTAGCGAGCCAGATCTTCTATGGAAAAACGGACACGAAGTTTGTGAGTTGCACAATGCGCACTGATTAACTCCAGTTGGGCGTGCCGCAACTCAGAATTGATTTGTACGATGGAGATTCTATCCCCCGGATTTTCTGTGTAGCACATCTACAACACTCCTAAAATGAAACTAAGCCGCTGCAATGGGGCTAGTTCTGATCTGATTAAACATATAACGTGCACGGCGTAAACGTAATTACACAAGCCGACTGACCCTTTTTGGGTCCAGAGTCGAGGGGTGTCAAACTAGGGTATATCTTGCCGGAAACACTTACCCCGTTGATACAGCTGGAGTCTTCTAGCACAACCGCGAACGAGTCCTCAGATGGGGCTCCGGATATTCTGCCTAAAACCAGAATGGGTAGGCCGTGCTTGTTGTTTATATTACATTACGTGTACACTGTCAACATAATTCGTAAGGCTGCCAAAAAGGAGCAAAATGGCGCGGCAACCAGACCCTGATCTTGAGTACCGCATCCTGAGTGCGGCTCGCCGGCTTTGGAAGAAAGGGGCTGAGAAGTCCCTCACCATGCGAGCGGTTGCGCGGGCGGCTCGCACGAACACTCCGGCGGTCTATCGCCGGTTCCACAGCCGGGAAGATATTTTGCGCGCGTTGCTGGAACTGACGAGGCAAAAAATGTTCCAAACGCTGGAGGCTGCGTCCTCGGTCGAAGAAGCCTGTGAACGCTATCTTGATTTCGCCGTGAGTAATTCCCACGAATATGAACTCTATTACCGGCACGAATACGACCTGCTTTTTTCGGCCAAACCTTCCATTGGGACAACCCTGGAGCAGATTCTTAAGCAGAAAAGACCCGCATTGCAGTTGATGAAAAAAAAGATGGCCGCGCAACTGGGGGGAGCTCCGGACGACTACACGCGCCTGACGCTATCCGTGTGGGCCGTGCTCCACGGAACTGCGCTGCTCTTGATCGCCAACGCGATCCAGCAGCAACACGCAAAGGAAATGCGTTCAATTTCTCGCGCATCCATTGCTGCGCTGTTGAGTGCGGCTTCTCGCTTCAAGGCCTAGAACGAATTAGGGTGCTTAGTCGCTCTGAACGGAAGAGAATACTCGGGACGGTACAATAATCGCTTTATCGTTGCGTCCCTCTAGTAGTCTGCATCGCAGGCTAAATAGTCAGAATTAGATCTCATTTCACACTGATTTGATCGTGATCGTAGTATTCATAGGCGGACATTGGTTTCGTACCACCTTTTTTCCAGATGCGGCTTTCTGCGGGGAGTTTGCCTAACACTCGGGCCATCTCTCTTACGTGCACGGCTACCGACCCGCAACAAGAGCCAATGTAATTGATGCCAATTTCCTTGGCTTGCCGGGCGTAATCTCCCATTTGTTGGCGAGTTAGTTGGAGTGGGTCAAGCGCGTAGGGGAATTCTGGGAGGCTGGTGAAGTCGGGCTTATCGCCCGGAGTGTTATAGGCCACGGGTTGGCAGGCAAGATAGCCATCGACGGCTTTGCGCATTTGTTCCATCGGGGCGAGTATGTGCTGCGGAGGACGAAGGCAATTCATGCCTACGATGTCAGCTCCGGCATCTAATAACGTTCTAGCGGCTGTAGCAGCGTCTGTGCCTTCGGCGGTTTCATCTTTATTTTCAAAGCAGATAGTAACCATTGCGGGGAGTCCGGTTTTCTTGGCGCGCTCGACGCAGAGAAGCGCTTCGCCCAGCCACGAAAATGTTTCTCCAATGATAAAGTCGACACCTTCTTCGCACTGCACTTTGAGTTGCTCGTCGAAGGTTCGCCGCACGCGATCGTCCGCGGTGGGACTGTTCGGTTCGTACATCCAAGTCAGGCTTAGATTGCCCGCTACTAAGCACTGTTCGCCCGCAACTTCTTTCGCTACTCGAACGGCATTACGGTTTATATCTCCCACGCGGTCTTCGAGGCCGACTGTGGCCAGTTTGTCGCGGCTGGCATAGAAGGTCAGTGCCTGGAGGACTTCGGCTCCGGCTTCGCGGAATTCGATGTGGAGTTCGCGGAGAGCGTCGGGGTAAACGATGGCAACTTCTGGAGTGAAGGGGCCGGGGCGGACCCATCCGCGCTTTTCCAGTTCTAGTAAGTAGCCGCCATCGCCGAGGACCGGGCCGTTCTTCAGGCGTTCAAGAATTCCTTGCTTGGGCATAAGTACTCCTATGTGAGATACCATTACTTCTTTGTTGGAGTTAGGATGCGCTCGATTTGGTGGATATGGTTGACATCGTGTCCGGCAACCATGCGGACAATGTGCTCGATGGATTCCTGCCCGCGCTCGGCATGCTGGCCGTAGTGCTTCCATTGATCGGGAGAAAGCGATTTGAGGAGCGCGAGATTTGCTTCGCGGATAACGCGATGCAATTCAATAGACTTGCGAGGATCGCGTTTGTTGTATTGTCCGGCGATCACCCAGGCGTTCTGGTCGTAAGCTTGGACAGGCGTTCCGGGGTCTCCGAGAATAGAGCGCATGCGCCAGCCGATTACGATTTCGACATCTGCAAGGTGAGCCAGTATTTCGGCGACAGACCATTTTTCGGGCGCGGGACGCTTGCGGAGTTTGACGGTGGGAACGCCTTTAATCAGATGAGCTAGTTTCTTATTGGTGGTGGACAGGATTTTGATTGGGTCTTGTCCCTGGGCATTGTCCAGTATGCGCTGGGTATATTGCTGAACGGTTTCTGACATAGAACCTCCTTGTTACTTGCACAGCTTCTAAATGTGCTTAGGATTTTGAGGAACTTCGGCATCGCTAAAACAATACCCTAATACCAAACTCGCATTCTTCTGAGCGTCCTTGTATATGCTCATGCGACGGCTTCCTTGAACTTACCTTTTTTCAAATCACGAAGAACCTGATGGGCGCAGTTGTGACCGGGCGCTCCAGTAACGCCGCCGCCCGGATGGGCTCCGGCGCCGCATAGATAGAGGCCGGCGATGGGAGTGCGGTATTGCGACCATCCCGCGACAGGGCGATTGAAAAATAATTGTTCGAGATTCAAATCTCCGTGAAAGATGTTGCCTTCGGTCAGGCCATAAGTGCGTTCCAGGTCGAGTGGAGTGAGAACTTGACGCGCAACGATTGTACTTGGAACATTGGGTGCGTATTCGGCGATCTTTTTCACCACACGATCGCCTAGCAATTCGCGATGTTCGTCCCAAGTCCCATAATAAGTTCCTTGGCGAAGTTTGTAGGGAACGTACTGCACGAAGCAGGTCATGACGTGTTTACCGGCGGGCGCTAGAGATGGGTCGGCATTCGAAGCAATTACACAATCAACCCAGAGCTGTTCGGGGATCTCTCCAAATTTCGCGATATCGTAGCAGCGTTCCGCAAATTCCAGCGATGGAACTAACGTGAAAAGCGACCGCTGCTGCGGTGCGTAGCTCGCGGGAGTGCCGGTAAAGCGCGGCTCTTCAGCCAAGACCATGTTGACCTTGGCGCAGGGGCCATCCATTTTGATGCCGCGAATGGCGTGGACAAAATCATCCGGCAGGTCGCGTTCCGGAACCATGCCCAGAAATGTGCGCTTTGGATCGGCGTTTGAGAGCACGACACGAGCTCGAAGTTCGGTCCCGTCATCGAGAACAACGGCGCGTACTCTGCCATCGCGCACATCGATCTGCCGGACTGAGACGTTGGTGCGGATTTCCGCTCCGAAGGCTTCGGCTGCTGCAGTCATTGCCTTGGTGATGGAACCCATGCCGCCCATGACGTGTCCGTAGAAACCTTGTTGCTCGTGCTCGCCACCACTTAGTAAGTGGAACAGCAGGCCTAGAGCGGTGCCTGGTTGATATGGGCCTCCGTGTTTGCCGTAGACATTGTTGGCCAAGAACAGCGTTTTTATTTTCTCGGATTCATAATTGCGGTCAAGAAAGTCGCCGAGGCTGCCGGTCAGAAACGAGACAAGCTGCGAGATTTCGGCGGTGGAGATTCCTCGAAAGCGTTTGCCGGCGCGGAAAAGATCGGACCATCCGTCGAAGGATTGTGTGTCCGGCTCGGGCGGAGGCTCGAGGAAAAATGGTTGCAAATAGCGTGCTAATTTCTTGAGGTTGTCGTCGACGCGGACAAAAGTTTTAGCGTCTTTCGGAGAAAGTTTGCGAAGCTCTTCGACAACTTGATCGCGATTGGACCACCAGGAGACGAGATGGCCGTCGGGAAACGGAACCTGGAGAGCAGGATCGCAGGGAACCATGCGAAGTCCGTAATCGGCGAGATGGAGATCGCGGATGACTTCGGGGCGAAGCATGCTCGCAATGTATGAAGTGGTGGACGCGCGGCAACCGGGAGCGATCTCTTCGGTAACGCAGCATCCGCCGACGATATCGCGGCGTTCGACAACCAGCGTAGAGTATCCGGCGCGAGCGAGATAGGCGGCTGCGGTCAGGCCGTTATGGCCAGCGCCGATAATTACGGCGTCATACATCGATTTAGAACGGCTAGACATGATACTGACCAGTGGTCAAAACGATAAAATTCTTCAGTTGAAGAAAGTAAAGAAATGTCAAGAAAAAAGCCATTGAAAAATGGTTTCCGAGTGCTGTATCTTTCGTTGACCGAAGGTCAAATATATTTTGGGGAGTTGGGCCATGGAAGGAATCACAAGCAGTCTGGCGAAACCTACGCAGATGAGGCGGGATGGGAAGCCTCGTCCGCGCTCGGAGGCGAAACGAGCGCGAATTGTGGAGGTTGCGATCCGGCATTTTGCAGAGCGCGGGTATAGCGCAGCCCGGGTGGAAGATATTGCGGCGCAGTTGGGTATCGCCAAGGGATCGGTTTTCCAGCACTTCAAGAGCAAGGATGGATTGTTCTTTGAGGCGTATAAGAAGGCGGTGCAGTCGTTTCCGAAATATATGCAGGCTCCGGCCGCGGTGCAGGAGCGGGGATTGTTTGAAGTGCTACGCTACTGGCTGGGGCGCACGGAGAATATGGTGCGGGATAATTGGTCATCGTACCGAATTTATCTGGTGGGCAATTACGGGACGGACTTGGCACTACGTCGAGAAATCAATCGATTCTTGGTGGCAGAAGATCCTTACGGCTGGCGTGACTTTGTCAGCTTCGGAGTAAGACGTGGCGAGCTGAGGACGGATCTGGATGTCGACATGATTGGATCGATTTTGGAATGGACGATGGATCGTTTTCAGGATGCGCTGCTTACGGAGGAGTTAGATCCCGGATTATTCCGAAAATCGGGACCGGTTCCCGAGGAGAAAGAAAAGCGCATGGAGCAGTTTGTTGAATTGTTAAGGCGCGCGATCGGTTCAGACAAAGTACAACTTATGGGGAAGAAGGCATGAAGAATGGCACAAGGAATGAAATGAGCGTGGAACAAATTCTGGCGAGTTATGACGCCGCGGCGCCGTTAGCGGAGGCGTCGACGATTCCAGCGTCCTGGTATGTGGACGCCCGAATTGCAGACTTGGAGAGGCAGACGGTTTTCTCGCGGGCATGGCAGGTGATGGGTCGGGTAGATCAGGTAGAAAAGTCGGGACAGTTTGTGACCGCGACAGTGGCGGGAGAACCGCTCGTAACGGTGCGCGGGAATGACGGTGTCCTGCGGGCCTTTTATAACGTTTGCCGGCATCATGCGGCAGCGGTGGTGACGGAGCAGTGTGGGCAGGCTTCGATTTTGCACTGTCCTTATCACGGATGGAATTATGGACTGGATGGGACGCTTAAAGGCATGCCAGAGTTCGATGGGGTGAAGAACTTCGAACGTAAGGACAATGGGTTAGTCCCGGTGAAGGTGGATACTTGGGAGAAGTTTGTGTTTGTTAATTTGGACCCCGATGCAGCTCCATTGGCGGAGTTTATTGGTGGATTGGTGAAGCGTGTAGCTCCGCTGGGATTGAGTAAGCTGCATTATTTTACGAGTCAGACTTATGACATTAATTGTAACTGGAAAGTATTTGTCGATAACTACCTTGATGGTGGCTATCACGTGCCGCATTTGCATAAGGGACTCAATTCGGTTTTGGATTATAAGCAGTACACGATCGAGAACGAAGACCGGTATTGCTTGCAGTCGAGTCCAATGGTGAGTTCGGATGAGGATGTGGCTATGGGCACAACGCGCCGTGGCGATCGAGCCTGGTATTTCTGGCTGCATCCAAATTTCATGTTCAACTGTTACGAAGGATATCTGGATACGAATCTGGTGATTCCGGTTGATGTGGACCATTGCCGGGTGATTTTTGATTTCTACTTCAGCGATGTGAGCGAGTCGGCGCGAGCTTACAACGAAGGTAGCGTCGCAGTGGGGAATCGAGTGCAAGATGAAGATTTAGGAATTTGCGAGGCCGTGCAGAGAGGCTTGAAGTCACGGGCTTATGGTGCGGGGCGGCTGTCGGCGCGTCGTGAAGCGGGAGAGCAGTTGTTTCATCAGTTGCTGGCGGCGGATTTGAAGAGTGGGTTGGGGGCAAGCGGCGTCGGCTTACAAGCAGTAGTTGGTTGACTGCATTTGCCTATTTCCAGCCAACTATTTGCAGCAGTGATTCAGCGCCCTGGAAGCTGAATCGCACTCCTTGTACCCTTCCCTAAAGCTGTGATCTACTTCAGTGGGTCAGCTGCACCTTGAAGCTATTGAGTTATGAATAGACTGCGGAAGTTTTGGTCATTGCGGCTAGCTGAGCTGGTTGCAGGCGTTCTCGCCATGAGCGGAGTTGGCATGAATGCAGCTCAATATGTCGTTACCAATGACGACCCGGGTGTCAGCTTTTATACGGTGGCGCCTGACGGTGTGCTTACTCTGAAGCAACAAGTGCAAATCGGTGGTTTTGGCAACGTGGCTGGCTTTTTTGGAACAAACCGGATCAGCGTGCTCGACAGTGAAAATCAGCAGTGCGTGTATGCTTCGGAAGGTTCGGTTGGGGAGATTACCGGAATTGTCGTTGGCACCTTGACTATCGGTGGCAACGCTACGGGGTCTCCGACGGACGACGGTTCGTCGAACGGCATTGGTTTGGCAATCAATAGCCAATATTTGTATGCGAGTTTTACGGCCTCGAACACCATCGGAACATTTCAGGTATTGGCAGGATGCAATCTCGAGTTTGTGAATGATGTTTCAGTTAGTGGATTGGCGGGCGGCATGATCAATGGAATGGCCATCCACAATAACATGCTGATTACCACTTACACCGATGGCACTATCGAATCGTTCGACATTTCGGCGGGCACTCCGATTTCACACGGCGACAAACAGTACTCCACCGCAACCCTGAATTCGCAGGATGCGACTTATCCGAATTCCATCGACATCACCAGCGACGGCCACTATGCAATTTTCGGCGACACCTCCACGTCAATGGTGGTGGAAGTGTCGGACATTTCCTCCGGCATACTGACTCCGACGGCGGTTCACACGTCAAAGGCGAGCATCAGCTCCAGTAACGTCATGTTAAGTCCGGATGAAACACTGCTTTATGTGGTCAATACGCAGGGAGCAGCGGTCAGCGCAATTCTTTTTGACAAGACAACCGGCGCGCTTTCAGACGGTTGCACTTCGGGCCAAATCAAAGGGGAGTCCGCGAACTGGTCATATCTTGGGAGCCTGAGCTTGATCAGCCAAAGCGGAAACGGTGGCGGAGTTTATGTTGCCGAGTTCGGTGCCCCATCGGGCATCACGATGGTGAAGCTCGATGCGACGGGCCGGAAATGCACGCTGCAAGAAGCCGGGAAGTCCCCGTTTGCAGATCCGAATAGTCAGGGATTGTTGTCGATTGGTACTTTCCCACCACGATCTTTCTAGGAAATGTTTAAGGAAGGTTGACGCTTCGCTGGCTTAGCCTTCTTTGCTGATCTTACGATTGCTGGCTTAAGAAATTTGATACTAAGAAAATTAAGGACCTGAATATGCGCCCGCTTTCGCGGTGGTTGCTGGCGATTTTATTATGCGGATTTTCTGTTCTGAAATTGGCGGCGCAAGACTGTCCCGCTCGCCCGGATTCCGGCACTGTAGTGGCCGACGCCTATAGCATCGCGTCGCAAAACGGCATTCTGTCCGCTAAGTTTGTCATGGAGCACTCGGTTGATAAATTTGGCTATACGCATTATTGCTACAAATACAACGTCTCCCGTCAGACCGTCGAGGCTCCCACCTTGCGAGTCAATCCAGGAGACCAGTTGAATCTCGAGGTAGTCAACAAAATTAAGGAAGGCGATTCCAAGGGCAATGTGAAAGAGACGATGGCGATGCCCGAGGGGTCTGGCCAGACGACCTGTGGCGATGGCGGTGTCATGACGCTCGAATCTACTAATGTGCATTTTCATGGCTTGAATGTTCCGCCGATATGCCATCAGGATGATGTGATCGATACCTTGATTCAGCCGGGCTCACCAGCATTTAAGTACAGTATGCAGATTCCACCTACGGAGCCGCCGGGCCTGTACTGGTATCATCCGCATGTGCATGGCTTCACCGAATTCCAGGTGAATGGCGGCGCTGCGGGTGCCATTGTTGTTGAAGGGATGGAGAAATATCGTCCCGAGGTTACGGGACTTACTGAGCGAGTTTTCGTGATTCGCCAGCAGTATCTCGTTCCGTGGATCCCTGGACCTTACCAGTTGACCATTAACTACCAGGTAGCTTCTTCTCTCGGCCTTAAGCCGATCATTCAAATGAAGCCGAATGAGAAACAATTTTGGCGAGTTGCAAATGCTTCAATTCAGGATTTTCTGCAGTTGCAGTTTTTGGTTCATGACCAACCGCGGCCGATGGAAATGATCGCGCTTGACGGCTATCCTCTGGCGCAAATCAGGGAGCAAGAGACAATTCTGATTCCACCCGCGGGGCGAGCAGAGTTTATCGTGCAGGCTCCGGCTGCTGGTGGAAGCGCAGTGTTTGTCACGAATGCATATTCCACCGGACCGACCGGGAACGCGGATGTTAGCCAAGTCATCGCTAATATTCAGGTCGTCAGCGGAGGTGACGATTCGCAACACATGCCCAAAGCGGCCGGGCCGCGGCCCATGAGCGAACTCAAGTTTTCGGACTTGGCCCATGCGCAGGTCACAGCTCAGCGAAAACTTTTCTTCTCAGAGGAGTTTGGCGGCACCAACGGGCCCATCGAGTTTTACATTACGGTGGATGGACAAAAGCAGAAAGTTTTCGAGCCTAACGAAAAACCCGTCATTACAACTAAGGTTGGGGCAGTTGAGGATTGGACGATAGAAAACCGTGCGCTAGAGACGCATGCCTTCCACATCCATCAGATTCATTTCGAAGTTCTAGAGGTGGATGGAAAACCGGCCGCGAATAACGATCTGCGCGACACCATCGAAATTCCGTATTGGGATGGCAAGGGACCATATCACAGCGTAAAAGTGCGTATGGATTTCCGGGACCCGACGATTGCAGGGACGTTTTTATTTCATTGTCACATCCTGCTGCATGAGGACCTCGGCATGATGCACAAGATCCTCGTTGAGCCATAATTACTGCCAATAGTTAGTGTCAGTAGTTACCACCAATAGTTACTGCCAATAGTCACTGCGTATCTGCTGTGATTGATGGTTTGAGGTCGATCCTCGAAGGAGTTATACAAACGTGCGCAAACGGATGCTGATAGTTGTCGCGGCTGGACTCCTAATGATCGCTGGATACGTGGCCGGAACGCGCAACCCGAACGTGGCTTACGCCAGAGCGCACGCACGCGGTGCCGTGCCACAGTCTTATGGCAAACTCGTGGCCGCAATCCCGGATTCCATTGGCACCAGCCTGGTTTTTGAAGATGCCGAAGGAGTAATCCGATTCGTCAGTGTCAATGGCATGAAAGAAGGAGAATTGGCGCGCTATGATCAGACTCCAACTCGTGGCGGTATCCCAAAATCATACGGCCATCTGGTCACCGCAGTGGTCAACAATGGAGCCACGGGACTTATCTTCGAGGACGCGGAAGGTGTGATTCGTTTTGTTACGTTGACGGGCGTAACCGAGAGGGAGTTGGCTCGCAACTGAGTCTATTTCTTCGCGGGTGTTTCTCAGCACTATTGCGCCTTCTTTGGTGCGGGTATCTCTCCTAACAGGGCTTCAAGGGCATTTGATGGATCAACGGATCCCTCAAGTTGTTCGTAAAGGTCTCGGAATTTTAGGCGTACTCCCGCTAACATTTCTTTGTCCAACAGCAGCCTCTCCAGCAGCTTCTGCCAGTTAGGAACGGCGCGATGTTCGAGCACCAATTTCAATGCGATGTTTTCGAGAAATAGATACTCAGTTGCACGAATGACGGTGCACAAACGTTTCTTTTCTGCTTTGGTCATCGGATGGGATTGCTTCGATCAGATAGTCTAACGCAGAGACGGATAATGCGGTGTGGTTCTGTAGACTCACTTTTCAAAAACCCCAAAAAAGTGGGGTGTCCTGAGTCTTCTGCCGTTACTCCCAATTATCTAGGGATGAAAATTCAGTTCGATGAGTTCTTTGGTTTCCTGCGGAGCCGCTACCCATTTCCATTTTTCTACGGCATCGACCGCGGCTTTCGCCAACACAGGACTGCCACCAACGACTTGAGTGAGTTTCACTTTTCCGTTGGGGGCAACCACGGCTTCTACCCTGACAGTTCCGCGGATCTGCATCTTTTTAGCCAGCTCTGGATACTCTGGGGCCACTTGGCTCACTATCTTCCGTGCTCCAGGCGGCTGTTCTTGAGCACGAGAAACGGATGGGCGGAAGACGATCGTTCCCAAGGAAAATGCTATTAAGGCGGCTACTAAACAGGGTCGCGGGGATAATTTATTCATTTCGGTTAGCCTACGCCCAATCGTGCAGCACGCGAAGGTAACGGCGGTAATAATGCTTTCGTTCCGATAGGAATGAGGCATGCAGTACAACATCTCTGGACAGGAGAAAACCAATCGTCTCGCGTTTACAGCGGGGTCGTCTGCTGCTGATCTTCTGGTGCGATCGTTTAATGATGGACGTTTACTGATGATCCCGGGGGATGGTTTCTTCCCAGGTCTTTTCTTTCAGAGGCTGCCCATCTTTTAATAGCTGACGCGTGTATTTGTAGTAGAAGTTTTTGGCGTCGCTGCTGAGCGTCAGATGACCCCGCCAGGTTAGAGTTTGCTGCTTTAAGGCCATAACGATTTCAGCTTCTCCTTGGACGGAACTAATATCGGGATGATTATCGTCGGCCAGGTAAGTGATCCCTTCAAAGTCGGATTCTTTTCCCCAAGGGTAAGTCTCTGCGGATTTTCCCGTCCACGTCACTTTTGTTTTGGCATTGACTTCGTCACGCTCGGTTTTCCAATCGCCGGGCCAAGGATAGCCTTCATCCTTGATATCGCTGCGTTCCTCGGATGGCTCGGGCGGCGCGAATTGCGGTGCGGCATACATCGACGGTGGGACCAGCGGCAGGGTCAGGCGAGATCCGGTGTCGCCGCCGAGTTGAAGTGAAGTCGTCATTGCATACGGAGTTGGCCACACCATGGGCCAAAGCGCGTTCGAAACTGATAGACGAATACGATGGCCTTTGGGGAAGGTCCATGTAGCCAAGTGCATTTCAATATCGAGCGGATAAGTTTGGTTCGGCACCAGGTCTTTGGGGTCGGATGCGTTGTCGCGCTGCGCGCCATTGAGCCCCGCTCCGGTCACTTGCGTGACGGTGCCATCGGGAGCGACATCGGAGAGGCGCGCGAACCAGTCAGCGAGCGGAGCGGATGAACTTGCCTGGAGCAGGGAGTGAGGTCGTCCGAGCATGGTGAGGTCCGTTTTGAGCGGAGCGGAATCGTAGGTCAGGCTGAAGGCGTCGACTGGGCGCTGATCGGTGAGCAACTCTCCCCACCAGAATCCGGCCTCCACTCCAACGGACGGAACATAACGAAGCTGATGCACCGCTGGTTTCGCTGGATCGGTAGAGAGGACGTGAGCGTCATAGAGATAAAGAGTTGTGTTCGCTACATTTCTCGGAGGCCATCCAATTTCTGCCCGCCATTTCCCCGGCACGATCTTCAGGTTGGGATCGGGCGGGTGCCAGTCTTGCATATAAATAGAGAGTGGCGGTTCTTCCATGATCCCGGTGTTGCGATTCTTGAGCCAGTAATCCCACCAGCGCAGGGCTTGATCTCGCCATTCAATTTGCGGACCAGGCTCCGCATCGTTCGGAAACGTGTGATTCCATGGACCGATAATCGCTTTGATCGGCGCTTTGACTTGTTCAAACATCCGTGGAATGGAATCGCGGTAGCCGTCGAGCAGACCTCCGATTAAAAAGCAGGGAATTTTAATCTCACTAAGTTGGCGGACAGGCGCGTGCCAGAACTCACCATCGCGTTGATGCTTGAAATACATCAGCGACCACGGAGTGGACTCGAAGCGCGGGCCAAGTATTTTTTCATCGAGCGTATAGTCCGGCGCTCCAGTCATCGACGGGGCCAGGTCCATATTGAGCTCGAATTCGTCAAAGTGCATCATGCCATCGATGTAATGAACGTCATCGTGGAAGAGTTGTTCGGTGGCATCGACGGCGAGAATGGCTTTGAGCGCCGGCGGACGCCGCATGGCCAACTGGATGGCGGTGAAGCCTCCCCATGAGATGCCAAACATTCCAACTTTTCCGTTGGACCACGGCTGAGCGGCTAACCAGGCGATGACTTGCTCGCCGTCAAGTTGCTCCTGCTCGGAATACTCCCGGTCGGTCGGCACGCCTTCGCTGGTGCCGAAGCCGCGGATATCGACGCGAACACTGACGTATCCGTGGGCAGCGAACCAGGAGTGTACTGGATAATCGCGCGCAGCGGTGGCATCGTCTTTGCGATACGGAAGATATTCGAGGAGAGCGGGGAATTTTTCTCCCGGCTTGATGGCGTCGGGTATGTAGAGAGTGGCCGAAAGACGCACACCGTCAGGCATGGAGATCCATTGCTGGACCATGTGCACAGTGTGCAGCGCGGGCTTTGTCGTTTTCGGGACTGGAAGCGCGCAGACGCTCGATGAAATTGCAAGCGTCGCCAGAATGGCTTGCGCTGGAAAAGCTCGCGCTAAAAAAGAACGATGAGAACGTGAAAACATTGGCGCCGCAAATCATAACAGGAGACAACGCCGGAGTGCAGGCGCAGGCATTAAGAAAGCGGCGGTAGGCCAACTTCGGCGAGCAGCCGCCGGAAGGCGGGTTCGTCGTGCAGGTTGTCGAAGGCATGATCGTTTTCCATTTCTGGCACACCGTCGGCATGCTGATCGTAAGCAGTTTGCAGATAGTGCAGGGCCTCCTGCTTTCTCCCCATCATTGCGCACGTCTCCGCGAAGAAGTACGGTGAAAACAGGCCGCGATCATAGAGCTGTTTCTCTTTCAATCGGAGCGCTTCCAGTAGCCCTTCTCCGCCGCCGGCGGCGAAACCCTTTTCAGTCGCGTCTGCAATGGCAAGGGCCGAGCTGTCGTGCATCAACCGAGCCTCTTTCCTTGCTTCGACAAGGTAATGGGGGTAGTCCCCCATTTGTAAGTAGATCCTCTTGAGGTAGCGGTGGGGAGACATAAAG
Organism: Terriglobales bacterium; assembly: GCA_049674665.1. GTDB lineage: Bacteria > Acidobacteriota > Terriglobia > Terriglobales > Acidobacteriaceae > Acidiflorens. Next base: position 18,716 of record JBATZM010000044.1, read on the forward strand.
TCGGGCTCGTTTTCTTCCATCTGCTTCAGGAGGGCAATAGCCTCCTGTTGCCGTCCTCCTGCGAAAAGAAGGGCAGCTTTATCGGCTAAGACTGATTTCGATCCCGGATCAAGTGCCTGGGCGCGTTCGATCTCCGCCGCCGACTCGGGATATCGCCGGAGGCACGTGAGGTAAGTCGCGTACCAGTGATGAGCGACGGCATTGCTCGGATTCAGCTCAATCGCTCGCCGGAATTCACGATCGGCTGTAGCGGCATCCCACATACCGAAAAAAGAGACGAAGGCGAAAGAAGCGTGCGCCTCCGAAGACTGGTCGTCGAGTTCGACAGCTTTTTTCGCGGCGGAAAGAGCCCGCGGGTAAGCCTCTGAGGAGGGCATGACCGTGTATTCACGCAGCAGGTTATAGGAATCCGCGAGCCCTACATAAGCTTGTGCATAATTGGGATCGTGAACGATAGCCTGAGTGAAAGAGTCCACAGCTTTGTTCAGGCTGTCAGGGGTTCGCTTCTCCCAGTAGTAGCGGCCCTTGAGATAGAACTCCTCCGCTTCAGGGTTTGCGGCGTGCTTAGCTGTCTCACGACCGGGGCTAGATGCCAGCGTCGTCGAGACACTCGCAGCGGGAGCGACCTTCCCAGATGATGGCCGACCAGATAGAGCATGAATCGAGAAAGGACGTCGTGTCCGGAATAACCAAGCGGATAAGAGTAAGACCAAAACAGATAGAGCAATAATCAATTTCCATTGTCGATGAGAAGAGTGTGCAACCGCAGTCGCTACTTCGGTTTCCGTGGCGACGTCGGCCTTGGCCGGAAGTTCGGAGTTGTGCGTGGGTGCGATCCAACGATAGCCGCGGCGTCCGACAGTTTCAATGAAGACAGGGTTCTCGGCGGAATCGTCCAAAGCGTCGCGAAGACGATTGATGGCGCTGATGACGCCACGATCAAAATCCACGTATACGCCCTCGGGCCAGAGGGCTTGCCGAATGTCTTCCCGGCTAAGAACTTCATTCGGCCGGCTGACCAACAGCTTCAAAGCCTGGAACGGCAATTCCTGAATCTTGACCTTGACCCCACCCTTGCGTAGTTCGCCCGAACGCAGGTCGGCCTCGAATACTCCGAAGCGCACCACGGCATTTGCAGACACGAATGTTGCCATAGCTTGGGCCGCTAGGGAGGGAGCCTCAGTCTAGCACATGTAAATACCACCGCGGTACCCCTGGGCTAAGGAGCTGAAAATGGCGTGACTGATCGCCGTATTGTGATGAAACATAAATATCTTACTGCGTGACTGGAGTTTAGCTGGAGCGTGACTCGCAGGGCATTGACGGCGGCCGCTAATTCGGCAAAAGTCGCTGTCGCGCTGAGATTCATTCCCCCGCGTGCGCCAACGAAAGACGATTACTTCCAGGAGACATTAAATGAATAGCTGTCAGCGATCGATAAATATCTTCAGCATGGCCGCGACTATCAACATGCTTGCGCTTCTCTTCACTTTCGCCGCAACCGCAGTTCCGGCGCAGGCGCAAACCTATCCCATCGCTTTTCCCGCGCCCACCACCTTTACTGCTACCTACTGCAGCTCCTACCCCTGCGATAACTCTGCGGTGGCCGCCACCACCGGAGATTTCAACGGCGACGGCAAGCTGGATGTCCTCACCCTCGATGGCAGCAATCTCAACGTGATCTTGGGCAACGGCAACGGTACGTTCCAGACACCCATCTCGCTCAATATATCTGCCACCGGTATATTTTCGGAAGCGATCGCCGTGGGCGACTTCACCGGCGCCAAAGTGCTCGACGTTGCCGTGTGGGCGGTTAACGCTAATACCGGCAACTCGGAACTTCACATCTTTCTCGGCAATGGCGCCGGCAGCCTCACCTACAATGCCACCCATGCAGCGCCGAACAGCGGCAATACCAATCCCGGCCCGAACGGCCTGGTCGCGGTGGATGTGAATGGCGACGGCAAAATCGATATCGTCGCAATGACTCCGTACAACGGCGTGTTTGTATTCCTCGGCAATGGCGACGGCACTTTCCAGGCGCCAATTGCCAACACCACAGTTTGCACGGATGCCATTGGCAATTGCCAATCGCTGGCCGTCGGCGATCTGAATGGCGATGGCAAGCCCGATCTCGCCGTCCAATCATCCGATACAGTGGGCGGCGGGATGACCATTCTGTTGGGCAACGGCAATGGCACATTTGGGACTCCCGCATACTACCCTGTAGCCATCGATGGTGTTTATGCCGACGGCGCCATCGCCATCGGTGACGTGAACGGTGACAAGAAACCGGACGTGGTCGTCGGCAGCAGTAGTGTCACGGCGATTGTCTATTTGAATCAAGGCAACGGCACATTCAAGGTCAACGGAACGGTCGGCAACGTTCCTCTTTACCCCACCGACAACCTCGTGCTGGCCGACATCAACAACGACAAGAAGCTGGATATCGTTGTTCCCGATGGGTTCGGCGACGTTTACACGTTTTACGGAACCGGCAAAGGCACCTTCACCACGGGGCCGGTGTATCCGCTCCAGGCTCAGGGCGGAGTTTATCTCGTCGCTCTGGGCGATTTCAACGGTGATGGCACGCTAGATGTGCTGGATACCGACGGCATCTATACCAACACCGTGTCCCTTGGCCGCGGAGATGGAACTTTCCAGACCGCCCAGTCGTACGCCTTAAGCTCGCTCGCTGCAAATAACATCGCGACCGCCGATTTTAATGGGGACGGCTTCCCCGATATCGCGCAGGCGATTGTAGGCGATAGCTCGAAGATCGGTATCAACCTGGGAAGCTCGCACGGAGCGCTGGGAAAGACGTCGCTGATTACTCCCGGCACTTGTGCGAACAACTATGCCGAGTGGGTTGCCGCCGGCGACGTGAACGGCGATGGTAAAGCCGATCTAGTTGTCACGTTGCAGGACGCTACCTTCGCAGGTTGCCAGAACCAGACCGTGGCCGTCCTAGAAGGTTTGGGGACGGGAAAGTTCAAGAAGGCCGTCTACTACCCCACCGGTGCGTCGGCCCAGGAACAGCAAGTCTATCTGGTTGACTTGACAGGCAGTGGCAAGCTCGACATCGTCACTGCGAACTCTGATGGCACGCTCAGCGTGCTGCTTAACAAAGGCAATGGAACTTACACCACGGAGCCGTTGATTCCCGCCGTTGCCAACCTGTTCTACCAGGAGTCGCTAACCTTTGCCGACTTCAACGGTGACGGCAAGATGGACATCGCGTTGACGCCAAGAACAGCGTATGCCGCCCTCTGGGTGCTACCGGGAAATGGCAACGGAACCTTTGGCACTCCCATCCAGACCACGACCCCGTACTATCCGGCCGCGGCTGTTGCCGCGGATTTCAACAAGGACGGGAAGATGGACCTTCTGGCCACAGTCACGGGTGTTCAGGACTGCGACTTAGCCGCTCAGTTCCTTGAGGGAAACGGTAATGGTACGTTTACGCCCGGTGCAGTCAACTGCCTGAGCACAGTAACCGGCTTCACTGCTGATGACGCACCGATTGTGGCCGACCTAAACGGGGATGGAAACATGGACGTAGTCATTCCTTACGACGCGGGCATCGGCCCCGCCGTACTCCAGGGCAACGGCCACGGCACGTTCACCCTTGTAGGTACTTACTACACGGGCACGGGTGTCGTCGGCGCGGTAGTTGCCGACTTCAATGGCGACGGCATGCCCGATGTGGCGTTGCTCAACGCTGGCAACGGAGCGTTCGTCAGCATCATGCTCAACGCCACCCAGCCGGTCAGCGTGTCCCCGCTCAACGTCAATTATGGATCCGAGACGGTGGGCGACAAGAAACCTGAAACCGTGATCCTCACCAACGATCAAAGCACCGCGCTGGCCATCACCAGCATCACGATCGGCGGAACCGATCCCGGCGACTTCAGCGAAACCAACAAATGCGGAACCAGCCGCAAAGCAGGCTGGGATTGCACCATCACCGTGACGTTCAAACCCACAATTACCGGCGCGCGCACCGCGACTTTGAACATCAAAGACGCAGCCGGCACGCAAACCGTCCAACTCTCCGGAACCGGTAAGTAAAAACGATATCTCCGGAGCGCGAACGACACAGCGCTCCGGAGATTCGAGAAATGTCAGGTTCCACCAGGAAAGCCGCAATCGCGGAAAGCTTAAGTTCATCGTGAACTGGTCTCCTGGTTCCCGGTGCCGGAGCGCGGGTAGGGGAATCCGCGCTCCGGATTTTTCCCCAGTCCTTTTTTCCGAAAGTCCGTTGCTGATCCTGATCTCAGCAACCGCTGTTTACGAACGGAGCGAGAGCAGACGCTCTGGGCCCGTAGCTTTATATTTAAGCTACGGGCTTTTTTCTGCACCAACGAAAACACGAAACGAGATTTGAAGCTGCCCATCTATGCCAGCTTGACAGGGTGTAACGATCTTCTTATTGTTGCTGCCGACGTTGTAAATCGACTATGAACATCATTAAAGCGACCAAGAAATATGAAGATTGGCTACGGCTGCATATCCGAATTGTTGAGCCAGATTTGCAGTTCAAGCACGAGCAGATGGCCGCTGCCGTCTTTCCCTTTTTTCGCGCAACCTTCTACCGCTGGGTGCAGATTTGGCCTGAGGTCTGTGCTGATTTAGACCGCGTGCCGCATATTTTGTCGGTAGGCGATCTGCACGTGGAGAACTTTGGCACCTGGCGCGATACGGACGGGCGCCTCGTGTGGGGAGTGAATGACTTTGATGAGGCCTGCGTATATCCCTACACCGTAGATCTTGTGCGCCTGGCGACCAGCGCTCTGCTGGCAGCAAAGGCCGAGCGTTTGGACATGAAGCCCAAAGACGCCGCCCAGGCAATTCTCGAAGGATACGAAAGTGTAATGGACAAGGGAGGATGCCCGTTTGTGTTGGAGGAGCGCCATGCCTGGTTGCGAGCCATTGCCGAGAGCAAGCTGCGCGATCCCGTATTGTTCTGGAAAAAAATGGATGGCAATCCCGACGCCAAAGGGGAAATACAGGAAAGCGCGCGCGAGGCGATCGAACATTTGTTGCCGCAGCCGGGCTTGAGTTATCGGTTAGTGCGGCGAAGGGCGGGCCTCGGGAGTCTGGGCCGCACGCGTCTGGTCGGAATCGCGGATTGGAATGGTGGGCTAGTGGCGCGCGAAGCGAAAGCGTTGCTCCCATCGGCATTGCAGTGCGTGTTCCCGAAAACAGTTCCAGCCGAGATTTTATACGGCGCAATCCTGCGCCGGGCGATGCGCTGTCCCGACCCATACGTACAGATGCGCGGACACTGGCTCGTCCGGCGGCTCTCGCCCCATTGCTCACGCATTGAACTCGATGCCCTGGCCACCAATCGCGAAGAGTGCCGCTTGCTCGAGGCGATGGGCAGAGAGACCGCCAACATCCACATAGGAACGCAAGAAAAACGTCAAACCATCCTCAAAGACTTGCGCAAACGAAAAGGGAACTGGCTCATCTCCGCCGCGCAGGCGATGGCAAATGCCATGGAAAAAGATTGGCGAGTATGGAAGGAGCGCTGGCAGAGCTAGACTCTGCCAGCGCTTTATTGGAGCGAAAGTCCGTATAAGGACTTGGGTGGCGGGTCGAAGAGCTGGCACTCTAGTGCATGGGGTTTGTTTTCAGCTCCGATGGTGATGAGGGCGTCAAGAATGTACTCGAGTGCGGCGGCAGAACCTGTCCAGACCCGGGAAAAAGACTCGCGATGAACCGACAGTTCGCCAACCAGTCGGCCTACCGCGTCGGGACCAAGGTCAACCTCGGTCAGCCTCGGATCGCTGCCAATCGGCAGCGGAGGGATGTTTGCCGGAGGCAGGCGTAGGCTGGCTTGGGTCAGCCAATGGGCGATAAGCGTTTTG
>JBATZM010000045.1:0-9521 GCA_049674665.1 Terriglobales bacterium
CCGTAAGACTGCACCAGGCTCTCGCAAAAAGATCTTGAGTCAGTGGCCCCTCGCGTAGCGTGACGAGGCTGCGCTGCTCTGGAGGCAACGCTCTATCGACGAAGAGTTTTCTCGTTCGGAGACTTTCAAAAGGATGCAGCTTGACGATCACTTTGCGGTTCGTCAGGCTGGCGAGACGGCACAACTCCGGTAGCAGTTCTGCGTAGAACGCTTGAGTACGGCCTGACGACAGTTCATAAGCTTCGGAATAAAAAACAATCCAATCTCTTTGTGCCTGATTGGAAACTAGCAAAGACTGTGCTTCCCCAGGACCTCCAACCACAATCTTGTCGGGCGAAAGTCCACACCATCCAATGCTGTAATCCTGTGCCATATTGCCTTTCACGAGATAGGCCTCGGAGCAAGGCCTTCTTATTCCGAAACTCATATTCAACGCGCCATGATCGCAAAAGACTGTGCGCAGTTTCCTGGATGCGGCCAGCACTATCGGGAGCCGCGTGTAGGGATTGTATTCGTCGCCGGAGAGCACGGTAGTGATGGGCTCCCTGGCAAAAACCTCACGCCACGCGTCGCGGACACGCAAGCCGCTTTGTAGAAAATTCGCAAATTCATCAAACACGTGTAATTTTCTGGCTAACCGAAGAACCGGATTCGTCTCAAACACATTGTTATGCAGGTCCTGCCAGCGTGCGAGCAACCGGGTGCATTCTTTCTCGGTTGCAGATAAGAGGCGCGGAGCGTACGACGCGAGCGAGCGAACTTCTACATTGCCAGGAAGGTTTTGAATATGGCCGTTGCAGCGCGTAACGACCAACAGAAAACGGCGGTGCGGCAGCATACGCGCATAGGCTACCTGAGCGCGAGAGACGTTGGCGTATGCAGACGGAAGCAAGACAGCCGGAGCCGGTGATTGTTTTGGTGGGCGAGCAAAATGGCGGCGAAGACGGTAATCGGTGTCCCACTTGTCGAAAATTATTTCGATCGTTTGTGCAGGACGCAAGGCAAATGCTGCTTTCCAGTAGCGACGGGAACGCTCTTGAAAAGCAGACTTATGCTCCACCGAGAAGCTCTTGATCTCGCGGTTCAGCAGGAGCGAGAGCGCCCGCAGCGCAAAGTGAGGGCTGGTGGTAAAAATTTCGGCGTCCGCAGGAATTTGCTCGGCCAATGCCGACAATAATAGAAGCTGCTCGAGTTGATGATAAGGGTATACAGAAAACGCCTCCCACCAATCTACTGATTCTGCATCCACTAGTTGATCCAACCCCAAGGCCAGAATTTCGCGCATGCGGTCGCGATGCTGTTCATGATCCAGAAAGTCGTAAATACTGAACACGCGAAACCCAAGGAGTTCGCTTTGGCGCAAGTAAACCTGGCGGCCGGACCAGCCCAAATCGACAACCAAATCCCATAGTGTCTCGGCCCATGTTCCAACCTCAACAGAATCGTGGGGATGCACCAGCAGAATTTTCATGGATCGATTGACTTGCGGACCAGCATGGTTCGAAAAATCTTAGCAGTCGCAGACTAGCATGAGAAGCACGATAGGCTATGATAAAACGATTGCGAAAGTTGAAACAGCGCCGCTTGCAGCCCCGGATGGCAGCGTGACTCGGATCACCATCGCACCATCCGCCGTTACAGACGCTCTGCTCTCGATCGGTGTCAAGCAGGGAAGCGTTGTAATGGTACATCCGGATGCGATCGTGGCGGCGCAATTTCCCGCCATGCCCGCCGCAGGGCCCGACAACGAACACCGTCTGGATCTTTTAATCGAAGCCATAGAGGTCGCTATTGGTAGCCAAGGGACGCTCTTGATTCCTACGTTCAGTTACAGTTTCACCAAAGAGGAACCGTTTGACATCTGTAACACTCCCAGTGCAGTTGTCATGGTAAGTGAAAGATTCCGGACGCGGTCAGGTGTTCGCCGAACCTTGGATCCAATTTTCAGTTTTGCCGTCAGAGGACGGCTGGCGCAAGAATTGTGTACTATCCCGGCCAAAGAATGCTTTGGCGCGGAGTCGGTGTTTGCCGCCTTGCATCGGTGGAATGCCCAAATCGTGGACCTGGGTTGCTCAATGAGCCGTGGAGGGACGTTCGTGCACTACGTCGAAACGTCCCATGGTGTGGACTACCGATACAAGAAGGTATTCTCAGGGATCGTTATTTCGCCCGATGGCCTGGCTAGCGAGTGTTCGGTTGTCTACAACGTACGGGATCTGACGCGGAGATCGGACGCCGACCTTCGACGATTGCAGAAGCGGCTTGCCGATGACGGAAAGTTGCGAACTGTGGAGATTGGGAGATCGCGAATCATGGCAGTAACCGCGAATGACCTGTTTGATACAGCGTGGAAAATGTTGGATGAAGATCCAGTCTCGCTAATTGCAGAAGGGGCTCGGCTCTGAAAGTTAGGCGAGTCAATCTGAAACATGGTGGAGATGCCCAGATGAATGACGTCAACATCATGAATGATGGCAACACCGGCGATCAGATGTACGGATGGGCTCGTGACCTGTTTCCAATTTGCCGGAGCATCACAGGGGATGGCGTTCGGCAGACTCTTGGTTATCTGCAGAAGTTGTTGCCAGGGCTGGAAATTCACGAAGTGCCGTCGGGTACGAAGGTGCTGGACTGGATAGTTCCTGATGAATGGAACGTTCGCGACGCTTTTATTGCCGACGATTCGGGAACTCGCGTCGTCGATTTTCGCGAGAACAATCTTCATCTGGTCGGTTACTCGGAGCCAGTCTCCGCGGAAATGACCCTGGAAGAATTACAACCGCATCTACATTCCCTGCCAAAAATGCCCGAAGCGATCCCCTATGTTACTTCCTACTATGAAAGACGCTGGGGATTTTGTGTCAGTCAACGCGCGCGAGACAGGTTGCGGCCGGGAAAATACCGCGTGGTGATTGACAGCACTCTGGCGTCTGGGTGCCTAAGTTACGGCGAGGTCATCTTGCCAGGAGAGGATCAGCGCGAGGTTCTCTTGTCGACCTATGTTTGTCATCCTTCCATGGCGAACAACGAACTGTCGGGTCCGGTTGTAACGGCAGCACTGGTTCGGTGGCTGCAGTCTCTGGCGGAGAGACGATACACCTACAGGGTGGTGTTTGTGCCGGAGACTATCGGTTCGGTCACCTACTTGAGCAAGCACTTGGAGGAGATGAAACAGAAAACTATTGCGGGGTATGTCATTACTTGCATTGGAGACGATCGCGCTTATTCCTTCCTGGAATCGCGCGCAGGCAATACTCTGGCTGACGTGGTTACCAGACATGTTATTAAGCATCACTATCCGAGCTGTGTCACCTACAGTTTTCTGGAGCGCGGAAGCGACGAACGGCAATATTGCAGCCCTGGTGTCGACCTGCCGGTTGTCTCGCTGATGCGTTCCAAATATGGAACCTATCCGGAGTACCATACTTCTCTGGATAATCTGAGTTTGATTTCTCCGCAAGGCTTAGCCGGAGGGTTTGGTGCTTTGCAGAGGTGTATTTCTTTGATTGAAGCAAATGGTACTTACCGGGTGACGTGTCTGGGTGAGCCACAATTGGGCAGAAGGGGCCTGTATCCCACACTTAGTCTGCGTGGCAGCGGGCTGCAAGTGCAAACCATGATGAATATTCTGGTCTATGCTGATGGGCAGCGGGACTTGGTTTCCCTTGCAGAGCGGATAGGAGTACCTGCAGAAACCTGCCTGCCAATCGTTGCCAAGTTACTAAAGGAAGGCCTGCTGGAACGAATCGACTAATGAAGGATGTTGCTTTTGAGGAACAGTTAGATGGCTAGAAAAAAGAAGCCCAAACATTATGGCAGTACGACTCGCTCTGAGAAAGAGTTGAGCTACGCGCAAAAGATGGAGCAATGCATCGCCGATAGTCCATTTTCAAACGTCGAGCGGTTACAGAATTTTACTCTCTACTCACCCAGGCAGGACCTGACGAATTTTCTGGTTCGATACGAAATCTTCAAGCGAGTGCTCGAGATTCAAGGTTCGATTATCGAATGCGGAGTATTACGCGGCGGTGGGTTGATGGCTTGGGCGCAATTCAGCGCCATCTTCGAGCCAACTAACCATCAGCGGCGGGTAGTAGGTTTTGACACTTTTAGCGGGTTTCCAGGATTGTCCAAACAGGATCGGTCGAGTGAGTCTCAACAAGCGCGCCCCGGTGGTTTGGCAGCCAATTCTTACGATCACATCAAGCAGTGTGTGGAACTGTTTGACATGAACCGTTTCATCGGACACGTTCCAAAGGTTGAACTGGTTCGTGGTGACGCGGTGAAAACGATCCCGCAGTATTTAAAGGAGAACCCCCAGCTTATTGTTAGTCTTTTGTATTTGGATTTTGATATCTATGAGCCAACTCTCGCAGCGCTGAAGCATTTTCTTCCTCGAATGCCCAAGGGGGCGGTGATCGCGTTTGATGAACTGAACTTGAAAGATTGGCGGGGGGAGTCGATCGCTGTCCTTGAAGCTCTAAAGTTGCGGGAGTATCGCATCGAACGCTGCCAGTTTGGATCGGTAATATCGTTTACTCAGATTGAGTAGGAGAGAATCTATAGCGGAAGGTCACCAGCTGTGACCTCGCCGACGCCGTCGGCGTCCAAAACGACAATTCGTCAGCAAATGCAAACAGGCATATTTTGAAAATCCCCGACACAGCTCTCGAAACGTCGCAGCCCACACTTGCACCCAGCCATGAAGCGAAGTTTCGCAGCGAGATGGGACAAATCTCGCGCCATTCGGCGGTCTTTTTTGCGGGCACTCTGTTTACCGCGGGCGCTGGATACCTCTTCAAAATCTACCTGGCACGAGTTTTGGGCGCGGAGCTGCTCGGAATCTACGCCTTGGGCATGACGATCGTCGGGTTCTTTGGACTTTTCAATGGACTGGGACTGGCGCAAACAGCGGTGCGTTTTGTGGCCGCATATTCCGCGACCGAACAGTGGCAGCGCCTGCGTGGATTTCTTGGCGGGGCATTTGGAGTGTTGTTAATTGGAAATGTTGTGTTGGCCGCCGTGATGATGACGGTGGGGCAGCGGCTGGCGCGGAGCTTGTATCATGCGCCGGCTCTCATACCGTATCTGCATCTGTTTGCTGTGATTCTGGTTCTGGGCGCGTGCTCCGCTTTCCTGGGCCAGGTTCTGGCTGGGTATAAGGACATTGCGCTCCGCACAATCATTACGAACTTCATTGGAAGTCCGCTGAATATTCTCTTCGGGGTCGCGCTGCTCAGTTTGGGCTTCGGGCTTCGCGGCTATTTGCTGGCCCAAGTGGCAAGTGCGGTGGTTGTTTCGATATTGTTGTTGGCGGCAGCGTGGAGGCTGACTCCGAAGCCCGCTAGGCAGGCTTCTGCGGCTGTACCCATGGAGCGCGAAGTGTTCTGGTTCTCCGCGGCCGCGTTCGGCGTAAGTCTTTTGGAGTTTGTGCTGGGTCAGTCCGACAAAATTTTGTTGGGAGTTTTTGTCGATGTTAGGCAAGTCGGAATCTACTCCGTAGCAGCCACGCTGATTGCGTTTGTGCCAGTGGCGCTGCAGTCGGTCAATCAGATTTTTTCTCCAACGATCGCCGACTTACATGCTCGTGGAGATCGCGCGCTGCTGGGCCGCCTTTTCCAGACCTTGACGAAATGGATACTAGGATTGACCCTGCCGCTGGCATTGGTCATGATCATCTTCTCGAAGCCTCTGATGCGCCTTTTCGGTCCTGCATTTGAGGCAGGCTGGTTGGTGCTGACTCTGGGCACGCTGGGGCAACTTGTGAACGCGGGAGTGGGTTCGGTTGGGTATTTGCTGTTGATGTCTGGGAACCAGGCGCGTCTGATCCGCGTGCAGGCGATGATGGCGGTGTTCATGGTCATGGCCACGTTTGGACTGGTGCGGCCCTTTGGAATGGCTGGAGCGGCGCTGGCTGCGGCATTGACCAATGCCCTGAGCAACTATTTATATTTGCGGCAGGTTCGGGCAGCATTGCAAATGTCGCCTTACAATCGATCTTATCTTCGCTTGCTCGGGCCATGCCTTGCCAGCCTTGTGGTGACCGTGGGATTGCGACTATTAGTCCGGTCGTCGAATCTGCATCTGCATCCGGAGTGGCTTTGGATTGGAATTGCACTGGTGATTTCTTACGCGTCATTTTTTGGATTAGCGCTGCTCGCGGGATTGAACGATGACGACAAAATGATTGTGGCCGCGATACGTGGCCGCGTTCTCGGCGCAATAGGAAGGACACCGGCTCTGCAACAATGACCCCAAGAAGACAAATCAGCTTGCCGGAGGAATTGTGTGCGTCTGTGGAAGAGCAGTTTGGCGCCCGTTTCGAAGGCTTGGAGTCGTTTCTGGAGTTTGTGATTCGGGAACTTCTTAACAACAATGCGGAAACGCTTGATAAAACCGAGCAGGCAGTGCTCGAAAAACGTCTACGAGATTTGGGATACCTCTGACTTTTCCCATGCCGCCCTCATCTGCTTTGGAACAGGTTCAACGGGAGAGTCGGGCGCGTTTACACCCGTCACTCAGTAATCCAAACTGGTTGGTCCTGCGCCGCCGCCGCCAGATTATTGAGGGCGGTCTCAAGCGTTTGCCGGGAGATAATCTCTCCGTGCTCGACGTTGGTGGGCGATTACAACCTTATCGTCCGCTGCTGGGAGATCGCACAAAATGCTACGTTGCGGTTGACTTGCGGATAACCCCACTTGTAAGTGTTAGTGCCGCGGCAGAGGCACTTCCGTTTCGCGATGGGCAATTTGATTTCGTGATCTGTACGCAAGTATTTGAATACTTGCCAGAGCCCGCACTGGCGGTTGCGGAAATTAAACGAGTCCTCCGCAAGGGAGGCGTGTTTTTTGTGAGTGCTCCATCCATTTTGTTGCGCAATAGCGATAGGGAATGTTGGCGTTTTTTGCCGGAGAGCTGGCGCCAGCTGCTGCGGGAGTTCGAAACCGTGGAGGTGATTCCGGAGGGCAACAGTCTCGCCGGATTTTTCAGGACCTGCAATGTGTTTCTACTCTCATTCTTCAGACCCACAATTCTGGCTCCTTTGTGGCGGTGGACGTTTGTTCCTTTCTTGAATGTGGCTGGTTTCGCGTTGGAAAAACTTGCCGGGCAAAACCAGGATTTCACCGCCAATTACAGTGTGTGGGCTCGCAAATGATATTGCGCGCAGAGATGAAGTGAAATGAAATGATCACCCGATTGCGCAATGCGCTTCGTCGCGCGAAATCGTCGTCTACGCGTCGTGCGCTGCGCTTCGATCGTCCGCTGGTTGTATTCCAGAGCGACGATTGGGGCCGCGCGGGAGTGCGGGACAGGGACGGTTGGGAAGAGCTAAGGGCAGCTGGGTTGAACCTCGGCGAGAAACCCTATGATTTCTATAGCTTGGAAAAAGCCGACGATCTGTACGCGCTCGGAGAAGTTCTGAGAAAGCATCGCGACTCCACTGGGCGGAAACCGTCGATGGTCATGAATTTCATTATGGCCAATGTGGATTTTGATCGCTGCTTCGCCCCGGGACAGAAAGAAATTCCTCTGTATCCGCTCACCGAAGGGTTGCCGGGGGCGTGGCAGCGCCCACAATTATTGGAGGCTTATAGGGAGGGCATTCGGGAACGTATATTTTATCCGGCGCTGCATGGGCTGACTCACTTTTGTGAACGCGCGATTGCTCGGGAGTTGGATAATGGCGGGGAGCGTTCTGAACTGGTCAGGAAATTGTGGAGTACGCAGAGCTCGTACATTCACTGGCGCATGCCGTGGATCGGTTATGAGTACTGGGATCCGGATATGAGTCCCGCACGCCGATTCTTGACAGTGGGCGAGCAGCGGACTGCGATCAAACGCGCTGCGAAAATCTTCCAGGAGTTATTTGCGTCGGCTCCATTCAGTGCCTGTGCGCCAGGCTATCGTGCCAATGCAGATTCTAGAACTGCCTGGTTCGAGCATGGAGTACGCGTCGCGCAGAATGGACCTGGCGAGCGGAGCGGCCCCTATCTGGATGAAAACGGAATGCTCTTTACTTTCCGCACAGTTGAGATGGAACCTGCCATCGAGCCGTGCGATTTGGAAAGCCTGATGACGCAGGCGGAAAAATCTTTAGCGAACGGGTTGCCGGCGGTGATTTCGATTCATGCCATCAATTTTCATTCGACCATTAAGGATTTCCGAACGCCGGCGCTGAAACTTCTGGATGAATTTCTGACCGCGCTTGAAAAAAAGTGGCCGGACTTGCTCTACGCACATGACGCGGATCTATATTCAATTGCAACTGAAGGCAGTTATGCGGGAGAAAGCGGGAGAGTGAAGGTGAGCGCGACTGCCGTTGGAGTGGACAATTTTGGAGCAGGTAATTCTGGGGTGCACAATTAACGTGAGCAAAGGCAAGCGATCGCTGGTGCTGGTTACGGTGGACTGTCTGCGCGCGGACCACTGCGGATTATACGGATACCCTCGTTCGACGACTCCGTTTCTAGATTCATTGGCGCCGGAATCTTTCGTCGTGCCGCAGGCCATCGTTGCCGGCGCGCCAACCTACTATTCATTTCCGGCAATTCTTGCCTCTCGTATGCCACTGGCACTAGGCCGCGATGTCGTTGGCCTAGCTCCGGGAGAAAGTACGCTGGCAACCGTTTTGCATGAGTCTGGCTATGCTACAGGCGCGTTTTCGGCGGCAAATCCATACATTTCGCCGCGCTTTGGTTATGAACAGGGATTCGAAGTCTTCCGCGATTTTCTTGACTTCGACACGAAGCCCACGCAAAACACCGTCAGCGCAGAGCCCGCACCCGGCGATTCGGCTCGTGGCAAGTTGAATGAATCGATAAGGAGTTTTGCGGGCGCGCTCGGACTCAGCGGCCTTTACAACGAACTCTACTTTCAATACTGCATGAAGATTGCGCCTGCGGCTGGCAGTGTCGACGCGCTGAGAAGATATCCATCTGCGGACATTCTCGTTGAACATGCGCAGTCATGGTTAGCATCGGTGGGGCAGTGTCCATTTTTTCTCTGGCTTCATCTGATGGATCCGCATTCGCCTTACTATCCACCCGCTGCGGCATTTCGCGAACTGACGGGAGGGGATATCGAGCCACCCCGTGCTCACTACTTGAATGAGTACTGGAATCGGTCGGATCAGGCCGCTTCGAGATTACGTGGAAAACGGGATGAGGTTGTCAGATTGTACGACGCGGGTATTCGCAATGTGGATCGCCAGATCGCCCGACTGGTGGATAGTTTGAAGCAAACGCATTTGTGGGACGATTGTGTGTTTGTTCTGACTGCGGATCATGGTGAGGAATTTCTCGAACACGGCGGCCGCTATCATGCGCCGGTTCATCTCAGCGAAGAAATTGTTCACGTGCCGCTGCTGATTCGTGTTCCCGAAGAGCAAGGAAAGAGAGTTCCAGTTTCTCCCATGAGCCATCTCCATCTAGCGCCTACTTTGCTTGAAATCATGAGCGTGCAGGCTCCGCCCGCATTCCAGGGGCGCAGTCTATGGACAAACCTTCAACACGACGTTGCCT
>JBATZM010000046.1:0-11184 GCA_049674665.1 Terriglobales bacterium
GGTTGTACCGTCGGTCCAAACTATAGACGGCCCGCGGTCGATGTGCCCGGCACGTATCGAGGATCGATATCGGAAGAGGAGGCCAACGGCTCACTCACTCCGTCGACCGAGACGCAAGCCGCCAAAGTCGCACCCGCGCAACAACCTTCGTCCTCATTGGGTGATGAGAAATGGTGGGAGGTCTTTCAGGATCCTCAACTTCAGAAACTGATTCGCACCGCACTCAAGAATAATTATGATGTTCGCATTGCTGCAACACGAGTGCTCCAGGCGCAGGCGCAGCTCGGAATCACTCGCGCCGATCAGTACCCCTCGCTCAGCGGCGGCGGTAACATCACAAGCCAGCAGAGTCCGCAGATTGGTCCGATCCCGGCTTACGAAATTACGCAGGGACAACTTACCGCTTCCGCCGCCTATAACCTCGATTTTTGGGGCAAGTATCGCCGGGCCACTCAAGCTGCCAGAGCAACACTGCTCGCCAATGAGTGGGCGCAAAAAGAAGTGACGTCCACTTTAGTGGCTGACTTGGCGACCGCTTATTTTCAGCTCCGCGAATTGGATCTTGAGTTGGAAATCTCGAAGCGTACCTTTGCGTCGCGCAGCGATTCTCTGCACTTGACTACGACCCTGGAGGAACACGGCATCGACTCCCTATTGGATGTGCGCCAGTCAGAGCAACTCGTGTACACCGCTGCCACGGAGATTCCAGATTTTGAAAGGCAGATTGCGCTGCAGGAAAATGCCATCAGTATCCTTCTGGGGAATAAGCCTGGCGATGTTCCTCGCGGACTCAGGCTCACCGAACAACAGCATTCTCCCGTGATCCCCGCCGGAGTTCCTTCATCACTGCTGGAGCGTCGACCGGACGTTCGGGAGGCCGAGGAAAACCTCATCGCTGCCAACGCGCAAATCGGCGTTGCGCGTGCCGCTTACTTTCCGCAGATCTCGCTCACTGGATCCGCCGGATATGAGAGTCCGGCACTAACTAATCTCTTCACTGGCCCGGCCGGAATATGGAATTTAGCCGCGTCTGTAACTCAGCCCATCTTCGAGGGAGGAAGGCTCAAATCGAATGTTCGTCTAGCCGAGGCACAACACGAGCAGATGCTTTTGACCTACGAACAAACCATTCAAGGCGCGTTTCGAGATGTCTCGAACGGGCTGGTTTCTTATCGCAAGAATCGAGAGTTCAGAGTTCAGCAGGGGCACCTACTCGAATCAGCGCAAGATGCAGCAAGGCTCTCGGAGGTGCGTTTCAAGGCTGGAACCACCGATTATCTGGAAGTGCTGACCAATGAGACGAATTCCTTTTCCGCTGAACTAGGATTGGCGCAGGCTCAGGCAAACGAACTCATTGCTCTAGTCCAGCTCTATCAAGCCCTGGGCGGCGGTTGGCAGCAATAGAACCGCACCGATGTTCGGAAGGGTTGAACGTACTTGGATGGAGGAGATGTATCAATGCCGAAAGAAAACACTGATGTTGGCGCAAATCAATTCTGTGTTTGTAACCGTCGAATCATCCAAAGAGTCCATCGAAAACCCGGCGGACGGAGGATACTGTCTGCCTTCCTCGGGGACAAGCCTAACCACCCGTAAGTAAGATTTCAGCCTAGAAATTCGCTACCAAATTTAATCACGACAAGCAGGTTTGTCGGTACTGATCGATTCCCGACAGATCGCTACCTTCAGATCGCTACCTTGAGGTTGACGTCCTCCAGCGGTACTCCCAAACATCAATCCTTGACGACGCGAAGAACGAATGAGACTTCCTTTTTGCATGAGCCGCTCCTTAAACGGCAACGGAACACAAGTTCTCAGCCTCGCCCTGTTGTATAGGCACAATATAGGCACAAAATGTGAATCCTCGCCTTTGTGGTTGGCTGTGAGCGGTGGGTGCTTGCGCGGATTGACGTGCGGTCTAAGAAGGCTTTTTCAGACCGGGCGCTTTGGTACCGCTTTCCTGCGGCGAAACCGGAGGTGTGCGGTTGTCATCGTGATTAACGAGACTCCGACAATGAACAGCTAATCGCCGCTATTTGAAATGGCGCGACTGGGCTACCAACCTGGGATTTATGTTATCAGCACGAGATGCTACTCGCTTCCAGAGTTCACTGTCCATCGGAAGGCTAACCGTCACATCGCGTGGTCGTCTTAGACGATGGTCGTCCTGAACAACGTGATTCAGCTTACTTTCCGGGAGAAAAGCTTGCCTAAGGACAAGGGGATAGTTGGGCAGTTTCTGCGTCCAGAGTTTGAGGCTCGCTTTACTGCGAGCCTCCAGTTCGGCGGCCTCATCGGTACGCCCCACATGTCTAAGAAGTGCAGCCAGAGCCACCCACGTGCGCGACATACAAATCGCATCGCGAAGATCGTTGTCTAAATTGAGATTCCGGGCCTGTGGGCGATCTCCGAATTCGCGTTGTAGCCCAACCCGCGGACGGCAGGCATTAAGAACTCGATTTCATTTGGCGGGCGCGTAGAAATAATAGTCCGCCGTGTAGTTGCTTTTTGTTTCAGCGTCACGGTGCGTCTCGTCGCATCCCAGGGCGGCTGGCTTACCGCCGTGGGTGTGGATGCGCTGAATGCTCGTCACGTTCGTGAGCAGACCATTTCCGGAGTGGCTCACGGCAATCAGCAACAACCATGGAACCGAGTTTGGATCCTCGGAGTCCACATGAGCCGAGGTTTTACCCGCGACTTCGCTGCCGTCTTTCAGTTTCCACGCAGGACCGGCGAAGTGGCTTCCGATGATCTTCCCATCTTCATCTTTCAGTTCGGCATCCGGTCCCTTCAGGGTCCAAGTAAACTTACCGTCGGTGCCGGACTGGCAGGTATAGATCTGCGATCCGGAGGCATGTGCGACTAAGACAACTTCTTCACGGGGGCGTGCCTGAATCGCACCCGGGACGTTGGGTGCAGATATTTTCTGTGCGTTGGCTTGGGCGAGCCCAATTATAGATCCGAGTATAACGAAGGCTGTGATCGCCCCGGTTTGCATAAGTCCGCGCATCTCTCGATTGTAACAAGCAGGAAGCGCTGCCTGTCCATTTAGGAGATAAGTTGTCGCGCGCAACCCTTCGCGGAGCGCGCTCCTGTACAATTTCCCCGAATGAAGCGGCTGGCAAAAGTTTCGGCGATCTTCTGCGTTGTGCTCGTGAGCGCGGTCTGTTTCGCGGAGCCGATTGCTTCCCTGAGGGCCACCAACTACGTCAATGATTTCGCCGGCGTTCTGGATGCAGCTACGCAAGCGCGGTTGAACGATCTCTGCCAGCAGGTGGATCAAAAGGCGCATGCGCAGATTGCCGTGGTTACGGTGAAGTCGCTGGATGGGCAGGACGTAGAGAGTTATGCGGTGGCACTTTATCAGAAGTTTGGGATCGGGGCGAAAGGGAAGGACCATGGCGTGCTGATCCTGCTGGCCACGCAGGATCGCAAATATCAGATTCAGGTGGGATACGGGCTGGAGGGGATTCTTCCGGACGGGAAGGTGGGCGGGTTCGGACGAGAAGCGGTGCCTTTTCTGCGCAGCGGGGATTATGCGGGAGCGGTCACGTTGATGACGGCGCGCGTGGCGTCGGTGATTGCCCAAGATGCCGGTGTGACGCTGGGCAATCAGCCTCGTCAGGTTCCGACTCGCCAACAGCCTGGCGGTGGAGCGGGGGCGGTGATTCTTGTAATCTTCCTTCTCTTTTTTGTGGTGATTCCGATTCTGCGGGCGATATTTCGGGGCGGCAGCGGTGGTCCGCGTGGGGGTGGGGGTGGTGGTCTAGGATTCTTGCTCGGGATGCTGCTCGGGTCAGGCGGCTTCGGTCGCGGTGGCGGATATGGAGGCGGCGGGTTTGGAGGCTTTGGCGGTGGGGGTGGTGGAGGTGGATTCGGAGGCGGCGGATTTGGTGGTTTCGGCGGTGGGAGTACTGGCGGCGGCGGAGCCGGTGGCAGTTGGTAGCAGCTAGTTAGTAAAGACCGAGAGGCGCGAGATGGGTCCGGAAAAACTGATTAACGAGTTTGTCGAACGGATTCGCGGAGCGGCGGGGACGAATCTGCTGGCGGCGATTCTCTATGGGTCAGCGGCGGCGGGAGATTATGTTGCCGACTACTCGGACGTGAATCTGCTGTGCGTGCTGCGCGAAACTTCTTTCGCTGCGATTGCGGCGCTGGCTCCGGTAATGGAGTGGTGGGGAAAGCAGAAGCATCGGGTGCCGTTGCTAATGAGCTCGGAAGAGATGCGGCGGTCGGCGGATGTGTTCTCCATCGAATTTTTGGACATGCGGCGGCACTATCGCGTGTTGTGGGGAGAAGATGTTTTGAAGACGCTGGAGATTCCGATGCGATTGCATCGGGCACAGGTCGAATACGAACTGCGGGAGAAGACCATCCTGTTGCGGCAGGGGTTGCTGGCGGCGGGGAATACGACGGCGAAGTGGGATTTGCTGTTGCGGTCACTGCCGGCGTTTGGGACTCTATTCCGCCATGCGCTGATTGCGATGGGCGATGCGGGCGCGGGATCGAAGCGGGAAGCGGCGACGTTGCTGGCAGATAAGCTGGGGATGGACGGCAGTGTATTTGGCGAACTACTCGATATCAGAGAGCACAGAGAAGATCGGAAGGCTGCGAAGGTCGATGAAATATTTTCTCGCTATTTGAAGTTGGTGGAACAGGTGACAGCGTCGGTGGACAAGATGTTAGATCCGGCGGCGTAGGTTTTTACGGTGGCCGGGCGGGGCGCTCGGCTCTCCACCGGCAATAAAAATTTTGTATTCTAGGGAGAGCGATATGAGCAAGGGATTGATTGTATTGGTTGTGTTAGTGGTGATTGTGCTGGCTCTGTTTGGACAGTACGTGGGAGTGAAAAATAACTTGGTGGCGAAGGATCAGGCAGTGAAGGCGGCATGGTCGCAGGTGGATATCGTGCTGCAACGTCGCGCCGATCTGATTCCGAACCTGGTGGAAACAGTGAAAGGATACGCGCAGCAGGAAGTGACCGTGTTTGGGGACATCGCGAAGGCGCGGTCGTCGTTGCTTTCGGCGCAGACACCGTCCGATAAGATTGCCGCGAATGGGCAGTTGGATGGCGCGCTGGGACGGCTGCTTCTGATCGTGGAGAATTATCCCCAGTTGAAATCGAATGAAAATTTTCTGCGCCTGCAGGATGAGTTGGCGGGGACAGAAAACCGCATCGCCGTCGAGCGCAAGCGCTATAACGACACGCTTCGGGACTACAACACTTATGTGCTGCAGTTTCCGAATAGTTTGTATGCGGGGTATGCGGGCTTCAAGCAGAACCCGGCTTACTTCGAGGCTACGGAAGCATCGCGCGTGGTACCTAAAGTGGACTTCGGTGCGAAGCCAGCGGCTCCGGCGACGGCTCCTCCGGCAATGGCGCCGGCACATTGAGCAGATCAAGGTTTGTTGGTGGAGAGCCGGGCGTCCCCGCCCGGCTTAACTTTTCCACGGCGCTCGGCAGGCTCGCTAGATGCCCGTCCCCCGCCTGACTCACCCGGCCAACTTAACTGAACATATTTACCGTTCACACGTCACATTCTGGTGACATGCGCTTTGGTATAGATTGGCAGGGTCTCTGGAATCCCCTCCGGTTCCGAAGTCTCAAACACGAGGGGATTGCCATGTGCCGCCGCAGCAAACCAGTTCTGGCTAGAATTCGCAGTGTTCTTCGGGTCGTCGCATTCCAGGCGCTCCTCTTTCAACTCGTCTTTATTATTTTTCTGATTCCTTCCAAGGCTTGGGGTCAGGATGCGTCTACGGGCGCGTTGCGGGGTGTGGTTCTGGATGCCCAAGGCGCCGTGATTACGAATGCAGACATCGTAGCGATCCGAGTGGAAACGGGCATTCGCTATCATTCGGCCACTGATTCCGCGGGACGATTCGCGGTGGACCTGCTGCCTCCAGGGCAATATTCGGCGCGGGCAGAAGCAGAGGGAATGTCACCGGAGATTTCACCGGTGATACGAATTGAGATAGGAGCAGCGGCTCAGTTGACCTTCAAGTTGAAGGCGGCAGGACCAAAGGAAACAATCACAGTGTCCGCCGCTCCGAAGATGGAGATGGATCCGAGTTCAGTTTCGGCCTTGATCGATGATCGGGCGATCAAGGACCTGCCGCTCAATGGGCGGAGGTTTACGGATCTGTTATTGCTGATGCCGGGAGTGACGCAGGATCCGCGGGGCCTGACATCGGGATCGAATGGGGATCTTTCTTATGGAGGAATTCGAGGATACAACACGAGTTTTCTGATCGACGGAGGCGATGACAATAACGGGTTCTATGCGCAGGCGGCGGGACGCTATCGCTCTCCCTACCAGTTTTCGAATGAGGTAGTACAGGAGTTCCGCGTATCGTCGAGCGGTTATGGGTCGGAGTCGGGGCGGGCCGGCGGAGCGGTTGTGAATGTGGTGACCAAGTCGGGTACCAACCACTGGCACGGAAGCACATTTTATTTTTTGCGCGACAGTTCTATTGGAGGTGCGGCACCGCCATTTGTGGGATTCAATCCGACCGATGAGCAGCACCAGTTTGGAGCGACGATCGGGGGCCCTATCCAGCGCAACAAGACGTTCTTGTTTGCAGGATACGATCAGCACATTTTTCATGTGCCCGCGGAAGTCCAGTTCCTCAATGGTCAGACGGTGGTGGTGCCGCAGTTGGGCATTTATCCGACTCCAGGGGACTATGAGATCTGCAATCCCGCGATTGGGGGGCAGGCCTGTGATGAGGCGCTGGTGTTTGCTTCGGCGGCGCAGCTTTCAACCATGGGCGGATCGTTTCACGGGAAGTTGCTGGGGGAGACGGGATTTCTGAAGCTGGATCGCGTGCTGGCGCCACATCAGTTTCTTTCCGCGCGACTGAGCACTTCCCGGTCTTACGGGATGAACAATGTCTCCTTCGATGCTGGAAGTCCGATTACAAATGATTCGATCAGTGCGAACGGGGAAGAGGACGTGGCGACGGAAAGCGCGTCCCTGAGTTTGGTGAGCGGCATTTCTCCGCGGCTGACGAGCCATCTGCGGTTGCAGTTTTCGCGCGATCTGGAGCAGTCGTTTCCCAATACGACCGGGACCCGGACGAGTATCTACAACTGGATGGATGAGTTTGGGCAATCGTCGACACTGCCGCGGCAGACCCGCGAACATCGACTGCATTTGGCGGAGACTTTGAGTCTGAGCCGCGGGCGAAACGAATGGAAGTTCGGCGGCGATGGAATGGTGACTTGGGACTACAACTACTTTCCGTCGCTGTACGGCGGGGAGTATTTATACGACGACATCGAGGTCGATCCATTTACGTTTGCGCCGCAACACGAGGGGCTGGAGTTGACGCCGCTGCGGGCATGGGCGCACGACGTACCGCGATATTACGTGCAGAGTTTCGGGAATCCCGTGTCGCATCCGAACAGCAACGATTACGCGGGGTTCGTGCAGGACACGGTACGGTTGACGCCGCATTTCACTTTGAGCATGGGAGTGCGCTACGACCTGCAAACGTTTTCAAAGACGGGAATGGAGAGTAACCCTTTGTGGCCCGGGGCGGGCAAGATGCCGTTGAAAGAGACGAATTTTGCGCCGCGCCTCGGGATTGGCTATGCGTTCGGCACCGATCATCCCCTAATGGTGCGGGCGGGATTCGGGATTTTCTATACTCGCATCCCGCAGATTTATCAGTCGGCTGTGGTTAATGACAATGGGCTGAGCAATAACTTCCTTTCCCTGGATAATACGGACTTCTATCAGAACCAGGTGTTTCCGGTGTATCCGAATGCGGCGGTGAATTGTCCGCCGGGTCCGGTATCGTGCACAATGCCCGCAGCGTGGCAGCAGTATGCGACCAGCGAGATCGCAGCTTTTGCTCCGGACTTCAAGACACCGCGGGTACAACAGGCAAGTCTGAGCCTCGAGCGTGAACTCGGCGGCGGTTTTATAGGAACAGTATCTTACCTGCTGGTGCATGGGGTGGATATGATCCGTTCACTAGACGTTAATCTGCCGCCACCCACTTACTACAGTTATCCCGTCTACAACGCGACTGGCGCGAATGTTTCCAATGCGTTTTACAACGTGTGGTCATTTGCGACGTGGCAGACGAGTTACAGCATCAGCTGTCCGTATCCACCGTGCATCAATACTTTGGATCGTCCAATCTCTCAATTAAGAGCGATCGACGAATTTCAGAGCGCAGCGTCAAGCGTTTATAACGGCATGACGGTGTCGTTGCACAAGCGGATGTCGGCAGGGATGTATTTCCGGCTGGCTTATACGTGGGCGCACGCGATCGACAACGGACAGGATGCGCTGGTGGCGGGAGTGCCATCCACCGTGCAGAATCCATACGCAACAAATAGTGAGAAGGCATCAAGTGTTGTCGATCAGCGGCAAAGGTTGACGATTTCAGCCATTGAGGAGCCGAATCCGTTTGCGGGAGGTCAGAAATTTCTAGCGGCGATGTTCGATCACTGGAAAGTCTCGGGGATCCTGACGTTTGGCAGCGGACGTCCGGCGAACGCGATGGTGTCCGGCGATCCCAATCAGGATGGGAACACTAGCAACGATCGTTTGTCCGGATATGGACGCGACGCTTTTATCAGTCCGGACTATGCCACCACGGACCTGAGATTGGGAAGGAAGCTGGACTTGGGAGAACACTATCACCTGGAATTAACGGCGGAGTCATTTAATCTGCTGAATCAGGACAATAAAAGGTATGAGCTGAACGACGACGGCTTCTATAATTCTGCGGGACAGTTTGTAAAATACTCACAATCGGTGGGAGGAACTTACTATCCGGCTTATTATCAGCAACCTACAACCTTAATGAAACCGTCAGCCTCGTTTGCCCCGCGACAAATACAATTCTCGATGCGGCTGAATTTTTAAGGCCCTGTGAAGATTTCTGCACATTCCACTTGACTTATGAGGGCAATGCTTGCCATAACTAACAAGTCCAGTTAGGACGAGCGGGGGGGTGTAGTCCGTTGGCGGAAGTTCGACTTCAAGAGGGTGAATCCCTCGAAAACGCGCTTCGGCGGTTCAAGCGAAAGGTACAAACCGAGGACATAATCAAGGAAGTAAAGCGTCACTCGTTTTACCTGAAGCCCGGCGAGAGGAAGCGAGTAAAAGAAGCGCTGGCTCGCAAGCGCAGCCGCAAGAAAGCACGTAAGGAACAGGACTGAAAAAGACGGGCCGTTCGCTGGTGGGACGGCCCGTTCTTCATATTCGATAATCGTGCACTCGAGAGTTATTCGGATCGAACATACTTCGTAGGCAAGCTGGATCACAATTAAGCTTGATCGTCACAAGGCTGAATTATTTGTAAGGCTGGCTCGTCGCGGGGCCGGACCGAAGCCGAGATGAATCAAAGCGAAGATGGATCGAAATGAAAATTGTTCGAGATTTTCCCTGTAGTTAATGTAATCCAGTCAATCAGTATCCGTGCGGTACACACCGCATGGCGGGCCGAATCCAAGGGGCAACATGAGGGGGATGTAAATCTCCTGCCCACGATGTGAACCGGATCCTTCCCTATTCGGGTCTCCCGTGCAGAGCAGGGACGCGGAAATGGGAGCGCCTTCTCAATGGAATACCAGGACAAGATTTTGAAGTGCATAGATTGTGGCACGGATTTCGTGTTCACAGCGGGTGAACAGCTTTTCTTCCATGACAAGCAGTTCAAGAACGAACCCAAACGCTGCAAGAACTGCAAGGGCAAGCGCGTGGCAGTAGTTGGAGCTATGTCGCACGGGCCGTCGCGCGGACATTCGTACGCGAAGACGGAAACCCGGACGAACTGTTCGCAGTGCGGGAAAGAAACCACGGTACCATTCCGACCGACGCAAGGACGGCCGGTGCTGTGCCGGGAATGCTTTCAGCACGGTCGGCAGGTCGCAAGCGCCTGATTATTTTCTGAATGTTTAGGGATGCGGGGCCAGCGGGATCTTTATCCAGCGAGGCGGCCGGTTTCTTGTGCCATTAAGATGCGGACTTGCGCCTGCTAACCTGCCGATCGGCGTGGCGGATGAGCAGGGCCTCCACCTGGCGGAGAAGATCACGGGTGCCGAGCGGTTTGATGAGTAACGAGTCCGAGTTTTCCCCTGTCCAATCTTCTCCGTCCCGACGTTGCCCGTCGGAATGTTCGGTGGCTGGCGGATAGGCGGTGAGCAGGGCGGTCGCCGGATCATAGGCCTGACGGCGCGCGGCGCGGATGACTGCGAGGCCAGCCTCTTCGGTTTCCATACGCAAGTCGCTGATGACCATCTGATAAACGCCGGACTCCATGCGGGCAAAGGCTTCGGCGGAACTGCCCGCGGTTTCGACTTCAAATCCCTGCAGTTCAAGAACAGCTTTGAGGGTCAGCAGGACGGCGAGATCGTCGTCAACGAGAAGAATGCGACGTTTCATATGCACCTCTTGCAGGGGGTTGGAGATGCAGTGCACTACGGAATCAGCGCGCCAATGATCTTCATCTAGCGATCACCTGTCTATCGCTTACTATTGCGACGACCACTTTTGTGAAGATCACTCTTGTAAAGATCAATGAAACTTCAGCCGCCAGCATCCACTCGGTTAGTATAAGAGCGTGGCTCGCTTCTACATAGAGAATTTTGGCTGCCGCGCTACGCAAGCAGACGGAGCGGCTCTGGAAAGGCAATTTCTGGAGTGTGGAATGGAGCGTGCTGAGGCTGTTCTCGACGCTGAAATTGTTGTTCTGAATACTTGCACGGTGACCGCTGGCGCGGATAAAGATGCGCGTGCGTCGATACGGCGACTGCAACGGGTGAATCCGGATTGCCGCATTCTGGTGACGGGTTGCTACGCGCAGCGCGCGCCGCAGGAAGTAGCAGCGCTTCCGGGCGTGACGTGGGTGGTGGGCAATTCGCACAAGCACCAGGCGGCGGAGATTGCGACCGCTTCTTTTTCGTCGACAGAGTCTTCTTCTGGCGCTATTTCCGCAGGTTCCAATTTCGTGCCGCTGGCAAAACTTTCTATTGGGCATGTTTCTGAGGATCTATCCCGCAATGTGATTGTCGGGGATATTTTTGCGCATACCGAACTGCTGGCGGCTCCGGTATTTGAGGCGGCCAATGAGCGGACACGTCCGAACCTGAAGGTGCAGGATGGATGTGACAATCGCTGTTCGTTCTGCGTGATTCCGCATGTACGGGGACAGAGTCGTGGG
>JBATZM010000047.1:0-7324 GCA_049674665.1 Terriglobales bacterium
TTGAGCAGCGTGGTCTTGCCCGCGCCGTTTCTCCCCATGACGGCCCAGCGTTCTCCGCGGCGGATGGTGAGATTGAATCCTTCGTAAATCACACGTGGACCGTAACTCTTGTGCAGATTCTCAAGGACGGCCACCTGCTCGCCGGATCGCGGGGGGACACGAAAGTCGAATTTCACGACTTGTCGTTTTTTGGGCAGTTCGATCTTCTCGATCTTGTCCAGCGCCTTAATCCGGCTCTGCACCTGGGCCGCTTTGGCCGCGTGTGTCCTGAAACGATCAATGAAGCGCTGCTCCTTGGCAAGCATGGACTGCTGCCGGGCAAACGCTGCCTGCTGATTACTCTCTCGCACCGCCCTTTCGCGCTCGTAGAAGTTGTAGTCGCCCGAGTAGGTGATGATTTCGCCGCCATCGATCTCTGCAATCTTTGAGACCAGACGATTCATGAACTCGCGATCGTGCGAAGTCATCAGCAGCGCGCCAGGAAATGACTTAAGAAACTGTTCGAGCCAGATGATGGATTCGATGTCGAGATGGTTCGTCGGTTCGTCCATCAGCAATACATCCGGCATTCCGAGCAGGACCCGTGCCAGCGCAACCCGCATCTTCCATCCGCCCGAGAGAGCGCCCACGTCGCCGTCGATCTGATCATCCTTGAATGTCGGACCATGGAACCCCAGACCATGAAGCACTTCACGGGCTTTCGATTCGAGCGCGTAACCGCCTAGATGTTCGTACTCCTCCTGCACGTGACCGAAGCGATCAAGGATGCGGTCCATTTCATCAACCTTGTCAGGGTCGGACATTTCCCGCTGCAAGGCTTCGAGTTCGTGGTGCAGATCGCCGACGCGTCCGCTGCCTGCGATGGCTTCATCCAAGACCGAACGGCCCTGCATTTCCTCAACGTCCTGGCGAAAGTAGCCGATCGTCATCTTCTTAGGAACTGAGACCGAGCCATCGTCGGGAGTTTCCTCGCCGACCACCATACGGAATAGTGTCGTCTTGCCCGCCCCATTAGGACCGACCAGCCCAACTTTCTCGCCAGGATTCAACTGAAACGAAGCATCCACGAACAGCAACTGCTTGCCATACTGCTTATTGATGTTTGAGAAAGAGATCATTTTGAAGGAGCAGGTCGCGGCACTGTGCCTCTTCCAGTGTAGCCCGACTAGAAAATTGCCGGCCAACGCCGGCACTTTGGATTATTGAAGGGTTGCCCGTCACTCGAAAACAATCGCCAGTAATGTCCACAAATCAGACTTGCGGAGGTGCGCGCCTACATGTGTGTGGCTGAGGGCTTCAGAAGTCCCTACACGTTTATGCAAGCTTGTTCTAAGGAAGGATTGCCAGTCACTTAGGCGAAGGACTACTCGTATCTCAAAGCGACCATAGGATCCACTCGCATTGCGCGGCGCGCCGGGATGTAGCAAGCCGCGAGCGCGACGAGTGCGAGCAGGATTGCGACATCCGCGAATGTCGCGGGGTCTGTCGGTTTCACCTCAAAAAGCAGACTGGCCATCAGGCGAGTCAGCGCAAGCGCTCCTGCAATCCCCAAGGCGATGCCGAAGAGCGCGATTTTTGTTCCATCTTTCATAACAAGCCGCAACACGTCACGTCGCTGCGCTCCCAGCGCTGTCCGTATGCCGATTTCATGTGTTCGCTGGCTCACGGCATAGGCCATCGCGCCGTAAATTCCCACCGCCGCCAGGATCAACGCGAGCACGGCAAAGAGTCCGAGGAGCAGCATGTTGAAGCGCTGCTGCGCAAGCGACACAGCTATGAGCTCGTCCATGGTATGCACGTCGCTCACCGGAATCTGGCTGTCCACGCTCCATATCTGCTTCTTCACTTCTTCAACCAGCCCAGGAGACGTATCCCGAGCCCGGATGGCGAGCGTCATAAATCTTCTCCAGGCTTCGTCGGACTGCGAAAAAGGGGTATATACAGCGGGATCCGTCGGTTGATTCAATCCTGAATGTTTTACGTCGGCCACTACGCCGATGACGGTCATCCATTGTGGTGGCCCAGTGTCGCCCGCCCAGCGGATGCGCACGCCGATTGGGTTTTCGTGCGGCAGAAATTCCCGCACCATTTCTTCGTTTACAACTGCCACCAGTGGTTGCTCTTCGCGGTCCAAGGGGGTGAAGTCGCGACCCACGCGCAAGGGAATCTGCATCACGTGGAAGTAATCACCCATCACCGAAAGAGTTTGTACCTGGGGCTCGCCCCCCACGGCCACAGGAGGGCGTCCGTCGATGACGAAGCGGTGGCCCACATAATTCCCGCCGAGCGGTATATCAGTCACCATCGCTGCCTGCACGCCGGGGAGAGAATTCAAGCGGGTAAGCAACTCGCGGCGAAACTGGGTCTGTTTGGGGATTTCGCCGTATCGCGTCGTGGGCAATTGGAGATACATCGTCATTACGTTCGCGGAATTGAAACCGGGGTTCATCGAGCGCAACCGTGAGAATCCTTTGATCAACAAACCGGCTCCCACTAACAGCACCAAGGCAACCGCCAGTTCCGATGTGACCAGAATTTTCCGTATGTTATGCCCCATCGTGCTCGCAGTTGTGCTCCGCCCGCTCTTTTTCAGAGCCTCGGCAACGTCCGAGCGGACCGCAATCCATGCCGGCGCCATTCCGAACACGATACCGGTCAGCACCGAGATCACAAGGACGAAAAGCAGCACCCGTGTATCCATGTGAATCCCGCTCAGCCGCGCCAGATCCTCCGGCCTCAAAGCCAGGAGCAGGCTCGTACCCCACTTCGCGAACAGTAGTCCAGCCGCACCGCCGAAGACCGACAACAGTAAGCTCTCTGTCAGCGTTTTCCGGACGAGCCGGCCGCGTCCCGCGCCCAGCGCCGCCCGGATCACCAATTCCTGGCGCACCGCAACCGCGCGCATCATCAGCAAGCTCGCGAAATTCGCGCACGCAATCAGCAGCACCAGGCCTACAGCTCCGAAGAGCACCAGCAGTGCCGACCGCACATCTCCTACCAGCCATTCATGCAGCGGAACTAATTGGCTCTTCCGTTCCTTTTCTTCGGCCGGATATTGCTCCGCGAGCCGGCGGTCGATCGCGGTCATATCGGCCTGCGCCTGCGCGAGCGTGACGCCCGCCTTCAATCGCCAGTAGGTGTGCATAAAGTGCAAATCGCGCTCAGCACCCGCCCCCGGGTCGCGGACCATGAGTGAAACGAAAACGTCGGCATGCTCCGCTGGCAGAGCAAAACTTGCGGGCATTACGCCGATCACCGTATAAGAGTTTCCGCCCAGTTGAATCGTGTTGCCCGCCGCATGTGGATCGCTGCCAAGGTAGTTTTGCCAGAAATGGTTGCTGACCATTGCGAGACGCGGCCCGCCTTGCACATCTTCTCCGGACGAAATGATCCGGCCCAGCATCGGCTGCACGCCTAGCGTTTCGAGAAACCCCGCATTGATGAGCCCGACACGGACTTGCACAGGTTCGGTTGCGCCTATGTAGTCCATCTTCTCGACGTTGATTCCACCGCCCTGCGAGAATGCGCGCGTCTGTCTCTGGATATCCATCACGTTCGGGAGCGAATCGTGTTCCTTGATGACGACGAGCTGCTTCGGATTCTTGTAGGGAAGCGGGTTGAGCAGCACTCCATTGATCACACTGAATATCGCGGTGTTTGCACCGATGCCGAGAGCAAGGGTGAGGATGGCGACAGCCGTAAAGCCTGGCGACTTGGGCAACATGCGGAAGCCGAGGCGAATGTCCTGCAGGAATTGCTCGAGCCAACCGGAACTCCACACCGCGCGCGTCTCTTCTTGGACGCGGGCCACATTGCCGAACTTACGCAAGGCCGCATAATGCGCTTCCTCCGGTGACATGCCGCGTGCGATGTTGTCCTGAGTCTGCACCTCGATATGGTCTCGAATGTCCTGGTCTAGATCGTTAAGCATGCGCTTGCGGCGATTCATGGTTTGCTCTCCTGCTGAGCGCCTGGTTCAGCCTGCCGGAGAATCCGTGCGATCGCTGCCGCCAGCTTGTCCCATTTGCTGGTCTCGACCACCAGTTGCCGCCTGCCTTTCGCCGTTAGTCCGTAAAACTTCGCACGCCGATTGTTTTCAGACGTGCCTTCCTTGACCGAGATCCATCTCCTCTTGATGAGCCGGTGCAGCGCGGGATAGAGCGACCCCTGTTCCACCTGTAAAACATCGTCTGATCTGAACTCGATTGCTTTCGCGATGGCATGGCCGTGCGTCGGCCCGAGCAGCAGCGTGCGCAGAATTAGAAGATCCAACGTGCCTTGCAGCAATTCGATGCGTTTTTTCTGTTCTTTAGTAGACATTCTAGGGGACGATATAGCGCTTCCACTAGAGTGTCAAGGTGGGCGGCTACGGCACAACTCTCAAATGGTCGGCAATCCGGAAGTAATCCTCAAAAAGGCTCCCGTAAATCGCTCCGATGGTTTCCGCTCATGCCTGACACGTTCTGCCTCTTCCAGTGTAGCCCGGCCAGAAACTTGCCTGCCAATGCTGGCACTTTGGATTATTGAAGGTTTGACCGTTAATCAGAACGTGTGCGTACTCCAAGAAAGTTCGCTGTGAGTCACCGAGAGATATAATTCCCGCGTGCGACAACCTATGCGGCATGTAATGGCGCTTCGCGTTTCCAAAGCGGTTCTCGTTTTTGCAATCGCACTTTTCTACACGATTCTCGTTCTAAACAACATCACGGATTACGGCTCCAACTACGAGTTTGTCCACCACGTCCTGATGATGGACTCAACCCTTCCGGGGAACCACCTCATGTGGCGCGCCGTCAATGCGCCGCTAGTACATACGGTCTTCTACATCGGCATCATCGCCTGGGAATGAGTCACCATGCTTCTATGCTGGTGGGCTGGTGTTCGGTTGCTGAAATCGTATCGTGCGGACAGGGCGCAATTCGCCGCTGCACTGGACGTCACCATGATTGCGCTGACGACGAGCCTGCTGATGTGGTTGGTGGCATTCCTCGATGTCGGGGGCGAATGGTTTCTGATGTGGCAGTCGAAAATGTGGAATGGGCAGGAAGAGGCATTCCGAATGTTTACCATTGTCGGTGTTGTGTTTTTGGTTGTGGTGCAACGCGAGCCAACCCCCGAATAGTCGGCAAACCGAAGCTGCCTGATGTTGAATTCCGATAACGCTCAAAACCCCCGAAAAAGGCGAACGAAAAGCGCACGCTTGTGACATCGCCTGTCTTCATCAACTATGATTCCAAGTATTGAAGCGCGAGGCGTATGAGACCAGTAACAATAGCGCTGGCCATTCTCGGGGTCGCGATACTATGCTGTGGCGCAGTGCAGGCAAACCCCGCGGTGAGATGGCCGAGCTTAAGGGATATTAAGTCCGGCTCGGGCGAACCGCTTGAAAAAGCAGGACTGTCAACGGCTGAGCTGAAACTAGTGCGTGCCGCCCTCAATAGCCTAGCAAACGGAAAAGGTTGTCAGGGGGCAAACATCCAAAGCTGCGATGCTCCAGAGAGCGTGTTTCTTGCAAAGGTGAAGATCACCACGGATGGCCGCACCGCGGTCATATTGCGAGGCCCAAGTCTTGATTGCAGGACCGCGGGATGTCCGATATGGGTCATCCAGACCTCGGGCAAGGTTCTAATTGAGGATTTCGGATGGGGCTATTTAATCTTGCCGTCTCATGAGCATCACTACTTTGATGTAGTGACGGCAACGGGTAATCACCGTGTGGATCTCGTCATGTGGAGCTTCGACGGTGATCATTATCGGGTCATCCGTTGCGCCTCCGCCGACGCAACCGATCAACAGGGACCGCCGCCACAAGTGTCGGAGCAAAGCTGCCCTGTTTCGATGCAGTGAACTGTCGTAACATCGCTATAGCACCCATTGAACCCCGTGATGTTTTTGGTTGTGGTGCAACGCGAGCCAACTCCCGATTAGTCGGCAATCCTTCTTCTTGGGGGGGACTTCGCGCTTGCTCGTGATCCAGGAGTTTCTGGAATCGATTCAGACTGGATTCGTGCTGGAAAGACTAGGAGATGCGAAAAGGGTTTACGAGACAACCAAAATCCGACGAGCCCGCGACGCCAGTCAAGAACTACATAACGCGGAGCGGACTGCAGCGCCTGAAAGATGAGCACCGGTTTCTGCTCACCAGGGAACGTCCGGCCGTGGTGGAGGTGGTGGCGTGGGCTGCCAGCAACGGCGATCGCAGTGAAAACGCCGACTATCAGTATGGCAAGCGGCGGCTGCGGCAGATCGATGGGCGGATTCGCTTTCTCACGAAGCGAATCGAAGCCGCGGAAGTGGTGGACCCGGAAGCTCCGAGAGCGGGGCAGGCGGCGGCGAGGGCATTCTTCGGAGCGACCGTGCGCTATGCCAATGCCGCGGGAGTATCGCGAGTGGTGAGCATCGTTGGCACCGACGAAATCGATCTCAACCGCAACCACATCAGTTGGGTGTCACCTCTGGGGCGCGCGTTGATGAAGTCGGCAGCGGGTGACAGCGTAGTCCTTCAATTGCCGGGCGGTACAGAATACCTGACCGTGCTCGAAGTGTGTTACGAGCGCATTTCTGTGGAACCGTTCCGTGAACCACCTGGATCTGAGGCCTCGGCAAAGGGACTCCCTCGCCGACGCTAGCCGGCACAATCCCTGCGTCCAAGCCTTCGTTGAATTGCTCGCGAAATTCGCCCCACCGGAGAATGCCCGGCATGAACTGGGGAGTATTCACCGCAACGACAGAAAGCGACGGCGCGGAGCGAAAGCATGAGCGCCGTTCATCGTAACAATGACGAATCGACGTTTGACGAACGACGGCCGCAGGGGGAAACTAAGACTGCATTGGACCAAATCTAAGGAGCCATGATGCGCGACCGAAGGGTGGCGACCTTTTCTACGGGTCGTTCATGGACGATAACATTTTGAAACAGCGCGGCGTTGTAGCGGAGCGCAGTGAGGTCGCGGTGTTTGTGTTACGTCATCACACCCGTATGATTGCGAACCAGGATGGCTCGATCTACTCCACGAGATGTTCGGCCGCATACGCAGTCTAACGGGAGAACCAATGGCAGAGACGTTCGAAGCATACCGAACTCGAGTCCTAAGCTATCTTGGCGATGAGGAGCCCATCGGTGTCCAACAAGCTACCCCATCGCAACTCGATCGGCGTCTGCGCGATGTCGCGCCCGAGGAGTTGATCCGGCGTCCTGCACCTGAAAAGTGGTCAATCGCCGAGATCGTAGCGCACTTGGCGGACGCGGAGCTGGCGATGGGGTGGCGATTGCGAAACATGCTGGCGAATCCGGGCGTGGCCTTAACGTGGTGGGATCAGGCCG
>JBATZM010000048.1:0-7216 GCA_049674665.1 Terriglobales bacterium
ATGTTGGTGGACCTGGTCGGGATCGAACCGACGACCTCTTCCATGCCATGGAAGCGCGCTCCCAGCTGCGCCACAGGCCCACTGGTATCTCTCAATTCTCGCTTAGGTTTGCTGTGGCGTCAAACTCGACTCGGAGAGTCCTTGTCAACTAGGATATGGTTGACTAAACACAAGGACACAATTCGGAGCCCCATGTTGACATCTCGGAACATTCTGGGTCGATCACTTTTCCTTCTCACCTCTATCGTTATCGTTGTGCTTCCAGTCGCAACGGCTTGCGCGCAAGGCGCGTCATCTTCGTCCGGGCAACAACAGCCGGTGGCTTATGCTTCGGTCAGTGAATTGAATGGCATCCTGACGCAATTGCAGAAGACGGCGCAGGGCATGCAAACGGATCTTGGAAACACGCGCATCGAAAAGTGGAAGACCGGCGCTTCCACCAAACAGGAGACGCTGTCGAATGTGCAGTCCATCCAGCGCAACCTGCAATCGGCACTGCCGGCGATCATTACCGAACTGAACAATGCGCCGGAAGACGTAGCCGTGAGTTTCAAGCTGTACCGCAATCTTGACGCGTTGTACGACGTGTTTGGTTCGGTGGTGGAATCGGCGGGAGCCTTCGGATCCAAAGAGGAATTTCAAAACCTCAGCAACGACATGACCGGACTCGAGAACGCTCGGCGCGCGTTTGGCGAGCGCATGCAGAAACTGGCGGCCAGTAAAGAAGATGAGTTAACGCGGCTGCGCGCACAGATCAAGACGCTGTCGGCCGCGCCACCTCCGCCACCAAAGAAAATTGTGGTGGATGACACCGAGCCCGCGAAGAAGCCGGCGAAGAAGAAAGCGACAAAACCGAAGCCACCGGCGACAACGCCAGCGCCAACGACGAATACTCCACCGAGTGCTGCCCCGACGAAGTGATGCAGTCAACAAAAAATCCCGCCGCCCAAGCGAAGCTTGGACGGGACGCTTCATGAGATATTTGCTCGCGATCTTACTGTGAGCCCAGAGTCACAACCTGGTTCAGAACCGCGGACGTGCTTTTAGCGGACAGGCTGTCACCAAGATATTCGGCCGTAATCGCGTCGGTGCCTACAGGTAGGTTCTTAACGGTGAAAGTGGCCATTCCATTGCCATCCAATGTTGCTGTTCCAAACGGGACAGTTCCATTGCTGATCCTTATTTTGCCGGTCAGCGGGTCCTCCACGCCCCCAGCGGCAGTCACAGTGAAGGTCACGTCTTGTCCGTAGCCGGAAGGATTCGGAGATGAAGTTATTGTTGTCGTTATCGGCCACTTAGCTATTTCTATTGTGACGTTCCCAGAACTTCTAGAATAGTCTTCATTCCCTTCGAACTCCGCCACAATGACGTGGTTGCCAGCGGTCAGGGAGCTGGTGCCGAATGTTTGCGTGCAGCCGTCTCCGTTTGCCGGCGAACCCGTTCCGAGGAAATTCTTGTTGCCGCTCAGGTATTCGTAGAAGGCAACCGTCCCAGTACAAAAATAAGGATTGAAATATTGATCGTCGCAGTTTTCGAGCATATTCACGACCCCCCAGATCGTCACAGTCTGGGTCACGTACGGGTTGCCATAGACGAGCGCCTTGGTCGTGGTACGGCATGATCTGTCAAACTGGGGCTCCGATTTGCCGGTCCCAATCGTGCCGCCGAGGTGCGGAGACAGAAAAGCTACCTGCACATCGGTCTTCCCTTGGTTTGTTTCGAAGCCATCAGGTCGATTACCGTCGAGAAGCTTGGCTTGATCTTTCAGGTTAGCCTGCGACGCGCCCAATGGAGACACTACCTTCGGAACAGAATCAACGAGCGACACAGGATTCAACTGAGCCAGCAAGAATGTGCTGGTCATAAGGCAAAACAGGCAGACGAAGTAAGCTCTTTTCATAGGGGTCCTTTCGTTGCACGTGAGGATGATCTAAAGGCCCAGTTCAGTCACCGACTCGAGACGGTTGAGTCAGTTGAGAACGGTGGAATTGTCCTCCGATACAAGCTGGCGGTCAAGATGAAAGACCTTGCGGTTGGGGTTGGTGGCTGCAGAGATACTCCGTTCTTTTCACTAGGCACCGGTTTGTCCTGAAACTCCGCTCAGCGGAAAATATTTGTGAAAAAATATCGAGGTTCGACGACGCAAAAATGGGGCTGCGCTCAGTGTGGACGGGGGGAAGGACGCGTCTTTCCGCCAAGTATTTTGGTTGCAAATGCAGGACTTACTGTTGGAACTCTACGGGTCGCTTCGGAGTCTAAGTTATTAAGCGGGAAGGTCGTCCGGAGTAGCTCGGTTGGAAATTTTTATATTCCCGCCTTGGGCTACAGTGACTCTATAATTGAGGGTAACGCCGCCATGGCGGGAGCTACTACATTGGGCGATCTTGCCAGCGCTATCGGGGCCCGAACCGCGGAATCCGCCGTCATTGCCGAACTAAAGGCGGGCTCGGAAGAGGCCTACTCTTGGTTGATCGGCCAATTTCATCAGCCGATCTATGGGCTTATCTATCGCATCGTGAACGATCCATCGGATGCGGCGGACACTACGCAAGAAGTATTTCTGAAGGTCTTCCGTGGAATGAAACATTTCCACGGAGAATCCAGCCTTAAGACCTGGATTTACCGCATCGCTTTACACGAGGCGGCAAATCGGCGGCGCTGGTGGTTCCGGCACAAGGCGCAAGAAACACCTATTGATCCGATCGGGGCGGGTGACTGTGAATTTTCCGGAGAAGAGCGACTGGTCGATCCGGGTGAGTCTCCATTTGAAAAGTTCGCGCATGGTGAAGTGCGCGTGGCGGTAGAGCAGGCTTTGCAACAAGTACCGGAGCCTTATCGAACAGCGTTGATCCTGCGCGATCTGGAAGAAATGTCTTACGAGGAGATTGCCGAAGTTTTGGTGATTTCGCTGGGAACAGTGAAGTCACGCATCACGCGGGGGCGAGACGCACTGCGCAAGAAGTTAACAGGATATGTTCGGGATGTGGGTCCGGAGTTGGGGCTACTTGCCCCTGCTGACGAGCAGAGGAGAAAAGTTTCTCGAGAAGGTTCGCGTGGTAGTAGAGAGGTTGAGGTGACACCATGAAGTGCGCTGAGATCAGGAGATTGTTCTCGCCGTATCTCGACGGCCAGGTCAGTGGTTCCGAGATGCGCGCGCTCACGCGTCATGTGGAACAGTGCACGGGATGTGCGGAAGAATATGCCGCTGTGCAGCGCACGCAGCAGTTACTTTCCAGTGTGGGACGAAAGAAAGCTCCGGCAGATCTGGCGTTGAAGTTACGGCTCGCGATTTCGCGCGAGGCGGCACAGACGCGGCGCCCGCGGTTTGAAGGGTTGCTGGTGCGGCTGGAAAATGCGTTCCATGCTTTCATGGTTCCGGCTACAGCGGGGATTGTTAGTGCCATATTGTTTTTCGGCCTGCTGCTGGGCTTCTTTGCGTTACCGGCCGAATTGCAGGCCAGCAGCGGAGACGTTCCATTGATGCTTTACACCGGGCCTCAGCTCGAACAATCGGCGTTTGAAACGTCGCTTGGCAATATGGGGGATGACGCGGTGGTAGTCGAAGCCTACGTGGATGCCAACGGCCGGGTCGAGGATTATCGCATCCTGTCGCAGCCGGATGATGCCAAGGCGGTTCTACCGCAGTTGAAGAACCTTCTGATTTTCACGACGTTCCATCCCGCACTTCTGATGGGCCGGCCAACGGCGGGAACAGCCGTGCTGTCTTTTTCGAAGATAAGCGTTAAGGGGTAGCGCCTATAAACGCTGTTCTCACGTGAGCGAAGTTGCTTCAAACTCCTCGTTGCTTAAATCTGCCTTTGTTTTCCCTATTTCCGCACTTCCCGGTTTGACCGCGAATTGACCAGTTCGTACACTACTGGATGGCTCATTCCATCTATGCCTGATCTCTATGCCTGATGTTCAACGCGACTTCCCGCGACTGCGGATTCGATTAGCCTTGGCTGTGGGCATGGCGATCGTATTGCTTGCAGGGCCTGGGCTGGCGCAGAATCAGCCGAGTGTTTCTTTAGAGACGAGCGAGACGCTTTTTACGGTTCTGACCGCCATCAATACGTGCGGCTATGACCAGGAGCTGAGTGTTTCCGATCCGCTGCGCGAGCAGATCCGGTCGGAAGTTGCCAAGGCCATTGAGAATACCGCCGGTAGTCAGGATGTGGTCACTTCGATGTGCACTCTCTACCGCCGGCATCAGATCGGAGACCCCTCGCGCGACCTGTCTGAATTTGTGTCACTGGCTCTCTATCTCGAGGAGCCTCCGACTTTTACCCTGAAGGTGAAGCCCGCGGAACTACCTCCCGATGCCGAAGTAGTGCTGGATTTTGTGCCACCCATGAAGGCTTTCTACGAAAAGATCGGCTTGCATGCCATCTGGCAACGACACCGCGAGCGCTATACGGAATTGACCGAGGTCTATCATGAGCCGCTGGCGAAGCTGACGTTCGACACCGAGATTTATCTGAAGATGCCGTCGGCAGGCTATCTGGGGCGGCTGTTCACTGTGTATTTGGATGCGATGGGCGCGCCTGGCCAAACCAATGCTCGCAACTACGCGTCGGATTATTACATTGTGATTTCACCGACCTCGGGTACGGCAATTAAGTTGCAACAAATTCGGCATACTTACCTGCATTACTTACTGGATCCGCTGGCACTGAAGAATGGCGGTTCGTTTGGGCGATTGGAACCATTGCTCGAATCCGTCAAGGACGCTCCCATGGATGAAGTCTTCAAAAACAACATTTCACTTCTGGTGACGGAATGCCTGGTGCGCGCGATTGAAGAGCGCATGACGAAGATTCCGGAGTCAGAGCGGGAGCAGGCTATCGACCAGGACGACAAGGAAGGTTATGTTCTGACGCGTTATTTTTATGACGCCATGGGCAAGTTCGATAAAGGTCCGGTGGGAATGCGGGATGCTTATCCGGACTTAGTCGGTCGGATTGACGTAAAGCAAGAGATGAAGCGGGCCGCGCAGATTCAATTCGCGAGCGTGGCGACACCGGAACTTCTTCGCATGGCGCATCCCCAGGGCGGCAATGTTGTGCTGAAGGCGGAGCGGCGACTGGCGGCTGGCGATCTGGAAGGTGCGAAGAAACTGGCACAGCAGGCGCTTGATGGGCAGGAAGAACCGGGACGCGCGCTCTTTATTTTGGCGCAAGTTGCCACCGCGAATCGAGACATTGACGGGGCGCGCAGCTACTTTGAAAAAGCACTCGAGACCGCGCGAGAGCCCAAGGTGATCGCATGGTCCCACATTTATCTGGGGCGTATTTTTGATTTACAAGAAGATCGGCCCGCCGCCGTAGATCAGTATCGCGCAGCACTGACGGCGGCGGAAGCGATTCCGGAAGCAAAGCTGGCGGCGCAACGAGGGCTGGATAAGCCGTACGAGCCTCCGGTGGCGAAGCAGCCGGAGTAAGACAGGTTCCAGGTTTTCATTTCGAAGGGCTGAGGTATCTCTGAAGTGATGCCCTGAGAGAAAACTTGGAATCGAAATCTGGATTGAAATTTGATTCGAAACCCTGGCGAGCTGCACTCATCGCACTGCCGAGGGCGTTTGTACTACCTGATTAAATGCTACGTGATTAAATTTTGGATTTGAAATTTTGCACCATGGGAGACAGCATGAAGCGAGCAGCAGTCATTCTAGCGATCCTTAGCGTCGCAGTTTGGGCCGAAGCCCAGAACGCCGGGCAACCGGCACAACAGACTCCGCCAGCCACGGCTCAGACTGCACCAGCAGCGGGCGCTGCGCCAAGCACGACGACAGCGCCACCAGCGAAGCGTCCACCACAAGCCAAGACCCAGCCGGAGTTCGACGCCTACAAAGCGGCAGCAGCCAGCACCGATGCGGCTGGACTGGAAAAGGCAGCGGACGATTTTGCTACAAAATTTCCGGACAGCGAACTCCGCATACTGCTCTATAAGAATGCGATGCGACTCTACCAGAATGCCAACAATGGCGAGAAGACCGAGGCCATGGGCCGGAAAGTGCTCAGTTTGGACGCGGATGATCCCGAAGCTCTGGTCACCGTCGCCGAGGTGATTGCGGAGAGGACGCGCGACTCCGATATCGACAAAGATCAACGTTACAGCGAAGCGGTCTCCATGGCGCAGAAGTCCACTCAAACCGTCGACACCGATGTGCAAGTGCCAGCAGGCACGCCACAGGACAAGATTGACGCTTACAAGGCTCT
Organism: Terriglobales bacterium; assembly: GCA_049674665.1. Classification (GTDB taxonomy): domain Bacteria; phylum Acidobacteriota; class Terriglobia; order Terriglobales; family Acidobacteriaceae; genus Acidiflorens. Next base: position 6,219 of record JBATZM010000048.1, read on the forward strand.
TCTGCGCTCAAACGCATATTCGATTATGGGCACCATTGCGTTCAAGAAAGACGATTACCCGACAGCACAGGAAAATCTGCAGAAGTCCATCGACGCGTATCCCAGCCAACCTGATCCGGTGGTTGTCTTGCGCCTGGCGTTGACGCTCGATAAGCAGCAGAAATATCCAGAGGCGCTCAAGATGGCCAACAAGGCCGTCGAAATGACGCAAGACAACACCACAATTGGCACCCCGGCGCGTCGTGAGCGCGACCGCTTGCAACAGCTCACCGGAGGGACTGCCCCAGCAGCTCAACCGCAGACACCGCCAAAGAATTGACCTCCACTCTTTTCGTCTGCCGTAGAGATGAGACGGGCAAGGAGACGCGGCCGGCCGCGTCTCTACCAAAAATTCGGGCCACAGGATCTTTGGGGCCACAGTAATCATGATGAGGCCCGACTTGGTAATTAAATCACGCGAAATTGTGGTACTGGAAGAAAGCCTGGGTCACCACTTCCAGCGCCTGGAACTTCTCGAACAGGCGCTTACTCACAGCTCGCAGGCGCGCGAGGTAGAGGCGCTCGGCATGGGTAGCGGTTTGCCTGGCGGCGGTTCGTCCATTGGCGATAACGAAATGCTCGAGTTCCTTGGAGACGCTCTCCTCGGCCTCGCTACCAGTGAGACGCTCTTCCATCGCTTCCCCGAATTTCAGGAAGGACAACTTTCAAAGCTCCGCGCGCATTTGGTAGGGCAGCGTCATCTGCTGCGAATTGCCGAGCAGTTGCAGATTGGTGAATACATGCGCCTCGGCCGCGGCGAAGAAAAAAGCGGTGGACGCAACAAGGCAAGCCTGCTGGTGGACGCACTGGAGGCAATCCTGGCTGCGCTGTACCTCGACGGCGGATGGCCGGTGGCTCGAGACTTTATCGAGCGCGTAATTGTGGAACCGGAACTGGCCCATATGAACCTGGAGACGAGCGCCATCCCGGTGATGGATTTCAAGTCCGCACTGCAGGAA